>CAKOJJ010000007.1 GCA_934089275.1 uncultured Bacilli bacterium
TGTTATTTTTAAAATCTAAGTAATAAAATATAGAGGCGAATGGAGGAAATGATATGGATAAAATGTCCGAATTAATTTGTAAACATAAGAAATTAATTCTAATAATATCTGGGCTTCTTTTAGTATTATCATTCATTGGTAACTACTTAACTAAAATTAACTATGATATATTAGTTTACTTACCAAAAGATATTGAAACTATTAAGGGTCAAGATATATTAACAGATGATTTTGATATGGGGTCATATTCCGTTGCTGTTGCCAACAACTTAAGCAGCAAAGATTTACTTGATCTCGAAGAAAAAATCAAAGATGTCGATGGAGTTAACCAAGTAATGTCAATATATGATGCAATTGGTACAGTTATTCCTATTTCTATGCTACCAAGTGAGATAACTGAAAAACTTCATAAAGACAACACTGATATGCTTTTTATTACATTTTACGGAAGTACATCAAGTGAAGAAACAATTGATGCTGTAAAAGAAATAAGAAATATCAGTGAAGAAAAGATAAAACTTGGTGGTATGAGTTCAATGGTACTTGATACTATGGAACTATCCAATAAGGAAATACTTATATATATTGTTATAGCTGTAATTCTTTGTATAGTTGTTCTTGAGTTATCACTTGATTCATACATGGTACCAATATTCTTATTATTAAACATTGGATCCGCCATAATGTATAACTTAGGAACAAATATCTTCTTAGGAGAGATATCTTATATTACTAAAGCATTGGTTGCTGTATTGCAATTAGGTGTTACAACTGACTTTTCAATCTTCTTGTATCACTCATACGAAAGTAAAAAGAAGATATTTAAAACTAAAGAAGAGGCAATGAAAGAAGCCATTAAAGAAACATTTACATCAGTTATAGGTTCATCACTTACAACTGTTGCTGGATTCCTAGTATTATGTACAATGAAATTAACTCTTGGACGTGACTTAGGTATAGTAATGGCTAAAGGTGTAATCCTTGGAGTTATATCAGTATTAACATTATTCCCAAGTTTATTACTTGTATTTGATTCTTTAATTGAAAAGACAAAACACAAGAGTTTAAATCTAAAATTTGAAGGATTAAATAAATTCATTGTAAAACATCATATTGCTTTATTTATTATATTCTTAGTTGTATCTATTCCAGCATACTTAGGATATAAGAATGTAGAAGTTTACTACAAGATGGACTCATCTTTACCAGAAACTCTTGAAAGTATTAGCACTAATACAAAATTAAAAGAAAAATTCAATATTGTAAGTCCAGAAATAATATTAGTTGATACTAGTTTAAAAAATGATGATGTTGCTAAAATGTTGGATGAAATAAAAAATGTAGATGGAATTGATTTTGTATTATCATTTAATAAACTTAAAGAACATGGTTTAACCGAAAATATGTTAAGTGATGATCTTGTAAAAATGTTTAAAAATGATAAATATGAAATGGTTTTAATAAATTCACTTTATGAAGTCGCTAGTGATGAACTTAATAATCAAGTAGACGTTATAAATGGAATTGTTAAAAAATATGATGACAACATAATCGTTGCTGGTGAAGGACCACTTATGAAAGACTTAATTAAGATAAGTGATACAGATTTCAACAATGTTAACTACTCATCAATTATATGTATTTTACTAATTCTATTTATTGTACTTAAGAGTTTCAGTTTACCAATACTTCTAATAAGTGCAATAGAATCAGCAATATTTATAAATATGTCAATTTCATATTTTGGAGGCGATGTATTACCATTTGTTGCTCCAATAGTTTTAGGTACAATTCAATTAGGTGCAACAATCGATTATGCAATTCTTCTAACTTCAACTTATCTTAAATTAAGACGTGATGGTATTGAAAAGAAAGAAGCAGCTCTTCAAACTTTAAACTATAATGGTAGATCAATATTAGTAAGTGGTTTATGTTTCTTTGCTGCAACATTTGGAGTAGGTGTTTATTCTCAACTAGAAATGGTTGGAAGTTTATGTACTCTTATCTCAAGAGGAGCAATTGTTAGTATGATAGTTGTTATAACTGTTTTACCTTCAATACTTCTAATATTTGATTCATTAATAATGAAAACTACGAAAGGATGTAATAATATGAACAAAAATAATAAAAAGGTAATTGCTTCAGTATGTGCTTTATCGTTTATGTTATTAAGTGTTCCAACAAATACTTATGCTTTATCAAGAATCGAAACAGTTTATGGAAAATTAGATTCTAATGGTAATTATTCATCAGTACTTGTAAACGAACATTTAAAAAATAATACTTCACTTAAAACTATTGAAGATTATACTGAATTAAGTGAAATATTAAATATCAATGGAAATGAAACATTAAATATCAATGGAAATAAACTAACTGTTGAAGCTAATGGAAAAGATATTTATTATCAAGGAGTTTATAATAAAAGTTTACCAATAAATATGGAAATAACTTATAAATTAAATGGTGAAAAAATGTCTGTTGATGATATGTTAGGTAAAAGTGGTAAAGTAGAAATATCTATAAAATATAAAAACACAGATAAACATATCGTTAAAGTAAATGGCAAAAATGAAACTTTATATACACCATTTGTTGTAACTTTTGGAACTATTATAAATGACGGAACCAATGTTGAAGTAGAGAATGGAAAAGTAATCAGTAATGGTAGTAAAAATATTGTAGGTGCAATTGCAACTCCAGGGTTATATGAAAGCTTAGATTTAAGTTCATTAAAAAATACTGATACAATAAAGATTACTTATGAAACAACATGTTTTGAATTAAGTTCAATGTATTCAGTAATAACTCCAAAATTAGTTGATTCAAGTGATTTAAAAATATTTGATAAATTAGATACACTATATGAAAAATCTAATGAATTAAAATCCAATATGGATTTAATTGATACAAATACAAAAAAATTAAAAGAAGGATCTAGTAAATTAAAAAAAGCTTTATCAAGTTCAATGAAAGCAAGTTCTGGTTCAACTTTAACTGATGAACAATTAAGTATGATTACTTCTCAAGCAAAAGGTTTGGTTTCTTCTTCATTTACTGAAGAATATAAGAATAATATAGCAACTTCTGCTTGGAAAGAAGTTGAGTCAAGTCTTGATCCAAACGATCAATATGTTGTAGGAAAAGTAACTGAATATTCAACAAACATAATGATGACTTATTTAAAAAGTATCGGAGAAATCGAAGAGTATGGACGTTGTAGTGCTCTAGGAGCTTCTGCTTATAACGATCAAGCATGTATTACATTATTTACAAAAATTAAACCAATGCAAGATGCTTTACAAGTTAACAATGCGGCTTTAGCTTCAAGTGTTTCATCACATGTAGCTGAAAATGTTTCTAAATCTGTTGCTGTAAAAGTTGCTCAAGAAAGTGCTTTAAAGACAACTGAGACTTTAGCACCAACACTTGCAAGCAATGTTGCTGATCAAGTAAAAGATGCATCTATTGAATCATTAAAAACTTTATATGCTGGAATCTCTACATTAGATTCAGGAATTTCCGAATTATCTGCTGGTATTTCAAAATATAATGAAGAAGGAATTACTAAGATTACTAACATAATTGGTGGAGATGTTAAAACAACAACTAATAAGGTAAAAAGTATTGTTAAACTTGGAGAAAACTATAAATCAGTAAACTCTAAATCATTAAATTCAAGTGATGAAACAAGAATGATTTTAGTAGTAGATGGAAAAAAATATGAAGCTCCAAAACAAAATACACAAAAAACAACTAAAAAAGTATCATTCTTCCAAAGAATAAAAAACTTGTTTAAATAGAAGTGTTAAAAAAACACTTCTTTTTTAATATAATTTAATATGAATGAAGATATAAATAGACTAAATTTTGAAAATTTTATTTGGATTGTATTTGCATCTCTTTGTCTTTTAAATATAAGAGGAGATAACTTAGAAATAGAGTCAATTGAAGAAAATAATGATTCTTTTCATAATGAAGCAAATAAAGTTTTTGAATTTACTTTATCGATTACATTCTTAATCTATATTTATTTTTTCTTAAGAAATTATCGGGCATTAAAGAAAGCTCCAAAAAGTAAAAAAAGATTATATGAAATTAAAACTCTTGGAAGTTTACTTTTAATAGCTGGCATTATATGTTTAATCTATTTTCAAAAGCGTCAAACTTCATTTGAAGGTTCACCAGCATTATGATATTATAATAAAGGTGATAAAATGACAGATATCGAAATTCTAAATAAAATGAAAGAAATAACTTATGGATGGGTTGATGTTGATGGAAATAAACATGAAGATGTTGATGCTACTTATGCAACCCTTTATCGTTTACAAGCTCCAGACTGTTTGCTTATTTCCAAATGTGGTGTTTGTTGGGATCAAGTTGAACTTGAAAGATATTATTTTTCACTTTCTAACTATGAATTTAAAACTTATATAATTGTTTATTTTAAAGATGACACTTATCCTTCACACACATTTTTAATATATAAAAAAGGAAACATATATTGTTGGCTAGAAAATGCTTATCAAAAATATATAGGTATACATGAATATTCAACTTTAAATGAAGCTTTAACCGATGTTAAAGGAAAATTTGTTTTAGATCTTAAAACTCCATTTGATCCAGATTATTTAAAAATTTATGAATATGAAACACCAAAATATAACATAACACCAGATGAATTTTTTAAAGAAACTACTAAAAACTCAATAAGTATTTAGTTTTTTTTCTTGTTAAGTAACATATATTAATATATAATACATATCACGGAGATGAATAGAATGAGAAAAATAGAAAATATAACAAATGTATTAAAGTTCTATATGGCAGTAAATAAATTAAAAGAAACAGATAAAGGAGAAAGCAGTCGTGCTGATAACATTTTTGGAAGCAGTATATTAGCAATCGCTTTTGATTCAGAATTCAATAATGCAAGCAATTTAGCTAATATTATTAAAATGGAATTATTATATGAATTATCTTATACTCCAAATTTTTTTGACGTTATAGAAAGCATGGGCAAAAAAGAAGAAATTGAGAAATTATTACTAGAATTCCAAGCATGTAAATCACCAGATGCACATCTTGCACATAAATATAAATCTCTTGATTTTTCCCTTTCAAATATAGCATCATCTTGTACTACAATAGATGAGTTTGTAGATAAGGCTTTAGCTAGTTTACCAATAGATATAGATGAGGAAAAATATATCAACATATTAAAATTTTATTATTATAATCATACTTTAAAATCAAAGTTACGTACAGGTTGGGATAAAGAACATTGGAACATTGAAAGTGGAACTGAAAGAGTAGAAATGATTTCTGATCATATAATCGGAGCAGTTGGCTTAGCATATGCTTATGGAAGTGAGTTTAAATATGATTTTGATGTTAATGAGGCTTTAAAAACATTAATGATTCATGAAATAGGTGAAGCAATTATTGGAGATATTACTCCATTTGATAATGTTACTGTTAAACAAAAACGTGAAATTGAACATAAAGCAATGCAAACTGTACTTGGAAATTTAAGCAAATGTGACGAATTATATCAAAGTTTATTAGATTTTGATGCTGGTACAAATCCAATTGATACTTTTGCTCATAACTGTGATAAAGAAGATGCAGATTTAGAAGCAAAAGTATATCAAGAAAAAGGTTTTCATCATTCTTTAAATGATCAAGAACATAATGTTGTGATGAAATCTAGTAAAGTACAAAAAATGATTAATGAAGGTCTTGCAACAACTGCCTTTGATGTTTGGTATTTATATGACAAAAATATATATGAATGCAATGATGATATGAAAGAATTTTTTGATGTTTTAAAATGTGCAAAAGATAACCAACTTTTAGATTTAAATAAAGATACAATAGTTGAAAAAATAGATTTAAATGACAGGGAATATGAATTCTTAATAGATGAAATAAGTTATGAAATAGATAGATTAAAAAAGAATGGCTTTATAGAAGCAATAACTATATCATTTCAACAAAATGAAGATAAAGGAGTTATTGTTGTAAAATCTGCTTGTACTGAATTAGTATCTAAAGAATATTTTAAAAGTTTAACTGCTTATTTTGAAGCAAAAAACTTAACCAAAATTAAAGTAGAGTTTACAAGTAGATTTGTTGCTGTACGTCCAAGTTATTTTAAAACACCAAATGTACCTAGAGAAGAAAAACAATCAACAATTATTTTTGATAGAAATGGATTTTTAAAAAATAATCAAATTGTAGGTTTTTATGATTTTGATGATTGTAAACAAGACTTTGTGGTCATTTATAATCCTGAACTTGAAAGAGAATTAAAACTTTTACATTCTTAAAAGATAATTCTCTTTTTTTTAATGTTTTAAATTAAATATAATGTTATAATTATGCTATGAGATAGTTGGGTGTATTAGATGGAAAAAAGAAAAGAAACAATTTTATTAGATATTGATGAAGTACTTTGCTTTTCAGGATATTTAGAAATCGTAAATGAATTTTTAAATGCAAGTTATACAATTGATGACTTTACAGAATATTATGTTGATGAGGCATCAATTCCAAAAGAAAGAATGGCTGAATTTTGTGAGTTCATGAAAAATAGAGATCAATATGAAAATCCAGTATTTTTACCACATGCAATTGAAGCAATAAAAAATCTAAGTAAATATTATAATATTTATCCATTAAGTGATTGCCGTAATAATTTTGATTTAGAAAATTCAGGAAGAATATTTAAAGGTAAATTCGAACTTCTTTACCGAACATTTTCTCAAGAAGAAATACCTTCTAAAAATTATATTTTCACTGGGTCAAAAGGATTATTTACCGGTGATATTCAAATAGATGATTTATTAAGCAACCTTCAAGCAACTAACGTACCTGTAAAAATTCTTTTTCCTTCATATCATAATAAAGAAACAAGTGAAGAAATTTTAACTGAAAATGATATTATTATGCCTACAAGAGATTGGTATAAAGGTTGGGAAGAAATAGAAAAAGTTCTTTTAAAAAGAGTAGAAAAGAGGCAAAATCATGAATAGAAAAGTTGGATTAGTATTATTATCTTTATTACCAAGTTTTGTATTTGCATCACCCAAAACTTCACTAAGCTTTGGTGAGGCGTTCCTTATGGAAAACTTCATGACTATTTTTATGAGTGTTTTTGTTATTTATCCAATAGCAAAATCTTGCGCAAAAGATGGTGAAGTAAAATCATTATTTATTAAGCTATCAGTTATAAGATATGCACTTTTAATATTTTTTGATTTATTTATAACTACAAGTGTAGCTGTAATAGATTTTTCATTGGTGTTCCTTGGAGCCTTTATTATTGCTCCTGTATTGACTGCTATCAATAGAAAGTCAGTGGTAACTCCATCGACAGTAACTAGTAATGGATCTAGAAGCGATGTAAAATTATTATGTGCAAATTGTAAAACTGAGATATTTATAGAAGACAAATTTTGTCCAAATTGTGGTATGGCCATAGAAGGTAATAACATTGAAGTAACAGCTAATGATAGAAGAATCGTAACTCCAAGTAATTTTGATGATATTTATAGTCTAACAGAAGAACAAATGTTAGTAAGATTTTTACAAAATGAAATAAAAAAAGCTGAAATAGATAGTAAAACAGATTTAATACCAAAAGATGCTGTAAAAAGAAAAAATATAATGTTTATAATTCTTAGTTTATTAACATTTGTCTTTATCTCATTGATTTTCTTCCACGTTGGTGTCATTTATTGGGTGATTGCTTTAATCATAATATTTATATTTTATAAAAAAGCAAATTCTTACGATTTAATGAATTTTTTAAAGAAAGAAGTAAAATCAAGACCACAAGAAGATATCAGTAATATTGTTATGAATGTTAAACTATCATTTACTAAAGATAGTTCTAAGAAGACGTTAATTGGATGTCTTATTGCTACTTTATTAATCTCTTCAATAGTTTATTTAAAACCACATGTTTTATACGAAAAATCTGAAAATGGATATACAGTTAGATTTTATACAATTGGTATAACTAATTTTACATCAGTTGATATTCCTGATAAACATAAAGGCGAAGATGTTGTTGGAATACGTGGTCAAGTATTTAAAAATATGTATACCTTAAAAACTGTTAATTTACCAAACTCTATAACAGAAATTAGAGGTCAAGCTTTTGAAAATGATAAAATGTTAAAAACAATAAACATACCAAATAATTTAACATACCTAGGTGGAAGCGCTTTTAAAAATTGTAAGTCAATAGAATCAATAGTTCTTCCAGATGGATTAACTTATATTGGTGGAGAAGCTTTTCAAAATGCAAAATCCCTAAAAAGTATAACTTTACCAGCTAATTTAGAAGAAATAAAAGGAAATACTTTTGAAAATAATAGAAAATTACAAGAGATAAAAATACCTGATACAGTTAAAAGAATTGGAGGACACGCTTTTTATGGTTGTTCAAAATTAAGTAAGGTTGAAATAAGTGAAAACAGTCAATTAAAGGAAATTGGATCATCTGCATTTAGATTATGTTATTCATTAACGGAAATAACTATACCTGCTTCAACTTCAGTAAACTCGAGAGCATTTAAAGAAAGTCCAACAACTGTAAAAAAATATAATCAAATTGATTATGGGTCTTTAGTAAACAAAAATAAACATAAATATTATACTTCTAAGTATATTAGAGTAGGAGATACAGAAAGAATCAATGGATATAATACAAACTCTATTATATATCAAACTAAAGCAACACTTACATTAAAAGATATCAATGTGACTGCTGCCGGCAGTGAGTTTACTTTGGAATACAAAGATTCAAACATGACAAAGACATTCAAATTGAACAAAACTGTACCTAATATGGAAATAAACGATTCGCTTGATGTTGAGGTTTCTGCAAGCTATAATTTTTCATCCTCAACAGCCGTTAGTTTAAAAGTTTACTATGACTAACGATAATACAAATTACAAATATATACATTTATTATACGTTCCAACATTAGCTTGCAATATGGGATGTAAATATTGTTATTTAGAAGATAATACAGTTAGTCAAGGTGATATGAACCCTTTAAATACTTTAGAGTATGCAATAGATAAATTTAAAAGTAGTGGTGTAGTTCCTTTTAATATTTCTCTTCATGGAGGAGAAGTAACAACTTTATCAAAACAAGATTTTCATGACATTATAAAATACATAAGTGATTATTATAAACAAAACAAAGAATTGATTGAAAGTGCAGGATTTACTATTGGAAACCCTCACATAAAAACTAATTTATATAGTTTAGATAAACATATTGATACAATTAAGGAATTCAATGTTTCTATATCTGGAAGTCTAGATTTACCATTTTCATTACACGATCAATATCGTCTAACTAAAGGAAATCAAAAAACGTTAAATAAAATTTTAGAAAACATTGAACTTCTAAAAGATCTTCCAAATAAGAAGAAAGTATCAGCAACCATATTTAAAGAACATTATGAACATCTAGAGGAAATAATAGATGACATAAAATACTTAGATGAACATACTTGTTTAGACATGAATGATTTTAATTTTATGATAGGTTTTGATTACAATTCCTGCGGATTATTACACCACATAAGTGAAGATGAACAAGTTGAATTTTATAAAAAAATGCATGAATGTTTTGATGGTACTAATTTAGATGCTGGTGTAAATGGGCCTTGGTTTAATGAATTTGGACCAGGATATTGTACTAACTGTGATAACTGTGGTGAAAAATTCTTTTTACTTGAAGTAAATGGAGATATTTATTCATGTGTAAGAGGACAAAAAAATAAAGACTATTATTATGGAAATATATTTAAAGATTCAGTTGAAGATATTTTAACAACAGCTAGAAATAAAATATTTTTAAATCATAACAAGAAACCATTTAATGATGAATGTTCTAAATGTGGATATTTATATTTATGTAAAACAGGATGCCCATTCGTAAAAAATACATATCAAACTAATAAAAGTTACACTTGTAAGTTACAACAAAAAATGTATGAAGATCGTGGATATGAAAAAGATCCTGCAAATGATGAATTTGTTTATCAATACGTTAGTAAAATGCGTACAACAGATATAAGTGATTATATTCCTAAAGATGTTGATGATAATTCACTTGCCAATTTGATACAAAAAGATGAAAAATTAAAATATATTTATGATGATTCATCATTTATTCTTGATGTTGATGGAGTAGAATATAATTTGTCATCTCAAATATTAAATGTATCCCGAGAGTTTATATATTTAACAAAAAAATCTAAAATTAAAATTTATATGAAAAAACATATGATTGAAGAAGAATGTGATTATCCAGAAAATAATGCTCTTTATATTATGATCCTAAGTGGAAATTTAGTAACATATGGAGATGAAGGAAGAACAAAACAAAGACATGTTAATACCACTTTAATTTATAAAGGCGTACTTGATAATATTCAAAGTGACAAAGAAGACTACTACGTTTATGATATAAGTAATTTGATTCATGAATACAAAGATTTTTATTCAAAAGAAAATCCTAATAATATTTTCTTTACAACAACATCTTTAAGAGAATATCATTATTTAAAACAAAAAAATAATGCTTATTATCATTTAGCAGCAATCAATTTACCATTTCAAAATATGGAATTTATTTATATAGATGAGGAGTTATAAAATGAAAGAAGAAGCAAAAACATATGAAGAACTAATTAGAAAGAAAAGATGTATAGATATAACAAAATATTATGAAGTTGAAGAAAAAGATTTAGAGAACATTTATACTTTCTTAAAAGAAAATCCAGATGGAGTTGTAAAAGGGGGATTACAAGATTTAGTATTAACTTGTAAAGGTAAGGAAAATCAAGTAATAACTTCAAGAAAAACATCATATTCTATTGATGGTTTAGTTGTAAGTAACAAAGTATTTAAGATTATTCCTCATTATACACCATCTAGTGGAGGCAGATACTCAAGTGGAGGTTCTTCATCAAATAATAACAACAATAACAACAACAATAATAACAATAATAATTAGGAGGCAATATGGCATTTATAGTAAATGAGTTTCATAAGCAACAACTTGATAAACACAAAATAAATATTAAAACTAGTTACATTTCAAATGATAAGATATTAGAAAGAAATACAAATGGTCAACGAAATGATGATGTAAAAAATGGTATAAGAGCAAAAAAAGAATATTACATAAACGGATCTTTAATGCACACTGAAACAAAGTTTGATTCAAGAATAACTTATACCTTTATATCAGAAGATTTGTTGAATAAAGATTTTAAATGTGTTAACTGTGGAATGTCTAGTGATTTAAAGACTTTTATTGATGGATGTCCTTATTGTGGAACAAATTACAACTTAGAATATACTGATAAAGATTTAGGAAGCAAATACCATTATGATTTAGTATTAAAAAGTAATATTTACAGAATAATTACTGGAATTGTGGATTTAATAATAAGTATAATTTTATCGTTTATTTATATTAAAACAACTTCTAGAACATTTAATTCTTATGATATATCAAAAGTTTTTATCTTTGGTTTTATTTTATCATTAGTTTTATACTATGTTTTCTACTTAATGGATGCATATGTTGTTCTTGGACCAATAAGAAATTATAAGAATAAAATAAATAAAGAACAAGAAAAGTTTTGGTCTACATCAAATATAGATAAAAAAACATTTTTCAATAATTTAAATTATGAAATAAGAAAAAAATATTATAGCAGTGAAAATATCATTGACTACGATATTTTAGATTATGACAAATTTACTAATTATGAAAAAAACAATAAACTACATGTTAAAGTTAAAGTTTATTTAAGAGTAATTTATTTAATAAATGGAAAGTTAAAATCAAAATACATAAAAGATGAATTTACACTTGTAAGACATAATGAAGAATTAGAAAATATATCTGCAGGAACTAATATGATTAGATGTCATAATTGTGGTTCAACATTAAATGTAAATGATGAAGCATGTTCATATTGTGGAACTAAGATAAAATATTATCAAGAATGGATGATTGAAAAGTAACATTTATGTTACTTTTTTTATGTAAATTTATTTTTTTAGGTTCTAATTTTGTCGACATTTGTCGAGTTTATTGACAATGAAAATCAACTATATATAATAACCAATCGAGAAGCAGAGAAAGATGCTTATCACTTCCAACTAGAGGCTAAATTATTCAGGGTTTTGGTTAATGGAGTACGAGAGGAAGTGATATGATATGTTTAAAAAATCATTTAAGCAAGATGTATTAAATGTTATTTTTATAACTATCATTTTTATATTGTTAATAATAATTTTAAAATTATTATAGCATATAAAAAGCATCTTTATTCTACTGAATAAGGATGCTACACCTATAAGTGGTAAGCATCAGCCTCAAAAGAAAACTTTTGCTTCTCACTAAAGTAAATATAACATTTTTTATAATAAATTACAATGATAATATAAAAACAAACTTTACACATACTAAAAATAGAATATTTACTATACAACATATAAATTGTATAATTTTATTATAATATATGTGCAATATAGAATGAACCAATAAAGTGAGTATAAAATAAAAAAAAGAGAATGGTGTATGTGGAATGAGAAGAAAAAGTGCAATAATAATTGCAATTATTTTAATGTCAATTGGCTTTGCAGCAGTATCAACAACATTAGTAATAAATGGAAATGCAAAAGTAAACGAAAATGAAGAAGATTTTTCAGTAATCTTCACAGCTGCAAGTATAGATGGAAAAGATGTATATAGTTCAGTAGTAGATGATACAAAGAAAGTAATTAATTTCACAACAAGTGATTTAAAGACACTTAACCAAACATCAGTATTAAATTATGAAGTAACAAACAACTCAAGTAACTATGATGCAAAAGTAAGTGTAACATGTGTACCAAAGGACGGAACAACAGCAAAATACACAAGTATCAAAAACAAACTAGACAATGATGCAACGATTGTAAAAGCAAAAGAAAGTCTAAATGGAACATTAACAATAACTCTTGATAAAATGCCAACAGAAGAAGTAAGTGAAGAATATACATGTAAGTTAGAGTTCAATGCAGTAGAAAGAACGGAAATTGCTGTAAGTGAGCCAACATTGTTTGAACAAATAAAAAGTAAAGCAGATACAACAACAGTAATAGATTATAAAGTAAATTCAAAAACAAGTGGAAAAAATGGAATATATACAACAACAGCAACAGAAGGAAATATTCCAGTATATTATTATAGAGGAGCTGCTGACAAAATAAATAATAATATTATATTTAATAATATGTGTTGGAAGATAATCAGAACAACAGAGACAGGTGGAATAAAAATAATCTACAATGGAACACCAACGGATGGCAAATGTGAAACTCAAACAGGAGAAGCAACTCAAATTGGAACAAGCAAATTTAATACAAACTATAATGATAATGCATATGTAGGATATATGTATGGAACAGCAGGAAGTACAACTTACGAAGCAACACATGCTAATACAAATGAATCAACAATAAAAACATATATAGATAATTGGTATTCAAGTAATTTTGATGAACCAACAACAGCAAAATTAGAAGATACAATATTCTGTAATGATAGAAGTACAAAAGCATATGACGCAAATACAATAGGAGATACATCAAAATCATCATATGGAGATTTAGGTTATGGAACAAACACAACATTTTACGGAGCTGCACATCGAGCATCATATTTTTCAAAAAATCCAAATCCAAGCTTGGTTTGTCAAAATCAAAATGATAAATTCACAGTAAACAGTAAAAATGGAAATGGTTCTTTAACAAATCCAGTTGGATTAATATCTAGTGATGAGGTGATCTTTGCTGGATTTAACACCTTATATTCTAACGAAAATGATTATAATGATACGACGAACTATTTATATACAAATAGTTCATATTGGACATTTTCACCTGCACTTATGTATGTTAACGCTAGTGCAGATATTAGCATAGTCTTTAATAATGGCAGTATGTCAAATACTTTTGTTAATAGGGATTATGGTGTTCGTCCCGTAGTTTCGCTAGCAAGTGGTACATTAGTAACAGGTGAAGGAACAACAACAAACCCATATGTAGTTCAATAGTAGTTTAAAGATAAATTAGAAATACACAATGAATTTCATTGTGTATTTTTTTCGTGTTGTCTAAAAAGGTGTAAACAAGGAAGTTGTCCTTGAAAATCGGGGGGGGTATTATAAAATAAAAATGTAGAAAGTAGGTAAAAGTATGAAAAAGAAAAGTATGCTTATAGTAGCAATATTACTAATGGCAATAGGCTTTGCAGCAGTATCAACAACATTAGTAATAAATGGAAATGCAAAAGTAAGTGAAAATGAAGATGACTTCTCAGTTATCTTTACAGCTGCAACATTAGATGGAAAGGATGTATACTCATCTGTAGTAGATGATACAAAGAAGATAATTACATTTGTAACAAATGAATTAAAAACACTTAATCAAACAAGTATATTAACATATGAAGTAACAAACAACTCAAGTAATTATGATGCAGAAGTAAGTGTAACATGTGTACCAAAGGACGGAATAACAGCAAAGTATACAAGTATCAAAAATGAGTTAGAAAATGATGCAATAGTAGTAAAAGCAAAAGAAAGCTTAAGTGGAACATTAACAGTAACATTAGATAAAACATCAACAGAAGAAGTAAGTGAAGAATATACATGTAAGTTAGAATTCAATGCAGTAGAAAGAGATACATTAGGTGTAACAAAACCAACATTTGTAGCATGGGTTCCAACCTATTTTGAATATGGAGAACCAACAACATCAAGTACAACAGATTACACAACAATTAATAATAATGTCTTTGTAGGACTAGATTCAAATAATGCAACGGGTGTTTGTATAAATGATAATGGATTATTTTGTATAAAACCAAATGACCATGATAATTCAATTTTAGCATTAAAAAATCATTTTGGAGAATCGGTTTGTAGTGGCAATGCTTCTAGTTCCTTCCGCTGTTACACTGGTGAGTTCGACTGTATTGCTTTTTTGGAAGGCACCGTGAGATGCAGTAGTGACTATGGTGACTGCTTTGTGTCCTCGGATGGTTCTGTCTCTTGTGGTTAACCTATCTTTTTAAAAAACTTAACTAATCTTGGTTAAGTTTTTTTCTTAATGTTATAGACCACAACAATAATGTTGCTTTTCATAAAATATATTAGGTGGTTATGTGAAAATAATAGATAATTTAACTGTTGTTGTATATACAAGTGAAGAGTTAAAAACTGCCCTTGAAAATAATAATGGCTATACTTATATTTATTTTGGAAGTGATATTACTTTAACAAGTGGAATAAATATTTCTGGTACTAAAAGTAATGTAACTATTGATGGAACATACGAAAATGTTAGATATCATTTTACCGATATGAAAAATCTAAGTGGTTCTAGTGCAATACAAGCAGCTAATAAATTAATTTTAAATGTAACTGTAAAAAATATGGACATCACTGGATATAACTATTATGGAATTATATATGTGCCTGATGCTTCAACTTATCAAAGCACCATTGTCGAATATAATAATATTACTTATGTTGGACCACAAATTAGTTTTCATCCTTTTGGCTTAACTAGATTTATTGATTCAGATATAACTATTCAAGAAAATTATGCAGCAGGTAATGAGGTAGCAGAATGTAACAAAATTGAAATAGGTGGAACTACAACAATATTACATAAATCAACTGCTAATTCATCTTTTTGGTTTAGAAATTCAAATCCTAGTTTTACTGTTTTAAAAAATGCAAATGCTAAATTTACAAGTGTTTCAAGAGAATTTTTATATGGAGTAACTAATTTAGCTTTTACAATTGAAGAAAATGCTTCTTTTGAAATTACTACTAAAAATGGTTTTGCTTATGGAACTTATGGAACAGCAAATACTTTAATAGATAAAAATGCAAGTTTTAAACTAACTCAAACTGCTTTAAATGGTGGATATTCTACATGGTATAGTTATGGTACAATTACTTTAAATGAAGATGCTAATTTAAGCATAATAAATGATTTTACAGGTGTTTCAACATCAACATATAATATTAACTTTCAAGGTTCAACCGCTGGATTTGTTTTGAATAATCCTGGCTATGTAATTCTTTATAATAAAGCTGCTAATATTATAAACACTTCAACTACAATAAATTTCGATTTTACATTCTCTAGATTAAATTTATTTACAAATGCAATCACTATTGAAGACAATATATCTGCAACCACATTACCAACGTATGCATGGTATAAAGATACTGATTTATCAACTATCACAGGTACATTTAATTCAACGACATCTACTATAAAAACAAACAATTTTACTGAAGAAGAATTAACTACTTTACCAGATTTAAAAAATTTTATATTTGCAAATAAAAAAATTCTATCTATTGGTGATGCTCCAATGCATATAAATCCTATAACTGATGAATCAACTACTATGAGAGGTAAAAGTTTAACAAATTCTTCTATTTTAATAGAATATGATGATATTAAAACAGTTGTATTAACTGATGAGTCTGGATACTTTACATATAGCTATGAAAATCCTTTACCAATTGGAACTCTAGTGACATTTACATCAAAAGAAAATAGTAGCTTAATTTATAAAACAAAAAAAGTAATTATTGTTTTTAGTGGAGAATTAACAATAGATTCTTATCCAGATGTAATTAATTTTATACTTAAACCTGTTAGTACAAATCCTTTATTGCTTGCAAAATCAGAAGATATTGTAATTAAAATAACTGATTCAAGAATAGATAGCAGCGATTGGAAACTTTATGCATCTATTAATAATGATTTAAAAGATAAAGATTCTATACTGCCAAATTCCATAATCTATTTAAAAGATGGAGAAGTAAATGTATTATCTGAAAATAAAACTTTAGTGTTTCAAGGGAAAAATAATGAAGGAACAACTCTAGAAACCGACGTAACTTTTCTCTCTAATGAAGGAATTTTAGCTTCAATAGAAAATAGTGTTGATATAAATAAGACTTATACAGCAACAATTACATGGACATTAGAAGAATAAAAAAGCACATTCAAATATGTGCTTTTCATCTTCTCCAATAAGGAGTATTGCAATAAAGTTTATTGCATTTTCTTTTTGATAAAATACTTATAACTCTTACGGTGTTACTGATATACGTTTTGTTATTTACATACATCGTAGAAAAGCTATCTAATGTAAAAACATCGTTATGCCTTTTTAGTAACTTGAAACGTTATAGTTTTAGATCCTCCTGCAGGAATATCTGTAAGTGTAACAGTTAAAGTGTTAGTTCCACTTTCAAAGTTGTATTCACTAGATGTAGCGGTTGTACCATCAATAGTAACACTTCCATCAACGAAAGTTACTAAAGTTCCATTTAAAATATCAGTTACAACTGGAGCAGTATATGTTTCAGATGCTTGATTATCAATTTTTATTGTATATGTTAATGCTCCATCTGCCCATACAGTTTTGTCAGCACTCTTAGTAATAGTTAAACCACTTATCATTGTTACAAGCACAGCATCACTTGTAATAGATGTTGGAATACTATTATAACTTCCTAATGCACTAACAGTATTACTTAATTCAGTTTCCATAAATTCCCCCTAATTTAGTATATGTTTTTGTTAATAAAATGTTAATTATTATCATTACGCTTGACCGGTAATAACTCTCGAGTGTTAAAATTATAATGAAAGGATGATTTTATGAAAAGTTTAGTTGTTTATTTTTCACGTAATGGAGAAAATTACATGGAAAATGGTTTAGAAAATATTGAAGTAGGTAATACTGAAGTTTTAGCAAAAAAGATTGCTAATTTAACTAATTCAGATATTTTTAAAGTTGAAGTAATAAAAGAGTATCCATTTGATTATCATAAATGTTGTGATGAAGCAAAATATGAATTAGAAAATAATATATTTCCAGAAGTAAAAAATAAATTAAATAGTATTGAAGAATATGACACAATTTATATTGGTGGGCCTGTTTGGTGGGGACATTTACCAATGGCTCTCATCAGTGTTATTAAAGATTTAGATTTTTCTGGAAAAATAATAAAACCATTTTGTACTCATGAAGGATCTGGTTTAGGTAATATTATGGAAGATATAAGAAAGTATTCTCAAAATGCTCAAATAAAAGAAGGACTTGAAATAAGAGGTTCAAAAGTAAATGAATCAAATATAAAAATAGAAAAGTGGTGTGAATAATGGTAAAACAAACTGCTGGACATGATGCTTTAGGAGAATTTGCTCCAAAATTTGCTGAACTTAATGATGATGTTTTATTTGGTGAAGTATGGTCAAGAGAGGATAAACTATCATTAAAACTTCGTTCAATTGTAACTATTTCAACATTGATTGGAAAAGGTATTCTAGATGATTCTTTAAAGTACCACATAGCAAGCGCTAAAAATAATGGAGTTACTAAAGAAGAAATGTCAGAAATTTTAACTCATATAGCATTTTATGCTGGTTGGCCAAATGCCTGGGCAGCATTCAAAATGGCAAAAGACGTTTATGAAGAAAAGTAGGTAGATATTATGAAAAAAAGTTCAGGGGTACTTTTATGGAAAAAAGAAAACAATATATATTATGTGTTGTTAGCTCATTTTGGTGGCCCATATTGGAAAGATTTAGATATTGGTGCTTGGTCACTTCAAAAAGGTATTGTCAAAAATAACGAAAAAGTATTTGATGCTGCCAAAAGAGAAAGTTTTGAAGAAACTAATTTAGTTATAGAAAATGAAATCAATTATCTTGCATCAAAGAAAGTTTCTAAAAAGAAATTAGTCATAATGTTTGAAAGTTACTTTGATGGTGAAATAACTAATTTTAAAAGTAATACATTTAAAATAGAATTTCCAAGAAATTCAGGTGTTTTTAAAGAGTTTCCAGAAATGAATGAAATAAAATGGTTTTCAATAGAAGAAGCAAAAAAATATATTCATCCATCTCAAACATTTTTTATTAATAGATTGGAAGATATAATAAAAAACAATAGAAAAGGGCGATAATTATGAATAAAACTTTACTTGTATATTTTTCTTATACAGGGCATACTAAAAAAATTGCAGAAATGATAAAAAATAAAATAAAATGTGATACTTTAGAAATTAAAACTATTGAACCTTATTCAAATAACTATGATTCAATTGTAAATGATCCAAATAATCAAGAAGATAGTAATTATTTCCCTGAAATAGAAAATGTAGATATTGATTTAGATAAATATGAAAGAATTATAATCGGAACACCTACTTGGTGGTATAGACCAGTGCCTGCAATTAGAAGTTTTTTAACAAAATATGAACTTCATCAAAATAATATAATTGCCTATTCAACAAATGCAGGTTGGTTAGGTAAGACTTTTGAAGAAATTCATGAGTTATGTCCAAATTTCAAAATGGAAGATGGTATGAATATTGAATTCAAAAGCTATACAGATGAATTAAATACTTCTAAGGAAGAATTAGACAATTGGATAGAAAGTTTAAACTAAAATCTAAATAATATTTTTTGAATTTTAAGTGTTATAATAAAGATATAAGGAGTAATGAAATGAAAGAAACTTTAAAAATATATTTTGGTGGTTCTATCAAGGGTGGTAGATCCAAAGCTGAAGATTATAAAAAGATAGTTGATTATTTAAAAACTAGAGGAACAGTTTTAGATGAACATGTTGCCGATCCCAAATTAACTGCTACTGGAGAAACAATAGAATCATCTGAAATTTATAATCGTGACGTTAGTTGGATTAATGAATGTGATATTCTAATTGCCGAAGTTACCGTTCCATCGCTTGGAGTTGGTTACGAAATTGGATATGCTGAATCATTAAACAAAAAAATTATTTGTTTATATCAAACTGATGGAAGTATTTCAGCTATGATTAAAGGAAATAAAAATATAATTCAAATACCATATAAAGATGTAAATGAGTTATTAAGTAAACTATCAACATATTTTAAATAGAAGTATACGTTGTATGCTTTTATTTTTTTATGCTATATTAATAAAGGTGAAAATATGAATAAGGAAGAGATAATTAATATTTTAAAAACAAAAAACATTTGGTTTGAATTAGAAGAACATCAAGCTGTATTTAACATGGAAGATTTAAATGAGTTAAATTTGAAATATAATGATCGTGATGCTAAAAATATTTTTGTGAGAGATGATAAAAAGTTAAATTATTATTTAATCACTATTAAAGGAGATAAAAGAATTGACTTAAAACAATTTAGAAAAGATTTTAATACACGAAATTTAAGCTTTGCATCACCTGAAGATTTAATGGAAATTTTAAATCTTATCCCAGGATCAGTAAGTCCTTTAGGATTATTAAACGATAAAAATCTAAAAGTAAAATTTTATATTGATAAATATTTTTTAAATGATACTGGAATAATTGGTATTCATCCAAATGAAAATACATCATCTTTATGGATAAAAACTGAGGATTTGATCGAGATAATTAAAGAACATGGAAATAAAATAGACGTTATAAACGTGTAGTAAAACATTGACTAAATAACAAAGTAAATTAATTGATATAGAAAAAAAGTATTTCAATGAAAAATGGTTAAATAATTAACCACTTTTTTGTTGCCTTAAATTTGCAAAGAAAAGGTTATTATGATAAAATACCATTTCGAAAGGGGTTCTATATGGAATATTTTAGTAAAGATGATGTAATAAATTATGCTCATTATATTTTAAATACATGTAAAATGGAAAGAGTAGATTTTGATAGCTCTCCATATCATCATAATACTGACTATCAAGCAGGAATTTGGGTGGCTGCACATGGAATATTATCTTTAAGTTCTTTAAATAAACTTGGGTTATCTAATTTTAGTGATGATGAAATGAAAAGATTTTCAGATATAGAATCTCATGTTAATGGTGTTGACAATGTATCTTTATCTGTTGTTGGGCTACAAGATTTGTATGAAGATGAAGAAGAGTATGACCCTTCGTCTGTTGATCAATTAGATATTATTGTTGATCGTAGTATCAAAGCTTATAGAAGTTCAACAAATTATGGAAATGAGTTTTTATCTATGGGTGATATTCATCCAAAACACATAAAATCAATAGATGTAAGAATCGAAGAATATTTAAAACAAATTGAAAATAGCAAAAGCGTAGGCGAAATTTTTTCATTAGTAGAAAAAATAAATTCTATACTTGATATTGCATCTACAATAAAAAACTCAAGCATTTTATTAAGAGAAGTATCTTATGATAAAAATGAACAATTAGACACAAGAAAACTTTCAAGATTGCCTAGAATTACTAACATTGGAGGCATGAAATGGTAAATTTTGAAAAGGTAAATAAATTATATGCATTTTTAAATCAAGCTACTCTTAAGAAAAAGGTTGTTCCTTTCTCATATATGGGTAAAGAATATACTTATTCTCTTGTAAGCGATCTAGAACTTCCTGCTTTTGACACGAAAACTCTAACAAGATTTAATCGAAATTTATTATCATTACCTAGAACTTTTAAATTGTTTTTTAATCCAAATATTAATTCTATTGAAATTCAATGTGTATCAACATCTTTTTCATCGCTTCATTTACTTATAAATTATGTTGATAACGGAAAAATCAAAACTATTGATTACAGTGCAAACTTAATTATGGATAAAGATGATTATTATAATTTATTTCAAGTAAAGACTTTAAACACATTTACAAAATCAGATGCATATAAAATTAATAGTTTATTAAAAAGAGATAATTTTAACCCAGAAAATTTTCTATTGTTAACATCAGAAAAAATTGATGAATATATTAGAAAAGATCCAACTTTAAGATGTTTGTGGAAAAAATATGATTCGAATGGAGTTAATGTCAATAATTATTTCTTTTATGATGATTTTCTATTCGCTTTGAAGGAAGACGTCGATATTTGTAATGAAAAAATACATCATGAAATAGAAACTTTTACAAGTAGTAATCGTAAATCATGTAGACATATTTATTATTTAGAAGAACCTGGAAAATACATATATATAAATGGAAAAAAGAGATACATATTCTCATTAATATCTGATCAGGTACCACATGAAGGTTTAAAGACTATTTTATTATCTTATGAAGATCGATATGGGTTATGTCATAATAATTCTTTTCTTTTAGCATCCATTTTAACATCTATGGGCATTGAATCAATTTTTCTTGTAGCAGGAAAAAGAAAAACAAATAGTGTAGAATATTTATATCATTCATGGTTAGAAATAGGTGACTTAGTTTATGATTTCAATGGTAATCTTATAATGAGAGTAGAAGATTATTATGAACTTTATCAAGCAAAAGTTTTAGATAAAACACCATTTTCAGAAATAACACAAGTTAGTAAAATGTGTAATGAATTTGGTGCATTTAAAAATAATGTTTTCTTTGTTAATTTCTTTTGTGATGAATTATCAAGAGATTTAAAGAAAAACAAATTTCTTTTTAAACATTAAAATCCATATATGGATTTTTTTTTATTAAAACAACATGTAGTATGAAAATATTACAAAATATAATATAATAAAAAAGGTGATTAAAATGGAACCATATATTGCAGAATTTATAAATAATAAAAATATTTCTAAATTTTTAAGATATATTTTAGTTATAGGAGTAAATAGCTTTATAGAGTTTATTTTTGTAATGATATTTTTAAAAAACATATCTTTAATTAGCAATATAGTTTCAATTATAATTATATTATTATTTATGATACTTGAAATATATCTTTTAATAAAAGTTCATAAAAGTTAATTGTTAGGAGTTTTAGTTTATGAGAAGTGATACCAAAAATGCTAAAAGATTATTTAATTACTATAAAAAATATCCAGTTTTAGTTATATTAGTAATTATTTTAAATCTTTTATTTGCTTTTATTTCTTTATTATCTCCAATATATGAAGGTAAGTTATTAAGTTATTTTGAAAATTTTGATGTAACAAAGATTATTAATATTGCTTTAACTTTGGTAATAATAAGAGTAGTGATTGAAATAGTAACTAACTTATGGTCAAGAGTTATTCTTAAACTGAATGCTAAAGTCAATTTTGATTTAAAAAGAGATATGCTTGAAAGTTTAACCAATTTTGAAGTAAAAAACTTTGATAATACTAACTCGGGTATGTTTGTTTCAAGACTTAATAAAGATACAACTGAGTTATCCCAATTATTTGATGACGTAACTGATGATCTATCAGGAATAATTTTAAATATTAGTTTTATTGTTTATGTTTTCTTTTTAAATAAATATTTAGGTATCTTTCTTGTATTAAATGTATTATTAGTTTATTTATTAACAATCTTAAAATTAAAATATTATAAGAGAGTAAGGAAAGATTATAAGATAAAAGATGAGAAAACCGTAGGTCTATATACAGATGTTGTTCGCGGTATAAGAGAGATAAAAGATTTAAATTTAAAAGATACCATTCTTAAAGATGTTAATAGTAAAACTAAAGATTCAATTGATGCGGAAACAAAAAGTATTCACACAAGAAGAACATGGAATAGATATATTGCTGCTTTTCAACATGTTTTAGATTTCATTTTTGTTATTTTATCGATATATTTTATTAAGAAAAATATGTTAGAAATTAGTTCATTTTTAATAATATTCCTATACAAGAATAAAGTATTAAATTTAATAACTTTTATAACGGATATGTTAGAAAGATTTGCTGATGGCAAAGTTGCAGCGACCAGAGTTTTTGATATCATATATTATAATACGTTTACTAAAGAAACTTATGGAACAAAAGAGATAAATGATATCAAAGGAAATATCGAATTTAAAAACGTTGAGTTTAAATATAATTCCAAAGAGTTATTTAAAAATTTAAGCTTTAAAATAAACGAACATGAAATGACAGCAATCGTTGGTAAAAGTGGAGAAGGTAAATCATCGATTTTAAAATTGATCAATAAAAGTTATAATGCAAACAAAGGTAATATTTTAATAGATAATATAGATATTAATGAATTATCCGAAAATACAATAAAAAATAATATGTCAATTGTATCTCAAGCACCATATATATTTAATTTATCTATAAAAGACAATATTCGATTAGCACGACCTTCAGCAACTGACGAAGAAATAATTGAAGTATGTAAAAAAGCTAGAATCCATGATTTAATAATGGAAATGGAACAAGGTTACGATACAGTTGTTGGTGAAAATGGAGTGATATTAAGCGGTGGCCAAAGACAAAGGCTTGCAATTGCTCGTGCTTTAATTAAAAATTCAAAAATTATTTTATTTGATGAAGCAACAAGCGCTCTTGATAATAATAACCAAGAAAAAATAAAAAAGATTATGAAAGAATTAGTTAAAGATCATACAGTTATAATTGTTGCCCATAGATTATCAACTATTGTTGATGCTGATAATATTTTGGTTTTAAGCAATCATAATATAATTGCTAAAGGTACACACAAAGATCTTATGAAAAAATGTGATGAATATAAAAAATTATATGAAGTAGAAGAAAATTAAAAAAAGTAGTTTAGCATTAAACTGTTAAATTACTTTTTTTTGCTTTAATTGTATATGGTAAATGAGTTATAATTTAATTAAGAAATATAGTTTAAATACAATAAGGAGAAAATTATGAATAATTATATAATAATACACGGAAGTTTTGGATCTAAGGATGGAAATTGGTTTCCATGGTTAAAAGAACAATTAGAACAAAAAGGAAGTATAGTAAATGTTCCTCAAATGCCAGTAGGTGTTGGAAATCAAAACTTTGAAAACTGGGCAAATGTTTTAGATGAATTAAAGATAGATGAAACTACAACGATTATAGCTCACAGTATAGCACCCATATTTGTATGCAAGTATTTATTAACTAATAAGAAAAAAGTTAAAAAATTGATATTTGTATGTGGATTCAATGATTATTTAGGAATTGCTCCCGATTTTGATGCTGTTAATAAACCAATGTTTATCAACACTTTTTATGATGTGAAAAATTACTGTTCTGATATTACATGTTTTTATTCGGATAATGATCCTTATGTAAAATTTGAAGTTGAACAAGATTTTGCAAATAAATTAACCGATAAACAAGTTGTAATAAAAAATGGTGGACATTTAAATGCCGAAAGTGGGTATACATCTTTTGATGAAATACTAAAGTATATTTAGTTTACAGTAAATTGTATTAGTTATAATAAATTTGATATAATTTTATTAGACTTATATCTGAAATATTGGAGGAGTAAATATGAAAATTGTTACTTGGAATATTGGTGAAGATGAAACAAATAAAGATGGTAAATTAGATTATAATTCATATGAATATATAATAAAAATGATTGAAAAAGAACATATTGATATTTTATGTTTACAAGAAGCAATAATAAAATCCAGTTATTTGCCTCCAATCGCTGAATATATAAAACAAAACACGAACTTAAAATATAATGTTCAATTTGAATTATCTGATTCACATATCAATATTGGTTGCAGAATGGGTGTTGTAATTTGTTCTAAATATGAAATAAATAATGCCAAAACGTATATGCTTGATAATCCTAATTTTATTTATGAAGTGAATAAAGACGTTACGTATTATTCTCATGACAAAGGATTTATTATAGCAGATATCAATTCTTACAAAATCATTACAGGTCATTGTTTACCATTTCATGTATTTAAAAAAGACCCATTAGATTATTTAGAAATATTTGAAAAAGCTGATAAAATGTTTATTGATGAATATAATACAAATCCTAATTTCATTTTATGTGGAGATTTCAATTATAACGATGTTTCTGCTATTTTTCCAAATATAATGAGAAATTGTAAAGATTTAATAGACTCTCCAACCAGAAAAGATAAACAATTAGACCATTTTATAGTTAGTGATAAAATAGGTGTAATTTCAAAAGAAGTATTAGACAATGATTTCGACCACAAATGTTGCATTGTTGATATTAAAGAAAACTAACAAGAGTTTATAGAGAAATTTAAATATATAAAATTATTTTAAAACTATAACAGAAAAAGTTATAAAACGTTTCATGTTTTTTACTTACAAGGAGGCAAAATGGAAGATTTAACAATTGAACAGTATATGGAAAAATATCCGTACTTAAAAGAATTAGCAAAATATACAATATTCACATCAAAAGAGGATGTAGAAAAATTAAAAAATGGCGATAACATCAAGATTGATTATCAAAATGTATCAATTGAATTTTTAAAAAGAATTTTAAATAATGATTTATATTTTGAATATGCATTAAAATACTTTAAAGGTGACATAAATGCTTTTGCAGTTACTTACATTATTGAAGGAGATACTGGAGCTTCAATTCATTACAAGAAAACTACTATTATAAGGGCAATTGAACAACTCGTGTCATCTAGACAAATAATTTTAAATCATGTGGAGCAAGAAAGACTAAATAGTTTAAAAAATAGTATTTCTTTTAAAAATTTTTTAGAGGAACTAAAAGAAGATAATTACAATATAAATATCGATGGAATTGAATATTCTATTCCTGTTGAGCAATTAATTTCCTTTATGCAATTACCTAATAAACAATTTGATAATCTATGTTCAAATGTAGAAATACAAGAGATAAATGGAGTCAAAAGAGAATACTTTATCTATGCGGCATTTAATTTTTTTAGAGAAAATAAAATACTAGAAGAATGTTTGTTACCTGAAATCATTGTTGATCATTATAACGAAATTAATTCATTACAAAAAATAGATTTACAAGCTATAAATAAACATTTAAAAACAGAGGATACAATATATCAAAAAGTTCAAATAGATAATGGTTTAGAAAATGAAATACTTTCTGGATTACCACAAGATGCAACACTTTTAGAAAAAGCAATTTATATTTATATAAAAATGTGTAAGCTATTAACTTATGATGATGAGTATTATGCTGTTAATCAAAAAGGATCCGCAACATTAAAACACAAAAATGCAGATCATGTTTCATCAATTTCACTTGAAAACAATAAAGTTGTGTGCTTTGAATTTAATTTGATATATACAAAATTGTTGGATAAGCTTGGTATACATTTTAAAAGCTATTATAAAAGCCTAGTTGGGGAAGAATATGGATCAGGTCACGTAGAATTGGATTTTAGAGTTGGAAAATTTTTAGTTTCAGCTGATTCTGTAACGTCAATTCTTTTAGGTGACATTATGCAAGCAAAACTTAATCAACCATTAATTGGAATAAAATGTATTAATAGGAATTTGCAAACTGAAAAAGAATTTAATGAATCACTTACTAAAATGTATAAATTAATTGCTAGTCAAGAAAAAAACATTGATGAAGTAAGAGTTGAACATGTTGAAACATTAGAAGAGTTATTAAGTGAATATTCTTTAACAACAGAAAATTTGCAAGATATCAGTTTAAATGAAAGATTATCAATTTTAATTACTAAAGTAAATTCTACTAAATTTGTTGGAATAGATTCTTTATCATACGTTTTACAATTAGAAAAAATTTTATTTACTGCTGAACAATTAAAAAATAATATAAGTGCAACTATACTAAGAAATAATCATCCAATAGACGAAGAAACAATTGCAATGGCAAGTGTAATATTCACAATAAATGAACAAGGATTTACAGAAAGTCCTGATCAAAATATTTATTTTTATTTTAATCCCAACAGTGAACTTGTTCCTATATCAAAAGAAGAATTGCAAAACAGGTTTAATGGTGGAGTGTTTGAATATATTCTTGAGAAAGATCCAAAAATTCCAGGTATAACTGAAAAGGGAGAAACGAAGAAATGATTGAAAAGTTAAAAGTTATTAATGATAAATATCTTGAAATGTATAAAGAAAATCCTGATAAATTAAAAAAATATCAATTGATTGGAAAAATATTAAATGAAAAAGATTGTTTTTTAAAGATGAATATTGAATATGCATATGCGATTTTAAGAGATTTAAAGATACCAGAAGATAAAATTAAAGAGGTGTATCTTCAACTAATAAGCATAAATTAATAAGCACCAGAAAGGGAAGTGCAAATGAAAAATAATTTAGACAAATCAGCAAACTCTTTAATGGTTTGTGAAATAATAAATTCAATAATAGATTTATTCTTAAATACTTTCTTAGTTGCTTATCTATTAAATATTACTAATGAAAATATGAGTTCAGTTGCACTTTACTATGTTGTAGATTATGCTGTAACAGGTATTTGTATGTATCTTATTGGATACTTTTTAAAAAAATATAATCTTGCAAATATATAAAGGCTTGGAATAATAATTAAATGTATCTTTGTTATATTAATTGTTTTTTTAAGAAATCAAATACAGTATTTTTTAATTCCAATAGCAATTATTTTGGGTATTGCGGAAACTATTTATTGGGGTGCATGCGATAATATGGTTGGCTTAGTAACCAACGAAAATAATAGGGAAAAATATACAACAAATAAAAAAATAATACGTAGTTTTACTAAGATAGTAATGCCAATAGTACTTGGAACTTCAATTGAGATGTTATCTTTCTATCGAGTATCCATTTATGTAATGATACTTGCGCTTATTCAAGTTATATTATCATTCTTCATAAAAATAGAAAAACAAAAATATCAAAAATTTAATATAAAAGAATATATTAAAAATACAAATATCAAGAACAACAATAGATTAAAAATTGTTTATAAATCTTCAATACTATATGGTGTATTATTAGACTTAATTCCTACACTTGTAACAATAATAATTGTTATGACATATAAAACAAATTTTAAATTAGGTTTTTTAAATACAATATTTGCTATATGTTCAATGATAACATTATACTTATTTAGAAAGATAAAAAATAATAAAATTCAAAAAAATATATTAATTGGTGGTAGCTTAATTTCTTTGATAAGTGTTATAAGCTTAGTTATAAGTTTAGGAAAAATAGAAGTTGTTATTTATAATATTATCAGTTATAGTTTTATTATAATATTAGAAATACTTTTTAATATAGAAAGATTTAACAACAAAAAAAATAATGTTAATGAAGAATTTTATATAGAAAGCCAAATATTTATAAATATGATAATGCAAATAGGTAGAGTTGTCGGTTATGGACTTTTATTTATAATTGGTTTAAGCAATAATATTATTTATTTTAAAACACTATTATTAATAACAACTCTTGTAATACCACTTTATAGTTACTATATGTATCAATTACATTACAAATAAAAATTAATGAAATTTTTGAGGAGAAAATATATGAAAACAATAATGATTGACATGGATGATGTCTTACTTAAAAACAATTTTGAAAAATATATTCAAGAATTTGTTGGTAAAAAGATTGATTTTGAACATGAATGTAAAGAATACAGGGATGAATTTATAAAAGATCGATATGACGAATTTAGAGAAAAATATGAAAAGAAAAGTTTATATGGTGATGTTCCTTTATTTGATGATTGTTATAATGTAATAAAGAAGCTTAACGATGTATATGATGTTTATATTTGTACAGATTTTGTATGGAATCACGAAATATTTGACACTGCAAGTGTACTATTGGAAAAATTTAATTATCTAAAAAGAGAACTTCCTTTTATAAGCCCAAATAAATACATTTTTGGTAAGTGTAAACAATTTATGGAATTTGATATTAAAATAGATGATAGAATTAAAAATCTTGAAAATAGTAAATGCAAATTATTATTTACTACATGGCAAAATAAAAACTATTCTCAAGATAAACTAGAAAAAGAAGAAGTTATTAGAGTTAATAATTGGAAAGATATTGAAAAAATTTTGTTAGATTAAAATAATAAAAAAAAGAGGAAAATTATGAAGAAAACAATATTAATATGTGGTTTTATAGTTTTAATGGTAACTGGATGTAGTAAGTCAATCAAAAATGAAACAGATGATATTCATTCATTTAAAGGAACTATAATAGAATGTGAACAAAATTCTATGATTGTTCGTCCAGACGATAATGAAAATGAATATAAATCTAGTGATAAATTTAGAGTTGAATATGTTAATGGATTTAATTCTTGCAATGTTGGAGATAAAGTAAAAATATCATATGAAGGAATGATAAATGAAAGTTATCCAGCACAAATAGGTACAACAAAAATAGAATTAGAAACAGTAGAACAAAACGATGTTTTGAAAAAAATAAATTCCATTGTTGAAAATGGGCCAATAACATCATCAAATCCTTTTGACTATATTAAAGCAAGTCAAACAACTTATGATGAATTGTTAGCCAATCCTGAAGAAACCTTTAAATATGCTTTCAATGATTTAGTTCAATCTGATGAAAACAACAAGAGTAGTTTAGTAAATTATCTTGAAGCATTATTATGTAGTCAAATAAATACTAATTTTAAATATGATTTTGAGTCAGCTTCTGATTATTTAAAAAACTATAAAGAGTTCTTATCAAAAGATAATTATACTTATAATGAATATGATCTTTATGCTAAATCAGTTTTAAAATAGCAATTATAATTTTAAGTGGAAGGATTTGATAAAATGTATTTTCCAAAAGATATGACATTTCAATATTTCTTTTTTGATACTTATATTGGCTATTTTTTACAAGCAGTGCCTATATCCTTATTAGTTGGAATAATCTATTGGTTTATAAAAGCAAAAAATAATAAAACGACACCTACTACTAAAAAATTGTTTTCTTGTATTTTTGTTTGTTATATTACAGGTCTTATTTGTTTAACTATTGGATTAGTTTTAATGAATAATTTTTGGTATAAACTAATTTATCATATGGACTCAGGCAATTCAATAAATTGGTTTAGCGGTGATTTTAATTGGAAAATAGATTTCTTTTATAATATAATTGGAGAAAATATTGGTAATTTTCTAATGTTTTTACCTTTTGGTATTTTATATCCTTTATCACAAAAAAATTTAAAATGGAAAGATATAATTTTAAGAGGAATTTTATTAGTTTTAATTATTGAAATACTACAACCTATCTTCAGTAGGGCTTTTGATATTAATGATATTATTTTAAATTCATTAGGTATATTAATTTCTACATCAATTTTTATAGGTATCAAAAACAAACGAAAAAGGAAAATAAAATAGAAAAAATTATGAATTAAAAAGCTAGGTAAGTATTAATTTATATTGGAGGTAACAATGAGTAAATATGAACCATTATGGAAATCTTTAAAAGATAATGATAAAGACAGTTATCAATTAACGTATGAAGAAATAAAAAAGATTATAGGATTTGAAATAGATCATTCTTTTTTAACTTACAAAAAAGAAGCTAAAGAATTTGGATATGAAGTTAGTAAAATATCTATGAAAGAAAAAACAATAACTTTCAAAAAAATATTATAATTCAGTGGTAAAAAAAACAATTATTAGAAAGTGAGAAAACTCATGAAATATATAGCTTTATTAAGAGGAATAAATATAAGTGGAAAAAATAAAATTTCAATGAATGATCTAAAATTAGAATTAGATAAAAAATACCAAAATGTTTCTACTTATTTAAACAGTGGTAATGTTATTTTTGAAAGTGAACTAGGAAATAAAGACTTTATAATGAAAGATATTCATGAAACTATAAAAAATAAATTTAATATCAGTATTCCAGTATTTGTAATGACAAAATTTGAACTTGAAAATATACTAGATAATAATCCTAGTTGGTGGGGAACTATTGATAAAGAAACATATCATAATTTAATTTTTATAATACCACCAACAAAATATGAAGAAGTATGTAATACTTTAGGAGAACCTAGTAAAGATATAGAGAGAATAAAAGAATATAATAATTCTATATTTTGGTCCTACGATTTAAAACAATACAAAAAATCAAAATGGTGGGTTAAAACAGCAAGTACAAATATAAAAGACAAAATTACAATAAGAACGGCAAATACGATGAAAAAGATTTTAGAAATTTGCAAAAAATAATATTATTTTAAAAGATAAAAAATAGGAGAAAATTTAATGTTTTCTCCTTTATTTACATCTTTATATTACCATAAAATGCCTTTTTTTTCAAGACTACTATTTTTACAAAAATAGGTGTATTAAGAATAAGAGGTGAGAAAATGAAAGAAAAAAACATGACTGCATTTATTAGTTTATTTGTTAGAGCATATCATAATAAAGATAAAAATATAAAAGTTTTTAATGATAAATATGCTGATACTATTTTAAGTAAAAAAGAATACGAAGAAATTAAAAAGAATTTAATTTCTGGAATCAAATTTTTCAATTCAAACTTTAAAGGTAACAAAGAGGAAACTATTAAATGGATCGTTAATAAGCAAATTGGACCATCAATTTTGGGAAGAAGTGCTTTTAATAAAAGAACTCTTGATAATGCAATTAAGTTAGGTTGTAAAGAATATATTGTTTATGCTTCTGGATATGATTCAAGCTCTTTAGATTATAATATTGACTCTTTTGAAATTGATAAACCAGAAATAATAAATGATAAAATAGAAAGAATTAAAAGCATACGAAAAGATAATATTAAGTACATAGGAGCAGATTTAAGTGAAGATAATTGGATTGATGGATTAAAATATAATAATTACAAAAATGATAAAATATCTCATAGTAGTTTACTTGGTATAAGTTATTATCTATCAAAAGAAGAGTTTAGTATTTTAATTAAAAATATATCAAAAAACACTTGTAATGGTAGCAGTATAGTATTTGATTTTCAAACTCTAGATCAAAGTTCTGAAACACAAAAAAATGAAATACTTGCAAGTGGAGCAAATCAAGAAATGAAATCAAAATATTCATATCAGGAGATTGAAAAAATATTAAGTGATAATAATCTTAGAATATACGAATATTTAGATGATAAACAAATAACAAACGAGTTTTTTTATGACTATAACACTTTAAATCCTGATTGTACAATAATTGCTCCAAAGGGAATTGCTTATATATTAGCAGTAAAAAATAATTTTGACATATAGCTTTTATTAATCAAAAAAACTACTATATATTAAAATAGTAGTTTTTTAAATTAAATAAAATTATTCGTAGATTATTCCTTGTTTATATTTTTCTATGCATTTTTGACTAGGTTTATAAAGATTACTAGGTAATTCGTTTAAATCAAACCATTTCCATTCTGTTATAGTTTCTGGTTCCATAGTTTTTACTTCACCAGTATAATCTTTTGCTATAAATCCAACTGTAACATAATGTGCAGTATCAGTCATATCATCTGATATACATAAAATGTCTAATTTTGTTGCTTTTAAACTTGTTTCTTCTTCCAATTCTCTTTTAGCTGCATCAACTAGTGTTTCCATAAATTCTACTTTACCGCCAGGCATTGTCCAAGTTCCTTGTCCTTGTAATTCACTGCTAGCTTTAACTTTATCAGGATTTCTTAATCCTAATAAAACCTTATTATCTTTTAAAATCATCACTCCGACACCTACGCCAGGTCTCATAATATTATCACCTCTAAAACAATTATAACATACAGATTAAATGTAATAAATTAAATAACTTCTATATTCAAATTATCTATAAAATGTTAAAATAAATAGTAGGAGTTGATAAGTATGAAAAATTATTATATTGATCTTGGATCATCAACAATAAAAGTTTATTTTTATGAAAAGGAATTAAAATTATTAGAGGAACATTCTATATACTTTAAAAATGATTTTGATCCTGAAAAAGGTATCAGTGATAGTAATTTAAAAGAATTGTGTGATTATTTTGAAGAAATTACACGTAAATACGACTTAAAATATTACAATACAAATATTTTTGTTACAGGTATTTTTAGAAACTTAATACAAGAAAGGAAACAAGATTTAGTTAAGTTATTTAATGATAAATTTGATTTACATTTTAATATTATTAGTCATGGTATTGAAAATTATTATTTAGCAAAAGCTATGGAAAATGATTATAACAATAATAAAGTTTTAATAATCAATATGGGTGGTAAAACAACTGAACTAGTAACGTTTGTCGGAACTAAAATAACTGACACAAAAAATCTAACAATTGGAGTTGCTGATTTACTAAATAAATTTGATAAAGTCAATGAAAAATATAGTGGTAATTCAATTGAAGAAATGGAAAGTTTTGTTGAAGAAAAACTTTCTGATATTAAACTTGATAACGATTATGATTGTGCAATATTTACAGGTGGAGAAGAAAGGTTTGAATTATTAACTGGCTTTAATTTAGTTGAAAATACTTTATTTAGTGATAATATTCATAAATATATGTTGAGTTTAGAAGATTATATTAAAGGTACAAAAAGAGTATTTAACGAAATTTCACTTGAGGAATTATATGCCTTAATGCCAAGCAATCCAAAATGGATGGATGGTGCTAGAAGTGGAGCTATTATACCATTAGTATTATTTAAACTTGCAAATGTAAAATGGATTATTCCATCTGATTTAAATTTAATAAATGGGGTTATTAACGATTTGAATTAGAATTTTTTTAAGATGGGGGAGAATATGGTAAGAAATGTAATATCAGTAATCGATGGAGAAGCGGGCAGTTGTGGTAAAGCTAAAGTAATTGGCGAAATAGCAACCGATAAATCCATCAAACTTGGAGCTTCAGTAACTAATTGTATGCCAAATGCAGGGCACACTTTTATAGATGAATTAGGTAATAAAACTATTTTTAGAAATATACCTGTATCCGCAGTAAATCCTAATACAGAATTATTTATAGGACCTGGTTCAGCTATTGATATGGAAATTTTTAAAGAAGAGTATCAACAAGTAAGCAAATATTTAGGCGATAGAAAAATCTATGTTCACGAAATGGTTCCATTAATTGAAGAAAGACATAAACAATATGAAAGAGAACACATAAAAAGCGGATCAACATTTAAAGGCTGTGGAGCAGTTACTCAAGAAAAAGTTATAAGGGATAAACAATTACAATTTTTTAAAACATTTAAAAATGCAGTAGTGTGTTCTAATGATGAATGGCTAGAAAGATTATACGAGCATTTAGACAATCCTTTTGAATATGTTATGTTAGAGGGCGCTCAAGGATGTGACCTAAGCCTAAACCACAGTGGTAATTATCCTTACGTTACAAGTAGAAATGTATCTGTTTCTCAATTACTTGCTGATTCAGCAATACCGCCTGAAAGGTTATTGCAAACAATCATGGTTATCAGACCTTTTCCAATAAGAATTAGTAACATAACGAAATCTGGTGATTTTTTCTATACAGGAGGCTATGGAACAGGTGAAGAATTAACTTGGACACAAATTAATCTTGCGGCAATGTTTGGTTGTTATCCTTTCCGTGGTGATGTTGAATACTATCCAAGCTATTTAAATCCAAGTAATTTGAGAAATATAATTAGTAATTGTCCTGAAATTTATTTGAAACAAGTATTTGGCGAAAATTATAAAACTATAAACATTGATTCAATTAGTTTAATTCAAGCATTAGAATTAGAAAGATTAATGTATAAATCTAAGGGAATATCTGAATATAAATCAGATTTGATAGATATTTCTATGCTAAATAGTAATTTTGATTCAAACATGATAATCGATCAATCTGAGCAAACAACAGTAACTAAGATGGAAAGAAGAGTTTTTGATTTAGATATTTCAAAACTAAAAAATAATTGTCGTATTAATAATCCGTCTAGTTTATATCTAAACTTTTTTCAACACTTAGGCTTAGATTACAAAGGAGAAAAAAGAGATTTTGATGATTATTATTTTAACAAATATTTAAGAGAATATTTTGACTGGTTAGAAAGAAAAACAAATACTCCCATTTCAGCTTTAGGTACTGGTGCAAAAAATGGAGAACGAATTTTAAAGAAAACTTTAATAAAAGATATTCCAAGATAATAAAAAAATTTAATGATTGCTTGAAGTCGTCACACATGTAATGAAACTATTTTATGGAACAAAAATTAACTTATAAACCAGTGATAACTGAAGTAAAAGAAGTGGAGGTAATAGAATGAAAAAAGGTGATAAGACTACTAAAACGACATCTATACTATATTATTTTTGCTCAATATGTTTTTATATAGCATCAATATTTGATTTTGTAAGTAAAAATAATAGTATGGGTATTGTACATATATGCTTAGGATCAACTTTTTTATGTTTAGGAAGTGTAAATTTAAATAACAATAAAGATAAAAAGTAATATAATTATAAAATAAAAAAATTAGTTTAAAATAACTAATTTTTTTATACATCAACTAAATATTAATTTTCACTACTTGGTTTTAATTGCTTTAAATGTTCTTTTCTTTGATCTCCATTAGCATTTATTGCTGTTTCAAATTGACCTTTTATTAATTCAAAATAAGCATCTTTGTTTTGACTAATTAAGTCACATATATCATCAAAAGACTTATCAACAAACTTTTTTGGAGATAAAGAATCGAGCTTTTCTTTAGAAATTCCATTTTTTATATCTATTTTTGTAGCAAATGCATTTAATTCGTTTGAAGTGATATATAAAGCTGCATCTTTTAATATTGATTTTAGAGAAGTGATAACTCTTTGAATTTCTTCACTTGATATAGTACCATCAGATAAACTTGGCAATGTATATTTTTCATCGGCTATATTCTCATTCCTATATCTACCGTCATGATGGTGTTTTTCAGAATGATATATTATGCTTATTGCATCTTTAGTTTTATATACTTGTAATGAATGATGAATACCATCTTCTGTTCTAAATTTAAATATCATTGCAGAATACAAATTAGTTTGATTTAACAATGGATAATTTTCTGCATGCATATTCATTGGAAAATAGTTACTTGTAGGAACATCAGTGCTTTCATAACAAATTCCACGTAAATAATGACAGCAACCTTTTTGTTCAAATTTATTAATTCCATAAATTACATTGTTATTTTTTATAAAGGAATATTTATCTTGTGTATTATCGCATGCAATAAAACTACACGGACTATAAGTATAAGTTTGTTCAAATACATCAACATAATCTTCTTTGTTTGGGTTGCCTCTGTAAATTTTATTAAATAATGGTTGTTTAACACTTCTACCATTATAAATTAAGTTTTGTAAATATCTTATGGTCATCATAACGCCATCATTAGAAAAAATTCCAACAAAATTGTTTATTTCACGTTCGAAAACTAAATCATATTCACCATTTGTAAAAGTCATTTTAGTAATAATTGGATAATTGCTTCCAATATAATATAAAATTTCTTCTTTTCTTAAAGGACTAATGGAAACCACTTTATTAAATTGAGTTGGTCCACTATAATTCAATAAATCGGCATTTCCAGTATAAGTTGCAGTATAAGAAATACTGTTTTTTAAATCGGTTATTTCTATTGATGGAGTAGTGCAATCAATGCTATTAACAACAAAATCATCAATACGTGATTCATCAATCGGAATGTTGAAAAATTTTGCTACATCTAATATTGTGGCTTTTTCATCAGTTCTTTCTCCGATATATCTTTTATAAGTTCTTTTTATTGCTCTTTTTCTAAATTCCATTTCATCTTGGCTCATTAAAATTTCTCCTTATGCAAATATTTTAACATATTTTTATTTTTTTTAGCCAAAATATATTTTTATATCTCGGTAAAAAAGCTTTTTTATGATAAAATTTAGATGAAGGGATAAAGTGTTATATGAAAGATGTTTTTGATTTTATTGTAAAAAATTTAAGTATTATTATTTCGATTATCGCTTTAATAGTTTCAATGACTAATTTAATTTATCTAATAATTACTAATAAAAAGAATATTCATTTAAAAATAGATAATTATACAAAGGGAAATGTACATGATAAAGAGTTTTATTTCTTTAATGTAACTATTACAAATAAATCCAGGTTATCAATTGCTATAAATGAAATAACTATAAATTATAGAAGAAAAAGTTATTCATTTTTAAAATCACCAAGATTATTATTTGAAGGTCAAACTATGAGAGGAAAAGAAATAATTAGAAAAAAAGAAATATATTCTATTAAATTCCCAATTAATATAAATGGATTATGTTCTGAGCAAATGTTTTTGGTGATGCGTGGGCCACAAGATTTTGAAAACGGAAAAGTAAAAATAAATGTAAAAACTAGTCGTGGACAAGTAAAAAGAAGATTAAAAAACTTTGATACTTATTTTATAAAGTCAGATGTATTTTTTAAAGAACTAGGAAATTACAATCAATAACAAGAAATTATGCCACTAGTTTTGGAGGAGTTAACTTATGGATTCAATTAATAAACAATTAATGGAATATATTGAGAATAATATATTACCACTTTATGAAAAAAATGATTTGGGACATGGAATTGAACATATACAATATGTAGTTAGAAGAAGTATTAATTTTGCGAAACAATTTGAAAATATTGATTTAAATATGGTGTACGTTATTGCATCTTTTCACGATTTGGCACACCACATTGATAAAGACAATCATGAAGTTTTATCAGCTAAATTATTCTACGAAGATGAAACGATGAAAGAATTTTTTACTGATGAACAAAGAAAAATAATTATGGAGGCAATTGAAGATCATCGAGCAAGTTTAGAATATGAACCTAGAAGTAATTATGGAAAAATAGTATCTTCTGCTGATAGAAATGTTGACATAACTTCATCATTAAGAAGAGTACATTCATATACTATTAAACACTATTCAAATTTAAATTTAGATCAAATGATTAATCGAGCATATAAACATATTTTAAAAAAATTTGGAAATAATGGATATGCAAAAAGTTACTGTAATGATAAAGAATTTGACGAGTTTAAAAAATGTGTAAGAGAATTATTAAAAGATAAATATGCTTTTGCAATAAAATATATGGAGGTAAATGGAATTATGGATATTAAAGAAAAAGCAAAGTTGTTTGCAATACAAGCACACAAGGGACAAATTAGAAAAAGTGAACCTGATAAACCTATGATTATTCATCCTATAAGTGTAGGGCAATTATTAGAATCATTTGGGTATGATGATAATGTCGTATCTGCTGGTTATTTACACGATGTTGTAGAAGATACAAAATACACTATTGAAGATATTGAAAGAGAATTTGGGAAAGACATTGCTGCATTAGTAAAAGGTGCTTCTGAACCTGATAAATCTTTATCTTGGGAAGATAGAAAGAAACACACAATCGAAGAAACAAAAACATTGCCTCTTAGAAATAAATTAGTTATATGTGCTGATAAAATAAATAATTTAGAAGATTTATTCTTAAAATTTGAGAAAAGTGGTAAAAGGGATTTCAGTGCTTTTAATAGAGGAGAAGAAGATCAAAAATGGTATTATACAAGCATGTATGAAAGTTTAATATCCGGAGAAGATAAGAATTTACCTATATTTCTAAGATTAAAAGATATTCTTGAAAAAGTATTTGCCGAAAAAGAAAATTCATTTTTAGCAGATACAATCTTTGTGGATAATCAAGATTATTATGCAAAATTAAAACAATTACATGCTCAAAAGATAGAATTGCAAAGACTTAAAGCGTTGTCTCCATTACCTAAACCTTTCGTGATTGAATTTAGTGGTACTCCAAGAACAGGTAAAACAACTACAATAAATAATTTATATGATTTCTTTAAAAAGGGAGGCTTTGATGTTTCTCTAGTAGAAGAATTTACTACTTCTGCAACTTATAAAGAAAATTTTAAAAGTAAATTTGATCAAATGAATTTAGGAGATAGCAATATTGCTATAATGGAGGAAGTGCATAAACAATTATTAAACGCCATAGATTCTGGAAAAGAAATTATTTTAATCGATAGATCTATAAATGATAGACAAATGTGGAATTATAGAAGATTCGTTCGTGGTGATATGCCAGAAGAACAATATTTAACTTCAAGAGATAAATTTTCAGCTATATCTAAAGAATTAATTGATTTTTTAGTAATTACATATGCAGAACCTTTAATTTCTTTAAAAAGAGATTATCTTTGTAGTTTAGCATTGGAACCAAGAAGATTTTTAAATGTTGATAATATAGAAGAATATAATAATAGTTTAAATGCACTAAAAGAATTTTTTTCTAAAAGTGTAGATGCAGTAGCTTTTCTTGATACATCATATATGAATATGAATGAAGTTTCAACAGAAGTTGCTTCTCAAATTTTAACTACAATGAGAGAAAAATATATAGAATCATTTAAACAAAAATACGGTTTAAAATAAAAGATGATAAAGAGTTTTAAACCAATGCTCAATATCATCTTTTTTTATATTATTTGATGCTTAAAAAATATCGTTTATATAGGAAAGTCATTTAAAATATAGTATACTAATATTAAGTGAAAAGTGAGTTGATACTATGGATAATATTGGCCTAAAAAGAGGTTTTTTAGAACTTATGGATTATCAAGAAGATTATCCAACAATTTATGAAAAAGAAAAGGAAGAATTATTAAAAATATATAAAGATAAAATTTCCATTATTGATCATGTGGGAAGTACAAGTATAAAAGGTATTAAATCTAAACCAATAATAGATATCTTAATTCAAACAGATGATTTAAGTGAGTTTATAGAGTTTACTGAAAATAATGTAGAAGGTGAAATATATACAGTAAAAAAGGAACAAACTTTAGGTGGAGATTATTTAATTAGAAAAGAAGAAGATGGAAAAGTTAAGGCATTTATTCATGTATATAAAACTGGTGATATGAATGGTATAACATCTATTATGTTTAGAGATTATATGAATAAACATGAAAATGCAAGAAAAGAATATGAAATTCTTAAAATGAATTTATATGAAAAATTTAAAGACGATAGAAAACAGTACACGTATGGAAAAGATAAATTTATAAAAGAAATCATTGATAAGGCAATAAAAGAAAAAAATAAATAGTCTTTCGACTATTATAAACATTTTCAATTGTGCGAAAATAGTTACAACTCATGGTATAATCGTCTAGAGGGGATAGTTATGAAAGACATTAAAAGCATAGTATATGAAATTGATGGACAAATACTAAGTATTAACATAGGAGAGAAAAGTCAAATTAAATATGGAAATATTTTAAGTGTCATAAGCGAAGAAAAACTTTTTAAATATTTAGAAGAACTTCTTTGTATTATTGTTAATTGGGACGACGAATATATAAACACAAATGTGATTGATGGAAGTAATTGGAAATTATCGATTATTTATTTTAATGACAATAAAAAAGAGTATAGAGGAAAATCAAGTTTTCCTAATAATTTTGTGGCTTTTGAAAGTCTTAATCAAAAATTAATTAAGGATGTGCAAAATGGTTAATTTAAGTATTGATTTTGAAAAAATATTACCATTTGTAGTAGATGCTTATACAAAAGTATATGGTGAAGAATATCGTGATATTGTTTTTCAACGAATTAACAATGCTGCGATAATTCCATACTACGATATCGAAGGATTAGATGATTATTTATCAGGTATTAAACGTTGTAAAAGACGTGAATATGCCATCAAATTTCTAGACAAAATTGGTGTAGATATTGAAAAATATAAAAAAAATAATTATATGCAAGATCTAGATAATGCCGTTGAAAAGGTATTGGAATATTATATAGGCGGTTCAAATTTGGGCTTTGGTGAACACTCTAATTATTGGGCACCACTTCAAGCTTTTAAAATCAGTAATGTGGAAGACTCTGAAAAAATTTTGGAAAATAAAATTAAAATAATTAACTTTCTTCTTGATGATAATCATGAACAAATAACTGAAACAAACTTTGACTTATTTGTGGGAACAGAAGAATATCAAAGAATATTAGAAAAAATTGATAAACTTAATATAGTTTATGAACAATTGTTATTAGAATATAGAAATTGGGAAAAACAACTACAACCTTATGAAAAATTTATAGAATCTCAAAATAGAATAAAGTCAAAAATATTAATTAAGAAGAAATTAGCAACATTTATGAAAATTTATTCTAGATTACCGAAATCTGTAAAAAAAGCAATTTCTGGTAAATCACTAGTAGAAAAAACCACAGCTGTTTTGGGTAGTTTAGATATTAGTTCACTTACTATTATTGAAGCATTTAGTCATAATTATATGGAAAAATTAAAGTCAAAAGATGTTTCCTCATGGAATAAATGTTGTATTCTTACTGTGCAAATTAGTTATTTAAAAAATATGGGTATTGAAATACCTAAACAAGTGTTAAAATGTAACTCAGAGGAAGATGTAAACAATTATTTAAAATTTTTAAATCAAGATAATATTAAAATGTATATACCTTCAGATGATTTAATCAGTTATATAACGGCTTTAAGAAAATATAACTATGAAGAAGCACTTAGAAAATACTATATGAACAGAGATGATTTTTTAGAATTAAAAAGAGCCATAGGGGATGATGAAGAAACTCTTGAATATATTTATAGTAGAATAAAAAACAAAACGGTAAGTATTTCTGGTGAAGGTGGAGCTATAAATGATAATGAATTTATATCAATAATGTTTTATGCAATAAGCACAAATTTTTATGGCCGCTTGTTTTATTGTTTTACACACGAATGTGGACATATTGTAGATCAAAGTATAAACGGGATAGGTTTTGAAAATAGCGATGAGTTTAATGAAAATTCCGAAAAGAATCCTTATGATAAAAATTTCCGTAAATATGAGAAATTTAACGAAACATTAAATGATATTTTTGCTATGGAAGCAGTTGAATTATTACATAATCAAGACATATATTTAATTGAACCATTAGAATTCACTTTATTAGATGTAAGTGATTTTAATACTGCATTAATTACTAAAAATCTATTAAAACCACTAGTATCAAAATTTAGGCAACAAGTTATTAGAGCAAAAGTTAGAGCAGATCGTAGCGAGCTTATAAGATACATTGGTGAACGTAATTTTGAAGAATTAGTAGATGTAGTAAATAAAGTAGACTACTTATCTCGAAAAGGAGTTGCCTCTAGAATTGAATCATCACCAGATGATGCAATGGTTAAAGAATATTTTGAACAAGTAGAGAGAGCAAAAAGAATATATAATGATATTGATTATTATAGTAACAGTTTACAAAATTCAGTGGTAGCACCTAATGAAGAAAGTAAAAAAGCAAAATAAAAGATGACAGACAACTTTATTAATGCTTTTTAAAAGAATTTTAGTTAGTAGTATTACAATAAGGACAATGCAAAACTAGCATTGTCTTTATTTTTTTAATTTTTAAATAAATTTTGTCAGCATATTTTTCTATAATCATTGGGCATCCAATATTATTTTTTTACTTTCTTCAGCAACCTCTACATTTTCAAAAATTTGTTTTGCCTCGTCTAAATATAATATTTTATTTTCTTCGGGCCAAAAATGAGTTAATAATAATTTTTTTGCATTAGATCTACTTGCTAAAAGGCCTGCATCATAAGCGGTCATATGTGTTTTGCTGTTAATATTATGTTTTTGTAAGAAAGAGCTTTCACAAATTATTAAATCGGCATCCTTGCAAAAATCTACTAACTTACTAAAATTAGTTGTACCTATATCAGAGGTATAAACAATTTTAAAATCTTTATTTTGTAATTTAACCATATAAGATTCAATGCTATGCGAATTGTTATCTTCAAAAGATATATTTAAATCATCTACCAAAAATGAAACTGAATCATCAATATCGTAATAATCTGAATAACTTTCGTTATTTGAAATAATAGAAGCTTTATTAAATGCAAAATCATTAATAGGAAGATAAATCTTTATTTTCTTATCAAGCATTCCTAAGTTATGATAAACATAAGAAGCATATTGTAAAACTCCTAAATCACCCAAATGGTCTTTATGATAATGAGTAATAATTACACTTAAATCTTTCAAATCTTCTGGAAAATTTAATAATCTTGTTATGCCATTGCCACAATCTAATAGAATCTTCTTATTATTATATTCAATAAAAAATCCTGGACAATTCATATTTCCTTTTGTATAAGGTGATATAGTTCCAATCGGTGTAATTATTATTTTACTCATCTCATTAAACTCCTTTTTTTATTAACATTCTGTCCATTACGATTGGATCTACATATCTTGAAATATCTTTATCAAGATTAAGAATTTCTTTAACCATACTTGATGATACAAATTGATATTCTTTATCTGCAAATAAACATATTGTATTTACTTGATTATTTGATATTGCCTTATTTATTTGTTGTAATTGCACCTCATAGTCATAGTCACTTAAACTTCTAAAGCCTCTAATAATTGCTTTACAATTATTCAGTAATGCTACGTCAACAGCAGCACCATCAGCAGAAATAACTTTTACATTTTTTGTATTTTGGTATAATTCTTTAATTATTTCCATTCTTTCTTCTAGAGTAAAAAATCCAGATTTTTTTAAAGGATTTTGCATAACAGCTATTATTACTTCATCAAATAAATCACTTGCTTGTTCAATGATATTCATATGTCCTTTTGTTATTGGATCAAAACTTCCGGGATATAAAACTTTTGTCATAATGATTTCACCAACCTTTTAATTAATTCATTATCATTCTTAAATATAACGTTATCAAAAGTTGTATCTTTAATAACTATTTTTCTAATTGTTTTTATTTGCAAAGCTTTATCATTTGTTAATTCTATTATTTGGTTCACTAGTGTATTTTTTCCACAACCAAACTTTTCACAAATACCTATAATCATACTTTTTCTCCAATCTACTCGTATTATATTGTATTTTTTGTTATAATTAAAATACATATTTGTTATGTTTATCATAACAGGAGGTTATTATGAATATAGACTTTGAATTATATAGAATCTTCTATGTAGTAGCAAATCATTGTAATATTACTAAAGCGAGTGAAGAATTAAACATATCTCAACCAGCAATTAGTAAATCAATTAAAAATTTAGAAGAACAATTGGGTGGTCAATTATTTGTTAGGACTAAACGAGGAGTAGTGCTTACTGAGGAAGGCAAAGAATTTTACAATTACATCAAACAAGCAATAGAATATATTAATAATGCTGAACACAAATTTGCTGATCTTATTAACTTAGAAACAGGTTGTATAAAAATCGGTATCAGCACAACATTAACGAAAGAATTTTTACTTCCATATTTAGAAAAATTCCATTTGCTATATCCTAAAATAAATATACAAATAATAACTAGTTTAACTTCAGATTTAATGCAAAAATTAAAAAATGGTCTAATTGATATTATAATATTAAATATAAATGATAAAAATTATGGTAATGATATAAATATTATTAAATGTAGGGAAATTAATGATTGTTTTGTAGTAAATAATAAATATAAAGATTTAACTATTAAAGAAATATCTTTAAAAGATTTAAATAATTATCCTTTAATATTACAAGCTAAGGGATCAAATACTAGAGAATTTTTAGATAATATAGCAAGAGAAAACGGGGTTATTCTTAAACCTAATATTGAATTAGCAAGTTATTCATTAGTAGTTGAATTTTCCAAAATAGGATTTGGAATAGGCTATGCAACTAGAGAATATATTAAAGAAGCAATTAAAAATAAAGAATTATATGAATTAAAAATAAAAGAAAAAATACCTAGTAGATACATAGGAATTGCATTATCAAAAAATCATGTACCTAATTTTAGTACAAAAAAACTTATTGAAATAATAACAAAATAATTTACTTAATATAAATTTTTTCATAGGATAATTTTATATAGAAGTAAAAGATTAAAAATAATTAGCTTGTTAGGAGAATTGATTATGAAAAAAGGTTTAAAAATTTCTTTAGTTATTATCGTCATTTTTGTAGGATTAATAATTTTGGATACAGCTCAAGCTATAATATTTAATAATAGTCCTATTATAAGAATAACAAAAACTTATTCAGGCTATCATAAAAAACATATAGGAATTTTTGTTGAAACTGATATTTATGATGGTGTAACACAAACAACTCGTTTTAAATGGAAATCTCATACTTTGCCTATAATAGAGAATACCGATAACCTAAAAGATACTTACAAAAAAGTAAGTGATTATTTTGGAAGTGAAACTGCTGATCATAGTAATTTAGGCTCTTGTTCACTAGATGAAAGTAGTAATATTGTTGTCGTTGCTCTTATAGATAATAGTAAAGCAAAACAAGAAGAGTTTATAAAAAATGCTAATATAAATCCAAAATACGTTAAATTTGAGCAAAGTGGTCCTTATACAACATCGGTGTTTGATTTTTCATAACAAAACCTGAAAATCATAATGATATTAGATTTAATGAGTATTATACTGCTGATAATCGTACAATTTATTTAGCAGAGAATCTTGGAGAGTTTTATATAAAAGAATAAGATAAGTGGTTACTTTACTTGTTTTAAAAATATTTTTATATAATATTGTTCTATTAATATCCATTTTATTTGATAAGTTTTTTATATTATTTTTACAGATATTTTCAAGTGATTATGGAAAAAAATTGGATTTTAATGTATAATTAACGTAGTTTTAAAACTTAAATTTTATTAGGAGATAGCAATGGATAAGAAAGCAATATTAGATAATGTAGATAAACTTATAATAATGTATAAAAATGGCGAACTTGGTGGCGAAGTAATGCCAGAAGATGCAAATCCTAATTTTGAAAAAGATAGTTTGGAAAATTATTTATATTTTACTTTGCCAATGGCATTAAATTATCAAAGAAATTCTTATACATTATGGGAAAGTGCATTAAAAACATATAATGATGAGGAAACAAGATTTGTTTTTGATCCTAAAGTATGTTTAGAAAAAAGCTTTGAAGAAGTGCAATATGCTTTAACAAAATATAGGGTTGCTCTACAAAAGCAAAAACAAACTGAAATATGGTTAGCGTTATGTAATACATTTGTAGAGATGTTTGATGGTGATATCCGAAAACTATTTGATCAATTAGATAATGATGTTAATAAGATTAGGGACTTCATACAAAAAGAAAATAAAAAAAAGTTTCCTTATTTATCAGGAACTAAGATTTGTAATTATTGGATGTATGTAATTTATCAATACACTGATAGAAGGTACAAAAACATTGAGTGTTTAACGGTTGCTCCAGATACCCATGTATGTAAAGCAACTCATAAATTAGGATTAATAACTGATGATGAGTTTAATTCGAGTAATGTACAACAAATAGTTATTGATAGATGGCAAGAACTTTTTAAAGGGACTAAATATAAACCAATTGATATTCACACCCAATTATGGTTATGGAGCAGAAATGGATTTAAAGAAGTAAAATAGTGATAAATGCAGCAAAAAACAAATATATGAATTATTAAGAATTTATTAATAACTGTAATGTTAACAAAAAACGTGAAAAATGTTACTGAAATATCGAGAAATTTAATATAAAGCAGAAAAATATGAAAGAGAAAATAATTGTTATAACAGGTGGTGCAAATGGAGTTGGAAAAGCAATAGCAAATATTTTAAAAGAAAACAATTTGATACTTGTAGATCAAGATAATAATAATTTAGAACAAATTGCCAAAGAATTGAAATCAAAATTTTATGTATGTAATTTAGCAAATGAAAATGATATTAAAAACAATTATGAAAATATTGATAGATAATGATGATAAATAGTAATTTGAAAAGGAGTTGTTGTGATTGAATAAGAAGAAAGCATTGTTAATCTTGGTTATTTTTATTGGAGCAATTAGTTTGTTTTTTGGTGGGTACTTTATATATAATAAGTTAAATAATTCTAAAAATGAAAATAAAACACAAGAACAAACAAAACAAAATGAAGATAATGTTATAGATGACAATAATAACTTAATAACAGATGAAGATAATAAAGATAACAATAAGGAAAATTCAGATGATAATAGTTCTTATGAAAATAATATAAGTGGTAATCAAATAAAAGAAGATAAAGAAAAAGATGATAATAAAACCACGAATAATAAAAACAATAATAATACTTCATCTAACGAAGTGCAAAAAGAAGAAACTGTAAATAAAAATATTCCTTCAAAGTATGAATTAAAAAGTTTAGGAGATTTACAATATTATTTATATACACCTAGCAATCCTACTGACAATATGCCTTTAATTATGTATCTTCATGGAGGAACAAATAAAAAATCGAGTGTAGAATCATTATTAACTACTGATGGATTTCCAAAATATTTATATGATGGTTATTATGGTAATTTGAGAGCGTATGTTGTTATTCCAAAACTTACAAATAATTACACTGGGTGGGCTGATATATCTGATAATTTAAAAAATCTAATTAAAAGTATAAGTACAAATTATGGAATAGATACGAATAAAGTATCATTAACAGGTCATTCAATGGGTGGAACAGGAACTTACCAAGTTCAAGTAAAGTTGCCTAACACATTCGCTTGTATTGCTCCTATGAGTGGTAGTATAAGAAATACTGAAGAAAATCTAAACGCTTTAAGTAAAACCAAAATATGGGCATTTGTTGGAACAAATGATACGATTGTTGACCCTACTTCAACGAGAACAATAATCGAATTTTTAAAAAACAAGGGTGCAAATGTTAGATTAACTGAATTTGACGGAACAGACCATTTTGGCGTACCATCATTAGGATATAAAAATAGTGAATTTATAAATTGGTTAGTAAATTGTAGCAAGTAATCATTAAATTACAATTTAATAATTTAAAAAATTTCATTAAAAGATATTGACTCTCCCCTTAGAGTAGGTTGTATAAATAATTTGAGGAG
>CAKOJJ010000008.1 GCA_934089275.1 uncultured Bacilli bacterium
CAGAGTGTTGACAAAGTTCAATACTCTTTTCTTTTTCAAAAATATGTTGTATAATCAAGATGTAAGGTTGCTTATCTTCTCAACAAATTTAAGCTTACTAAACCTTACTTTTTTATTGCCAAAATGATATAATATTATTGTTGAGTGGATAGGAAAGTAAGTGATAGTAATGATAACAAAAAGCAAAAATATACAAAGTGAAATCTTAATGACTACTATGGAAGAAATTGTGCCAGAAAATAGTTTATTCCGTAAGATAGATAAATATATAGATTTCACTTTTATTTATGATAAAGTGGAAGGCCTATATTGTAAAAATAATGGGAGACCAGGTATAGATCCAATTGTTTTATTTAAGATAGTATTTATACAAGCATTAGATGGAATAAAATCAATGAGACAAACATGTAAAAAAATAAAAGTAGATGCTGAATACAGGTGGTTTTTAGGTATACCATTTGGTAAAGATACTCCACATTTTTCAACTTTTAGTAAAAATTATGAAAGAAGATTTAAAGATTCAGATATATTCGAAGAAATATTTGTAGAGATAGTAAATCAAGCAATAAAATATAACTTAGTAGATGGAACTACATTTTATACAGATTCAACGCATAAAAAAGCAAATGCTAATAAAAATAAGTATGAAGATGAAATTGTGGAAGTAGTCAAAGAACGAAGAAAATGGCTAGAAGAAGAAATAAATGAAGAAAGAATAAAACAAGGAAGAAAACCATTTGAATATAAAGAAGAAAAAGAAAAAAAGCATATAAAAGTAAGTACAACAGATAAAGAAAGTGGATATTATCATCGAGATAATAAAGAAAAAGGATTTATGTATCTTGATCATAGAACAGTAGATGATAAATGTAATATCATCGTAGATGCATATGTAACAAAAGGAAATGTTCACGATTCTGGACCATTTATAGAAAGAGCAGAACACATAAAAAACGAATATGGATTTAATATAGAAAAATATGCAGTAGATTCAGGATATTTAACTTTAGATATAAAGAAATATTTTATAGATAATAATATATTTGGAGTTTTTGGATATAGAAGATATGGTACACAAGAATCAAGAAAAGAGAAAAGCAAATTTAAGTATGTTAAAGAATTAGATATATATTATGAAAAAGAAACAGGAGAAGTATTAGAATATAAAGGATTAATAGATAAAAATGGATATAAAACATATATAAATTTAGATAAAACGAAAAAAGTAAGAAGACACATACATGAGGAATGGAATGAAATATTTAGGAATAATAGACTTTCAAAAGAAGGAAAAGAACTTTATCAAAAAAGAAAAGAACATGTAGAAAGAAGTTTTGCAGATTCAAAACAAAATCATGGATATAGATATGCTATGTATAAAGGTGTTAAAAAAAATCAACATTATACATGGCTTATTTGTGCTGCCCAAAACATGAAAAATATAGCAATAAAAAATGATAATGTAGGAAAGAAACCACTTACATTATCATATAATAGTTATAATTTTGTAAAAATATTAAAAAATATCATAAAATTTTTATTTATAAGAAAACCTCTAGAAAAAATCTAGGGGTTTGTCTACACTCTGAAAAGTATGATATTTCTATCATACTTTGGTGAGAAAATATTTTGGTTTATTCAGCTTCTCTTTTACTTGCTAAAAAAGAAACTTTATCAACTATTACTTCAGTTATATATTTTTCTTCTTCTTGCTCATTTTTATACTTTCTTGTTTGAAGACGGCCTTTAACACCAACTAAATCACCCTTATGGCAATAGTCGCTTGTACTCTTAGCTATACCATTCCAAAGAATGCATCTTATGAAGTCAGTTTCATATAAACCATTTTCATTTTTATAGCTTCTTTGAACAGCTAAATTAATTGTAAGCATATCCTTTTCATCGCCAATATTCTTAAGAGTTGGATCTTCTGTAAGTCTTCCAATTAAGTAAACAACGTTATGCATTTTCCTCCCTCCTTTCATGGTTTTTAGCCTATCACAAAGGCCTATTTCTTGTAAAAACGCAAAATTTTAAATTTGGAGGGTCAGATTTTTAATATCTGTATCGATTTATATGCAAAACGTAAAAAACTGTCAAAAAAAAGCTACCAATTTTAAAGTTTGGTAGTTTTAACATTTTTTTCAATTTTTTTTAAATTTCTTTCATTAAGCGGTTTAATTCAACAGCATATTCCATAGGTAATTCTTTCTTAAAATCACTTATAAATCCCATAATTAGCATTTCTTTTGCTTGATTTTCCGTTAAACCTTTACTTCTTAAATAAAACATCTTTTCTTCACTTATTTTAGAAACCGTTGCTTCATGTTCTAGCTTGCTTGAATCATTATTAACTTCATTAATTGGATATGTATCACTTATAGCATTATCACTTAAAAGAATTGTATCACATTTGATAGAAGCATATGAATTTTTAGCACTTTCAGAAATTTTTACTTTTCCACGATAATTGGCAATTCCATTCTCATCAGCGATACTCTTTGAAACAATATTACTTCTAGTATTAGCTCCTATATGTATCATCTTAGCCCCAGCATCTAAATGCTGATTTTCTTTTGCATAGGCGATAGAAATAGAATTACCAACAGAGTTATCTCCAAGTAAGATACAAGAAGGATATTTCATAGTAACTCCACTTCCAACGTTACCATCAACCCAATCCATTACACCATTTTCTTCTACAATCGCTCTTTTAGTAACCAAATTATATACATCTTTACTCCAGTTTTGAATTGTTGAATACTTACATTTAGCTCCACGTTTTACATAGATTTCAACAACTCCAGCATGAAGCGAAGACACTGAATAACTCTTAGCTGTACATCCTTCAATATAAGAAAGTTCTGCGCCTTCATCAACAATAATTATTGTTCTTTCAAATTGACCTAAAGAAGATGATTCTATTCTAAAATAACTTTGTAAAGGTCTATCAAGTTTAGTATAAGGAGGAATATATATAAAAGATCCTCCACTCCATAAAGCTCCATTTAAAGCCGTATATTTATTTTCATCATACTTAACAAGATTATTAAAATATTCTTTAAAAAGATCAGGATATTGTTTTAAAGCTTCATCAGTTGATAAAAATATTACACCTTTTTCCTGTATTTCATCACGTCCATTATGGTATATTACTTCACTTTCAAATTGATTTGATACTCCACTTAAATGCTCTTTTTCAGCATCTATTACTCCTAAAGTTTTAAACTTATTTCTAATGTCACATCTTACATTATTCCAATCATTTGTTAAATTACCTTCTTTTTTATAATAATTTAACTTTGAAAAATCAAGTTCTATTTTAGGTCCAAAATTTGGATTTTCAAGTTCCAAAAATTTTCTATATGAATTAAGTCTAAATTCAAGCATCCATTCGTCTTCACCTTTAGACTTACTTATCTTTTTTATTAATTCCTCGCTTAACATTTCCATAAACATCACGAAAATATTATATAATAAAAGAGTACATTTTTAAAGTACTCTTTTTAATCTAGTTCAATTTCATATAGAAGTTCATCTCCTATATTACCATCAATATCTTTTCTATAATCCTTTATTGTATCAATAAGTTCAAATCCACTTTTTTCAAGCATCATTTTAGCACCAATATTTCTACCATCACATGTAGCATATAAACATTCCAAATGAACTTTTTTCATTTCCCTTATAACACTTTTTAATACTTCTGTTCCATATCCTTTTCCCCAATAAGATTTATCAATAAATATATTAACAGATTTACTTCTACTATCCTCTTGATAAAGAAATACATAACCAATAATTTTATTGGTTTCTTTTTCTTGGATAACCGATCTTATCAAATATTCATCTTTATAAGCTCTCATAATATAATAAGTAAAATCATCTTCAGTATGAATATCTTTCATTTCAGGAACATATCTTAAAACATCCGAATCATTTCCCCATGTTTCATACATAAGAGAAATATATTCAGGGATAAATTTTTTAACAATTAAGCGTCTAGTTGTAAATTCCATAAACATTCCTTCTATTCTTACGATTATTATACCATATCATAAATAAAAGTATACATAAAAAAAATGTTGATGTGTAAAACTAATCATCAACATCTTTATTAATATATAAAACAATAAATCTTATTAAATCATTTACCATTTTCTTGCTTTCTGGACTCAATTTTGTACTTTCTTTTAATATAGCTAAAACATTTTTTAAATTTTTCCCTTTAAGTTCTAAAAGAGACTCTACATTTGCACGTTCAAATATAGAAAATAAATCTTTAACAAACTTTTCACGAGTTGCTAAATCATATGTTTCTAACCATTCAGTTATACTTTTATCAACTCTCTTACTAAACATCGAAAGCTTAACCCTTTTAAAATAGTCTTCATCAACCATCCAACTTGTTAATTCATGAGCCATTATTCCTTTATTAGAAGATTTTACAACCACATAATCATCCTTATGTCGTAATAGAAGTCCAACAACACTAGAATCTGGAATTATTAATTCATATTTAGGTAAAATTCTCATGTATTCTTTAGATTCAATCTCACGTTTTAAAATACCAGGTCCATCATTGCTATAAACTTTCATTATTTTATTTCTAATTAAAGGATTTGCATACATTGCAGCAACAAGTGCAATATTACCACCTTTAGAATGTCCACCAATGATGTATTTTCTTAAAGAAAAAGGAGAAATATGAGAATTTATATATTTAATAGCTGCTTTTTGAGATGCGATTGGAAACTTATATGCAAGTTCAAAGTCTTCTCTCCAACCACTTACTAAATCATCTGTTCCTTCAAAAGAAATATAAGTAAGACTTTTATTTATATCAATGAATAAACATGAAAATTGTAAATCATTGTTATATTGATAAGTATAATTGTATAACATTAAATCTTTATATCTTTTAGTATCTTTAATACTTTCAAGCACTTTTACAGCATCTCTTGCAGCTAAAACGAAACCCTTTATTTCTTTTTTAGTATGATGTTCAAAATATTCAGTTGCACAAGCATTTATACTTGTTTTTTTATGTACTAAAATGTCTTTATAATCAATATATGCAAGAGATGAAAATATTAAATTATCTACTTCATTAAAACCTTTTTCAGAAAAAGTCTTATCTCCATAATTTTTGATATAATCAAATATATTTGCCATATACCCTCCATTTTAAAAAGAAAGAATTAATCTTTCTTCATCATCATTCTCTTTAATACTTCTAATAAAACAATTATTAAAGCACCAATTATAAAAAATAATATATTAAATGTTTTAAATGTCATCATTTCCATTGGAACTTCTAAAGTCGTTGGTCCATTAATTATTGCATATAGAGAACCAACCATCATTCCTAAAATAAAATATACCGTTTTACTTCTATGATTATTTAAACAATTTTTTAATATTCTAACAAAAGCAACTATGCCGAAAATCATACCTAACCCAAATATCATAAGTAATGGAAATACGGAAAAATCAAAACTAATGAATTTTTTTACTGCTCCAATAATTGGAATATATAAACCAAATATTAAAAGTAATGTTGAACCACTTATTCCAGGTAAGACCATAGCAGTAATTGCAATAGCAGCAGAAAAGAATATATATAAAATGTTGAAAATACTTAAATTATTAACATCAACTCCTAAACTTGAGTGTGTTGTAAAATAACTTATACCAGCTACTAGTATTGCTCCTAGTATTAAAAAAACAATATTTTTATAATGTCCTTTTACAGAATCTTTTTCTTCTTTAATAACTTGAGGAATAGAAAAAATTATAAATCCTAAGAATAAAGAACTCATTTCATATATCTTACTTGTAAACATATTTGAAAGTATTGTTGCTGCAAGTAAGAAACCAATTACCCAACCTAATCCTAATTTTATTAAAAATATAAACGCTTTTTTCTTTGAATCCATATTTCCTCTAAATAAATCATCTAAAGAGTTTATAAATTCATCATAGAAACCTAGAAGAAATGCAATTGTTCCACCAGATACTCCAGGTACTGAATCAGCTAAGGCCATACAAAAACCATTAAACATATTTATTAGTAATAACTTTAATTTTTTCATAATTACCATCCAATCTAGAATAATTATACATTAGTTGTTAATTTAAAACAAGAAAAAACATTAAGCATATTTCTTAATGTTTTCACTTGCTCTTTTTACATCTTTTTCATAAGGAATCATTACATATCTTTTTTTACTAGGTGCTGTATAAGTATTCATTGATGCATCCGATCCTGATACACTTTGTCTTTCTATTTTATAAGCACTCATATCTTCAAGTTGATTCTTCACAAGTAACGATATAAGATCACTTGGAATATTAGTTTTATATAATTTACTCAATGATGACAATGTTTTATCATACTTTAAAAGTATTGACTTATCAGTTGTAATTTTAGAAATAACAGCTTCTAATACTTGTTGTTGATTCAAAATACGATGTCTATCTCCTAAAGCATACGCATGTCTTTCACGAGCATAACTTAGAGCCTGACCACCATTAAAATGATTCATTCCCTTTTTTACATTTGTTTTTATGGCTCCACCATCACCACAATAAGTTGTAAATGCTTTATCGCTTTCAATATCAATTCCACCTAATAAATTAACAACCTCTACAACTGATGAAAAACCAACTTTAATATAATAATCAATTTTAATATCAAATAAATTTTCAACAGTTTTAACACTTGTGTCTATTCCATAAATACCAGCATGTGTAAGTTTATCTTTCAAACCAGTTTTACCATATACTGATACATAATAATCTCTTGGAATACTTGTTAAAAGCACTTTTTTATTTTTAGGATCAACACTTATAATCATATTTACATCACTTCTAGTTTTACTAGCAATATAATTACTACGTGCATCACTTCCAGATAAGAAAATATTAAACGGTTTAAGTTCATCTACTGAGTTATCTTTTTTTACATTCTTTTTTATTTCAACATTAAAACTGTATATTAAATTGATCTTACTTTCATCAATTTCTTTTTCATCAACAAGCATGTTATAATATGTTTTATCAAGTAGCATCGAATTTACTTTATTATTTAAAAAATCTTGAGTCAAAGAATACATATCATCATATAGAATCTCACTTGCATTTACTCGCTTCTTTAATTCTTTTAAAGATTTATCGGAATTTTCTTCATCTAAATATCCAAAACTTTTAATAGATTTTAAATCACTAATTTTATCTTTTAAAACATATAATCCATATTCACTTATTTCTACTGAATCATTGTTGAAAGCATGACGCAAATAATCAATTGTTTCACTTCCATAATAATAACCTATTACAGAAATAATTATAGTAATCAAATAGATAAAAATTGCTACTATATTTACCCACTTTTTCTTAGTATAAATTAAAAGTCCCAACAAATTTAAAACAGACATTACTAAAATCAATATAATAAAATACTTATTAGGCAACATATTAAGCCCATTTATTGTTACTAAACATACTATGGATAAAATTAATGTTAAAATACTTAAAATTATTTTCAATATCTTCTTCATATTATCCCCTCACATCGAGGCGTATTATAACAAATTTTAGGTGCATTTGCAAATTTCGGTTCATACGAACAAATGTATTGATTGTTTGCTATTTTATTGTTATAATTTATTTGGAACATCAGCTGTTGAGTGTCATCCTCCAATCCGATACGAAAGGAGGCAGATATTAATGAAAACTAAAACTTTTATTTTAAGGTTTTTAAAATTCATATGTATCATTCTATTACTATTTACCTTATTGGTTTTAGCAATAAAAAAATAGACACTCTAATATGTTAGAGTGCCAAACCTATTAAGGAGGACATTCAACATACCAAAACTGAATGTTCCCTTTTTTATTGTATGCAAATTTTCTTGCTAAATACATTTTACCATATTTCTTGTTATTTTTCTACATATTTTTAGTATATCGACAATTTGGATAATTGCTACAAGCTAAAAATGCACCATATTTTCCTGATTTTTGAATTAGCCTTCCACCACATTTTGGACATAACCTAGAATAATCTTCTTTATGAGTATTTCTTAAATTATTAATATGTTCCTTTTTTATCTGCTTATTTTTAATATTGGAATTTAATAAAATATTTATAATTTCGTCTACGTTTTCAACTATATCATTTTTATAGGAAATAATTTTATCCTTTACCTTTCCATATCTAACAACTTCTCCATCGTCCTTTATTCTAAGTCTTGCAGCACTAGGAATGGACACAATATTGATAAATTTACTCTTATCTAAATTTAAAAGTTCACTTAATGATAATATGTGTCCATAATTTTGTCTTATAGGATTTGTATAATAATATTTTTTCTTTCCGACATGTCTAACCCATTTAGAATCATATTTATCACCAGTAATAAAACCATTATATTGTTTTGTTTCAATAACGAAAACCCCATATTTAGATACCACAATATGATCTATTTGATGAGTAGAATTATTTACTCTAATCATTATATCATTCAAAACTTTATATTCCTTTGGTAATTTTTTTAAATCTTTTTTAGTCCACAATTCACCAAAAAAGCCTATTATTTTAGATTCAAAAAAAATACAAATAATTCCTAGTAAAAATACAAAAATTATAATAGGATTTAAAAAATAATATTTTATAAAAACGGAATATAATTCTTCCATACAACTTCACCAATATTAGTATAACAAAAAAACTACAAATTTTCTTTCATAAAAAAAGTTTTTAAAATTGCTTAAAAAAACTTTTTTATATTTTATTTGAAGATAATTTATTTGAAGATAAATGCAAAGTATATTCCTTATTATTTTCTGTTATAACAGAAACATACATATCAGGAATGCTTTCGTCAATTTTAAACTGTTTTAAATTAAATAATTCTGAGTTTTTTCGTGTATCTCTCCATATGAAATTCATCGCATTTTCACCACCTTCAACTATGAGTTTCTCTTTACCATCATATACATAATAATATTTCACTTTTTTTAACTCTTCAGGTATTTCAAAATGAATTTTACACGGAGAAAAATAAATATAATCCAAACTTGTAACTAACAATCCTTGATTGCATGAAATATCACTTGATTTATACTCCATTTCATAAATGCTATTTCTATTATAGAATTTAATAGTAAAAAGCATACTAAACAACAGTAAAAATCCACATACAAAAACGGCTGTAACTTTAAGCACTTTTTTATAAAACTTTCCAGAATTCATACTCTTAATTGCTAAATCAAATAAATCATCTTTACTTGTCAAACCAAATAAGCTATCTAATGTAATTTTATAATAATCACAAATATTTAATAAAGTTGAGTAATCGGGAATGCTTTTGCCAGTCTCCCAGCGAGATATTGCTTGCCTACTAACAAATAACTTTCTACTTAACTCTTCTTGACTTAAATTATTTTCTAACCTCAATTTTTTTAGATTATTAGCCAATTTATCAACATTCATCAGTTTTATCACCTCAATTACATATTATCATATTTATTAAAAATTAGAAGCAATTTGTAATTGACATCAATGTTGACATAATAACTTTTTTATTTTTTCGACATTAATTTATGGCATTTATTATATCATTTGCAACAGTTTCAATTTTATCAGTATAGTTTAAAATATCAGGATAATTTAAACAGTTATCAAAAAATGCTTTATAAACCAGTTTTCCTTCTGCACTTTCAATAAATGACCCAAGTGATGTCAAAGCACCATCTGTTGAATATTCGTTTCTCGATTTTGAACCTACAACTAAGACAATCATTTTTTTATCTTTTAATTTTTTCTCACTATAAAGAGGATTTAATCTATCAATAAATATTTTTTGGTCACCTGATAAAGTGTTCCACCTCGTTGGTGTAATAAAAATTAAAACTTCAGCATTATTAACTTTATCAATATTAGCTTTCATATCATCATTAAAATCGCATACACCATTTTTATCGCAATCCATACATCCAGTACATAAATATATTTTTTGATTTCCTGGAACTATAATATCACTTGATATTCTATTTTTGTCAAAAATGTTTTTTAAACTATTAGCTAAATGAAAAGAATTACCCTCTCTTCTTGAACCAACTATTATTAATATTCTAGACATATTTATCACCTAGAATTATTGTGTGATTAGAACTCCTTTTTATACATTTATTTTGCTAGTAAACCAAATGCTTATCAAACATGAAAAAAAGAAACGTTTTGTTTCTTTTTTTATACACTTAGTAAGTTATTATAATTTATTTTTCTTTTTTAGATCTTTTCAATATATTTATAAAATATTTAAAGTTTTCATCTTTTGAAAATAAAAGTAACATGATGATATTTGGAACTATTAAAGCAATTAATACATTACTTGCAAATTGAAGATAAACATTTTCAAAGCTTATTAATAGAGCTAATGAATAAGTAAATCCAGCTATAAGAGCAAATATTATAAAATAATACAACGTTTCTCTTATATAGTCATAATATCCTCTTCCAAACAAATTTTTATAAACATATTTTGGATAACTATAACACCATAAAACTAATCCACTAGCAACTGTTCCCATAAATACACCCATAAGTCCAAATTTTTTAACAAATATAATTGATAAAACAATGTTTAATATAGATTCAATTATTGGAACAAAACGATCTTCATAGAATATTCCAGCTGCCTCTTTAAAAGCCGCATAGGAAGAACGAGATGAAACAATAAAGAAATTAATAACTAATACTAATAGTACTTTTGTAGGTAAAACAAACTTATAACCTATCCAAATAGTTATAAAACTATCCATGATTACAAATATACAGATTGCTGAAAAACATGATATCCAAAAGTTAACAAAACGAATTTTATTAAAAATATCAAATTGCTTTTCCTTTGATTCAGTTACAAGCAAATTACCAACACTTGCTCTTGTAGCTTGAATAATATGATTTATTACCGTTTGAACAGCATTAATGATCATATAATAATTAGAATATAATCCAACTGTTACTAATCCTAAATACTTAGATATTATAATATTATCGGTTCCTGATACAATAAATCCACCAATTTTATGAAAGAACAAAGCTCTTATTTTTTGAAATATATCTTTTTCAGTTTTATCATCAAGTTTTGTAACATTATTATCTTTAAGATAACTATATTTCCTATTTACATAAGAAGATATAACAACATTTTCAACTAAACGCATCATTACTTTTATTATTAAATATAGGTAATAATCATGAGTAAAGTAAAGGAATGTAAGTTGTAAAGTATTAACAATAATGGTATATCCCATATGAATTAAATTAGTAATATACTCTTTTTGGTCAGCATATAACATACTTCTCTTATAGGATAAAATATAGGAGCAAACCGTTTCAAGTAAGAAAAGAATATAAACTAAATATACATTAATATCCACTGTTACACTTTGTATATCAACAATATATTTAATAAAAGGTATTATTAAAAGACCTATAATTGAGATTATTAATGTAATAATTCGATAACTTTTTTTATAAAACTGCATCAAAGATTTAATTTTTTCATGATCATCTTCCGCAATTGGTTTATACATATTATAAATTATCGCTGAACCTAAACCAAGTTCAACTATACCAAGCATAGAAATCACATTTGAAAAAAGACCATTTAATCCTAAATACTCAGATCCTAAAATTTTAATGAATATAGCTTGAGCAACAAGTCCAACTATAATTGTTAAAATATTTGAACTAACAGCTGTAATCATATTTTTAAAAGAACTTTTTTTACGTTCACTTTTCATAACTCACCTACTTTTTAAAAGAATAATACGTTTTTGCTACTAAGTAATAAATAAGATAATGTCTCTTAATTAATAACTTCATTAACATATAATTTGATTTTGATTCATAATCAATTTTATCAACAATGATAATACTATCTTTTTCAAACATCCTATTAAATAAATTGACAGCATTTTCTTTAAACTCTTTATATTTTACAGATTTTATGAATTTTAATAAAGCAAAATTATATTTTGTAAATAATTTATTATTAATTAAAACATCATCTTGAATATGCTGCCTTATAATATTATATACATATTTATTATCAGCAATATATTTATTCACTACTTCCATTGAATTTTTATGTGTTGCACTTGAACTATTTTGTAAATAATAATAGCCAGGGAAATCTAAATAACCAAAATTTTGAACTGTTTGAAGCAAATTATAAGAAAACAAAAGATCCTCTCCAAACTTCAATTCTTTATTAAACGTCATTTTATTTTCCTTTACAATTTTTGAACTTACTATAATTTTACAAACTGAATTAAAGTATGAAGTTTTAATTATACTCTCAGTAATATCATTAAAATTTAATATAACATTTTCGCTTTTGTAAGAATAAGTTCTTAAAAAATCATAATTTTCATCAACAAAAGTCATACTAGAAATAACCATATCTAGTTTATTCTCTCTTAAATAAGTGTACATCTCTTCTATATATGCATTATGTAAATAATCATCACTATCAACAAACATTAAATATTTGCCAGTTGAATTTTTAATTCCAACATTTCTAGTTAAAGACACTCCTTCATTTTCTTTATTAATAACTTTAATTCTTTTGTCTTTGTTTTTGAAAGAATAACAAATATCTAAAGATGAATCTTTTGAACCATCATTAATTAATAGTATTTCTAAATTTTCATAGGTTTGATTGAGAATAGACGTAACACATCTATTCAAATACTTTTCAGAATTATAAATAGGTACAATAACACTAATTAGATCATTCATTATTAACACTTCCTTTTAAATATTTAATATTGTTACAAATAACTAGTATAAAGAAATAGTAACTTATATTATAAGCTTCAGTTAACATTATTATAAAATAAGAAAGTAAAACAACAGTTAAAAATTTTGAAGTTTTATCATTTCTATTATTATAAAGAGTCTTACTAGTTTCAAATAATATTAATATATATGTCACAAATCCCAAAATACCAGTTTTATATAAAATATCTAAAATTGTATTATGAGTGGTAAAAATATACTTATTATATTGATATGTAACATTTCCATATCCAATTAAAGGATGTATTTTTATACTTTTTAAAACACTATCCCAAATATAAGTTCTACCAGTAAATGTCAAATCCTTTTTTAGAATATCAACAATTAAAAACTTAAATAAATTTTGAACCTTTAATATCATAATAGAAACAAAACTTAATAAATATATAAATAAACTAGAATATCCATTAATTATATTTACTTTGTCAACAAACTTTTTAAATATCAAATACAACAAAATTATTAAAAAGCCAACAATTCCAGTACTACTATTTACAGATAAAATCGAAATAAAGCAAATAGCAAAGATAATATAACTTTTTATATTTAACTTTCCTCTATTTTTAAATGATAATATAAAATTTACTATTACACATGGTAATAAATATAATATATGTGAATTCTTATACCCAAGTATCCAATTTTGTTTATAACCAGTTGAATTTATATACATTCCATTAGGATATAAAATAATTGTTATAAAATTAATAATCATCAAAAAATTTAATATAGTTGCTAATGCAGTTAAATACTCTTTTGTATGATTTCTAATACCATAATCAGTTATTAAACACAAACTAATAATTGTAATCAAATAGTTCAAAATTTGAGAAATCGACTGACCATTAAAGATAGATGCAAAAAATAGAATAATTAAATATAACATCATATATATTATTATTTTTGAAAACTTCCTGTTTTGTATAAATAATATCAAAATTATAAAAAAGCTTATATAATGAAAAAATTTATACACTGAAAGTAAAGGTGTATATAAATAGTTTAAACTATCAAATTGAAAATATGAAAATAGCATAAAAATATAAAATAAAACTAATTTTATACTTCTTTTATTTATCATTATTTTCATATATATTCACCCTATTTCTTTATTATCTCATTATATATTCTATCACAATTAGAAGAATCGTTATAAAGGAAAAAATTATTAACTCTCTTTTGATATTTTTCATCCATTAAAAAATCATTATTTATAATTTTTATTACATTATTAATTAAGTCATCAACATTCAAAGAAACCTTTCCAAAACCTAAAGTATTAAAATTGAAATAACCTTCACCATATTGAGTTTTTCTAAAATCTTCATAATCAGGTTGAAAATAACATACAGGTTTATATTGATAAGCTGTATCAAAAAATACACTAGAATAATCTGTAATCAACATATCAGTTTCTTTCAATAAATTAGATAAATCATATTTTTTTGAAGACGCTATTATAATATTCTTTTTCTTTATATTAAATAGATCTATTCTTTTTTGAATTTCATAATGAGGATAAAATATTAATTTAATATTTTTTTCAGCCAATATTTCATTAAGTTGCTCATTAGTTAATATAGATATTATATTTTTATAGTAATTTGTTTTAACAAATTCTGAATCAGTTAAATAAAACAATTCTTTTCTCCAAGTAGGCATAAATAAAACTTTTTTATAATCACTCTTTTTTGTGCTTTTTAAATAATCATATCTTGCAAATCCAGTATATTTAACAACACTTTCATCAAATCCAAAATTTTTAAGAATAAAATCATATTCAGGTTTAGCACCACAAACAAACAAATCTAAATCAACACTATTTTTGGTTAAATACTCAATATAACTTTGAGTTATTCCATGTTGAAGGAATATTTTCTTACCTTTACAATCAAAAATTTTAAACTTTTTAACAAGTTTTCCAAAGCTTCTAAATTCAGGAGAAAATCCTAAGATATGAGTGCTTAATAAATACTTTGCATTCATGTAATATTTAATATGCTTAAATGATTGATAAAAAACTCTTCTTGATGGATCTATCTTATTTATATCAGGAGAATCTTTTTTTATAACATAATAAAACTCTTTCTCTGGATGATTTTCTTGCATATATTTATAAAAAGCATATCCGTTATCTCTAGCCTCATCGCCTCTTTCGGCTATTAACCATATGTCATTATTTTTTTTATTTGAAGTAAAAACATTAAGCATCTTTGTTAATAAATATTTTAATATTATCCATAATTGCTTAATTCTTAATTTGATTTTATTCATTACCTCACCTCATTTTGTCTAACCAATTTAATAGTTTAAAACTTATTAGACTTATAATGATACCATATTTAGTTTTTTTACTAATATTTTTATCTTTTAAAACTTCTTTTCTATGATTAACAATATATTTCTTACTATTTTCTTTAGTACTCATATTATTTGAACGATTATAAATATAAAAGTTAGCATTTAAAATTCTTGCTTGCAATGGTGTTCTTAATTCATCGTATTTTTTTAAGTTATCGTTCATATTTTCTATTATTGTTAATAAATCTTTTATCGTTTTATCCTTAACAGTATGAAGTATACTACCTTCTCTTTGATAATATAAATAGTAAGCAAAGTTTGTTGAAACTATTTTATTTGCTTGTAAAAATAATTTATACATTGTGTCCAAATCTTCAAATGCAAATCCTACGGGAAAAAGAATATTTTTAAATAATTCTTTTTTAAAGAGTTTACTTGGGGCCGAATTATCAATATTTCTTTGATAAAGAATTTCTTTAATCGCATCAAAGGAATTATAAACAGTTATTTTTTCGTTTTTATTTATTATTTTATCATCTAAAGAATTTGTTTTTTTCATGTTAGAACAAGCAATATCCGAATCATATTTTGTAATTAAAATATACAGTGATTCAATATAGTTTTTATCGATATAGTCATCACTATCAACAAAAGTTATATAGCTACCTTGAGCATTTTTGATACCTATATTTCTAGCTTCTGAAAGTCCTCCATTTGCTTTATGAATTACGTTAATACGATTATCAATTTTTGCATAAGAATCACAAATAGAACCACTATCATCAGTTGAGCCATCGTCAACTAAAATAATTTCTATATTTTTATATGTTTGATTTAAAATTGATTTTATACAGTTTACTAGATAATTTTGAACATTATAGACAGGCACTATCACACTTATTAAATCACATTTCATCACTTTTTACCTGCTTTCATTCCTAAAAGTCTTGCTGCCATATCAAATGGATATCTAAAAATTAAGTGCCATTTAAAATCTGTTATAATACGTTTTAATACATATTTTGCAAGTTTTGCACCACTTCCAGTTGTTCCAAATTTATCTAAATAGGAATTTTCTTTAAAAAACTTACCAGTTAATTTATACCTATCATAAATTTCTTTTAACTTAAATTTATGAGAATGATTAACTACGGAATCAGCACAATACTTTATCTTATACCCATTCATAATTATTTTATATGCAATATACATATCTTCACTAATTGGTAAATTTTTATTATCATAACCATTTAACTTAACAAATACACTTCTTTTTATAGCTGATGCAGCATCAGAAAAGAAAAATGTTTTTAATCCTAATTTATCTATATCTTCTTTAGACACTATACGTGATTTATCAGGATAATTATACTCCCTTGTATATTTTTCAATATTATTATATTTAGATATTTGTCTTGAATACGTTGCTACAACTTCTTCATTTATATCTTTTGTTAAATTATAAAGCCATAATTCATCAGTGATAACCACATCTTGAGTTACAAACACAACGATATCAGCATCACTTTCCATTGCTTCTTTTTCTCTAACTAAACTATGGGAAAATTCACTTTTTTTAATCAAAGTATAAGGAATATTTGCTTTATCCATAATTTCTTTAGTATTATCATGAGATTCAGTTAAAACATATCTTATTTTATTTAATGAAACATTCTTTTGCATTAAAAATGATTTATTTAAATCTATAATATATTCACTTGCATTATAAAGTGGACAAATAATATCTATTTTCATGAACTCACCTCTAAAAAAAAACTATATACAAAACACCATTGTATATAGTTTTACTTGGCATTTTATATTTTCTTATAAACCTTTTACTAATACTTTAAATGTTTTTAAGAAAATTTGCATGTCCAATTTTAAACTTGCCTTTTTAGAATAATCAGCTTCCATTTTACATCTAGATTTAAAAGTAGTCTTACTTCTACCATTAACTTGCCAATAACCAGTAATACCAGGTTTAGTTTTTACGATATCTTCATAATATCTTCCCATATCTTTGATTTCTCTTTCTAAGTATGGTCTATTACCTATTAAAGACATTTCTCCGTTAAAGACATTTAATAATTGAGGAAGTTCATCTAAAGATAATTTTCTGATAATTTTTCCTACTCTTGTAACACGAGGATCGTTAACTAATTTTTTATGAATATCATATTCCATTTTCATCTCTGGATTATTTTCTAATAACTCAAATAAAATTTTATCAGCATCTAAAACCATTGATCTAAATTTATAAAGTTTAAAAGTTTTTCCATTTTGACCTATACGTGTTTGAGTATAAATAGCTTTTCCCTTAGAATCAAGTCTTATTGCTATTACGATTATCAAAAATAATGGTGATAATGTAATCAATAAAACACTGCTGATTATTAAATCAAATACTCGCTTAACAAATAAATAAATCGAACTTGTAACAGATATACTTTCTGCTACTGCAATACTTCCTTCGTTCATAACCTTAACCCCTCTTTTATGTACCCCTACGTCTTGAATTGACAACTATACTAACACAAAAGAAGAAAAAAAGCAAATTTTCAAACGAAACATTCAAGTATTCTATAGTTATTATAGCAAAAAATAAGCATATTTCAGTTAAAACAAATATTTTTAGGCATTTTATTTACAAAAAAAAGAGGAAAATTCCTCTTAATATGCATATATTGAACTAACAATAATAGCAAGTAGAATAAATAATACAAGAATGATGAAGAATGTATTACCATAACCTTGATTATTTATTGAGGGTTTAGTATTACAATTCATGCCTTAACACCTCCTTTTTAGATAAATGCTCCTACTATGATAATTAATAAAATAAATAGAACTAATATGAAAGCAGCACCAGAAATATTATTATTGCAACATTTATTCATTATTCTCCCTCCTTTTCATTACTCACTTTATTGTATGGTAAATCACTCATTTTTGTGCCTGTTTTAAAGAAATTAATATTATTTTTTTTATATACGTGATATAATACCTATTAGGGAGGATAGAGATGAAAAAGAAATTATTAGTTGTAGTAATGGCAAGTGTTATGCTTACTGGTTGTGGTAAAACCATTCCTAAATTAACGAATGGTGAAGAAGCAATAGTTGATTTTAAAAATGGTGATAAAATAAGCGTTAATGAAATATGGAATGAAGTTAAAACTTCTTATGGACTTAACGTTATCCTTGAAAAAATCGACACTAAAATATTAGAAGATAAGTTTAAAGACAAAAAGGCTGATATTGATGAATACATGAAAAATTATGAAACATCATTAAAAGCTAACTATGTTGATAGTAATGGAAAATATGATGAAACATCACTTTTAAGTGCTTTAAGTCAATATGGATATTCTTCATTAGAAGATTACTTATCTCAACGTAGACTTTCTTATATGGAAAATTTACAAACTGAAAGTTATGCAAAAAGCTTAATCACTGATAAAGATATTGAAAAATATTATAAAAACAAACAAAAAGGTGATATCAGCTGTGTTCATATTTTAGTAAAACCTGCATCTTCAAGTGATACAGATACTAAAGCTGCTGAAGATAAAGTAAAAGAAATAATAGCTGCGATTGAAAAAGATATAAAATCTGGTACAAGTGCTGCTGATGCTTTTGCTAAATACAAAGATAATTCAGATGTAACATATCAAGATTTAGGATACTTTAATCATGGTGATATGGTAGAAGCTTTCGAAACAGCTGCTTATAAATTAAAAAAAGGTGCATATACAACAACACCAGTAAAAACATCTTATGGTTATCATGCAATATTAAAAGTTGATGAAAAAGAAAAAGATACTTTAGAAAATCTAAAGGATAAAATTAGAGAAACACTTGCAAATGAAAAAATAAACGATGATTCTACTATTTACATTAATTCAATGGTTGAATTAAGAAAAGAATATGGTGTAAACTTTGATGATTCAGAAATTGAAAGTGCATATAATAAATACATTAATTATTTAATTAATCAAAGCAAAAATTCATCTAATTAAAAATAAAAAATAGAGAGGTTAACTTAATAACTTCTCTATTTTTTTTATTATATCTTCTTTTTCTATAACAGGTATTAATGCCATTATTTCACTATATGTTTCATCATTTGTTTCTTCATATTTTTTTACAAGATAGCTTCTATCAACTCCATAAAGAATTGTATAAATATAATCAAAGAATACATCTTTTGATAATTTTTCATAAATTTTCATAATGAAAGCATAATATTCCATTTTTGAATAATCGGTTAAATAATCACGCACTAAACTTTGCATTACTTGCTCATCTTCATAAAATTCATCCATTCGTTCAATATATAGATAGAAATAATCAGTTTCATTTTGGTAATATAAAGTTTTGTTTATGTCATCTTCTATTCTTGCTTGACTTAAAAATGTTGATGCAATTCTACTATCTATTTTTTTTGTACTCTCCAACTCTTCAATATGCTCTTTTCTTAAAGGCATACCAATTGTTTGTAAATCTAAAATTATAAGTGCATCTTCAAGCTCAGTTTCACCCATACTATTTAAAATGTCTAAAGCGTCTTCATACGCTCCATTTTCAACAACGCTTAAAATTTCATTGATTTTTTTATTAACATTAGCATTTATTAAATCTGTGATTATTGCTTCTTCTAAAGTTGCATCATTTTTCTTGTGGAATACTTTACTATTTCTAATTTTGGCACTAAAGAAAGCTCCGTTATATATTGACATTCTTACGGCATTATTTCCTTTAACATCATCAAATTTTTTATTACCTTTAGATATTAATAAATCATTCATACTAATATGTGACAAATTAAGATTTAAATCAAGTAAATCATTTAATAAAAATAAATAGGTATAATAATCTGACATATTTATGTCTGTTTGATGCAATAAATCTAAATAACGTGCTGCTTTAACATAATTCTTATTTTTTACATAATAAGCAAATAATGTATATACAACTTTAAAATCTGTCAAATTATTCTTTAAATATTCTTCTAGTAATACAACTCCTTCTTGTTCATTCTTTTTATATACTGCAAAAATATCTTCCAATTTCATTTATATTTTCTCCTTCATAGATAAATATTATAAATATTTTTTCAAAAAAAACAAGCCTAAGCTTGTTAATCACGATCATTTAATTGTATTAAAAGGTAAAGTATTTCTAACATAGAAGATATTACAGCTGCAACATAAGTGAATGCAGCACTGTTTAAAACAGCATCTACTCCAGATTTTTCCCTTTCATCAATCATTCCATCACTAAGTACAATTTTCTTTGCTCTTTTAGAAGCATCAAACTCAACTGGCAAAGTAACAAGTTCAAATAAAAGTCCTAAGAATGTAAAGCCGATTGCTGCATAAACATAATCCATATAACTTAAAAATAAACCAATAATCATTACAATATAAGCAATTTTTTGACCAATATTTATAATTGGAAATATCATACTTCTAATTTTAAACCAAGTATATCCTTCTTTATCTTGAATTGCATGTCCACATTCATGAGCAGCAATAGCAAGTGAAGAAATACTAGTTCCATGATACACATCAGTTGAAAGTCTAACAGTTTTTCTTCTAGGATCATAATGATCACTCATAGTGCCCTTTGTTTCAACAACATAGATATCACCTAAGTTGTTTTCATCAAGAATACGTCTTGCAACATCAAAACCTGTTAGATTTTTTTCATTATTTACCTTTGTATACTTTTTATAACTTAAATTTACCTTAATTGATGCATAAATTGGTATAATTAACATCAATAAAAATATAATCAATAATTCCATAACTAATCACCTATTATTTTATAAGTAGTTCCTTCTCTTGTATCAATAAGTTCAATTCCACGATTATAAAGTTCGTTTCTTATTGAATCAGCAAGTTCATAGTCTTTACTTTTCTTTGCTTCATTTCTTTTTGCTATAAGATCTAATATTTCAGTATCATCTTCTAAAGAAGTTTCTTTAATCAAATTTACTGAGAATACTTTATCAAATTTCTTTATTAGTTCAAGTTTTGTATGTCCATTAACTTGTTCATCTTTTAAAAGTTCATACATAACTGATATAGCATTAGCTGTATTTAAATCATTAGATATTTCATTTATGAACATGTTGTTATAATTACTGAATTCACCTTCATCTAAAATACCTTCATCTTTAATATTAGCAATTTTATTTCTAAGTTTTTTCAATGTTGCTTCAGCTTGATTCAAAGCATCATATGTGAAAACTAATTGTTTTCTATAATGACTGTTTAAGCACATAAATCTAAAACTTAATGGATCATAACCTTTTTCTTGAAGTAATGATACAGTTAAAAATTCACCCTTACTTTTACTCATCTTACCTGTTGAATCTAGTAAATGTTCATTATGGAACCAATAATTACACCATTTATGTCCAAGATATGCTTCACTTTGAGCAATTTCATTTGTATGATGTGGAAATATATTATCAACTCCACCACCATGAATATCCAAATGTTCTCCTAAGTATTTAATTGAAATACCACTACATTCAATATGCCAACCAGGATATCCTTTTCCAAATGGAGAATCCCAAAGCATTTCATGATTTTCAAACTTGGATGTTGTAAACCATAAAACAAAATCTGCTTGGTTACGTTTTTTTTCATCAACACTTACAGTTTCTCTTATTCCAACTTTATTCCCATCAGCATTCATATTTGAAAGTTCATAATAGTTCTTGCAAGAAGAAACATCAAAATAGATATTACCACCACTTTTATAAGCGATATCTTTTTTTAGTAAATCCTCAATTATTTTAATATACATATCTATATTTTCTGTAGCAGGAGAAACTATTTCTGGCATTTTACAATTTAAACTTTCAAAATCTTTAAAGAAAGCTTTTGTATAAAAATTAGCAATTTCATAAGCTGTTTTTCCTTCTCTTTTACGAGCAACTTCCATTTTATCTTCACCAGTATCAGCATCACTCGTAAGATGACCAACATCTGTTATATTCATTGCTCTTTTAACATTATATCCTAAATATAAAAGAGTTTTTTCTAAAATATCGTGTCCAATGTAGTTTCGCATATTACCAATATGTGCATAATGATATACTGTTGGTCCACATGTGTACATATTAACAATATTCTCATTATAAGGAACAAATTCCTCGACCTTTTTTGTTAATGTATTATAAAATTTCACATTTATCACCTACTAAAAATTATTATACTAATTTATGAAATGTAAAGCAACTATTAACACAAGTTGTTTGCCTTTACATATTCACTTATAGAGCTTCCACTTATAAGCACAAGTTCATTCATCTCTTTATTTCCTTTATAACTAAGTTCATAATTACCGATCACTAATAAATCTTTACTATCTTTTGAATTACATAGAGGAGAACCGGTCGTATCACCAAAGTTACTAGAAAGAATAAGTTTTCCATCATAAATTCGTGATACCTCTAAATTAATTGAATCCGTATTAAAAGAAACACTTTCTAAAGACATTCCACTTAAAGAATTAATACCAGTTAAGTTGACAATTATTTTGCCATCTTCATTTATTCCAATTAAACGATTTTGTCTAGGTAAATTATTTTTTAAAAACAGGAATAATATATTATCAACTATAGAAACCTTAGGTTCTAATCTATCACATTCTCCAATGTTAACATTATTAACAAGAATTTGATTTTTACCATTTCCAGTCACTACATTTATTTTAAACTTATTTAAACTATAAGAAAATTCAGTAGTTATATCATTTGGACTTATATCGATTACATTAAAATAATACTTATTTTTCTTTTCTGATGTGGCTGTTGTAGAAATATTTGCTATAACTTTTTTATTTGGTAAATAAATATATACAATGAAAAATAGAAAAATAGCAATAATTATAAGAATAATAGTTATGAATATAGCCGTTGATGGGTCATGCTCTTCATGATGTTTTTCACGAGTTTTTTCATGCATTTCTTCATCAGTTAGATTTACTAAATCTTCTTTATTATTTTGTTCATCAACTTTAATAACTTTTGCTACCCTGTTAATTTGGGGAATTTTATCATCATCCATCATATTTGAACCCTCTTTATAGTTAAATTATATCATAAATATTTCATTATGCTTTTGTTTTTATCTTATCAGTGTCTAGTTCATTGTCCAATAAAGATTCATCATTTTTATTATAACCAACACATACCTCTTTTTTCTTTTTATCAAAAATTAGAAGAGAACTATTAAAAACTACTTTATCACCCTTATTATCATATATATAACTTTTATCAATTATTGATTTAAATAAAGATATAACTTTTGGTGATGCAGCTTCAATATTTTTCAAATAAATAAGTGTATATGGTTTATATTTTATCTTACTTATTATATTGGTATCGTTATAACCGATATAACCTGGATCACTTCCAATAATTCTATTTATTGAAGTATCGGATATAAAATCTTTCATATCAAGTTCCAAGTAATTATATTTCAATCTAGATACTAAATAATCAACCAATTCTTTTTTATTTTCTTTATTTTCTCCTAATAAAGTAAACGTACTTGCCCTTCTAGCCTCACTAATATTCTTTAAAACTTCTTCAAGTTCACTAAATCTGTACTTTTCTTTTATTTCATGATTTATCTTCATTGCTTCATCTAAAGTAATAATTTTTATACCTGTCATACTTTCAACAGTTGTTTCAATATCACTTAAATTTACACTTACTTTTTTCATAGTTTTTTTCTTAGTAAGATAGGCATTCTTATAATCTTTATTTTTTAAATACATATCCTCTTGATTATTTAAAAACTCATTTGAACAATTGATATTAACACGAGATAAAACTGTATCTAAAAGATCTAAAGATTTATCAGGATTATGATTTATATACATATATTTATTTGCAAGATGTACAATATTTTTAATATTATCATCACTTATTTTAACATTATGATATGCTTCATAAGAGTTCTTTACACCTAAAAGTATTTGAACAGTTTCACTTTCAGTTGGCTCACTTATCATAACACTTTGAAATCTTCTAGATAAAGCTTTATCCGGAGCAATAAACTTCTCATATTCCATAGTTGTTGTTGCACCAATTATTTTTATTTTGTCATTAGCAAGATATGGTTTTAAAATATTAGCAGCATCAATACTGCCTTCACCGCCACCGGTTTTAACGATAGTATGAATTTCATCAATAAATAATATTATATTTTTACTTTTCTTAATCTCTTTAATAATATTATTAAGTCTTGTTTCAAACTCTCCACGATATTTTGTATTAGAAAGCATACTTGCCATATCAACAGAAATAATTTTTTTACCTTTTAATTTTTCTGGCACTAAAGACGCATCGATTCTTCTAGCAAGCTCTTCAACTATTGCAGTTTTACCTACACCAGCTTCACCAATTAAAATAGGATTATTTTTATTTTTTCTTAAAAGTATTTCAATAATTGAATTTATTTCTTTATCTCTTCCAATAAGTTTATTTGTTCCAATTAACTTTTCACCAATTTCATTTAATTCGCAAAAATCATCACTTGTTAACTCTTTATACAAGCCATCAATATCGATATCAAGACCTAAAAGAAGTCTTAAAGCAATTCCATCATCACTTGTTAATAATATTCCTAATATTTCTTTTTCACTCACCTTATTCTCTCTTGTAGCATCATCTATAACTTGACGAAGTAAAGGTGTATACAAAATAACTTCACTTTTCTTACTAGCTTTACCAACTACATTAATAAGCTCATTTTTTAAAATTTCATACGTCAAATTATACTTTTTGGTAATTTCATTTACACTCGAACACTTAAGCAAGCTTAAAAGCAAATGCTCAGTTCCTACATAAGGATGATTTAAACTCATACATTCCTTTTCTGCATTTTTTAATATTTTTTTTACTTCATAACTAAAATTATTATTCATAAAAAAAATCCTCCTATTAATTATATGAGGAAATTTTTACATTATTATACATATCTATCTTCAAGTTTTAATCTATCTGCTAAAGTTACAATAAATTCTCCATTTGTAGGTTTTGACTTATCACAATCAACAGAATTTCCAAATAGTTCTTCCATATAGTCATAATCACCTCTACTCCAAGATATTTCAATTGCATGTCTTATTGCTCTTTCAACTCTTGAAGATGTTGTCTCATAACTTCTCGCAAGTCTTGGATATAACTCTTTTGTTATTGCTCCCATCATCGATGTATCATTATACATCATTTCTATTCCATCTCTTATATAAGAATATCCTTTTATATTAGAAGGTATTCCTAAATTATGTAACATATCTGTTATTTTTAATTTTATGGTATTATTACTACTTTTATTTTCTTTAAAATATATTGATGCAACAACTCTTTCAAGTTCACTGCAAGAATAAGGCTTCTTCAAAAAATAATTTGGTTGATATGAATTTATTTGCATCATCATATCTGGACTTACATATTCACTTGTAATAATAACTTTTCTATTTATACCAAGTTCTTTCATCTTTGAAAGAATTAAACTACATAAACATCCACTTAGTAATAGATTAACAACTAAAACATCATAATCTTCTGTTATTGAAGACATTGCTTCATCCCTATTACTGATTGCTTTTACCACATTGACACTACTAGAACTACTGAAATACTCCTCTACTGCATTTATATGATTAACATCTTCGTCAATCAACATTACACGTATCGCCATAATATCTCCTTTTTCTAATAATTATTCAACTGCTAGATTCATTATAGTATAAATAAATGTAAAGATAAAGAGCTAAATTTGTCAATTTACGTCAACTATTGTCATATTATGTCGAACATAAAAAAATTGACACATTTTGTACTATTGTGTCAATAATTCGATTGCTTTTTGAAGTTGATTATCTGTATCATCACAAGGATTTTTAGCATAATTTTGATCAAGAGTAACATATACACCAGGAGTAATTCCTACCTCATCAATTGAATTACCTAAAGGAGTATACCATTTAGCTGTTGTATATTTAAGCATTGTATCTTTTGTCAATCTATAAGTGTTTTGTACTTTACCTTTTCCATAGGAAGTTGTTCCAACAACTATTGCACCATAGCTCTCCTTTAAAGATGAAGCTAATATTTCTGAAGCTGAAGCTGTCTTCCTATCGATTAAAACAACTACATCTTTGTCATACTCTTCTTTAGTTGTATCATAATAAGTTTGTTTTTTATTCTTCTCTTCTAAAGAATAAAGAACATGACCCTTTTTTAAAAACATATTTAATATGTCAGTTACACTAGTTAAATATCCTCCGGTGTTACTTCTTACATCAAATATAAGAGAATCAATTTTTTCATTATTCAATTCTTTTAAAGCCGTTTTAACTTGACTAGCTGAATTTTCTGTGAAACTTGATAAATAAATATAGCCAACTTTTTTACCATTTTTAGTAAAAACTTTTCTAGTAACAACTGGTTTTTCAATTGTTTTTATAGCTACTTTAAAATCCTTTTCTTCATTATCACGTTTTACACCTATATTTATTTCTTTTTTATCTTTAACTAAACTTAAAACAGTTTCAATTGATGACGATGCATCTATTTTAGTATCATCAATTTTAACAATAACATCTCCACTTTTTAAACCAGCTACACTTGCAGGTGTATTTTCATAAACATTAACGATTTTAATTTCATCACCAATCTTGCTTATTTCAATTCCAACGCCTTCGTAACTTCCATCAAGTTTACTATCAAGATTAGTTGTTTCTTCCTCATTAAGATAACTAGAATATTTTTCATTTAAATAGCTCATCATTCCATCAATTGCAGCACTTTCTAATTCATCTTTATTAAATGACTCATAATATTCATTTTTTATTTTGTCATAAGTCGCTTCTACCTTTAAAAGACTTGTATTTCCAACTATTTTAAATACAACGAATCCAACAACGGAACTAACTACTAAACTAACAACTAAAGTTACAATTAAAAGTTCCGAAAAACTATAACTAACATGTCTTTTTTTTATTTTAAATATCTTCTTGATTTTTCTCATTTTGCCTCCAAAAAAAGACTTAAAATTAAGCCTTTTTAGATAATTCTTTTATAATTTCATCAATATTAGTTGTATAACTTACAATTTTTTTATTTTTTACTTTTATCAAAGTTGGCTTAGTTAACATTAAATCTTTAACATCCTTAACATTTACTTTTTCTTCACCAGCTACATCATAATGATTTTTATTAATAGTTTCATCTAAGTTAACATAGAATATATCACTTTTAGTACTGCTAACTAAACTTGAATAAATTGAAGCTGTTTTAGTATCTTCAGTATTGTAAGCAAGAACATAATATTCAGACTTATCACTTTTTAAAATATCATCCAGAGTAATAAGTTTAGTATTTATACTAACGGCATTTGTAGTACTATCTTGAAATTCATCTTTTGTTACATATTTACCATTTATAAAGAAAAGTAATCCAATAAATAAAGCAACAATAAGTAACACAACTAAAAAACTAATAACTTTCTTAACATCATCATTCATATACTTAGATTTTTTTATTTCTTTTGTTTCAAATCTTTTTGTTTCCTTTTTCATCCTAACCACCTAATAAATATTTTATCACAAATTACTTGTTTTATATATAAAAATATTAAAAAAATGGCTTTATTCAGCCACTTTAATCTCCTCAATATCATTTTCTAAAATAAGAGTAAGTTCTTTTTGCATTTCTTTAATTGCTTCTTCATTCTGTTTTATTTCTTCTTTTAAAATTTCATTTCTTGATTCAAATGCACTTAATAAGGCATTAATATCTTTTACTTTTTCGTCGTCCATAACTACACCTCATTACAAGTGCTTATTATACTAAAAGAAAAATATTAATACAACATTTTTATTTAATTATTTAAAATTTCTTTAAAGAAAAAAATGGCCAACAAGCCATTTTTAAATTTATCTATTTTGTTCTTGCAACTAATGAAGTTCCATTTGTTATACTTTCAGCAATAGTCATCATTTCACTAGAATTTAAGGTTTTACTAGTTAAATAGAAATCTACTCCATTGCTTGTCCAGTAAACTGAGTTATCTCCTAATGCTCCAATTGTATTACCTAATATTACTGGTTCACCATTAACTGGAACAATTTCCATTTCATCATTAATTTTACTTGCTTCTTCTACTAATATAAATGGATCTACTCCAGCAAATGTCAAGATAACACGTTCACCATCATCAGTACTAACTTTATCCTTTGAATGTAGATATGTATCTGTTGGAACATATAAAGGATAAATTATATCATCAAGAACATTTCCAGTAGTTTCAGTTTTCTTACATTTATCTTTGCATGTATCATCACTACAAGTGCTTATACAATCTTCTTCAGTTTTTTTATTCTCAGAAGTGTTTTGGTTATCAGTTGTTTCCGTAGTTTTATTTGAGTTTTTATCTGAAGTTTTATTATCCTTTGAACTATCAGTTTCTTTAACTAATGTATCTAATTTAAAATAATTTGAATCAAATCTTGGAGAATAGTTAATGTCATTAACTTTAACTTTTAATAAAGAAACTCCCTCAGAATTTTTAACGTTAATTTCTTTAATATTAAATTTTTTATCAGTTATAATAGTTTCTCTTTCAAGCTTTTGATTATTAGGATAATTAACTGATGAATCTATTTCATATCCATCATTAATCTCTTTAATAGTCGCTTTAGCATCATTATTAACGTCATTAATTAAAGACTCTATTAAATATGCTTGACTTGAATTGCTTGGCCATTCACTCATGAATTTAAAACTTTTATTTAAGTTAGGTGTAACAACGTAAACCCCCTCAGAATTTTTAAGTATCACTTGTTCATGATTGTTAATTGTATTCACTAAGCTAACTTTATAATTAGTTTTATTATCAACACCTACTTTTATATTATAAGTAAATTCATCTTCATTACTTACAATAACCATCTCTCCAGTTAATTCATAACTATTTTTCTTCCCATTATAATCCTTAAATGACTTCATCAAGTCTTTAGTATTGTTCATACATCCCGTTAATAGGAAAACACTTAGGATTATAAATACTACCTTTTTTATATTAATCACCCTTTCCTAATTAATTACTATGTCGAAAAGATGTTTTTAATAACTAAAATATTTAAAAGAAATATAAATAAAAAACTCATCAATTAAGATGAGCATAAAAATTAAAAATCTTTAATCTTTATTTTTTTAAACACGAAAAATTTACCAATACATCATCAGTAACATATCCAACATTTTTATAGGCTGTATTTGATGGAATATATTTAAAATCAGTATATAAAGAAACGTGATATCCTTTATTCAATGCATCATTTGTTAAATTATATATTAAATTTGCAGCATATCCTTTGTTTCTTGCATCAATTGCTGTATATACTCCAGCCATTTTAGCATTCCCATTTACAACAACATAATATGCTTGAGCTACAATTTTATGTTCACTATTTCTCCAAACATAATAATTACCCGTTTCAAGTCTATTTCTAAATATATGTTTTGCTTCTTCTTTAGTTAAATTTCTAATATCAGTTATTTCTATTGACTCTTTATATATAAAATCAGTTAAAATATCTTCATCAGATTCTAAAACCATTTCCATTGAACCATCCGTATTTCTTGGCTTAATTGTTTTATCACATACTAAATATCCCATTTCAAAATAGTAGTCCCCTAAATATTCAAAATTATCTTGAACTAATAAATCATAAAGTTCTTTCTTACATGTAAATCTTGTATCAACATCTAACCTATATAAATCAATAGCAGTTTCTATTTCTGCTAAAAGAGTTTTATCAATTTTATCTTTAGTCCAAATCCAAGTTGGATATTTTTTGTCACCTCTACATAAAATATAATTTTCTTCATCACTATAAAGTTCTAAATTTTCACTTCCTAAATTTTGTAATATAAGAAGAAATTTATATCTATCTTTTAAAAATTCAACACTTTTAAATATCTTATTATTTGGCTTAATTTTTTTTATCATTGTCATCTTCCTTTCTATTATCTATCGATAAAAATTATTTAATTTTTTTTGCATATATATAACATATGATTACTATATCCTTGTAAATCTTCTCTTTCGCATGTAGATAAATGATATCTTACCCATACTTCAAATTCTTGATCACTCAAAGAATCAATTTTTTCTTTAAAATGATGTGATAATCCATCAGTTGCAATATTTTTTACTAAAGTTACATTATGTTTTGCCATAATGTCTTTAAATTCCTTAATATAGAATGCTGAAAAAATACCACCTGGATAATTAATCATTTTGAAATTCTTATCAAAGTCATTCGGATATCCATCAATTAAATGATCTTTCTTTAATGCCCAATTGACAAATATTGAATCACTTGTTAAATAAGCGATAGCAACATATCCATCTTTCTTTGTAACTCTAATAGCTTCTTCTATTGCTTTATTAATATCTCTTTCATTATATAAGTGATATAGTGGCCCAAGAACCAAAGTTACATCAAATGTGTTATCATCAAACCTTGATAAATCTAAAGCATCACCTTGTTCTGCAACAATATCCATGTTAGGTTTGATTTTGCTTTTTAAAATATCTACATTATGTTGAACAAATTCAATCGCATTTACTTTGTATCCTTTATTAGCATAATATAATGAATACCTTCCAGTTCCTGCGCCTACTTCTAAAATTCTATCTCCATTTTTTAATAAGTCATCAATATATTTTGTTGTTGTAATAAATTCTATACTACCATGTTTACTTAATAATCTTTCTTCTTCATCACAATCTTCATTATAAAATTTATTTAAATTTACTGTTCTTTCGTCCATAATTTACCTTCTTTCTTTTAAATTGAAATATACATCATCAACTTGCTTGCCATTTCTTTCAACGACATTTTTTTCTCGCTTATATTCTTCAAAGCCTAATTGAATCATGCAATTAAGCGATCTTTCATTATCTGAAAACACAATAGAATATATTTCATCAAGATTTAATACACGAAATCCATAGTCGATTAATCCACTAATAATTTCTTTTGCGTAATGTTTTCCTTGCATTTGCTTTCTAATTGTTATTCCAATTTCTCCTCTATTATTATCTATTTCATTGAAACCACAATTACCAATATATTCTAATGTTTCAGAGTCATAAACCGAAAACGTATTATCTTCTTGATGATCATTTATCCATTCAATTTCACTTTCTTTTGTAATTACTCTTTTTTTAGTGGATAACATTGATGATATACTTTCATCATTCATCATTTCAACCATATCATCAACGTTTTCTATATTTGGTTTTGCAAATATACATCTACCATATCTAAATATTTCTATCATTATTTTTCACCTCCATTAAATTGCTTCTACTATTTTAGACAATTATAACATACAGCTTTTTGCTTTTAAAATATAAAAAAGCACAATAGTATATAAAATATTATTGTGCTTTTGAATTAATTAAATCGTCCTTTTCTTTGTTTTTCAAGTATAGGTCCTTTTTTCTTTGCCCATTTGAATGGACTTCCTACTCCATAATGACCTGGATCACTGTCATATCCTTGTTTATCTTCAAAACCATATAGATATGCCATATCATTACTATATCTAATCATTCCATTTTCTTTCAAATAGTCAAATAAATCTTCTTGAATATAGTAATCTTCAATTAATTGACATTGATCATTATGACACGCAGCAACATTATACTCATAATAACTTTCTTCATCTCTAATACCAAATCTAGGTTTTAAAGTAATACTTATAAATGAATCAATATCTAATGTTGGACAACTCATCGTATTATCATCATACACAACAAATTCAATAATTAAACCATCAAATGATTTTGCATAAAATCTACCAATTTCTTGTCTTTCCATAAAATTCACTTCCTTCCCTTATTCGTGGAACAAAAAAAGCCACGAAAATAATATTCGTGACTCCAATTAGATTGTGTAGGTTTTTTATCAACCCGAGATAGCTCACATAAATGCTTATATCTCCTCACTTGTCTAACAATTATACATTATTTTTTACTTTTGTCAAATTATTGCTTATATTTTTTTATGAATAAAAACTTTCTAAAATCTTTTGCATATCCTCGTATTTATAAAAAGTCTTTTGCAACTCAACAAAATAAGTAATATCTTTATAAACAAATGATGCAACAATTGGTCCAGAATTAGAACTTACAGGATCCAAAATAACAGCAGTAGTATCAAGAGATTTAATATAGTATTTCTTCATTTCAGAATTTCCATTAACATAAAGTTTTGTCCTTTTATCACTTGTTTTAGTTTTAATTGTAAAACCAATTGCAATTTCCATCAATCCAGTGTCTGAACCATCATCATTAACTAACCAGAAATCAAGTTCACTAATGAAATCATCTTTTTCTGACAATAAAGTTAATTTATAATTTGAATTTTCAATCATTCTATTTTTTAAAATATTTAAATCTAATTTTTTTGAAATATCATCTATTTTATACATTGAATCTTTTTGCAAAATATTAGTTTTGTACATTTTATTCACTACTGCATCAGAAAATAAATCTTTTTCATAATTATTATTGTTATTTCTTAATTCGAAATGATTGATAATTACTTTAGCTGACACTCCTAGACAACAGCAAAACATTATCATAACTAAAGGAATAATATAAGTGAATTTACGAAGAATAATATTACTTTTTTTATATAAAATTTTATTTTTTATTTCTTCTTTATCAGAAAATGCTAAATCAATATTATCAAAAAAATTTATATACTTTTTTTTCATTATGCAGTCTCCATTTCCTTTTTCAACATTTTTTTACCATTAGATAATCGCATTTTTATTGTTGATTCCTTTTGATTTAGAATTTTTGCAATCTCAGATATTTTATATCCTTCATAATAATATAAAAACAAAGGTATACGATACTTTTTATCAAGCAGTTTTAACATATCTAAAACTTCTTTATCATAATTTACAAATGATTGATTTTCTTCTGTTAAATTTCTAACTTTTCTTTTCCAAAAAGATTTTAAATAATCTCTACAATTATTTGAGGCAACCACCATTAACCATCTCTTTACATCTATATCATCATTCTTTTTAAACTTGTCCATATTTTTATACAATTTAATAAAAGTGTCTTGAACAATATCTTTAGAATCAGCATAATTCAAAGTATAACTAAATGCCAATCTATAAACATCACGATAAAAAAGATTAAAATATTTGTTAAATTTTTCATCCATGTTTTCACCTCAATTAAAACCTATTACATATTATAAACGATTTAAAATAAGAAAAGGTCAAATATTAATTTGATTTTTATATGTATAAAATCCTAAAAGCAATGCAAAATAATACTAGAAATGAGGTGAAGGTATGAATACATTACAAAAAGTGTGTTTAGTAGTTACCATTATTGGTGCAATTAACTGGGGATTTATCGGTTTACTCGAAGTAAACTTGGTTGAAGCATTGTTTGGAGTTGGAACTGTTGTTTCAAGAATAATCTACTCTTTAGTTGGTTTAACTGGACTAATAAATGTTGGTATTTTATTCACTCATTTGGATGAAGATTAAAAAAATAAGTACTTAAGGATTTAAACTTAAGTACTTATTTTAATTTTAAAGAATCTATTCGTTCTTGAAAGTTATCGCTCATACAAATATAAGAGCCACTTACTAAAACATCAGCTGAATTCAAAAACACCCGCGTTTCTAAATTAACTCCACCATCAATAGAAACAAGATAATTATAGTTCTTTTCGCATTTCAATTTTTGTAAAACGTCCAATTTTTCAATTGTTTCAGGAATTAGTTTTTGTCCACCTAAACCAGGATTAACACTCATTATTAAAACATATTCAACATTATCAAGACATTCAACATTCATAACTCTAGTTTTAGGATTTATCGCAATGCCAGCACCAATATTATAAGAATGAATTAAATCAATATATTTTTTATAATCAGGGATTTCTGCATGAACAGTGATAAATCTAGGATTCAATTCTTTTAAAACTTCAATATAATTTGTGGGATCTTCAACCATTAAATGTATATCTAATGGTTTTTTTATGTCTTTTAAACAATCTAAAAACTCATATTCATTCATTGTTTTTTCACTTGTAAATTTTCCATCCATTATATCAACATGAATAAAATCAGCAGTAGTTTCATCCAATTTTTCCAATGTATCTTTCACATCAGTTTTGTTTTTTAAAAAAGAAACCGATATTTTCATTCCATCACCATCTTTTTATAATTTTCATATCTAGATTCAAGTATTACATTGTTTTCTACATCTTCTAAGACTTTACAACCAATTTCATTTATATGTTTACAATCTCTAAATTTACATTCATCATTTTTAAATTCTTTAAAAGCAAATTTGATATTTTCCTTTGGTACATGAATATCTAATGCTGAAAATCCTGGAGTATCGATAAAATAAATATCATTTATTTCAAAGAGTTCAACATGTCTAGTTGTATGTTTACCTCTACCTAAAGCTTCACTTATATCATCTGTCTTAAGATTTAAAGTTGGATCTAATTTATTTATAAATGTTGATTTACCAGCACCAGTTTGACCTGTCAAAGTAACTGTTGCGCCTTTTAAAGATTCAAACAAACAAGAATATTCTGTATTTAATATAACTTTATAACCAACGCTTTTATAGTAATCTATTATACTATCAAATTCTTTTCTTTCCTCTTCAGTTAATAAATCATATTTACTAAAAACTATAATTGGTTCAATATCAGATAAAATAATATTAGTAAGCATTTTATCCAAAAGAAGTGATGAAAAGTCAGGATGTTTTAAACTAGTAACTATTAAACAAACATCTATGTTAGCAACTCTTGGTCTTAAAAGTTCATTTTTTCTATTATATATATCAATAATGTATTTATTATCAATATCAACTTTAACTCGATCACCAACTAAAGGAGTAAGCCCCATATTACGGAACTTACCCCTAGCTTGACAATCTACAAAAGTGCTTCCACATTTTACAGTATAAAGATTGCTTATGATTCTAACTATTACGCCATCAACATAACTATTCAATATCATCTACTCCATCATCAACTACTTCTTCAGCAATTTTTATTGTTAAAGTTTGACCATTTACAACAGCATCATCTGCTTTTTGACTTTGTTCAAAAATTGTTCCAGCTGGATATTCATCTGTTTCAACATATGAAGTTGTAAGTTTAACACCATATTTTGTACACCATTCTTCAATTTGTTTTAAAGAATATTTTCCTTTAGTAAAGTCTGGATAAGTTGTTGACATATCAGAAATATAAAGAATAATTGTATCTCCTTCAACTAGTTTAGCACCAGCAGCAGGTTCAGTTTTTAATATTTCTTCACTAGTATGATTTCCTTTATCCTCGATTTTTTCAACTTTAACAAATAAGTTATACATTTTTTCCAAAATAGCTTTTTCTTCAATATAATTTTTACCAGTTAAATCTTCTAATGTATAGGCATTTTCACCACTTGAAATATAGATAGTAACTGATGCACCTTTTTTTCTAGTGCTTCCTTTTGATGGATATGTTTTAGTAACATTACCTTCTTTTATTGTAGATGAAGATTCAGTCTTTTGTTCATCAGATATCGTAAATCCTGCACTTATAAGTTTGTTTTCAGCTTCCTCTACACTTAACCCTGTAACATCAGGTACTTTAATATCTTTTACTGCTGTTATTTTAGGTATTAAGAACACTAAAGTAGTTACAATAAGTATTAAACCTGTAAATATAACTGCTAAAATAAGCAAAAGTTTATTTTCTTTTTTTCTTAAATCTTTTTCAGTAATCTTTTTAGCTTTTATCTCGACATCTTCTTTCTTCTCTTCATTTTTTTCTTTATCTTTTTCAATTTCTTTTTTAGTTTGTTTCTTTTCTTGAGGAACTTCGCTTGGAGTTACCTTCTTTTTTATTATATCCGCATCATCTTCAGGATATTCAAAAACATATTTTGGTTCATTGATTCTTGAATCATCCAAAGCCGTTTTTAAATCATCATGCATTTCTTTGGCATCTTGATAACGGTTTTTAACATTTTTAGCTGTTGCTTTCATAATAATGTTATCAATCGATTGAGGTGTATTTGGTAAAAGTTCTCTTACAGATGGAACACTTTCTTTGATGTGTTTTAATGCTATTTCAACTGCATTATCGCCTTTAAATGGCAAAGTTCCTGTTAAAAGTTCATACATCAAAATGCCCATTGAATAGACATCACTTTGAATTGTTGCTCCTTTACCACTTGCTTGTTCTGGTGGTAAATAATGAACACTTCCCATAACCGAATTAGTTTGAGTAAGTTGAGTTGAATTGAGTGCCATTGCAATACCAAAGTCTGTGATCTTAATCAAACCATTTTCCAAAATCATAATGTTTTGAGGCTTAATATCACGATGTATTATATAAGAATCGTGTGCAGCACTCATACCATCAGTAACTTGAAGCATTATATCAACAACTTCAGTTAAAGTTAAACTTCCTCGTTTTTTTAGAAGCTGTTTCAAATGTTTTCCATCAATATATTCCATAACGATATAATATGAGCCATTATCTTCACCAACATCATAAACTTCTACAATATTTGGATGAGATAAGCTAGATGCTGATAAAGCCTCTCTTTGAAATCTTCTAACAAACTTTTCATCAGTTGCCAAGTCTCCTCTTAAAACTTTAACCGCAACATTTCTATCAAGAATAGTATCATATGCAAGATAAACATTGGCCATACCACCTTCACCAATTGTTTTGATGATTTGGTATCGGTCGTTTATCTTTTGACCCTTCATTATCATACTACACATCCCCGCTTCTATCTTCTTTTACTAAATAAGCTATTGAAATGTTATCTTGTCCACCACGAACATTGCATTTTTTAACTAACTTAATAAGTTTATCTTCAACACTTATATCTTCTTCGTTTAAAACTTTTTCAATTTGTTCTTGAGTTAACATATTTGTTAAACCATCGCTTGAAAGCATTATGGCATCAACATCAGTTTCAACTTCAAATATATCAAACTCACATGTATCAGCAGCTCCTAAAGCACGCATTAAAACATTTCTCTTAGGATGATTTTTAGCTTCTCTTTCAGATAAATCACCTGTTTCAACTAAAAAGTTAACTAATGTATGATCATTCGTGATTTTTTTTAATTTACCATTTTTAAATACAAATCCACTTGAATCACCTATATTAACAAACATCAAGAAATCCTTAGTTAAAAGAGCCATTACACAAGTAGTTCCAAGTCCCATTGCTTCAGGATGTTCATCACTATATTTTAAAATACTAGCATTAACTTCATTTAAGTTTTCTCTTATCCAGTTAACCGCATCAATTTTTGTACCAATAGTTGATAAAGATTGAAAACGAGAACCGATTTGAGTTACCACCATACTTGATGCAATTTCACCAGCCCTATGTCCTCCCATACCATCAGCAACAATCATCAAATGTTCACTTGAAGAATTTTTAACAATAGTAACTGAGTCTTCATTATGACTTCTAACTCTTCCTGAATCAGTTATATAAAATGATTTCATCTTTCCACCTCATTTGCTCTAAGTTGCCCACAGGCAGCATCTATATTTCCACCAAACTCACGTCTAACCGTTACATTTATTCCACGACGTTTTAAAGTATCATAGAATTTCATAACTCGATCATTTGGAGATTTTTTATATTCTATATGACTAGTTTCATTATAAGGAATTAAATTAACATATACGTTCATTCCTCTAAGTAAATCAGCAAGTTCATTTGCATTTTCTTCACTATCATTTACCATACTAAGCATAACATATTCTATGGTAACTCGTCTATTAGTTTTTTCAATATATTCATTTATAGTAGCAATTAATTCACCTATATTATAAGCTTTATTTACTTTCATAATTTTATTTCTAAGTTCATCATTAGGTGCATGTAAGCTGATTGCTAAATTAGTTTGCAAATCTTCTTCTGCATATCTTTTTATCATTGGTACAAGTCCACTCGTTGAAACTGTAATATGTCTTGCTCCAATCGCGATTCCAAATGGTGAATTAATTATTCTTATGAAATTCATAATATTATCATAATTATCAAAAGGTTCGCCTATTCCCATTACAACTACACTAGAAATACGTGTACCAACATCTTCTTCAATCATAAGAATTTGTCTTACAATTTCACCCGGAAATAAATCTCTTACTTTTTTTAAACGTCCAGACTCACAAAAAGAGCATCCCATATTGCAACCAATTTGACTCGATACACACACACTTAATCCATAATCGTGTCTCATAAGAACACTTTCAATTAAATTACCATCATCTAATTCAAATAGATATTTATTAGTTTCTTTACTTGTTTGACGTCTTACAAGTTTTAACATTGAAATATCAAAATCTTTTTTCAATTGTTCTCTTAATTCAAGTTTAATATTACTCATTTTATCAAAATCAAAAATACGTTTTTTATATATCCAATCATAAATTTGTTTTGAAACAAATTTAGAATATCCGTTATCTTCTAAATATGATGTTAAGTCTTCTAATTTTAAATCAAAAATACTTTTCACACATTCACCTCATATTCTATAAAAATTATATCAAAAAACTAAAAAAAATAATAGAATTAACTATATCAGTTTTAAAATTTAAATATAAACACCATTATTTATAAAATTATAATTTTATATAAAAATAAAACTCATTTTCTATTGAGTTCTATTTTTTATACTAACTTTTTAAAAAAAAGTATATATCAATAAACAAAAAATCAATTAACTATTGCACACAAAACAAATGTTTGCTATTTTATTTATAGGATCATTTAATAGTTGGGTGATTTGCCAAACTTCAAAAGAAGGGAGGCGATATTATGAGCAAGAAAGACTTTTTAATCTTATCTTTAATCATTATTATCTTCCTATTAGTATCTTTGTTATACATAGTACTAATATAGAAATAAAAAAAATCACCTAACTCAGCAATGATTTAGGTGATTGCTAAAATATTACTAGGCAACACTCAACATGCGAATATTAAATGTTCCTTTTTTTATTATATGCAAATCTTCTTGCTGAATACATTTTACCATAAAAAAAGTATTCATACAAGTTCAATGAATACTCTTTTTTTACTTTTAATCTTTTTGCTTTTTACTTGGTTTAACCATTTTATCAAGTGTATAAGCTTCTGTTTCTACTGGTAACTTTTTATTCTTAAGTCTTTGATTTACTAAATCAATTACAAGTTCATATATAATCGTGAAACATGGAACTGCAATTAATAAACCAACAAGTCCAAATAATCCTCCAAATAAAGTAATTGCAAATAATACCCAAAATGATGGAAGTCCAGTCGCTTGCTTTTGAATAGCAGGTGTAACAAAGTTACCATCAATTTGTTGCAATACAACAATGAATAAAACAAAAGTAATTGCTTTAACAGGAGAAATCATGCATATAAGTAATGCTGATGGTATAGTTCCAATATATGGTCCAAAATAAGGAATTAAATCAGTTGTTCCTACTAAAACAGCTATTAAAAGTGCATATGGATATTTACAAATAAGTAAGAATAAAAGTGTACAAGTGAATACAAATCCAAATGAATCACAAATCTTACCAATCATAAATTGACAGAATACATGATTAACATGTTTTACTTCATCAATAAAAGCATCAACATGTTTTATATCAAAGAATGAATATAAAGTTTTTCTAATTCCTGCTCCAAAGTTTTTTGTATTAGCTAAAATATAAACAGCAAATACTGCACCAATAGCAAAGTTAAATATAAATGTTAAGAATCCAAATACTCCACTTCTTACTTTATCTAAAGCCGATTGAGTAAATGGAGAAATAACTGTATTAATTGCAGTCATCAATGATTTAGAAATCTCATTATATTTATCTAGAATATCCGTTGATAATTCTTTATTATTTGAAAGCCATTTTGTTATTGCACTTTCCAAATCTTTCAAATAATCTGGAACATTAACTAAAAGAGATTGAATACTTGTTAATAATTGAGGAATAATAATGCTTATTAAAGCGACTAATAAACCAATAATAATAACAAATGTACATAAAATACTTAAATTTCTTCTAGTCTTTTCTTTTTCAATTCTATTAAATACTTTATTTTCAAATAAATTAACTATTGGATGCATTATATAAGCAAGTACTAAACCATATATTAAAGGCATCATTATATTTAATATATTTTTAATAAAACCAAAAATTGCTCCAATATTATAAATTATAAATGAAAATAATATTCCAGCAGCAATTACTAAAAATGCCGTTACTCCAATTTGTACTACTTTGTTGTCAAATAGTTTTTTCACATTTATCACCTACATCAATTATAAAGAAAAATTACCTTTTTGTAAACAAAAGTTACCTTTTTCCAATATAATCTTTAATTGTTTTTTTTAATATATTTATATTCGTTTCTGATATATCAATGAATTCAATAATTTCATTTTTTAATTCTTCGTTACTTTCTATTTCAGCAACTAAACCTGATAACCCGTAATTTTTTATACCAGATAAAATTTTTGGAAAAACTTTTACTGAATTTAATGATACTTTTGCCGTTGCTTTTATTTGGCTTCTAATAACATAATCTAAAATAATTTCTTTTAATAATGAATCACAACTTACATAGTTTTGAGTAAATTTACCTACTCCATTTAAACAAACAAAAGCTTTTGCCATGTCAAACAAGAATTCAGGTGGATCAAGTTCATATTTAGTAAAAATCATAACCATATCCATAAAATAATTAGTTACTTCTTTACCACGTAAATTCTCACAGTAGGATTTAACATCCTCTTTTAAGGCACTTTTTTGCATATCATTTATTTCTCCATAACGTGTTATTATAGAAAATATCTTTTCAAAGTCACTTGTATAAGCTGCAAAGAAAAACTCTTTACAAAATTCAATTTCTTCTTTATCTAAAGAAAACAACAAACCCATATCTAAAAAATAAATATTACCAACATTATCAACACATATATTTCCACTATGAGGATCTCCATGAAAAATTACACTATCATCTTCTAAAAGTGAATTAAAACTTAGTTTTAAATAACTATTTATAGCCGTTTTTATTAATTCTTTATTTTCTTCAGTCAAAGGAAGTTGATTAACAGTTTTATAAGGGATATAATCCATCACAATAACATCACTTGATGATAACTCTTCATAAACTTTTGGAACACATATTCTAGTTGTATTAGTTACACTTCCATTTACTTTTTTGGAAAATTCGCCATACTTTCTTATATTATTTATTTCATTATCAAAATCTATTTCTTCACTTATCCATTTTAAATATAAATTTAGAGCATGCTCTCCTCCAAAAAAATTTTTAAAATTGATAAATCTTCCAAATCTATGCATAAGTTTTTTTAGCTTTTCAACATCTTCTACAATATTTTTTTCAATATCTTTTCTTTTAACCTTTATAACAACATCTTTTCCATTTTTAAGTTTAGCTTTATATACTTGAGAGATTGAAGCTGAACCAATTGGAGTTTCATCAATAGATAAAAATAAATCACGATAATTTTTCCCATAAGTACTTATCAAAGTATCTTCAACAAATTTAAATTCAACAGGTTCAATATTATCACATATACTTGATAAAGCAACTCGATCACTTTCACTAAAATAATTTTGAAATTCATGTGTTGCTAACATTTGAGCAAGTTTTATATAAACAACACCCATATTAGTTGCAAAATCGCGAATTACTTCACCATTTGATTTTCTTAACACGAACTTTTTTACAATGGCACGAAACACTTCAAAATATAACTTCATAGAAAAACTCCCTAAGAAAATATTATATATTATTTATTAATAAAAGAACATATATTTTTAACTTTTGGTTAAACTATTTAACGGTGATAATATGGACTATATAAAAAAAATAAGTGAAGACTATAAAAACGTAACTGATTTAAATATCAAAAAAATAAAACATATCTATATTATCTATCTTGAATCCATTATTGATCAAAACAAAATAAACGATTATATTTTAAAAATTATACCTAAAAGTCATATACCTAGAGATATAAAAGAATTAATTCCAAGTCCTAATATAAAAGATGTTCCTGACTATGATACTCTATCTCTTTATTTAGAATCAGGCTTTACTATTATTATCAATAGACATCAAGTAATTGCCGTAGAAACAAGAGGAAACTTAGCACGTTCAATCGATACTCCAACTACTGAAAGTACAATATATGGTCCAAAAGAAGCGTTTGTTGAAAATTATCAAGTTAACTTAGGTTTAATTAAACGTCGAATAAAATCTAAACACTTAAAAAATAAAGATATCTTTATAGGAAGATATACCAAAAATACAGCAAGTGTTCTTTATATAGAAACAATAGCTGAAGAAAAAATATACAATGAAGTTATTGAAAAATTAGAAGCCATTGATCGAGATGGCGTTAATGATGTAACTCAGTTAAAAAAATATCTAGGTGATAAATCAAAAAATGCCTTTCCCGCTTTTAAAGTAACTGAAAGACCTGATGTTGTTGCATCTGCATTACTAGAAGGAAAAATAGTCGTTATTCTTGATAACTCTTCTAACGCTTTAATTTTACCTTCTTTTTTGGCCGATTTTATAAATCCAATTGCTGATCATTATGAAAAAGCTATAAACATCAATTTTTTAAAAGTATTACGCTTCTTTTGTTTCTTTCTAGCTATCTTAACACCAGCAATATATGTAGCTATAACCACATACAATCAAGAAACAATACCTACAACTATCCTTATAAATTTTCAGGATCAGCGTAGTAAAGTTCCTTTTCCGGCAGTAATCGAATGTTTAATAACTCTCATCATATGTGAAATCTTAAGAGAAAGTGATATTCGTTTTCCATCAAATTACGGATCAGCGACTTCTATTTTGGGAGCCTTAGTTTTAGGTGAAGCTGCTGTATCAGCTGGTATTGTTTCACCTATAATGATAATCATTGTTGCTATAACTTTTATTTCAAGTTTAATTTTTACAGATCTTGAAATAATAAATTCAATAAGACATTGGAGATTTTTATTTCTATTTGTTGCAGCAATTTATGGCCTTTTTGGAATAGGTATTGGTTTTATTGCACTTATCGCTTGTCTTACAAGTTACGAAGTTTTTGATAAACCTTATTTTTATCCCCTATCTCCATTTGATTTTACTTATTTAAAACAAACTTTATTTAAAATGAAAACAAAGAAAAGAAGTAAACTTTTAAGCAAAAATAGATATAAGGAGGCTCCATGAAAAAACTAATTATTTTAATTCTAAGTATATTTTGTTTAACAGGATGCGCTAATTATCATGAATTAAATGATCTTGGAATTGTTTCCTCCATATTAGTAGATTATAAAGACAATCTTTTTTATACAACAATTGAAGTTATTGATGAAGAAGAATTTAAAACCTATTATGGAGTTGGAAATTCTTTAACAAATGCTTTAGATAATGCTTTAATCGGTTCAAGTAAATATCTTTATTACGCTCATTTAAATGCTCTTATTTTAACAAACAATGCACCAATTGAAACTACATTAGATTATTTTTTAAGAAGTCCTGAAACTAACAATACATTCTATCTTTGTATTACTGAAAAAACAGATATATATGATCAAGATAAGAACATAGGAGAAACCTTAAAAAACATTTTAGAAAGAGTTTATAAAGATAACTTCTTTGATACAATAAAAAAACTAAAAGATAAAAACACTGACTTTGTATTACCAATATTAGATGAAGACTTAAAAATAAGTAAATTAAATTTATATAAAGGTAATAAAATGGTTGCAACTCTTAATAATAATGAACTTAATACTTTAAAGTTGCTTTTTGGCTATGAAGAACTTTATATAAAAAATGGTAAAGATGATTACATTGAATTAAGTGTAAACAAAATTGATAAGAAAATTGATATAAAGGAAAAAATAAAAATAACTTTAGATTTAGAAACAACAGTAAGACAAATTACAACTGGTGAAGAAGCAAATAATATAAAAGACGTAAAAAAAATACAGGAAAGATATAATAAAGAAATAGAAAATAATATTTATGAATTAATAGATAAATTAAAAACCTATCAAGCAGATGTTTTAGGAATAAACAATATGTTATTAAACAAATTTCATAATATGGACAAACATTTTTATGATTATGATTTTGATATTGAAGTAAATACTCATATTAATAAGAAAGGACTTCTAATAAAATGAAAAAAGAATGGAACATTTTAAACTTTTTTAATATGCAAGGTTTATTTCTAGCAATAGGTTTTTCTAAGATACTGATTTCTTCCAAAGAAAACTTTCTATTTTCTATTTTAATAGGCTATATTTTAGGAATGATACTTTTATATTTTTTAGATATCAAGAAAAAAAACAATATTTTTAATATCATACTTTATTCAATAATATCCGTATATGCTTTAGTAATTTTAATTAATATGGCATCAACTATGTATTTAAATTTAATGAGTAAATCAATGATAAGTATTCCTCTTTTACTTTTAATGCTCTATGTATTAAATAAAAAAGAAATCGTTTTATATCGTGTAAGTAATATCATGGTAGTTGTAAATATATGCATTTACCTTTTTGCTTTATTTTGTTTACTTCCATATTTTGATATCACAAACTTTGTTTATACACATACTAAACCAATGAATATTTTAACATCTGGTTTAAACTATACAATATTATCAACATCGATTGTACTTATGACTAAAGAAAATCAAAGAAAAGATACAAGTATTTTAAAAACTTATACCTTAGCTACAATATTTTTAATAATAGATTGTGTAATGATTTATGGAATATTTTCATATCCACTTGTAGAATCAATTAGATATCCGGAATATGTTTTATTAAAAAAGATATCAATTGGAGGCTTTATTCAAAATATAGAGAATTTCGTATCATTTATATGGTTATTTAACATCATAATGAGTTTACTTTATTTAACAAATAGCATAAAAAATTGTTTAAGTAATAAAAAAATAATAAATATAATTGTACCTATTCTATTTATATTTGCAAGTTTAGTTAATAAATATTATGTAGCAATGCTTACAATGTATAAATACGAACCATTTATATTAGGTATAACTGCATTAGTATTCATCATTTTTAATTATAATTTCAAGAAAAAAAACCACGAATAAGTGGTTTTTAATTTTATCACAAAATTTAGTTTATATTTCAATTTTGAGTTATTGTACTACATATGGATTTGTTGTTGTTCCTTCACCATCTAAACTTACAACCGTGTCACTTGCTAGCGAAACTACGGGACGGACACCAATAGCACCCATAGAGCCATCAAGCACACTACCATCGCCACTAACATAACCAACCATAGAATACGTAAGCATAGAAACAAACATCCCCACAGGCGATAATGTCCAATATCCATTATTTGTATATAAATAATTTGTTGTATCTTTATAATCACTTGTATTGGAATAATATGTATTAAATCCTGCAAGCACTGCTTCATCTAATGTTATTAATCCTACTGGATTTGTTAGTTTTCCATTTCCGTTTTTTCTATTTACTGTAAATTTATCATTTTGGTTAAGGCAAACTAGACTTGGATTTGGATTATTTGAAGGGAATGCTGCTCTGTGTGCTGCTCCATACAATGTTTTATTTGTTCCATATCCTAAATCTTTAAATGATGAATATGATGATTCCCCTATTGTTTCATAATTGTATGCTTTTGTACTTCTATCATTACAAAATACTGTATCTTCTAATTTTGATGTTGTTATCTCATCAAAGTTTTGACTATACCAATTATCTATATATGTTTTTATTGTTGATTCATTTACATTCGTATGTGTTGCTTCATAAGTTGAACTACCGGCTGTTCCATACATATATCCTACATATGCATTATCATTTGACATTTCATTAAAAGCACTTGTTCCTATTTGAGTTGATGTCCCTGTTTGAGTTTCACATTTTCCATCGATTGGTGTTCCATTATATATTATTTTTATTCCACCTGTCTCTGTTGTTCTTATTATCTTCCAACACATATTATTGAAGATAATGTTGTTGTTTACTTTATCAGCATCGCCTCTAAAATAGTATACTGGTACTTTTCCATCAGTAGCTGTTGTTGTATATATGCCATTTGTTCCACTTACTCCTGATCGTACTTTATAATCTATGACTGTTGTTGTATCAGCATTATCCTTTATTAAGTTATATAAACTTGTTCCACTTACAGCAATTGTATCTCTTTCTACGGCATTAAATTCTAACTTACATGTATATTCTTCACTTACTTCTTCTGTTGACATTTTATCAAGAGTTATTGTTAATGTTCCATTTAGACTTTCTTTTGCTTTTACTACTGTTGCATCATTATCTAACTTATTTTTGATACTTGTGTATTTTGCTGTTGTTCCGTCCTTTGGTACACATGTTACTTTTACTTCTGCATCATAATTACTTGAATTATTTGTTACTTCATATGTTAGTACTGAAGTTTGATTTAATGTCTTTAGTTCTGATGTCTCAAATGTTATTATCTTTTTTGTATCATCTATTACTGTTGAGTATACATCCTTTCCATCTATACTTGCAGCTGTGAAGATTACACTAAAATCTTCTTCATTTTCGCCTATTTTTGCATTTCCATTTATTACTAATGTTGTTGATACTGCCGCAAAACCTATCGCCATTAGTAATATTGCTACTATAAGCATACTTTTCTTTTTCATATTCTTTCCTACTTTCTACAATTTTATTTTATAATACCCCCCCCGATTTTCAAGGACTACTTCCTTGTTTACATTTTTTTTGACAACACAAAAAAACACAATAATTTATGTTCTCATATTTTACGTTAATTCAGCATAAAAAAACTACCTAAAATGAACTGAACCCCAAAAGTTGGACAGTTTATTAATAGTTTCTAATTAGAGGATTGTAACCTGTAATTCACGGGAGACAGTCCTTTTAATTTTACTTTAATTCTATCATAATTGTAATAACAAATATAGTCATCAATTGCTTTTATTAAATCATCTAATGTTTTATAATTATCCTCCTGATCATAAAACATTTCTGTTTTAAGCAAACCAAAGAAATTTTCCATCATGCCATTATCCATACTATTTCCTTTTCTTGACATACTTTGTTTAATACCTTTATTTTTCAATCTTTGTTGATAAGATTGGTGTTGATACTGCCATCCTTGATCCGAATGAAATATTAATCCTTCTAGATTTCTGCCATCAAATGCTTTATTAAGCATATCATTTAT
>CAKOJJ010000009.1 GCA_934089275.1 uncultured Bacilli bacterium
TGAAAGTAACATCCCGAAATGAAAAAAATGGGAAGTTAAATAAATATTTTACTTCAAAAAAGATGTAAACAAGGAAGTTGTCCTTGAAAATCGGGGGGGGTATTATAAAATAAAAATGTAGAAAAGGTAGGTAGAATATGAAAAAGAAAAGTATGCTTATAGTAGCAATATTACTAATGTCTATTGGATTTGCAGCAGTATCAACAACATTAGTAATAAATGGAAATGCAAAAATAGGCGAAAATGAAGAAGATTTCAGTGTAATCTTCACAGCTGCAAGTATAGATGGAAAGGATGTATACTCAACAGTAATAGATGATACAAAGAAGATAATTACTTTTGAAACATCAGAATTAAAGACACTAAACCAAACATCAGTATTAACATATGAAGTAACAAACAACTCAAGTAACTATGATGCAGAAGTAAATGTAACGTGTGTACCAAAGGATGGAACAACAGCCAAGTATACAAGCATCAAAAATAAACTAGAAAATGATGCAACAGTAGTAAAAGCAAAAGAAAGTCTAAGTGGAACATTAACAGTAACACTAGATAAAACATCAACAGAAGAAGTAAGTGAAGAATACACATGCAAGTTAGAATTCAATGCTGTAGAAAGAGATATATTAGGAGAAGAAATACCAGCATTCCAAAAAGATAGTTGGTCAACAATCGCAACAAATGTAAAAGCAGGAAATACAAGTCGATATAATGTAGGAGATACAAAAGCAGTAGACTTAGGTGATTTAGGAACACATACAGTTCGAATAGCAAATATGAGTGAATGTACAAATGGAGAAACAAGTGAAACAGCATGTGGATTTGTAGTGGAATTTGCAGATATAATCACAGCACATCAATTTAATAGCACAGCTACAAATGTAGGAGGATGGAAAGATTCTGAACTTCGTACATATATAAATGGAACAATATATAATGCACTTCAAAGTGAACTACAAAATATAATAACACCAACAAAAGTAATATCAGGACATGGAAGCACAGAAGGAGAAACAAATTTTGAAACACAAGATAAATTATATTTGTTATCATGTGAAGAAATATATGGTGATTTTGCAAGTTTGTCAACAGCACAACATGATACATCAGCAGGAACATCAAAACAATTAGATTATTATAAAAATCAAGGAGTAATAACAAGTAGTTATGCAGGAACAAAAAAACAATATAATGGAAAAGATTCATGGTGGTGGCTTCGTTCGGCTGATTTTGACGCTGACGGTACTAGCAACTTTCTTGAGGTCTACAATTACGGCAACTGGGCCAACACCCTTGCACGCTACTCTGGCGGGATCTCTCCAGCTTTTCGAATTGCTTAATATAAACTACTAAACTATTAGTAGTTTTTTTATTGGTTTTATAATGTTATAATGAATTTATCATATTGAAAGGTAGTAAATATAATGAGAAAAAAACTTGAAGTACGTTATTTTAAAACAAAAGAGGATTATCAACATAAATTAGAGGATTTTGGTAAAAAAACTAATATTTTACTTATTACTGGATTAGTTGGATCAGGTAAATCAACTTTAGCAAGAAATCTTGGTAAAGAATATAATGCCACAGTAGTAATTCAAGATTATTTAGCTTGGAGTGATTGTTATGATGATGAAACAAGTAAGTTTTTTGTAAATCTATTTCAAGAAAAATATCCAGAAACAAAAGAATATTTTCTTAACAATGAGTGGCGTAAATCCAATTTATCAAAAGAAGAAAAGACAGAATATCGAAAAAAATTTGATAAAGTAATTATTGAATATGCTTTAGAACATAATGATCATCTTTTTATTTATGAAGGAAGTGATATGTTTTGTAAAAGTGATCAAGAATTTCTTTCAAAATATCCGTTTATAATAAAAAGAACATCAGTTTTTAGATCATTTTTTCAAAGTTATAAAAGAGGTAATGTTGGAAATAAAACTTTAAAAGATAAAATTAAGTATGTAAAACATATGACTTATGAATTTTATCGTTTTTATATAAAAGATTTGCCTAAATTAAATCATTTTATAAACTATATAGAAAAAGAAAAATAATACATAGATACATTGTTATTTATGTTTTTTTATGCCTTTATTCGACAAATATTTTAATACTAATTTGATATATTTTATTTGGTGATGTGGATGAAAAATATATTTATGATTCTTTTAGGTTCTTTTTTTGCAATTGCTATATCTTATATCTTTAATGCTAAAACAGAAGTACCTGTAATAAGTACAAATACATCTCTTAAAGCGTTTCAATTAGGTGCTTTTAAAGAAGAATCATCGGCAGTTGATTTAGCTCAAAAATATGATGCTAAAGTAATAAATGAAAATGGTTATTTTTATGTTTATTATTCTGTTTTAAGAGATGAAGCTAATATCAATAAAATGATAAATTGTTTAGATCATAAAAAAATTTACTATTACATTAAAGAAGTAGGAGCAAGTGAAAACTATAAAAATGAACTTACAAAATATGAAGAACTTATGAAAAATACAACATCAGAAATTGCTTTTTCTGAGTTAAATAAAAAACTAATTAGTATATATTCGGAGGTATAGTTATGTTAATAAAAGATTTACCAGAATGTGAAAAACCAAGAGAAAGAATGCTTGAATACGGAGTAGAAAATTTAAGCAATGTTGATCTATTAAGTATTATTTTAAGAAATGGAATAAAAGATATCTCTGTTAAAGAAGTTGCAATTAATATTTTAAATAATATTGAATCCATTAATGATTTATCCTCTTTAGGAGTAAGAGAACTTTCTAATATAAAAGGCGTTGGTACAGTTAAAGCTATAACTCTTCTTTCAAGTATTGAACTTGGTAAAAGAGTTTTTACTAAAGAAGCCAAAGCTAACATGAGTTTATCAAACAAAGAGAAAATTCATGAAGTATTTAAAAAGTATTTTATAAACGAAACTCAAGAAAAGTTCCTAGCAATATTCTTAGATAATAAAAAGTGTCTTATTAGTTCTAAAATTTTATTTATTGGAACCAACAACGCTTCTATTGCCCATCCAAGAGAAGTATTTATGGAAGCAATTAAAGCAAATGCTAGTGCCGTTGTTGTAATGCATAATCATCCATCTGGAAATGTATTACCAAGTGAAGAAGATAAAAATATAACTGAAAAACTTATTCAAAGTGGATATATGTTAGGAATACCACTACTTGATCACATAATTACCAATGGAGAGGAGTATTATAGTTTCTATGACGAATTCAAAACTATATTTTAAAACAATTATATTATTTATTGTTTTTTTGTTTATTTTTATATTTAGAAATAATATTTTTTATTTATTTGGTTTAATAAATACAAGTGTAAAAAAAGAAAATAATAATTTAGTAACTGAAAATAATATTTTAAAAGAAAAATGTGAATATTTTGAACAAGAATTAAAAAGCATAACAAATTTAAAAAATTATGCAAATTATGATTACGCTTTAACACGTATGTCATATAGATTAAGTTATACAAGTGATGAAATAAGAATATTTAACACTGATAAAATAAAAGTAAATAATATACTTATAAATGAATATGGTTTAGTTGGTCTTGTTAAAACAGTTAAAGATAAAGTAAGTGATGCAACTCTTTTAACTGGAGTTAAAAATTTATCGGTTAACATTAATTCATCTTATGGAACTTTAAGTGGATACGAATCAGGATATTTTGTTATAAAAAATATATCTAACTATGATGATGTATCAATAAATGATTCTGTTTATACATCAACTTTAGGTGAAGTTAAAGAAAAAATATATATTGGAAAAGTTGCTGATATTAAAATAACTGACATTGAAAAAATATTATATGTGAAAAGTGATGTTGATTTTAATAATATCAACTATTTATATGTGGTAGGTTAATATGATTTTTATTATTATAGATACTTTAATATTTTCTTTAGCAGGAATAAATATCACTTTATTTTTAATGCGAATTCATTTTATGGATATAGTTTCATTTATATTTTCATGTCTTTTATTAAGTATTATGAATCCTAATCTATTTTTAATATTCTCATTTTTTATAATGTATTTAGTTGATAAGATTTTATTTAAATATGCTAGGTTTAATTTACTTATGTATATTTCTACTTTTACTTTTTATTATTTCATTATTTCAAATGATTTAAATTCATATTTTATAAATCTTCTTTTAATCATTTTATTATATTTTTATAAATATAATTATGTAGGAGAAGCTTATGAAAGAAAAAAAATACATAAATAGTTTATTTTTAAGAACTATTTTTTCAATTATAATTTTTTTAATATTATTTTTACTTCTTAATAATGATTCTTTATATAAAAAAGTATCATCCATAGTTTTTGATAATTCAATTGATTTTACTTATATTAGAAGTAAAACAAATAAAATACTTGGAAGAATTACTAATAAAGAACATTTTGTTGTAAGTGAAAAACTAGAATATAAAAGTGTGGAAAGAATAAATAATTCATTTAAATTTATTACGGATAACAATTATGTATTAAATTCTTTAGAAAATGGAGTAGTAACATTTATTGGTAATATTGATTCTTTAGGTATGAGTGTCATTATAAGAAGTGATGATGGCTTTGATTATACTTTTAGTAATATAGAAAATATCAATGTTAAAATGTATGATTATATAGAAAAAAATACAATTATAGGAAGCACTTTAGGAAATTATTTTTATTTAACTATAAGTAAAGATAATGAGTATTATAACTATGAAGATTTCATTTAATATGTTAACTTTGGTATTTTATATATTGCTTATTTTATCTGGCTATATAAATTACTTAGTTATTTTTTTATCTATCATGTTTATGCATGAAATAGGTCATGTAATAATGATAAAGATTCTTGGATATAAAATAAACTCAATCACAATACTTCCAACTGGAGGAATAATAGATACCAATATAAATTTAAATATTAAAAGTAATCATTTGTTTTTAATAAGTATAGCTGGTATTTTAATGCAACTTATTTTACTTAAAATAGTTCCTTATAGCAGTAGTTATAGTTACCAAATTTTTTATAATTTAAATATTAGTTTAATTATTTTTAACTTATTACCAATAAATCCTTTAGATGGTTATAAAATAAGTTTATCTTTAATAGAAAGATTTATTAAATATAAACGAGTAATAAATGTTTCTTATATTATTTCATTTATTTTTATATTTTTATTTTTCTTTTATACAAAAAATATTTATATATTTGTATTTTTATACTTTTTAAATGTAAGAAATGTTTTATATATAAATTATTTATATAATAAATTCTTACTTGAAAGACACTTATATAGTTATGTTTATAAAAAAGATAAATATGTTGCTAATTTATTTAGTATTTATAAATGTAAAAATAATTATATTAAAAATGGAAACACTTATATAGAAGAATATAAAGCATTAAATAATTATTTTAGTAATTAGCATACATTTCCAAAACTTGGTAAAATTAACTACTTTTGGAAAAATATTTCCAAAACTTGATAACTTTGTACTTTTAGTATATACTTAATACAGAGGTGAAAAACTATGATAGAGAGAAAAGAATATTTAGAACAGTTAAAAAGATTTAAAGATAAAGATTTAATAAAAGTAGTTACAGGAATAAGAAGATGTGGAAAGTCTACTTTATTTGAACTATTTATAGATTATTTAAAGTCAATTGGGGTAGATGAAGATCAAATAATTAGTATAAATTTGGAAGATGTTATGTATAGCTTTAAAGACTATAAAGAACTTTATGACTATATAATTAAAAAAATTGATTCTAAAAAACAATACTATGTTTTTTTAGATGAAGTTCAAAATGTTCCGATGTTTCAAAAAGCAGTTGATAGCTTATATATAAAGAAAAATGTTGATGTTTATATAACAGGATCAAATGCATATCTTTTATCTGGTGAACTTGCAACTCTGTTATCCGGAAGATATGTTGAAATAAAAATGTTACCACTTTCTTTTAAAGAATATTTAAGTGCTTTTCCAAATAAAGAAAAAAGTAATTATGAATATTTTTTAGATTATATGAGAAATGGTGGAATGCCTGGAAATATTCCAATATTGCAATACAATCCAAATGATTTGGATACTTATTTAGAAGGAACCTTTACTACAATAGTTTATAAAGATATAATAACACGAAACAATATTACAGATAGAATGCTTTTAGAAAGTATATTAAAATTTATGTTTGATAGTATAGGTAGTCCAATATCAACAAAAAAAATAAGTGATACTCTTACTAGTAAAGGAATATCAACAAGTAATCATACAGTTGAAAACTATATTTCTGCTTTTATAGATAGTTTTTTAATATATAAAGCTGAAAGGTTTGACGTAAAGGGCAAAAGTTTACTTGCAAGAGACTATAAATATTATGTTGTAGATCAGGGGCTTAGAAGTTATTTATTAGGTAAAAAAGCCGACAGTGATATGGGACATATATTAGAAAATATAGTTTATCTAGAACTATTAAGAAGAGGATACAAAGTATATGTTGGAAAAGTAGATGATTTAGAAGTCGATTTTGTATGTGAAAATAGAGATGGATTAAAATATTATCAAGTTGCTTTATCTGTTAGGGATGAAGCGGTGTTAGAAAGAGAATTAAAATCACTTCAAAAAACAGGAGATCATTATCCTAAGTACTTGTTAACTTTAGATATGGATTTAGAAGCTGATTATGATGGAATAACTAAAATAAATGTTATAGATTGGCTGTTAAACGTTAAATAAATATTATTATTTTTTTAACAATTTATGCTATAAATAGAGGATATTTGGCTTATATATGCCGATTTAAATTGACATAAGCTTGAATATTTGGTAATATTTAGATGTTTGTAAGTGTTCATTACAAACCGCACTAAAAAGGTTTATAAACTATTATTAGTACCTTAAAGGCGTGTCTTCAAAAAAATTATAAGGAGGTTAGAGTAATGAAAGCAATATTCGTAACAGGTGGAAAACAATATTATGTTTCTGAAGGTGATGTTATCTATGTTGAAAAACTAGATGCTGAAGCAGGAAAAAATATTACATTCGATACTGTATTAGCTGTTGGAGATAAAATTGGTACTCCATATGTAAACGGTGCTAAAGTTGAATGTAGTGTTGAAAAACATGGTAAAGCTAAAAAAGTTGTTGTATTCAAATATAGACCTAAGAAAAAATATCGTAATACTAAAGGTCATAGACAACCATATACAAAACTTGTTGTTAAAAAAATCGTAGGTTAATTATGATTAACATTAAAAAGAAAAAAAATGTTATTACTATTTCTGGACATGCAAATTATAGTGATAAAGAAGATATAGTTTGTGCAAGTGTTTCATCGATAATGTATACAAGTGTAAATGCACTTTTAAGATTTGATGGTAAAAGTATTGAATATATGGATGATGGAAATACAGTAACAATAAAAGTTAATAAAGATGATGATATAACAAATACTTTAATTATTAATATGTTGTCATTATTTAATGAATTAGCTTTGAAATACAAAAAAAATATAAATTTTGAAATGGAGGAAGAGTAATGTTAAATTTATTTAATATAATTTCTTTAGACATTCAACGTTTCGCCCATGTTAAAGCACAAGGTTCAACACAAAATGGACGTGATAGTGCTGGTAGAAGATTAGGAGCTAAAGCAGCTGATGGAGAAGTTATCAATGCTGGATCTATAATTTATAGACAAAGAGGAACTAAGATTTATCCAGGTAAAAACGTTGGTATGGGTAAAGATCATACTTTATTCGCATTAATCAAAGGACAAGTTAAATTTGAAAGATGTGGAAGAGATAAGAAAAAAGTAAGTGTTTACGAAGTAAAATAGTATCAAATGATGCTATTTTTTTTATTGACGATTAATATAATTAAATATATAATAATTGTCTCAGAAGGAATGATATTTATGTTAATTAATTTAACAAATATATTAACCGAAAACTTTATCAAAAATTTTAAAACAACGGATATGTTAAATTTTTATAATATAAATAAACAAACTGACTTTATATGTGTTGCACGTATTTATTCTGTAGTTCCATCTATTATGAGAAAAAGATTTTCTGGAAAGTCAGAAATAGGATATGAAGCAATACCTTTGACTGAAGATAAATATATTTTGTTTTTGCAAAAAGTTGATAATTGCGAAGTTGTTGATTTAAAAAGTGGTATTAAATTAGGTATAGATCTTAATCCAACATCAACCTTATATGAAGCAAAAAATGGAATTCATTTTCGTTGTTATGAAGACAGCCCATTATGTATCAAAATGGAGCTTGTTTTAGCTAATAGCAATGCTGTTAGGAAAAAAATAAAACGTCTTTATAAAGGTAATACGGAAGTAGTTCCAACTTTAACAGAACTTCAAAGTAAAGCAAAAAGCAAATTTAGAAACAAAAGAAATGAACTATTCGAACATAATTTTTGTGGAACAGATCTTGAAAAAGAGTTCTTTATCAAAAATTTTGAGGAAACGAAATTATATGATGAATGCCCTCAAGTAGGTGACTATTTCGGTTATGTTGGTCCAATTAACCATATAGTTCCTAAAAGTGATAATGTATCAGAAGATTCTAAATCAATTTCTTTTGAATCATATTCGTTAGACGAAAATCCTAAATATCCTTTTATTTTTAAAAGAATAAGTGAAGATACGGTTATGGAAATTGTAACTAAAACTAAGTTTTATTTTTCACCTGTTTTATCTAAAAGCTTTTCTTCTGCTAAATATGCAACAACTACGTTACATATTACAGGAACTGATTACATAGTAGTAAATGATTTTTTTAAAGCAAAATATTCCGAACTTATAAACGATTATGAAACTTATAAAACTTGGGTCTTGAATCAAGAGAAAAAAGCTATTACTCTTTATCAAGCTAAACAATTGGAGTTAGATAATGTTAAAAGTGATAAAGTAGAAGAAGTTTACGAAATCGCTTATGTAGATAATATGATGTTTGATCTTGATAGGACTTTAAAAAAAACTAACGAAAGTGACATAAAATAGGTAACAATTGTTATCTATTTTTTATAGATTTATTTATCAATTTTTGATAAAATACTTTTGAGGTGTAATTATGCGTTATAACGTGGTAAAAAATGCAAATAGTATATTGGAAAGCAATTCTTATTTAGTAAAAAATCCATATGCTTATAAAGGTAAATGGGCAAGTCTTTTTAAAAACAATAATCCAATATGTTTAGAACTTGGAATGGGTAGAGGTACATTTATAATTGAGATGGCAAAGACTCATCCAAATATCAATTATATTGGGTTAGAAATAGATAAAAATCAAACAGCAACTGCTTTAAAAAATATTAAAGATTTACATTTAGATAATTTAAAGATGATCAATGCTGATGCTTTAAAAGTTGCTGAAATATTTGGACGTGAAATTGATACAATTTATTTAACATTCTCTGAACCTTGGCCAAAAAAAGGTGATGAAAAGAAGAGATTTACAGCAATAAACTATTTGAAATTGTATGATAGAATATTTAAAAAGAATAAACATATTATCTTAAAAACTGACAATAAAATATTATTTGCTTCAGCTCTAGAAAGCTTAAGTAGTTATTGGTATACTTTTGACAAAGTGAGTGTAGATCTTCATAATGATGAAAGAAAAATAGAAAATATAATGACTGACTTTGAACGTCAATATTTTAAAGAACATCGTCAAATATATTATGTAGATGCAAGTTTTAAAGGTTAATATTATAACCTTTTTTTTGGGAGGTAAAAATGAAAGTAGTAGTTGAAACTTTAGGTTGTAAAGTAAATGCTTATGAATCTGAGCTTATAAAAGAAATGTTTATAAATAACAAAGATGAAATAATCGATGATAAAACTAATGCAGATATTATTGTAATAAATACATGTACAGTTACTAATCAAGCTGATTCTAAAGGAAGAAAACTAATTCGTCAAGCAAGAAGAGATAATGAAAACGCTATTTTAATCGTATGTGGTTGTATGACACAAAATCATGAAGATTTAGATATTGATGCAGATATAATTATAGGTAATAAAGATAAAACTAAAATTCTTGATTTAATTGATGAATTTAAGCAAACAAAAAAACAAATAAGATTATTTTATGATTTAAGAAATGTTGAATTTGAAGATATGAAGATAAATCACTTTGAACATAAAACAAGAGGATTTGTTAAGATCCAAGATGGATGTAATAACTTTTGTTCATATTGTATTATTCCTTTTGTAAGAGGTAATATTAGAAGTAAAAATATTGATGTTGCTTATGATGAAATAAAATGTTTAGTTGAAAATGGATATCAAGAAATTGTTTTAACAGGTATTCACACAGGTTCATATGGAACAGGAAAAGACTTTGATTTAGTTGATTTAATTAGAAAAATAAGTACTCTTGATGGATTAAAAAGAATACGTATATCTTCAATTGAGATAACAGAACTTAATGATAAATTTATGGAAGAATTTAAAAATAATTTAAAGATTTGTTCACACTTACATGTTCCAATTCAAAGTGGATCAGATAATATATTGAAAAGCATGAATAGAAAATATGATATAGCATATTTTAAAGAAAGAACAAAACTTATCAAATCTTTAAGAGATGATGTTAATTTGACAACTGATTTAATAGTTGGTTTTCCTGGAGAAACCGATGAAGACTTTAATGAAACAAAACAAAATTTAATTGATATTGGTTTTTCTAAAATTCATACATTCCCATATTCAATAAGAAGAGGAACAAAAGCAAGTACAATGGTTCAAGTTAATGACACAGTTAAAAAGAATCGTACTCATGAAATTCTAGAATTAAGTGATCATTTAGAACATGAATACTATGAAAAATATATTGGAAAAGTTGTATCTGTGTTAGTTGAAGATAATCATTCAGGATTTACAAGCAATTATATAAAAGTTCATTTTGATGAATATCAAGAAAACAATAAGTTTGTTGACTGTTTAATAACTGAAGTCGATGGAATAACTGTAAAGGGAAAAGTAAAATAATTGATAAAATTGATAAATACGCTTATAATTTAAAATAGGTGGTACTTATGAAAAAAGTTATAAGAGTTAAGAATAACAATATGTATATTGGATCTTTAAGAGTTGATTTAAAAGCTATTAAAGAGTTTGCATTTACATCTGGAGCTGTTTTTATGATTATAAGTTCAGCAGCATTAATCAAAAAATCAGTAAATATGGCTCAAAACCGAAAACATACTCATGATATTTCTAATGATCAAGATGAAAACTATGTAACTTCAGTTAAAAGTGTTCCAACTTATGAGGCCGAGTATACTGTTCAATATGGGGATACTTTATCTGGAATAGTAGCTAGTTATCAAACAGACCCTAACAAAATGCAAAAAATAATCGATAGAATTGCTGATATCAATCATATGTCTAGTCCTAGTCTTTTAAGAGCAGGAAAAACAATAACTTTATGTGGCATACCAGAAGAATACTTAAGCGATTTTGGTTATACAATAGATTATTCAAAAACTGAACCTGAATATGAATTAGAGGATTTAAGCGACTATATTGAGCAAGCTATAACTTATGCTTATATAACAGAAGATAACGCACCACAATTTGCTGATTTTGAAGCAAAGTATAGTTTTGCATCAAATCTATATAACACTTATAAAGAAAGTAAAGATGAATTATTATTTGATAGTCTAATTGAACAATATCGTTCTTTAGCCGAAGAAATATCTCATTTAACTGGATATGATTATAGTCATTCTATAAAAGCTCATAAGATAAGCGAAGAAAAAGGACTTGGTTTATAATGACTATAAAAGAATATATAAAAAAGCGTTTATCAGTTTTTCTTATATCTTTTATAACTATATTAGCAATTTTAGGTGTATCTTTTTATAACGTATTAAATAACAAATCGGGAGATATTGTCATAAAAGACAACGTCAGTTATAAAATAGAAACCATTAAAAAGGATAAAAATAGTTATCCAATGAGTAAAGAAGAAGGTGTAGAATCTGCTAATATTCATAAGATAACAATTACCAATAAAGAATCAAAAAGAAGCAATTTTCAAATTGTATTAAAGGATAAAAATTCTTCAAATCTAATCGATAAAGTCTATTACAAAGTAGATGATCGTGAAGTTAAACAAATAGATAAAACTCATGTTTTATATTACGGAACTTTAGAAAAAGGGGAAAGTAAAGAAGTTGAAATTAGATTTTGGCTTGGAAGTGATCTTATAACTAATGAAGATCAAGGGAAAAAAGCAAGCATTTATCTAGATGTTTATGGAAAATAGATGATAATATGAAAAAAACTAGTTGAATATATCAACTAGTTTTTATATTTCTCTCATTTTTTCTTTATTTTTAAAAGGATTTTTTGGATCAATCTTATCTACAAATAGAATTCCATCTAAGTGATCCATTTCATGTTGAAAAGCAATAGAAATATCTTCTCTTACGCGAATTATATATTCATCGCCATATTCATTATATGCTTTAACTTTCATTCTAGCATATCTTGGAACGATTCCTTTTACTTCACGATTGATAGATAAACAACCTTCACCTTCACCAACATAGATAAGTTCTTCTGAATGACTTAATACTTTTGGATTTATAACAACATATCTTTCAAAAGTTCCATCTCCATTATCTTCACTTACAACAAAAATACGTTTCATTATACCGATTTGGCACATTGAAAGTCCCATACCAGCTCTTAAATCATATTTCTTTGCAAGCTCTTCATCTTGACTCATTTCCAAATAATCAAGAGAATCGTGTATTGTTTTTATCATATCTTCATCAAGAGGGAAAGTAACTTCTTCAGACCTTTGATGTAATCTTTTATCTTTTTCGTCTAATATAGTAATATTTGGTAATTCCATAAAAACATCCCCATTTCTTCAATAAACGTATTCTATCAAAAAAAAGATTAATAATCAAGTTTGCGTAAACTTTACTTAAAATTTACTTCATTTCATTTACGTCCTTTTACGTTTTTTGTATACTTATAGAAGAACGGAATTGATCTAATGGAAAAAATAGTAAAAAATTCAATAATAACTGTTTTAATTATAATAGCTGTTTTTATTGTTGGTTTAATGGACGATAAAAAAATTACTTCTTTAACAGTAGAAAATACAGTTGCCAAAAATGCCAATAAAGTAATTACTACAACAGCTAACAAAAAATTTGTTTCAATAAGAATTGATAAAAATAAAATATCTTTTAATTCTAAAGAACCTAATGTTGTAAGTAATATAAGCGAAACTGATTTAAAAAATTTATTAAAATCTAAAAAGGAAAGTTGGAAAATATTTAATGAGCAAAATGATGAATATAGTAAGTCATATTCTAAGAAGGTTTTAAAATTATCCAATGAATCCTATAAAAGCCTAACTATTAATGATGGTTTTAAGTACTATACTATTGATAATAATAGTGGAATCCATGAAATAAATTATCCAAATGTAGCAACTGATGATAATTATTTTCACACATTTGAAGATGCCCTTAATTCTTGTGACAATGATTGTACAATAACTTTGTATAACAGTTTAGATTTATCTAATATAGAGTTGGATAAAAATATTACGATTAATGGAAATTATCAAACAATATATGTTAAAGATTATTTATTTAATTTAAAAAGTTCTAAGATAGAAGTAACTTTTAACAACGTTAAAATTAATACTCAATATCTTTTAAAAGTAGGTAAAAAGAATAAAAATAAATTGATTTTAAATAATAGCAAGATTATATATTCTGAACTTGCAAATAACAAACTTAAAGTTGAAAACAATAAATCAAGTCTATCAAAATATCTATAATTTATGTATAATAACTTTAGGTGATTTAAGTGATCTATGTAATCTGTGGACCAACTGGTGTTGGAAAGACTAAATTAAGTGTTAGTTTAGCTAAGCATTTTAATGGAATAGTTGTAAATGCTGATTCCATGCAAGTATATAAAGATTTAGATATTGGTACAGCTAAAGTAACTGAAGAAGAAAAAGAGGGAGTTACACATCTATTATTTGATATTGTTTCTCCAACTGAAATGTATACTATTTTTGATTATCAACGTGATCTAAGACGTGTAATTGATGAAAACAAAGATAAAGATATTATACTTATTGGTGGAAGTGGACTTTATATCAAAGCTGGACTATATGATTATAAATTTGTTGAAGAAGAAAGTCATGAAGATTTTGATGAATATAGCAATGAGGAACTTTTAGAGATGGTTAAGAAGAAAGATCCTACAAGTGATATTCATGTAAATAACCGTAAAAGACTTATAAGAAAATTAAATCAAAAAGAAGCTTCTTTAGATGGAGATAAACTTCTTTATAATGCCAAATTTATTGGACTTACAACTTCAAGAGAAAAACTATATGACCGAATAAATAAAAGAGTAGATAAAATGATGGAAGATGGATTACTTGAAGAAGTAAAAACTTTATATGATAAAGGTATACGTAGTAAAGCTATTATGACTGGAATTGGATATAAAGAACTTTATGAATATTTTGATAATAAAATAAGTTTAGAAGAAGCTATTTCTCTTATAAAAAGTCGTAGTAGACATTATGCTAAAAGACAATATACTTGGTTTAATAATCAAATGGATATTAAATGGTTTGATGTTGATTTTGATAATTTTAATAATACAGTTAATGAAGTTATAAAATATTTAGAAAAATAGGGACATAAGAATTTATGTCTTTTTTACATTTAAAAGACATAATCAATTGACACACCAATCTTTAAAAAGTATAATTTATATAGAATAGGATATGTGTTTTATGACTGACAAAAAGATTTTTTTATTAATGTTTTTACTATCTATTGAATTATTAATGGTTGGAGTATTTACTTTAGGAAATTCTTTTGCAATTCCAACTGAATACAATAAAACTTGGGATGTTGGTTATATCGTGGATGGTAAAAAAGAAGATATTATAAATATTAATACTGAATTAAGTGAAAATGATACTTTTGAAAAGCAAATTGAGATATATAATGATGGAAATATTGATGCAATGTATGATAGTATCAAAATTATAGGAGATACAAGTAATATAGATGTATCAATGGATAATATAAAAGATACATTATTCTCTCACGATAAATATACAGTAACACTAAAAATAAAATTAAAAGATATTAATGGTTCTAAAAAGGTTGATATTGGGGTAAGTTTATTATTTAAAGAATTAAATTAAAAGAATAAAATTGGGTGATTTCATGAATAAAAAGGTTAATTTATATCGTTTATTTATCATTATTTTGCTACTTTTGACGTTTGTAAGTGCTTTCTTTATAAGTTTCTTTTACAATTTTGATAGCAATAAATATATTAAAAAAATGAATGCTCACGTTGTATATACAACAAATTATAAACTTCTTAATAAAGATAAAACAACAACTTTTACGTCTTTAAATGATTTAGATAAGATAAGTATTTTATTTAATTACTCAATGACTTTAAATGTTAAATCAACAATAAAAGACAATTATAAGATTATTGGAAAACTTATAATAAGTGATGATGAAAAAGATTTGTTTATTGAAGATTTATTAGAAACGGATGTTTTTCCAACAGATACAACTGGAAACGTGTTAAATATCAAAGAAACTAAAGAAATAAATTTCAATGAAGATTATGTTGAATATTTAAAAGCTATTGAAGACGAATACTATAAAGATAAAAAAGCTCGTATAGATTATGTACTTGTAAATGATATTAAAATGTATAATAGCTATTTAAATAAAGATATATCTAAAAATGAGGATGTTATTCTTAGTATAGATTTAAACAATGGAACAATAAATCCAGTAAATGTAAATAAAAATGAAACTATATATGGAAGAATAGATATCAATACTTGTTATGCAATATGTTTAGAACTTCTTACATCAATTATATTATTTTCTTTAATCATTATTTTGCTATTAAGAAATATTTTATCAACTAAACATTCTTTTGATTATCGTTTAGAAAGAATATTACGCAAATACGATAAAAATATTGTAAATGTTAAAAGCTTTCCAAGAATTGATAACAAACAAATTACTTTTGTTAGCAGTTTTAAAGAATTATTAAATGCTAGTAAAGGAAGCAAATGTCCAATAAACTATCTTGATATAAGAAATCATCATGAAGCAACATTCATTGTTATGTTAAGTGATTTAACATATGTTTATAAGTTGAAATAAAGAACATGTTGGGCATATATTCATATAAATATACTAGAGGTGTTTATATGGAAATTAATGATGAAGTCTTTAATAAAGTGGAGGCTAAAACTAAAGTTAGTAAGGAATCAATTATAAATATTGCTAGTAGACTTAATGAAGGAAATATGAAAGATCCAAAAACATTAAGTGGCATTATTAGAGAACTAAGTAAACTAACTGGTAAAGAAGTTTCTCAAGAGAAAGAAGATAAGATAATTAACTTAATAGTTAATGATAAAGTACCAACAAATATCGATAAAATGTTTTAGGAAGTGATCAAATGCTTTTTTATGATGAAGTAACGAATACAGAAGAGTTAGTAGAAAAAATTATTGACGATGAATCTTTAAAAAAAGTTAAAGTTGCTGTAATCTGTTTTATCTTTGATAAAAATGGACGTGTTATTTTAAATAGAAGAGGTCCAGGTGCTAGAGATGAAGTTGGATTATTACAAGCAATTGGTGGATCAGTTAACAAAAGTGATGCTAACTTCATTGAAGCTTTAAAAAGAGAAATTATTGAAGAAACTGGAAATTATAATGTTAGAATAGGCGATTTTATTGGTGGATATCATAACAAGAGTTTTGATAATGAAACTAAAGAATATGTAGATTGGATAATTTTAGGATACATAGGTTATTTAGAATCGGGAAAACTAGAAAACAAAGAAAGAAATCGTAGTTACGAATTTGAAACTCTTTCTTTAGATGAAATAAAGGAAGAAGAACTTTCAAAATCAACTTATGAATTTATTAAAGTAATAAAGAGGATGAAATGAGAAAATTATTTATAAACGATGATGGAACAATTAATCTAAAAACTGTTATATTTACAATAATTATTGGAATATTTATAATAATCGTTTTGATGTATTTATTAAGTATTATAAATAAGCCAATAACTAATGATAATGGAGAAAGAATAGAAGCAACTACAAATACGACAACTACAATGAATTTATGTAAGGATTGTAAACTAAGTTTTAGTAATTCAACATATTCTTTAAAAACAAATGAATCTATTGATGTTTCTTCAATTATGAGTTTAAAATCAATAAATGTAAAAAATATTAAATTTAGTGGTTATGATGAAACAATAGTTGACTTAGTAAGTACAAAAGAAGGACTTATGTTGAAGGCCTTAAATAAACTAGGTACAACTAAATTAAAAGCAACTTACCAAGACAAAACAGCAGAAATTACTTTAAGTGTGTTCAGTGATTTCATATCATCAGCTAAACTTTTCAATGATAACTATTATGTTTATCTAAATGATACAGCTCAATTAAGTTTAGATACCGATCCTGAAAATGTTGAATCAAGTTTCTTTGATGTTTTAGTGGATAATGAGAATATTGCAACTGTTAAAGATGGTATTATATCTGGAAAAAGTCTTGGAAAAACTTCTTTAAAATTGGAATACGATGGCATAATATCTACAAGTAATTTATATGTTATTAAAAATCGTATTGCAATATATTTAATGGAAAATAATACTATGAAAGAATATAGTGAATATACTACAAACGTTAGAACTTTTAATATATTAGTAAAAAGTTTAGATAAAGATATTACGTATAATGATTTAACTTTTACAATTGATAATAATGGAAGTGTGAATTATATAGAACCCGATATTGAAGAACTTAATATGTTTAAATATACAGTTAATTTAGTAAATGAAGGAATATATAATTTGGAATTTACTTTAAATGACGGAAGTAAAACCGGAATGAAGATAATTTATAAAGGTAACTAAGTTATCTTTTTTTTGTGAGTAAATAAATTACCATTTAAGTAATTTATTTTTTATAAAAGTATTGCAATTTTAAATATGTAATAGTATAATAAAATTACCTCTTAGGTAATAAATTCGAGAAAGGAGGAAAGAGGTGGAAATCGAAATCTACAACAGAGAAGTAAAAAAAGTTTTATCTGACAAAGTTAAATTACAAAAAACAATTGGTTTTGAAATGATGAAAAAACTAAAATTAAGAATAGAACAAATTAAAGCAGCAAGTAATTTTAAAGAATTTTTAGATATCGGTTTAGGCGACCCTCATCCTCTTGTTGGCAATTTAGATAATCTATATGGTATTAAAATTAACAAAAATTATAGACTAATAGTGGAACCATTATCTGATAAATTAGACAATGAGTCCTTAAGAAAGTGTGAAAAGGTTAATTTGAAAGGAGTCGCAGATTATCATGATGGAAAATGTGATTGGATTATCCCTTGATATGTTGATTCATCCAGGGGAAACCATAAAAGAAGTTTTAGAAGATAGAAATATGTCACAGGAAGAGTTAGCTGTTAGAACAGGTTATTCTGCTAAGCATATAAGTGAAGTTGTTAGAGGAAAAAAAGACATATCTTCAGAGTTTGCAAATAGATTAGAATATGCTTTAAATATTCCAGCATCTTTTTGGATGAATTTGCAAAACAATTATGACAAAGAAGCGTTTGAAATTAATAGTTTAAATAATGTTGATAAAGAAGAATTAAATATTTTAAGTGATTTAAAAGACATTATTAAATATTGTGAAAAAGAAAGTATCATTGAATGCAATTCTAAAAAAGAAATAACTTTATTGAACATGCGAAAATTTCTAAATTTAAACAATTTATGTAGCATACCAAATTTACCTATTCAACAAGTTGCTTTTAGGGGATCAAAAGCAAATAAAGTTAATATCTATGTTTTATATGCATGGCAAAAAATATGTGAATACTTTACTAATAAAGAAAATGTAACTAATTCTTTTGATGCAAAAAAATTAGAAACTAAATATGAACAAATAAAAAGCACGATGTTTTTACCACCGATGGAAATGGTAGAAAAATTAAAAGAAATTTTCTCTGAGTGTGGCATTGCATTTGAAATAGTCCAACATTTTAAAGGCGCTCCAGTTCAAGGATTTATTCAAAAAAGAAAAGATAAAGTTATCTTATGTATGACTATAAGAAAATCGTTTTCTGATATTTTTTGGTTTACATTATTTCATGAAGTAGGTCATTTAATAAATGCTGATTTTAAAAATCAATATATTGATTATCAATTTATTGATAGTAAAGAGGAGCAACAAGCAGATAATTTTGCTAAAAATGTTCTTATAAATCAAGATGATTATGATTTATTTATCAAAAATAACGAGTTAAACATTACTAACATAAGAAAATTTGCTGTATCTCAAAATGTGTTACCAGGAATTGTTATTGGAAGAATTGAAAAAGAGCGAAATGATTATTCATTTATGGCACAATACAGGGAAAAATATAAGTGGTGTGAAGAACAAAGTGATATTTAGGTATAAAAAATATAATGTAATTTTTCATAAATTTTAATAATATAAATAAATTAACAAAGTAACTTAGATTTAAGTTGCTTTTTGTTTGTTTAAATGAAATAATTAAAGAGGTGAGAATATGATAGAAATTAAAAATGTGAGTAAACAATTTAAAGAAAAATCAAAAAAGAACAATATTGTTTTGGCAGATGACAACATTAGTTTAAAAGTAGAAGATGGAAGCATTGTTGGAATACTTGGACCAAATGGTGCTGGAAAGACAACTTTGCTTAGAATGATAGCTGGAATACTAACTCCAACTGACGGAACAATTTTGTACGATGGTTTGGAAATTTCCAAAAATGCTTTAAAAATTAAAAATGAAATTGCTTATCTTTCTGGAAATACAAAATTATATAATTCTATAACAGGACGTGAACTTTTAAAGATGTTTGCAAATATTTATGGAGTTGAAGAAGAAGCAAGTAAAAAAAGAATTGAAGAAATTATTGATCGCCTTGATTTAAGTACTTTTATTGATAAAAGAATAGGAGTTTTATCAACAGGTCAAACTCAACGTATAAATATAGCTAGATGTTTAGTTCATAAACCAAAATACTATATTCTTGATGAAGCAACAAGTGGATTAGATATTATATCTAGTCAAGTAATTTTAGATTTTATCAAAGAAGAAAAGAAAAATGGTGCATCAATTATTTATTCAACACATTATATGGAAGAAGCAGAAAATATCTGCGATTATGTTATTTTAATAAATAATGGTAAAGTTATTTCTTCAGGAACACCAAAAGAAATCAATAAACAAACAAAACAAAATAACTTAAGAGATGCGTTCTTTACATTGATTGGAGGTGTAAAAAATGATTAATATATTAAAAAAAGAGTTAAGAGAAATATTCAGAGATAAAAAATCTTTATCAATGATGTTAATTGTTCCTTTAATGATTCCATTAATTATAATTGGAATGTCTTATTTATTTGAAAATAATGTTAATAAAGATATTGAGGATTATAATAAGATTGGTTTTGCTTATGAGTTAAATGAAACAGAAAAATACTTAGCAGACAGCTTTAAAATTGAAGTAGTAACTGGTACAAAAGAAGAACTTGAAAATATGTATAAAGATGGAAGCATTAATCTTTATGTAACAAAAGATGGAAGTCATTATGAAACATATTGTTATGAAAATGATACATCAAGTTATGCAGTAAGTCTTATAAGTAGTTATTTTGAACAATATAAAAGTATTCTTCAAGAAAACTATTTAATCAATAAAAATATTAAACCTGATGACGTTTTAAATATTATTACATTGTCCAATGTAACTTTAGAAGAAGAAAACTTCTTTGGAAACTACATTGTTAGTTATGCATTTATGTTTATTATGATGGCCGTAACGGTTGCGTCAACTTATCCAGCAACAGATACAACTGCTGGTGAAAAAGAAAGAGGAACTTTAGAAACTTTGCTTACTTTACCAATAAGTTCAAAAAGCATAATTATTGGAAAATATATAAGTGTAGCTGTTTCTTCAATTGTAACGGGAATTATTTCTTTAATCCTTGCATATTTTTCACTTATGTATGCAGGAAACCACTTCGATATATATAATGGAGTAGATATAACATTAAATCTTGGTCAAGTTGTGTTTGCTGGTTTAATAATAGTTGCTTATGCATTTATGATAAGTGGAATTTGCATAAGTATTGCATCACGTGCCAAAACATTTAAGGAAGCCCAAAGCGCACTTGGACCAATAACTTTGGTATCCATATTCCCAGGTATGATCGCATTTTTCTTAAATGTAAAATCTTCATGTCTTTTAAGTATGATACCTTTTATAAACTATACACTTTTATTTGATGATGTAACTAAAGGAAACTTTAATACACTTAATATATTATTCATGTTTTTATCAACATTTATAATAATAGCTTTAATGTTAGGTATAATTATTAAACAATATAAATCAGAGAAAGTTCTATTTTAGAACTTTTTTATTTTTTTTTACACTTGTTTATGATAAAGTATTAGTAGAAGAAATGAGGTAAGTATGAGAAGTTTAAAAACAATATTAGAGAGAGAAAATCAAGAGGATCTTAAATTATTTGCTAGTGATTATTTAGAAGAATGTTTTACAAGCAAAAAAGAGATGATTAAGCTTTTAGAAGAAAAAATCAAAGATGAATTTGCAAATTTTATGGATTATGGATTTACTTTTGATTATTTAGATGTTATTAATGAAATAAAAAAGAAAGGTTCTTCTGATTCGATTTTAGAAGATGAATTAATTGATAGATGCTTTCTATTTTTTAAAGATGATGATCATCTTGAATTTCCAAAAGATCTAGATGATATCTTACAAGAGAAATTTAATAAAGCAAAACAAATACAACTTTTAAAAGCTGTAGTTATTTGTTATATTGAAATAAACAATGTAATTCCAGTAGAATTTTTTCAAAAAAACTATATTGAAAGATATTCATTGGATATAACTATTAAAGATTTAAATTTAAAGTATTCAATTAAGAATGGATTAATCTTAATCGTGGATGCAAGTGAATTAGAAACATTTTATAATAATAATAGAAAAATAGAATATCGAATACTTTCAAATGAAGAATTATTTAAGACATTTCAAGTTTATAAAAATTTATTAACATACATAAAAAAAATAATCAAAAATGAGGAAAAGGCTAGTAAAATATATGAATTCTTAACTTTTAAGCCTATAGAAAATCCAAATGATGTTTTAGATACTTTAATGAAAAAATTTTCAATGAACAAGAAGCAAGCAAAGCAAATATCAACTTATTATTTAAACAATGTTAAAGATGTTCGTTTTGTAGTTTTAAAAGGAAGAAATCTATTTGAGTCTTTCTTTGATGCCTTAAAAAATGATGCTGTAAAGATAAAAAGTAAAGAAGAGTTCACTCTTGATAGATTTTTAGAATCAACTAATTTATTGGATGAACTTGATATAAGTAAAGAAGATATAATTGAAAGTTATAATGAGATAACCGATATTGATGAATATACTTTGGAAATAATCGAATCAGAAGATGTTTGTTATGATACTTTTGATCTTAAATTTATAGCTCACGGAAAAATAGGAATTGCTTTAGTAAATGGTGAGTATAAATATCTTATGCCAAACGAATTAAGAAGTATTGTGGAAAAAAGAAAACAACTTCGTAAAAAATTAGAAAAAAGATATAAAGATAATTTTCATAATATTACTTATTCCATAACAAATTACATTGAAGCAAATGGAATACTACATAAAGAAAAGTTAATAGAATTATTAGAAAAATCAGCTGTTAAATTAACTGAAGACGAATTGAATGAATTCATTGAATATAAACATCTTCCAATAATAGATAACTACGTGGTTGATCCAATTTTTGACCAAGATTCGTTCGAATATATAAAAAATGAAAAATCAAAAAGATTTGATTATAAAGTGCTTGATTTTAATGAATTTGTAAATTTGAAAAACGAAATAGAAGCAACTTTACTACAAAATGCTTTAGAAACTGAAAGTTGTCTTATTGATGATATTTACTATACAATCCAAATAGGATTATTTAATAAGAAAGAACTAAAGCAAATGTTTTTAGAACATGAAATATTTGTGGATGCTCATGAATTAAATGAAATATATAAAGAATTAGAATCGTTAAGTATGATTGCTCCTTTATGGAAACTCAACGGGTTTAGTAAAAACGAATTAAATTAGTTGTAAAGTCAACTAATTTTTTTATAAACTTCAAAAAAATAATGATATATTTATTATAGTAGGTGACTTATTTATGGACGAATTAAAAGAAATGTTAAATAAATTACAAAATAGAATTTCAAATCATGGAGATAATTTATCAGAAGTTACCCAAATTCTCAATAAAATTTCAACTGTTGCAGCAAACTCTTTAGAAACTGACATTCAAAGAAGTTTTATTGATTCTCTTTTAAGTATGCCTGCATTCGATGAATATGATACGATTTTTTCTGATTTTAAAGAAGCAATATATGAAGATCGTCTAAATAATTCTAAAAAAGCTAGAAGTTCATTAGTTTCTTTAGAAAAAGAAGCTATACAAGCATTAAAGACTTCCAAAATATTTGATTCATCAATTAATAAAGGAATTATGGCTTATTTTACCGGAATAAATAATCTTCAAAGTGTTACCAATTTAGCTAAAAAAAATAATGAAAAGATAAAAATAAATTATGAATACGATTCTTTAGCTTTTGATTACAGCCATTATAGAGAAATGGGTGCAATAGACGGATTAAAAGAAGTTCAAGATATTTTTGGCGCTACAAAATTAGTTCCTTTTGAAATGCCAAGTAAAGAACTGGTTGATCAAAAAAATGAACTCGATCAGAAATTAAATGAATTTAAACGAGTAAAAGATTTAATTTCTCAAAATCCAGAGTTTACTTCAATAATTAAATCATCTTATCCAAAAACTTTAAGCAAACTTGATGAATATATTGAAAAATATGAGATGCAAGTAACATTAGTAAATGAAAGTCTTGCTAAAACTGATTATAAAGAAATCAAAGAAGCCGTTGAAAATGCTCGCATTAATGCTCAAAAGGAAGTAGTAGAAGATGATAAAAATAAAGAAGATATTTTAGAATCAAAAAAAAGAGAACTAGAAGATTTAAAAGTCCAAAGTAATCCAAATTTTGCTAGAATCGAAGCTCTTCAAAATGAAATAGCAGCTTTAGAAAAAGAAGAAAAACAAGAAAAAACTCCAGAAGAATTAAAAGAAGAAAACATATCAGCTGAAAAAGTTGTTTTTGAAAAAAGTGATGATGAAACTTTGGTAGAGAATGCTGATTATATTAATATACGTGCAGAAGCTATAAAAAGATTAAAAGAGGATGAACCTGAGTTAGAAAGTAAGGTACTTCCTTCAATATATGAAGCTAGAGTTTCAGAATATATGCAACGAATTCGCAATGAAAGAGTTCAAAACAGAAGTTTAGAAGATATAAAATTCGATCTATATAAACAGGATAGAACTTTAACTGATGAAGTAGTTGATGAAAATTTTGATAAAAAAAGTGATAAAATTGACGAATATGAAAATGCTGCTAATATGTATATTGAAAAAGAAAATGAAGTACTTGATAGATCTTTACAAGAAGAAAAATTTTTTCAATCATTGCTTAATGAACTTGATACTAATACAGATTTAGATTTAAGTGATTATGAAAAAATGTTAGAAGAACTTGATAAACAAACTATTTTAACAGAAGAAGAAAAAGAAGAATTAACAGCTGAAATAGAAGCAAGAAAGTTAGCTTAAAGAGCAATTAATTTTGTTCTTTTTTATTAAATGTGACTTTTTTTAATTTTTAATCGTTAATAAATTGAAAGGAGTATATTATGAATGAACGTTTTGATGAAATATATTATTTATACAGTAAAGATGTTTATAAATTAATATATAGTTATCTTTTTAATATTCCTGATACCGAAGATATTCTTCAGAAAACCTTTATGAAGTTATATAACAATAAAAAAATTCTTTTATTAGAAAATGAAGAAATAAAAAAATGGTTGTTTAGGGTAAGTATAAATAATACAAAAGATTTGCTTAAATCTCCTTGGAAAAAACTGATAAAAAGTTTAGAAGATGAAGTAAAAGCTTATAATCTAAATGAAAACACAACTTTTGAATTATTAAAAAATATTCCGAAAGATTACAGATTACCTTTATATCTATATTATTATGAAGGATATAAGATAAAAGAAATAGCTAAGATTATGAAAAAATCTGAATCTGCTATAAAAATGAGTCTTTCAAGAGGTAAAGAAAAATTAAGAATAGAAATGGAGGATAAAAATGAATAAATTAAAAAAAGAATACATCGATAACGTTAATAACATTTTTCTAACAGATGAAAGAAATGATTATTTAAGATTAGAAACGATAAATCGCTATAAAAAGAGAAAAAAAAGAAATAATGTTGTTTTTAGTTTAATTATAGTATTCAGTATTTTAATCGTTGGAACAGGAGTAACTTATGCAAATGATATAAAAGCAAGCATTAGCAAAGTTATAACAAAAATTAGTAATAGAACCACATCAAATGGAAGTGCATATACAAATTTTAAGCTAGAATCAGGAGCAAGAAAAAAACTAAATTATGATGCAGTTTTAAGAGAAAGCACATGCCAAAATTATATTGGCTCTTGTGATACAGTTGATGTAATAGATAAATGTTATTCAATATATACATATGAAGAATTAGAAAAAACTCTAGGCATAGAAATTTTAAAAAATGATTTGTTTAAAGATAATAGAATAGTAGTAACTAAAATTTCGCGGGAGAATGAAAAAATATCATATTTAAGGTTTAGCATGCCAGATCCTATGGATGCAGAAAAAGATTCAGGAAAAACAACTAAAGTATATATGGAGATTATCATGCGTACAAAGTATAATACAAGCAGTACTGATACCATTTGGGAAGCTAATTTATCATCTGAAAAAAACATAAAAGAATACTATATAAAATCTATTAATGATAAAGCATACATTTTTTATACATTTAGTCATACTCAAAGTGTTTTTATAATTCACGACGATATATTATATCGATTAAAAATATCAATCGGAGATGATTACTCTTCTAATCCTGATAAGGCAGTTCAAAAAATATTAGAAGCTTTTCATTATTAAAATTAAAGGAGAAAAATATAAATGAAAAAAATATTGATTATTACAAGTCTTGTTTTATTAACCTTAGCTGGCATTTTTACACCAAAGTTTTTACCAAAAGAAAATAAACATGAAGATAAAAAAGAAGAAAAAAACATAATTACTGTAACTTCAATAACTGAAAAAGTATTCAAAGAAGAATTCACTACATTGATGAAAAAAAGCGATGCCGTAGTAAAAGGTAAAGTTGTATCGGTAAATTTTGAAACTTTTGCAGGAAATGCTTGGACAAAAATTACATTACACATTGATGATGTTTTTAAAGGAGAAGTTAAGAAAAAGCAAGATCTTGATATATATTACCTCGGTGGATATGTTTCTTTAAACGATCATATTAATTTTTATAAAGATTCAGAAAGATTTTCCAATTTAAGTGCAAAGGAAAAAGCCAATACAGTTCTTAAAGAAATAGTAGATGGAGAAGAATTTATTACTAAAGATGAAGAATTAATTCTATGTATCGTAAAAACGTCAGAAGAATCACCTTTACCTAAAGGAAGTTATACACGTCTTTATGCTTCAGGTATGTTAAAAGAAAAAGATAATCAATTTGTTCAAGTATATGGAGAATTTGATCCAAAGTTTACAATTGATAAAAATAAATTGAATAATATAAAGAAATTAATTAACGAATAAAAAATATTTGTTATTATAGAAGTGTAATAAATCAATATTACACTTTTTTTATTTTAATGTGACTTTTAATTAGTTTAAATCGTTGTTAAGTTGAAAAAGATGGTGGAGTGATTATAATGGGTGAACGTTTTAATGAATTATATCAGCTGTATAAAAATGATATATATAGACTTGCATATAGTTATTTATTAAATGAACAAGATTCAGAAGATGTAATTCAAAAAGTTTATATAAAATTGTATAACAACAAAAAGATATTAGCACTTTCAAATAATGAAGCAAAGAGATGGTTATTTAGAATATGCATAAATGAATCAAAGGATATTTTAAAGTCTCCTTGGAAAAAATTAAAAGCAACTATAACCAACGATGTGAAAGATAATAAAACAAAAAATGATTCTTTAATAGATGCTTTAAACAACATAAATCCAGATTATAGAATACCATTGTATTTATTTTACTATGAAGGATACTCGATAAAAGAAATAGCCAGTCAATTAAATAAAAGTGAATCAGCAATAAAAATGCGTTTATTGAGAGGAAAAGAAGCATTAAGAAAAGAAATGGGAGGGAGTATAAATGAATAAGATAAATGATCGTTTTAATAATACTTTTGATAATATTAAGTTATCCAAATCACAATCAAATGACTTAAATCAAAAGATAATCCTTGGTTATAAAAAAAGAAAAAGAAATAAGAAAATCATTTTTTCTATATTAGTTATTACTAGCATGTTATTAATTGGAACTGGAGTAACTTATGCTAATGAAATAAAAGAAATTGTTACATCAATATTTACCAAGTCTTACACAGAAAAAGTTGATAATAATGATGTTCAAAAAATCAAATTAAAATATAATGGAGTAAAAAAAATAAATTATGAAGCTGATTTGAAAGAGCCAACTGGTAGTGGTATTGATTCTTCAAAGAATGAGCCAATAGATAAAGAAAGTTATTCAATGTACACATATGAAGAACTAGAAAAAGAATTAGGTATAAAACTTTTAAGAAATGATTTATTTAAAAGAGATAAATTTATTTTAAAAACTTTAGAAAAGAAAGATGGGAAGATAGCAACTATATATCTTTATATGGGTAATGTATTCATGTATGATAATAAAGAAAACAAAAACGTATCAATTGTTAATTTTAGTATTTTAATAAAAACTAAATATGCTGAAAGAAAAGAAAACAGTGAATTAAACCACGGAAACTATACTGATGAAACTATTCCAAAGTATAAAGTTGGAAAACTTGGCACAATGGCATATGGAATTGAATATGGAAGAAGGAGAAGTGTGTATATGGAATATGATGATGTTCTATATAGTTTCACTTTAAATCCTGGTGCTGATTATCGTAATAAATCTGATGAAGAAGTTCAGAAGATATTAGACGGATTCCATTATTAAAAGTGTAACGTTAAAAATTACACTTTTTTATTTTAAGTAAAAATTTTAAATTTGATATAATATTTAAAAATTTTGTATGTTTTTTAATGTCTTAATCGTTAATAAAGTATAAGAATCAAAATATTAGAGAGGATGGTGCTATTTTGGAAGACTTATTTAAAGAAATATATGAAAAGTATTATAAAGATGTTTACAATATAGCATTCAGTTATACTCTTAGTAGTTGTGATACAGAAGATATTGTTCAAAAAGTATTTATTAAACTCTTTAAAAATATAAAAAAGTTTAATAGTTCTGATATAAATGTAAAAAAGTGGTTATTTATAGTATGTGCAAACGAATCAAAGGACTTATTAAAATCATTTTGGAGAAGTAAAAAATCAAATTATGAATTAGAAGAGATTCCTTATAACATCAATACAGATAGTTTTATAATTCTTGATATCTTAAAGAATTTTGATTCAAAATATCGAATTCCATTTTATTTACATTATTATGAAGGATATACATCTAAAGAAATTGCAGAGATATTGAAAATTTCAAAAAGTGCTGTTGAAGTTAGATTGTTTAGAATAAAAAAGATGATAAAAGATAAGTTAGGAGATGATTTTTTATGAAAAAAATAGACAAAATGACTAAAAAATTTTTTGATGAATTACCTGTATCCAATCAAAAAAAAGTTGAGATATATGAAGCCATCGTTAATAAAAAAGAAAAATATAAATTTCATCATTTAGTAACGGCTGTAACTTGTTGTTTTATTCTATTAATAGGAATATTTTCTGTTGTATATGCTGAACAAATAGGAGATGTTTTCAATACATTAAAAGTAAAATATTTAGAGAAAATAGTTGATGATAAAAAATATATTGTTCCAGACGTTAAAAGTGATTCTCAAGCTGTCATTAATTATAAAGCTGATTTAGTTAAAGATATGAGTTATTCATATGATGAATTAAATGATAAATTAGGAATTAATATTTTAAGAAATTCATTGTTTAAGAAAAATGACTTTACAATAACATGTAATGAAAAGAAAGACAACAATATTGGATTTTTAGTATTAAAAATGGATAATGCCTTTGATGAACAACCTAAATATGGAGGAAATTATTATCGTGAGGTTATACTTGTTAGATTTGAAGTTATTATAGCAACAAAATATGCTGAAAGAAAAGCTGGAAGAACTTATTCCTATTTTACTAAATCTGAAGAATTTTATATAAATAATTTGAATACAAAAGCCATATTAATCCGCATGGATGGAGATTATAGTGATAACATGTGGGAGGTTAGATTTGATTATAATAATATTTCTTATCACTTATCATTTATATTTGCAACATCAGGCAATCATCGAGAAGAGTTAATAAATATCTTAAATTCATTTGAAATCTAGTTAAATTAATTACACTTTTTTAGTTTAGTATATGTAATAAATTTAAATATGACACATATATTTTAACTATAAAGGAGAGGTAATTATGGAGATGAAAGACATAATTAAAGATATATCCGCAAGAGGAAACGGATCAATATATCTAGGAGTTGTTGGTACAGTTAGAACTGGTAAATCAACTTTTATAAAAAAAGTAATTGAAAATTTAGTCGTTCCAAATATAGAAGACGAATACGATAAGAAAAAATGTTTAGATGAAATTCCTCAATCATCAAATGGAAAACAGATTATGACTACTGAGCCAAAATTTGTTCCATCACAAGGGGCCGTAATTAAAATAGATGACTTTAAAACAAACATCAAACTTATTGACTGTGTTGGTTATGTTATTGATGGAGCAATCGGGTATGAAGATGCTGAATCTAACCCAAGGCTAGTAAATACGCCTTGGTACCCAGAAGCGATCCCATTTATCGAGGCAGCCGAAATTGGAACTGAAAAAGTTATAAAAGATCATTCAACAATTGGAATTGTTATAACTACTGATGGATCTTTTGGTGAGTTTAAAAGAAGTGATTATATAGATGGTGAAACTAAAGTAATTGAAGAACTTAAAAGTATAAATAAACCATTTATTGTTATTCTTAACACTACTCATACAGATAATCCAGATACATTAAAGGTAAAGATGGAAATTGAAGAGAAACATGGAGTAAAAGTAATTCCTTTAAATGTTGAAGCTATGGGTAAAAAAGAAATCAATGATATTTTAAGAAGTGCAATTGATGAATTCCCAATTGTTGATGTTGAAGTAAAACTTCCTGAATGGGTACACGTTTTACCAAACAAAAATGAAATAAAAATGCATTATCTAAATAAAATAAAAGAAAGTGTTGTTAACGTCAACAAAATGGGCGATGTTAATTCGATAATCAATTATTATACTGATTCGGATATTATATCACGAGCATATATAAGTGAATTTGATGCTGGTACTGGTGTTGTTTCACTAAACCTTGATAGTTCTGATGAGCTTTATAATGAAACTTTAAAGAATATTGTCGGATATTCAAATGTAAGTAAAGCAAGTATCCTAAAAGTATTCTCAAGATATCATGAAAGCGAAGAAGAAAATAAATGCTTATCTGAGGCTTTAAAAATGGCTCATGGATGTGGATACGGAATTGTCTACCCAACATTAAAAGATATGATGCTTGAAAAACCAGAAATCATAAAACAAGGTACACGTTATGGAGTAAGATTAAAAGCTAAAGCTAGTTCAATTCATATGATTAAGGTTGATGTTGAATCCACTTTTGAACCGATCATTGGAACTGAAGTTCAATCTAAAGAATTAATTGACTATATTATGAGAGATTATAATGATGATCCTACAAGTATTTGGAAAAGTGAAATATTTGGTAGAAGCTTAGATGAAATCGTTAAAGAAGGTATTCAAACTAAATTAATGATGATGAAAGATTCTACTCGTTATAAACTTTCAAGTACTGTTAGTAAGATTGTAAATAAAGGCTCTGATAAATTAATTGCTATTGTATTATAGTAAATAAAACGTAAAAGAATATGTAAAATATTCTTTTTTTTATTTTTTAACTTTATAATAAAAGTGGTGATATCATGAAAGATTTACACAGCCATTTTTTATATGGTGTTGATGACGGATCAAAAAGTTTAGAAGAAACAAAAGAAATGCTTAAAAACGCTCATGAATGTGGCGTTACCGATATTGTTTTTACACCTCATTATATTGATGAATCTAAATATATAAGTGAAGTAAGTGAAAATGAAAAAATATTTAATACTATAAAGGAAGTTGCTGAAGATTTAAATATAAATATCTATTTAGGTAATGAAGTATATATCAGCAATAATATTTTAAAACTTTATAAAGAAAAAAAACTTACAACAATAAATAATAGCCGATATATGTTGATTGAAATACCAATGCATTCTAAGATTAATGAAGTAAAATCAATATTTTTTGAACTTATAAGTAATGGTATAGTTCCAATACTTGCTCATCCAGAAAGATATGAAGCTTACTATAAGGATTATGAATTCTTTTATACATTAAGAAGTATGGGAGTTTTAATGCAAATCAACTTTGCTTCTTTAGCTGGATTATACGGTCGTCATGCCAAAACAATGGCTAAAAATCTTTTAAAACTTAATCTTATCAGTTTTGTTGGAAGCGATATTCATCATCCAGATAATCGTTTCAATTATTTAAAAAAATGTGAAAAAATAATTTTAAAATGTGTTGGTGTTGAAAAAAGTAAAGCAATACTAGAAGATAACTTTACAAAAGTCATAAAAAATGAAGAAATAAACTGATTATTCATGATATAATAACTATATAATAAAAAGGTGGATTTATATGTTAGAAGAATTAAATTTGTTATCTAATCCTAAATCAAGAGTTGCTGAAGCCGTTAAAACAATCAGAACAAATCTTGAATTTAGTTTAGTTAATGGTGGAGAAAAAAAGATTATGCTAACTTCGACAGAACCAGGTGAGGGGAAAAGTTTTATAGCTGCATCTCTTGCTCAAAGTTATGCATTATCCGGTAAAAAAGTTTTAATAATCGACTGTGATCTTCGTAGAGGAAGACAATATGAAATATTTGGTGTTTCCAATGGAAAAGGTTTATCCAATATTTTAATCTCTGATTTATCAGGAGTAAAAATTGAAACGATAAAAACCAAACTCAAAGGAGTTTACTTGCTTCCGAGTGGAACAGTACCTCCTAATCCAAGTGAACTTTTAGAAAGTAAACGCATGGGAAAACTTATTGATATGCTTGAAAAAAATTATGACATTATTATTTTTGACTGTCCTCCAGTAGTTGGTTTATCAGATGCTTTAGTTGTAACTAAATATGTATCTACAACTGTAATAGTAACAGCTTATAAACAAACTAGTGAAGATATGCTTAAGAAAACTGTAAAAGCATTAGAAGGAGTAAATGCACACATAGCAGGTGTTATATTAAATAAAGTACCAGCCACTAAAAATGGATACTATAACAAATACTATGATGCATACTATGGAGGTTAGTTATGGAAGAATTAGATATAACTCAATTATTTAATTATTTTAAATCTAAAATAATATATATTATTTTTGCAACTTCAATATTCTTTTGTTTATCAAGTATTTATGTTAATAAATTTAGAGTACCTAAATATACAAGTGAAACAACAATTCTTTTAAATCAAGCAAATGAAAATGCAGCTATAAATACAAGTGATGTCAATTTAAATAAATCTCTTGTTACAACATATGGTGAAATAATAAAGAGTAAAAGAGTTCTTAATCAAGTAATAGATAAACTAAATTTAGATTTAACTTATAAAGAATTAAATTCTATGGTAAGTGTAGGAGAGATAACAGATACTTCAATAATAAGTATTAAAGTAACTGATAAAGATAATGAACTTGCATGCCAAATCGCGAATGAAATAGCTGACGTATTTGCATCAGAAATAGTTTCTATTTATAAAATTGAAAACATCAGTACAATTGATAAAGCCGAAGTAAGTGAAGTTCCATCATCAGCATCAACTTTAAAAATTGTTGTAATTGGTTCTCTTATGGGAGCAATACTTTCTATCGTTGTAATTTTCATAACTTTCTATTTTGATACAACTATTAAAGATGAAGAAGAAATAGAAAAAATTACTAATTTACCAGTTATTGGAGTTGTTCCAATAAGCTCCAGAATAAAAAATATGAAGAAAACAAAAAGAGAAGACATCGTTTTACCAATTGCAAAATCTAAATAAAATAATAAACCGAATTTAAGGTGATGATATGTTAAATATAAATGAATATTCAAAAGAAGACCTTTATAAAATATTTTTAAGTAAAATTGATGATTTATCAAGATTTAGATTAGAAAGTATAGATACAACTTTGTCTATTTATAAAATGAAATTTACTAATTTAGGTTTTATTTTAACAGAAACTAGTTGTTATAATAAAAAAATTTATTTAAAAAGAAATCAACTTGGTTTTTATGTTGATGAAAGAGAATCGTTTAAAACTGATGAAGCTTTTGAAAACTATAATGCTAGTGTCATGTTCTTAAATGAACATATAGAAGAGTTTGAAATAATTAATAATCTTTTAAAAGATAAAGAAGCTATTTTAAACGGATACTATTATACTGATAGAGTCAATGAAACAGATTTAGAGATAATAGTAAAAGTTTTAGGATATGGTTCAATTAGAGAAGATGAAATTCATGAAGATTGTCCACAACATCCAAGCGAAGAATATAAAAAAATAATTGCTTTAATCGAAAGATGCAATGATAAAAAGAATCATAAACAAGTGGCAGTGGAAACGATTAATATATTAAATGATATATTTAAAGATAGTTATGAATTTAAAATAAAATTAAAACGTGATAAATATGGTCATGATTTTGATTCAGAATATGGTATTTTAGTTATCGATAAATTAAGTAAAGACATGCATATGCTTTATGGAGTTGAAAATGACTTAGTATTCAAAGAAGATTTGGATAAATATGCTGGATATACTTATTATTTGGATATGTATATAAAAATAATAATGAAATGTATTGATAAACAATAATAAATCAAAAAAAATAACGAAAAAACGTTATTTTTTATTGCATTTAAGATAATTTTTTGCTACATTTTATATGTAGGGTAAACCTACTAGAAAAAATATATGGGAGGTACATTTAATATGTCAAAAACTGAATTAGTAGAATTTGTTGCTGCTGAAACTGGATTAACTAAAGCTGATGCAGGAAGAGCAGTAGACGCTATGTTGAAAGGAATCGAAAAAGGACTTAAAGAAAGTCAAAAAGTTGCATTCGTTGGATTTGGAACTTTCTCTTCAAAAGTAAGACCTGCTAGAGAAGGAATTAATCCATTAACTAAAGAACCAATGAAAATTGCTGCTAAAAATGTTGTTTCATTTAAAGCAGGAAGCAAATTAAAAGACGCTTTAAATTAATAAATATAGAACTCATTTACTTGAGTTCTTTTTTTTTATGTTTTATAATTATTTTAGAGTGATGATATGAAAACTAAGAAAGTATATAGACTTAAAACAAGTGTTAAAATATTTTTTGTAGTTATGATACTTCTTATTGGGGGTATAGTTTTTGGTGTAAAAAAATATCAAGAGTATTTATATACTAAAACTAATGAGTATGCACTTAAAACTCTTGGGTATTCTGAAGAAGCAACAGAATTAATTCTTAATAAATTAAATGAAGAAGAGCAAAAAAAGATTATTGATCTGGGATATAATGAATTTGTTCCTAACTTCTTAAATACTAAATATTTTATGTTTAAAAATTTAGATGGGTATTTGGATCAAGTTATAACTAAAGATGAAGATTTCTTTAAATATCATGGCACAGACGGATATGATTATGATAATATTGTTTCCTTAGTAAATGTTCATCGAAATATAAATTATTATGAAGCCGATTTAAAAACAGATTTTTCAAAAGGTTATGGAATACTTGCTAATAAATATTATAGTTTAGGTGAGGATTATGAACCAGATGATTTAGTGAGTGTTGATATAAAATATTATTATGGAGAACCTAAAAAAATTAGAAGTGAAGCCTATAATGCTTTTATTGAGATGTGGAATGCAGCATATGAAGAAGGAATTTACTTAATACTTATATCAGGTTATCGTTCTGCGGCTCATCAAAAAGAGGTTTATGAAGCATATCAAGCTGATAAAGGAACAAAGTATGCAGATTCTATTGCTGCAAGAGCAGGATATTCAGAACATCAAACGGGACTTGCTTTGGATATTTATTCTAAAGAATGTACAAGTCAGTCAAAGTTTCATGAATCAAAAAGTTATGAATGGCTTATAAATAATTCTTATAAATTTGGTTTTATATTAAGATATCCTAAAGATAAACAAAATATCACTGGTTATAATTATGAATCTTGGCATTATCGTTATTTAGGTAAAGAATTAGCAGAAAAAGTTCATGAATCTAATCTTACTTATGATGAATATTATGCTTATTATATGGAAAATTAAAACACTTATATTTTTAACAATAAGTGTTTTTATATGTTCAACTACAATTTTTTTTGTTAAAATATATTTAGGAGGATTTGGTTATGTCAGTATTTGATAACGTCAGCATGATTGCTGCTGTTGGTAAAAATAATGAACTAGGTAAGGATAATGAACTTATTTGGCGGATTAAAGAAGATTTAAAATTTTTTAAAGAATATACAATGGGTAAACAAATGATTATGGGATATAACACTTTTTATTCTCTTCGTGGAGGAAAACCACTTCCTGGAAGAAAACATATCGTGTTAACTCAAAATCATGAAGATGAAATAGAAAAAAATGAACAAATATGTATTGTTCGTAATATGCAAGAATTGCTTGAGTATATAGATACTTATAAACAAGAACTTGTAGTTATAGGTGGAGCTTCCTTATATAGAAATATGCTTGAATATGCTAAAACTTTGGCTCTTACAAAAATCGATGCTGAAAGTAAAGCAGATGTGTTTTTCCCTGAAATAGATGAAGATGAATGGGATAAAGAAATTATATTTGAAGGAAACGACAATGGAATCGCTTATAAAAGAGAATTATATGTTAGAAAGTAAAAGAAGGTAAAATTATGATAGTAAATGGCAAAGAAATAAAAATTGATAGAACTAAAGTAAGATTATCTGAAATGGATATTGCTTATTGTAAGTTAGTAGAAGAAATATTAAAAACTGGTATTAAAACTGAAAATAGAACAGGAATAGATACAATAAGCATTGCAGGCTGGAATCATAAATTTAATGTTGGTCGTGAATTTCCAATTGCTGAAACTAAAGATGTAAAGGTTAAAAACAGTACTTCTGAAATACAATGGATACATACTGTACAAGACAACCATCCATCATGGTTAAGAGAAAGAGGCAATAATACTTGGAATCTATGGGAAGTTGATGAAGACGGAATATATCGTATATATGAACAAGGTGATAATGCAATAAATGATCCTGAAAGAGAAGTTCCATTAATGGAACAAGTTAGAAATCCAATTACTGGTAATGTTGAAACAATTCCTTTTTTAGATAAATATGGTAAACAAATTATGGTTAAATCTAAAGATGTTATGGATAAGAAAAGTAATGCAAGAACTATAAAACAAGCTATTTGGTTTGGGCTTGAGTATGCAGATTCTATTGCAGAAGCTTATGGATATGTAAATGCTACTTATAAGAAACCTCAATGTGTTGAATGGACATTAAAGAATAATCCAACTGATAGAAGAATGAATATTAATTTATGGCAAGACGCTCATATTCCAAAAGCAGTTCTTCCACCATGTGTTTGGAGCAGTGAATACAAAGTAACTCCAGATGGAAAACTTCATTCATATGTTCATCAAAGAAGTGCTGATGTTCCACTTGGACTTCCATTCAATATTACTCAATACGCTTTACTTTTATCAATGTTTGCAAAGGCTTGCGGATATGAAGTTGGAACAATGAGTTGGAGTATAATGGATGCTCATATATATGTAAATCAACTTGATGGAATAAAGAAACAATTAAAGAGATATAAAACAATGTTAAAACAAATAAAAATGATCCAATCTAGTTCAGATGAAGAAGTTGAAAACTATTATAATAGCTTAAATGAGTATTATGAAAATATACAAAATTATGCTTATAATTTTTTAGACTCTTATATTCAAAACAATCCTGAATTTATCAAAAATGGTGTACAACAAACTGTTGAAAATCTACCAATGTCTAAAAGAGTAAGTATTTTAAACACATTAAGTTTTAAACGACTTGCTAAAGACTATGAAAAAGCATTTGAAGAAAAAGTATGTCTTGAACATTTATTGACAAGAGATAATCCAATTCTTGAACTAGCAAATCATGATAGTATATTTGAGTATTCAACTGATTATGTTGATGCCAAAGATCCATATTTAAAAGAAAATCCAATTGGTAACAAAGATATAAAACTTAAAAATTATACACCAACACCATTTATCAAAATGCCAATTGCTCAATAAGAACATAAAAGTATTAAAACTACCAAACTTAAAATTGGTAGTTTTTTTTGACCTTTTTCAACTAAATATGACAAAAAAGATGTAAACAAGGAAGTTGTCCTTGAAAATCGGGGGGGGTATTATAAAATAAAAATGTAGAAAAGGTAGGTAAAGGTATGAAAAAGAAAAGTATGCTTATAGTAGCAATATTACTAATGGCAATTGGATTTGCAACAATATCAACAACATTAGTAATAAATGGAAATGCAAAAGTAAGCGAAAATGAAGAAGATTTCAGTGTAATCTTCACAGCTGCAAGTATAGATGGGAAGGATGTATATAGTTCAGTAATAGATGATACAAAGAAAATAATAACATTTGAAACATCAGAACTAAAGACATTAAATCAAACTTCAATACTAACATACGAAGTAACAAACAATTCAAGTAACTATGATGCAGAAGTAAGTGTAACATGTGTACCAAAAGAAGGAACAACAGCAAAATATACAAGTATCAAAAATAAGTTAGACAATGATGCAACAGTAGTAAAAGCAAAAGAAACAATAAACGGAACATTAACAATAACATTAAATAAAACATCAACAGAAGAAGTAAGTGAAGAATATACATGTAAGCTAGAGTTCAATGCAGTAGAAAGAGATACATTAGGAAGTAATATACCAACACCAATATCATTTGAAAGTGATAGTTGGTCTACAATAGCAGCAAATGTAAAAGCAGGAAACACAAGTAAATATAATGTAGGAGATACAAAAGAAATTGACTTAGGCGAATTAGGAACACACACAGTGAGAATATCCAACATGAGTAAATGTACAAATGGAGAAACAAGTGAAACAGCATGCGGATTTGTAGTTGAGTTTGCGGATATACTAACAAAACAAAAATTCAATAGCACAAGTACAAATGTAGGTGGATGGAGAGATTCCGAACTTCGTACATATGTAAATAACAATGTTTATAATTCGCTTCCAAGTGAATTACAAAATGTAATAACAACAACAAAAGTAATATCAGGTCATGGAAGTACATCAGGAGAAACAAACTTTGAAACACAAGACAAATTATATCTATTATCTACAAAAGAAATATATGGAAATGCAGATGAATATGACACCATTGATGGAGAAACAAGACAATTAGATTATTATAAAAATCAAGGAGTAATAACAAGTAATTATGCAGGAGCAAAAAAACAATATAATGGAAGTGAAGCGAGGTGGTGGCTTCGTTCGGCAGGATCCAGCTTTCCTATCGCCTTCATTTTTGTCACAGAAAGTGGTGACTGGAACTACGACGATGCGAGCTACTCTTACGGAGTCTCTCCAGCTTTCCGAATAGCATAATAAAAACATCTTCAAATTCGAAGATGTTTTTTTAGTTTATATTTTTTTTAGTTTATATTAAAATTCTTTAAATATTCATGATATGCTTTATAATCAGTTAATTTTGTATTTACTTTATCAATACCAATATACTTTAATAAAGCATCTTTAAAATATGGGTTTCTTATTAGTATTGGTCCAAGTAAGTAAGTACCAAAGAAGTTATTCTTATGAATTCCTTCAACTTTACTTTCTAAATCATTTCCAGTTCCTTTAATAACTTCAAATAAATAATCATCTTTTATATCATTTGAGCTAAATCTATTTTGAAATCCAATAATAGTTTCATTAATAATATTACTTTTAAAAACTTGTTCTCCAACAATTCTATCAGTAGTTATAGAATTAAAATTAAATATTCCAAGACATTTTTTATCATCAATTTTTTTACCAAATAACTCATAAGAATTACCAGTCATAATAAACATTTTTTTATTTATTACATTTTCAATTTTTTCTTTATACTTTAAGATATCTTTTCTAACAATCTCTTGATTTCTTTTTGTTCCCATACCCATATAAAATATATCGTATTTCTCAAAATCAATTTCATCATCAACTGATAATGTTTTAACATTTGCTTTAAATCCAGCATATTCAATAGCGGTTTTTAAAGCAAGAACATTTCCTTGTTCACCATAATAATTCATTAAATCATAATATAAATGTGCAATTTTAATTGTTTTCATACATACCTCTTATCAACATATCTTTTATTTTTGCTGTCATATCAAAGCATACCATTGTAATAATCTTTCCTTTAGAATTCTTTTCTACATCATATAAAAGATTATCTATATCATCAACTAAAACTAATTTCTTTTTATCAATACCAGCATAAAGTAATCTTGAATATACATCATATTTAAATCTACCTATACAAAATATTTTATCTATTGAATCTATATTTAAAAGTTCAAAGTCAACGTCATATAACCAACTTAAATCATTATATGAATATCTTCTTGAAACATTATCAAAACCAATTATTATAGTTTTTAAATCATCACTTTCACGGATATAATTAATTGTTTGTAAATATGAAAGGGCATTTTCATTTTTTGATTCTACCATTTCAATTTCACGTTTACCAAGTTTATAAGTTTTCATTCTTTTTGAAGGAATAATATCTTCATTAAGTTCTCTAATGATATCTTCATCTTTTACGTCTATTGTTTTACATAAAGCGTATGCTGCTAATGTATAATAGCAACAAAAGAAAACATTTCTATTTAAATGAACCAATGTATCATTTATTAACATAAAATTGTTGTTTAAATCAATATCAGTTGCTAAGTAGTCAACAGGTCTTGAAGAAAAATCACATTTAGGACAAGAGTAGGAACCAATATGTCCATAATGGTAAAAATCATATTTTAATTTTGTATCACATTTAGGACAATAAGCTGCATCAACGTTGTTACTTAGTGACTTTTTCAAATCATATTTTGTTTTATCAATTCCATATGTTGTTATATTTTTATGAGTTAATTTTAATCTTGAAACAATTGGATCATCCGCATTAATAATTAAATGAGTTGAATCATCAATAGATGAAGCAATCTTATCAAATATTATATCTGGACTTCCATTTCTTGCTGGTTGATCTCTTGTAACATTAGTAACAACTAAATGAGTCAATTTTTGTTTCTTAAATATTTTTGAAATAAATGATTCATCTAGTTCCATAAGTAAAACATCAGCATTAATCTTTTTAGTAAATGGATTAGTATGATTAAGTATTAAAGTAATAGCTGCATTATAAAGATTTGAACCATTTTTGTTCCATACAACTTTATATCCTGACTTTGAAAGTATATGAGCAATCATTGAAGTTGTTGAACCTTTACCACTTGAACCAGTAACTCCAATAACATATTTTGGATATTTTAAATCATCTAAGATATCTTTATTTAATTTAGATGCATAATATCCTGGGGTAACTGAACCATCTTTTTTAAATATTGGTTTTAAAATATAACATCCTAAAGATAAACATTTATTAAGTATAATAGCAAAAAAATCTTTCATAACATCACCACTTAAATTATACCATAAAACTTTACTTTTATAAGCAAATGTATTAGAATATATGTACTTTTTTTGGGTGGGGAGTAATTATGATTATTAAGGATGCTTCAGAAATAAATAAAAAGTTTTGTTTTAGCTTAGAAACATTACATTTATAAATTTAAGGTGATGATATGTTAGTTAATTTTAAAACAGATGAAGAATTCTTTTCATTTTTTAATAACGGAAAACTTATTGGAAAAGGAACGACAGCAGATGTATATTTAAAAGATGGAAAAGTTGTTAAAGCATATGATTTACTTAGCGAAAGAACTCGCATCCTATTTAATGTGTTTGATATGCAAGAACATTTATTAGAGTTAAGCAAAGTTAATATAAAAAGTGTTCACGTTCCTAAAGATATTTATACAGTAGCAGGTCAAGTTTATGGCTTAAGTCTTGATTACGTAGAAGGATATAATTTACATGATATTCTAAATGGAATTAATACAAATGAAAATACATACAATATTAGTTTAGGTTTATTTTTAGAGTACTTAGAAGAATTAGTTGAAATAATACAAAAAATAAATGAATCAAGGATTGTTTGCTGTGATTTCCACTGTGGAAATGCAATTATCAATGAAAATGGAATCAATATAATCGATACCGATAATTATTACTTCGAAGATGGAAACTCATTAATAAATAATTTTCATTGCTTTTTTTCTCGTATATTTGACGATATGTTTGGAATTGGACTTCCTTATGTAGCGAGTTCATATTTTCATTTTTATTCAGCATATTTAAACTCTTTACTTGAAAAATATTCAAAAGAAGATGCTACAAAAGAAGATTATTTTAATCTGTATCGAGCAATAAGCGAAGAGTTAGGATATGACACTCAAATAGGTAATGTAAAAAAATTAGTTAAAGAATTAGGAGAAACTAACTTTAACATAGTAGTATTTTAAAAAAAATTATACGTTTTTAGAAAAGAAGGTTAGTATGGTAATTGAAAAAAAGAATATTGCTTCTGATATAGCATTAAGACCTATTTTAGGAATAGGCACAACTGCTATTACATTTTTAACAAGAGATAAGCAAGTTTTAAAATTGTTTTTAAATACCGAAAGAAAACAATTTTTGTTTAATGAATATAATATGTTAGAACATCTTCAAGAATTAGGAAACATTAAAGTAAAAAATATTTATACTCCTAATGATATTTATGTGAAAAATGGAGAAGTGATTGCAACTAAATTGGATTATATAAAAGGCGAAGTTTTAAAAAAACATATACCAAATATTTCTTTAAAAGACTTTGCGGATATGCTTCAAGAGTTTATAGAAGCAGTACATGAATTAAGCAAATTAGGAGTATATGTAAGAGATTTTCATAGTAGAAATGTCATAATCAATAATAATGGTATCAATATATTTGATACTGATCAATTTGATATAACATATTTTCATGAAGATATTTGTTTAGAACATAATTTAAATGCTTTTCTTCATGAGATATTCTTTAGTATATTTAAATTCCCTCAAGAGTTTAGATTTGATAGTAAATATTTAGATTCTTTACTTAGTAATTTTTATTCTGTAATTGGATCTTACGAAGATGATTTAGCGTTATATTATGCTTTATGTAAGGAATTTGGAGAAGATGCATCTTTAAGAAATGTAAGTAAACTTGTAAAAGAAATAGGAAGATATTAAAAAATAAAATCTCTTCTTTTTTTTTAGGATTTTTTATAGTATAATGAAAATATGATAGGCAGGTTTTATTATGAGAGAAATCATAGCTAGTATTGACGTTGGTAGTCATCTTATAAAACTTATAGTTGCTGAAATTCTTAATAATAAGATGAATATTTTATGTGCTTTAGAGGAAGAATCTCGCGGTGTAAAAAATGGTATGATTGTTGAACCTGTAGAAGTAGAATATGCTTTAAAACGTTTGCTTAATCAAGCAGAAGAAAAATTAAATACACCAATTACAAAAGCTATTGTAAATGTTCCTGAAAGTGAAACTATCTTTAAAATAGGAGAAGCAAGTTTAACAATAACTGAAGAAGATAAAGAAGTAACTGGAGAATATATTCAAAAGGTTTTACAAATGAGTGTAAAAGGTAATGTTGATGAAGGTTTTGATTTAGTTACAGTTATACCTATAATGTTTAAGGTTGATGATCGAAAAACAAAAATTCCAAAAGGAATGAAGGGAAATAGTTTATCAGTTAAATCAGTAGTTATTTCATCTCCTAAAAAGGATATTTGTTTAATAGCTAAAAGTTTAGAAAAATGTGGAGTAGAAGTAAGTGATATAATGATACCTAGTATTGGAACATTTTTTGCACATAGAACCGAAGATATGGAAACCAATACAGGAGCTGTAATTGATATCGGTTATGATACAACTAAAGTAGCAATTATAAATAAAGGAATAATTATTAATAATTTAGTAATGGATACAGGAACAAAAAATATAGATAATGATATTTCTTTTGTATATAAATTAAGTTTAAAAGACGCGAGTAAAGTAAGAGAAGAACTTGGACTTGCTAGTAGAAAAAATGCTAGAGCTCAAGAAACTATGGAAATTGTTAATAATTTGGGAGAGAAAATAAAAATTGATCAATATGAATTATCAAGTTTAATGATGAGTAGACTTCATGAGATGTTAAATATTGTCAAGAACGAGATAAATTACTTAACAAAGAAAGAAATAAGTTATATAATAGTATCTGGAGGATTGTCTGAACAACGTGACTTTGATATTGAAGTTGAAAGTGTGTTTGGACCGGTTGCTTTTATAGGAAAAAATGATTATATAGGAGCAAGAAATAATAAATTTGCCAGTTCAATTGGAATGATAAAATACTTTGATTCAAAATTGAAATTAAGAGATAAAGATTTTAGTGTATTTTCAGAAGATGACTTAGATAATCTAGTAAGCAATGGCAATAAGAAAGCAATGACAGGAGATTCCATACTAGGAAAAGTATTTGGAATATTCTTTGATAATTAAGGAGAGTGTATTTATGGACGGATTAAAAATGAATCAGATAGCAAAAATTAAAGTTGTCGGTGTTGGTGGAGCTGGAATGAACGCAGTTAACCGTATGATTAATGGTGGAGTTAAAAACGTTGAATTTGTTGTTGTTAATACAGATAAACAAGTGTTAGATGTATCTCCAGCAGAAACTAAGTTACAAATTGGAAAAAATGTTACTAATGGTTTAGGAGCAGGTGCTAATCCAGAAATTGGTAGAGAAGCAGCTATCGAAAGCAAAGATGAAATTCGCGCAGCACTTGACGGAGCCGATATGGTCTTCGTAACTTGTGGAATGGGTGGAGGAACAGGAACTGGAGCAAGTCCAATCGTTGCTGAAATCGCTCAAGATGTTGGAGCATTAACTGTTGGTATTGTAACAAAACCATTTAAATTTGAAGGAAATAGAAGAATGGAACAAGCTATTATTGGTGTTGATGAATTAAAAAAACACGTCGATTCATTAATAGTAATTCCAAATGATAAATTAAGAGATATAATTGACAAGAGTACTTCAATGCCAGATGCATTTAGAGAAGTAGATAATGTATTACATAGAGGAGTTCAATCAATTTCTGACTTAATTGCAGTTTCAGGTTTAATCAACCTAGACTTTGCAGATGTTAAAGCAGTAATGGAAAAACGTGGAAATGCTCTAATTGGAATTGGTCTTGCTACTGGTGAAAATAGAGCTATTGAAGCTGCTAAACAAGCAGTATCTAGTCCACTTCTTGAAACAAGCATTGTTGGTGCAACAGATGCAATCATAAATGTAACTGGTGGTAAATCATTAACGTTATTTGAAGCTGAAGATGCTGCTGAAGTTGTAAGAGCGAGTGCTAATACAGATATTAATATTATATTTGGTGCTGTAATCAATGAAAACTTAGATGATGAAGTAATTGTTACTGTTATAGCAACAGGATTTGATGATGATAAACCCGCAACAACAGGAACATCAGAAGAACCAAAAAAATCAATTAATATGATGGATGACGAATTTGATATTCCACCATTCTTAAGAGATAGAGATAATATTTAGATACACAAATGTGTATCTTTTTTTTGCTGTCAAAAAAGGTGTAAACAAGGAAGTAGTCCTTGAAAATCGGGGGGGGTATTATAAAATAAAAATGTAGAAAAGGTAGGTAAAATATGAAAAAGAGAAGTATGCTTATAGTAGCAATATTACTGATGTCAATTGGCTTTGCAGCAGTATCAACAACATTAGTAATAAATGGAAATGCAAAAATAGGCGAAAATGAAGAAGATTTCAGTGTAATCTTCACAGCTGCAAGTATAGATGGAAAGGATGTATATAGTTCAGTAATAGATGATACAAAGAAGATAATAACATTTGAAACAAATGAATTAAAAACATTAAATCAAACAAGTATACTAACATATGAAGTAACAAATAATTCAAGTAATTATGATGCAGAAGTAAGTGTAACATGTGTACCAAAGGAAGGAACAACAGCAAAATATACAAGTATCAAAAATAAATTAGATAATGATGCAACAGTGGTTAAAGCAAAAGAAAGTTTAAATGGAACATTAACAGTAACATTAGACAAAACATCGTTAGAAGAAGTAAGTGAAGAATATACATGTAAGTTAGAATTTGATGCCGTAGAAAGAGATACATTAGGAGAAGAAATAACATACTATTATGCGTTTGGAGAGCCAACGACATCAAGTACAACAGATTATACAACGTTAGAAAAAAAGGTATTTGCAAGATTAGGTTCAGATAACTCAAAAGCATTATGTATAAACTATAATGGACTATTTTGTATCAAACCAAATGATTATGAAAATTCTGTTTCAGCATTAAAAGCACATTTTGGTGAATCAAATTGTGAATATAGTTCAGACAATAGCAATTTTGCTTGTAAAACATCTAGTTATAATTTGATGTCATATTCAAACGGAACTGTATATTTTGACTATTTGCCTCCAGTTAATGAAACATGTGAAATTTATGAAGGCTCTATTGAATGTAGTTAGTTATAATTCAAAAGTATTATTTAAACAACGTAGAATTTTACGTTGTTTTTTTTATTTTCACGCATAAAAAAACGGCTTTTTTTAAAAGTCGTCTTATTTTTATATTGGTGACCCGTACGGGATTTGAACCCATGAATGCATGCGTGAAAGGCATGTGTGTTAAACCACTTCACCAACGGG
>CAKOJJ010000010.1 GCA_934089275.1 uncultured Bacilli bacterium
TGCTGTGCAATATTTTTTTATTTTTAACTTCTTTACATTTTTTATAAAAATCTATTGACTATTCATAGTTGGTCTCCATAAAAATTCACTAAGTAGTATAATATAAATAAATGAAAATAACAAGAAAATTAATTCTTGTTATATTTAGTTGACGTCACAAGAGAAATCATTATTGGTAAGCTTACAATTATTGGATTCATATATCTAAGATATGCATTAACTGGAGATAAAATACAGAATGCATAAGTTAAAAGTAACGGAATACTAATAACCAAATAATCACGTCTCTTTATATAAATAGAATAACCTAAAACAATTACTAAAATAATGAAATATGTTCCTGTATTATATATAAATCTTATATATTTACTTCTTCTCAATTGATAAAAACATTCTTCAAATCCTTTTCTAAACTTTTTATATCTTTTGTTCATATAAAAGTCAAAGTTGCCTTTATTTATCCTTTTATTGTTTACAACTCTAAAGTAACCAATACTTTCTTTTACATCTTCTTTGTAAGGATAAAAATATCCATAAGTGTTATTAAGAGTCGCATCAATATAAGTAACTGGATCCTTCTTTAGTAAACTCCACCATAAGGATAAGAAATCTTTTAAATCTGATTTTGTTTCAATAACTAAACTTTCCTTTATTGGATCAGATATATCTGGATTATAGTTTTCAGCAAAATCATTTTCATCATACATAAATACCTTTGATAATTTGTCTTTTTCTTCTTCTGTCAAATTGTTATAAATTGAGTATCTAGCTATTTGTTGAACTGGTATCGATAAAGTTTCTCGGATGTTGCTTGGTTCTATTCCGTTCATCTTAATGATTGTGTTAAGAATAAGTTGAGTAATAAAGAATAGAACAACAAAAGAAATTGATATTTTTTTATAATCTGGTTTTAAAAAGAATAATGCTAAAAACGATACGCTTACAACATATATTCCATTATTTCTAATTAGGATTAAAAGTAATGATGAAATCAATAAAATTATGATGCTTTTTTTATCACTTTCATTATAGAAAAATTTTATGTAATTAATAAAGAAAAGAATAAACATCAAATAATATGACGTGTCTTTCATAAATGTATAAGCATAAAGATACCATGATGGACTTAATGCAAAAAATAAAAATGTTAAAAGTTTAATAATATCAGATGTTCCTAATTTGTTTTGAAAGTCAATGATGTTTGCAAATATAAAGCAGGATAATGTATATTGAGTAAATGTAAATAAAAAAATACCGAAATTATCATTAGCTATAATTGATCCTATTTTTTGAACAGTACCTAAAATAAATGTTGAAAATATTGGATGATGATTACTCCATGGAAGTACTCCTGAATAATAATTTAGTTGCCACATTCCATCCCATTGAACTGGACCAGGATAGAAAGTTATAACAATTGGTAGTCCAATTAAAAATAAAAGAATAAAAACCATTAGTAAAGGATGATCATTGAATATAAATTTAAATACTTTATTATTTATCGTCGTTTTTCTTTTTAATAGTTTAAATATAGCAAGAACAATAAAATACCAAATAATTAAATGAACTAAAAAGTCTATAAAGTTACTTATAAAATGAGTAGATTTCACTAAATATCTTATAGAACCATATTTTTCAATAGTTGAACCTACTATAAGAGATAACGAAATTATAAAACTTGTAAACAAAGCAGTAAAAGATATCTTTTTCATCTCATTCACCTAAACTTATTTTAAGCTAAATAAGTATTTTATGCAAGAAAAAACCTTGCATAAAGCAAGGTATTGAAACATTCTAACGTTTTGAGAATTGTGGTGCTCTACGAGCTTTTTTAAGACCATATTTTTTACGTTCTTTAACTCTTGGATCTCTAGTGATAAATCCTTCAGTTTTTAAGATTTTTCTATAAGCAGTTTCACTTGATGGATCAGTATCCTTATCATATTCAAGTAATGCTTTAGTAATAGCAAGTCTTATTGCTCCAGTTTGTCCAGAGAATCCACCACCTTTAACAGTAACAGTGATATCAAAAGTTGATTCATTGTTTGTTAAAACTAATGGTTGACGTAAGTCCATAACTAGAACTTCAAAAGGTAAGTATTCATTTACATCTTTTCCATTAACGATAATTTTACCAGTTCCTGGAACCATTTTAACTTGTGCTACGCTTGATTTTCTTCTTCCTGTAGCTGTTATAACTTTACTCATTATTCCTTACCTCCTATAAACTTATGCTTTCTGGTTTTTGAGCTTGTTGTTCATGAGCATCACCTGCATAAACAAATAACTTTTTAGCCATTTGTCTTCCTAAACGGTTATGAGGAAGCATTCCTTTAACAGCTCTTTCAACCATTTCAACTGGATAATTTTCAATCATCTCAGCAGCATTTCTTTCTCTTAATCCTCCAGTATATCCTGAATGATTATAATACATTTTATCATTTAACTTATTACCAGTTAGTTTAACTTTACTAGCGTTAGTTATAATGATGTAGTCTCCACAATCGATATGAGGTGTAAATGTTACTTTGTGTTTTCCTCTTAGCATATGAGCAGCTTTAGTAGCAACTCTACCTAAAGGTAAATCAGTAGCATCTAACACATACCATTTACGTTCTACTGTTTCTTTCTTTTGCATAAATGTGTTTTTCATAATATTTTTCCCTTTCAAAAATTCCTATCTTCATCAACTTCCCACATCGAATCCAATATCCGAATTTAAAAAATGTACCAGTTAAAATTATATGCTATGTGCTTGTAAATGTCAAACATTTTTTTTGCCTTTTTGTTAATATACTAAATTTATATGAATAAATGTATATTTTATTAATATTTAACTTCCATTAAATAAAGACCATTTGCTGGAACTGTCATATAATTATAGATGTTTTTTGATTGACTTAGCATCTCTTCTATACCTGTTGTTGGCATACGTCCTTCTCCAGCTAAAAGTAGTGTTCCTACTAAGTTTCTAACCATATATCGATAAAAACTTACTCCTGTAAATGTAATATATAACATATTTCCACATTTTTTGAAATCAACTTTAGATATTATAGAGTTATAGTTTTCTCTTTCTCCAGAAGTAAATACTTTAAACGAATGTGCTCCAAGTAGGTATTTACTCGCTTTTTTCATATTCTTAATATTTAGTTTTTTATTATAATTATAAACATAATCGTCTATAAACAAATCATATTCTCCCATATTTATAATATATTGGTATTTTTTTTGAACACAATCAAATCTAGCATGAAAGTCATTTGATACTTCTTCAATATAGTTAATTCTTATAGCTGGATCTAATCTACTATTAATTGCTAAAAGTAAATGGGGTATATCTATTTTTATATTTAAATCAAAGTGTATTTTTTGATCAATTGCATGAACTCCTCGATCAGTTCTTCCAGCACCTTTTACTAAAACTATCGTTTTATTTATATGAGTTAAAACTTTTTCAAGTTCACCTTGAACTGATTTTTTATTTTTTAAGCGTTGAAAACCATAAAATTTTGAACCATCATAGCTCACACTTGCTAAGTAACGCATTACATCACACTCCTATATATATCCTTTAAAAGTTCTTTTCTATCAAATGTATAAATTAAATTGGCTCCCTTTTTATTTGCTAGATTAATAAATTTAATGATTTTAGAATCGATTATAGATTCATTAAAAGCATCATCTATTAAATCATCATAAATAATTTTCCCTTCATCAAAGATAATTAAATGATCGCTTGCTTTATAAAGAAATTCCATATTTGTTGATAAAAAGATAAAAGTTAATTCATCATTTTTGATTTTTCTTATAAAACTAAGAAGTTTCTTTCTATCTTTGTGGCTCATATTTAAATCCATATGATCAAAAATAATCGTTTTATAATTTTTAAGTATGGCATATATGAGCAGAACAAATTTAAAATCAGTTTTAGATATATTTTTTATTTTTTTATTTAATAAATCTAAATCTAGTTCTAACATATTAAATAAAGTTACTATACGTTCATTTATTTTAAAGTGAAAACCATTTAAGAATCTTTTTACTGTCCAATTATCATCATACATTAAACCTTCAATATCAAAGCCTTCATTTAATAAATCATTGATATCGCCAATTACTCCAACCGTTTGATATCTAAAACGGGGAGTTTTATTTAAACTTACAACTACTTCCATATTTTATCCACCAACTTTTTTTCATCTAGATATACCTTATTAATAATGCCATATAGCACTAGATTTTGAGACATCTCAGCAGTAAAAGGAAGATTTATACCAATATAAGGTAAAATCGTATTTCCATTTAATAATTCTTTTTTATCTCCATAAAAAACAGTTTTCATATCATTTAACAACAATACTTTATCACTTATAAGTAAATCCTCACCATTATTTGTACAATTTATCAAGGTTATTCTATTGGAAACACAAAAATTAAGCAAATTCTTTTTATCAGTTTCATTTAAATAACTCAACAAATTATCAATTCCAAATATTTGAGGTTTTATTATTAGAAGTGCAAGAATTTTTATAAGTATACGTTTTTCTATTGTTAAAGCATCGATTCTTTCACTCAATAACTTACTTATTTTAAAAAATTTTGCGATTTCATTTATCTTATTTGTAATCTCATCTATTCTATAACCTAGTTTAGATAAGTAGTAATGAAATTCTTCTGCCACATACTCACATTTAAAAACATCATCATCTAAAACAACTGCTATGTTATTTTTTAGATAAGTTATATCATATTCACTTATTAAAATATCATCAAGATATACGTCATGATTAGGAATTACGTTTATTAGTTTTTTTAAAAAATATGTTTTACCAGAATTTGTTGGACCTAATACAGATATAACCGGTAAAGTTAAATCTAAATCAATGGACATACTTTTAACACTTAGTTTTTCCATAACCATAACCTCCAGTAAAATATATTATACAATAAATGCAGTTGTTTTTGAATAAAAAATACTGAAGTTTTTATTCTTCAGTATCTTTATTTTGACTACGTTCTTTTATTACTTTTAAAGGACGATTTTCATTTAAAACTTTTTCTTGTTCCATTTCTTCACCATAATTTAGTGATAGGCCGATAACAAATACAAATGACATAAAATATAACCATAACATAAGTATTGCGATATTTGATAAAGCTCCATAGAAAATATTGTATGTTGTCATATTGGTTGATATTTGACTATAAAACCAAGTTAGAATAACCCAACCAATTGTGGTAAATATTGCTCCAGTATTAATGTGTGAATTTCTTCTGACTCTGTCGGGAGCAATCTCGTATATTCCTCTTAAGAATACAAACATTACAAGCCATGTTAATGGTCCCTTTAAAATGTTAAATATTTCTTTTATTGTAGAACTAATATTAGTAAATTCAAATAATTCTAGTATCTTTTTTCCAAATACTGGGAATACCAGTAAGAAGATTACGATAACAACTATCCCAAAAGTCATAAATATAGCTTTTATTCTTCTTTTAATCCAATTGGATTGATTAATACCATAAATTTGATTACTTATTAGGATAACAGTGTTGCATCCATTACTTGCTAAATAGAACATCCATAAGAATATCAATGCAAGTTTTAAATCGATTGTATTACCAGTTAAATATGGTTTTAAGAATTCAGCACCTGTTGGTATTATATTATCAAGTATATCGATAACCGTATCCATATTAATGTTAAATAAACCTGCTCCAAAACCACATAAAGTTATGATTGGAACAAGGGATAAGATAATAAAGAAAGCTAATTGTCCAGGTAATATCCCCATCTCTGGTTTCTTTATTATCTCAATAATTTTTAGTATGTAATTTTTTAAATTTTTAAATTGCTCAGCTGCTTTTTTATTAAATTTACTAATTCTTTTTTTCATAAGATTCCTCTTTATTATCACGCATCTTTATACTAGCTTCATTAAATGCATCTTCTACTAATTTTGAGTCATCTTCAATCATAGAGAATCCCATTGCAACTCCTGGTTCATAATCCAGTTTTTTTAGTTCTTTTACTAATTTTTTTATGTAAGATAAAACTTGTTTTTCAGGATATCCAACTAGATATACGAAGAATTCATTTCCATCTGTACGCATTATTTCTGAATTATCAATTTGAGTTTTTATTAAAGCATTAGCAACTTTTTGAATTAATTTATCTCCTTCTTCATGTCCTAAAGTATCATTTAAGTCTTTTAATTCATTGATATCTAGAACTATACAAGCTTGTGGATAAATTGTGTTTTTATTCCATAAATTAACTTTTTCATTATAATAATTTCTGTTTTTTAAAGATGTAAGTAAATCAATATATTTGATTCGATCTTCTTTTTTTACTTTAGTATTTATTTTTATAGCTTTTTCTTTTTTCTTTCTTAAAACAAAAATATATGAAGCTATAATGATAACAATTATAGAATACTTCGCGATTGTTCCGACAATCACACCCTTTTTAGCTACATAGTTATAAGAAGAAATACCTTTTCTAACTATATCACTTGGATCTAATGTTTTAGTATAAGCATTAAATAATAAATAGAATGTATCACTGGCATTTTTATATCTGAATGTATAATTGTTTTCTTCTAAAGTTCCAGCAAGTCTTACTGTGTATTCATTAGTTTTATTTGTAATGTAATAGTTATATTCTGATTCATCAACTAATATTATTGCTTTTTTCTTAATGATTTTAGTTAATTCATTGTTGTTTTTATAAGTAATAACATTTATATCTTTGTTGTTTTTTAAAATATCTGAAAGATATGAGTTTTCAAGAACATAAACTGTTTGATTTGAAAGTCCACTTATATTTGTAAGTGATAAGTCAATGCTATTATGTGCAATAACATAATATTTTATTTTCTTTACAGCACCAGTATCAATATAATTTGTTATCAAATTATAATAGTTATAATATAAATCTATGTCACCTTTTATAGCAGCTTCTGCTAAAGAATTTGGTGTTTTATATTTACGATAAGTAAAATCAACATTAGCAAATTTAGCAAAGTCATTTAAGATTTCTGAAGTTATTCCTCCATATGACCCACTTGTTAAAACTTCATATGGGCGATATTCAGCAAAACCATATTTATAAGTTTTATTTAAGAAGTTCTCTTCATCAAGTTCTGAGATTCCTAATTTATCAATAAATAATTGGTAATTGTGTTTACCATATGATTTAGTATATTTTTTTTCTTTCCATGATAAGAATTCTTTTTTAAAAATAGAATTTATCATTTCATTATCACCTAAATGAAAATAATAGTATTTATTTAAATCACTTACGTGATATAAAATGTTAATATTATTTTCTATTATTTGATCCTTATATTCATTTAATGGAACTAAAGCATATTTTAAGTTTCCATTTCCTAAATCTTCAATAATTTTTGATATCGCATCATAACTTTTTAAAGTAGTCTCATTAATTCCATAATAATTAGTTATTTGAGTTTTATTGTTGTTCAATACCCCCAAATTTAAACTTACAACATCGCTTGCATCAACAACACCACTGTTTTTGCTGATAAGAACAAAATGATCCTTAAACATTAAAAGTTCATTTTTATCAAACTTGTCACTTATAGTAAATCCATATCCCGTTGTTGCGGTTAAATATGAAACCGTATTATTGTTAATCTTAATTCCCAAATCATTAGCTAAATAATCGGAAAAATCAAAAAACACACCAGCTCCAGTATTTCCAAATACCGGGACATCGTTAGGAATTGATAAAGATATTACATTGCTACTATTTTCATCTATCCATTTTTTTTCTTTAATAGACAAAGCATTTTCATCAACTATTAATTTATATAATCCGAAAAATGCAGATCCTAAAACGATTGCAACTATTCCAATTATTATTAATACTCTTTTTACTTTTCTCATAACTCACCTATTTCTTTTTAGTGGTTGTCGAAGTTGTTGTAGTATCTACTGAATAATTTGCCCAAGAGATTACTGTATTACTAGCTGATTTACTTCCAAGATATGGAGTTAATCCTTCTCTTTTAAATATGAATTGAATATCATAATATGTTTTCTCATTTTCTGGAATTTTCTCTAGACAACCAACTGCTAAGTTTTGAATAGCTTCATTAGATGTTGTTTTTTCCATTTCAACATCAATATAAATTATTCTTCCTTGAACTCTAACATTTGATTTAGTTACACCTTTTCCATCTTTATAGTAATTTTTTAAATCTTCAACAACTGAATCAATATTATGATTTTTAATATCGTCCAATCTATTTCCATATGGGCTTGATACAGTTTGATTAACAAAATATATCACAACACCACTAGCCATCAAAATTAAACATATCAATGAAATAATCATCAATATTGAATAAATACGATTGTTTTTATAAAAATTTTTTAGTTTTTTTAACATTCTTTTCACCCCAAAAACTTTAAGTATATTCATTATACTACATATATATTAAAATTAAAAGTATTCTATTTTTGGCCTAGTTCACTCAAGAATTTCTCTTCATCCCAAATTGTAATTCCAAGTTCTTGTGCCTTAGTTAACTTACTTCCAGCATCATGGCCAGCGATAACTACATCCGTTTTTTTAGAAACTGAACCAGTGCAATTTCCACCTAAAAATTCAATTTTTTCTTTTGCTTCATCACGTGTAATGGAATCTAAAGTTCCAGTAAGTACGAAAGTACGTCCTGTAAATACGCTTTCTTCTTCAGAAGTTTTTCCTTTGTAGTCAAAGTTTACTCCTACTTCTTTTAGTTTTTCAATTAATTTTCTATTTTCTTCATCATTAAAATAATCAACAACACTTTTAGCAATAACTTCACCTATGTCTCTTATAGATTTCAGCTCTTCATAGTTTGCTTGAGCAAGAGCATCAATTGTTTTATAGTGGCTTGCAAGAATTTTAGCATTCTTTTTTCCTACATAGCGTATTCCTAAAGCAAATAAGACTTTTTCTAAAGAGTTGTTTTTAGATTCTTCAATAGAAGTTAATAGATTTTCAATAGATTTATTTCCAAAACCTTCAAGCAGTTTTAATTCTTCTTTATAATTATTTAAATGGTAAATTGATGATATATCTGTTAGATAACCTAAATTGTAAAAATCCTCAATAATTGCATCTCCTAAACCATCTATGTTCATGGTCTCTCTTGATGCATAATGAATTAGTGATTCAATATTTTTCTTATCACATGAATCGTTTATACAGTAGTAGGCTGCATCTCTTTTGACAAGTTCACTTCCACACATTGGGCATGTTCTCGTAAAGATAAAAGGTTCTGAATTTATTGGTCTTAATTCTTTTACAACACCTTCAACTCTTGGAATAACATCTCCAGCTTTTATAACTTTTACAGTGTCACCAACCCTTATATCTTTTGATAAACAATATTCTTCATTATGTAAAGTAGCTTTTGATACTAAAGAACCCATAATCATAACTGGTTCTAGAATAGCATTTGGAGTTACAACACCAGTTCTTCCTACCGTAAATTTAATATCTAGTAATTTTGTTGATACTACTTCAGCAGGAAATTTATAAGCTACGGCCCATTTAGGATATCTAATTGTATTTCCTAAAATTTCATGTTCTTTTAAGTTATCAACTTTAATTACTACACCATCAATATCATATGGTAGTTTTGGTCTAAGTTCAGCCTTTTCATGAATGAACTCAAAAACTTCATCAATATTATTAACAAGTCTATTATTTGGATTAGTTCTAAATCCTAAAGAAGCCATAAATTCAAGGGCTTCATGATGAGTTTTAATTCCATAATCTTCGGGATCTGGTAAATGATATATCCAAACTTCCAAATTTCTTTTTGCTGCTATACTTGAATCAAGTTGTCTTATAGAACCAGCTGCTGCATTACGACAGTTTTTAAAAGGTACTTCACCATTTTTTTCTCTTTCATGGTTAATTTTTAAAAGAGTTTCACGACTCATATAAATTTCACCACGAACTTCTATATCGATATCTTGTTTTAGTCTTAAAGGAACTTGTTTAATTGTTTTTACATTGTGAGTAATGTCTTCACCTACAACTCCATCACCTCTAGTTGCAGCACTTTTTAAAACACCATGTTCATATTTTAAAGATACGGATAAACCATCGATTTTAAGTTCACATACATATTTAGGATTTAACCCTTCTTTTTTTATTCTATTATCAAATTCTGTTATCTCATCTTCATTAAAAACATCAGCAAGGCTCATCATTGGAATATTATGAGTAACTTTTTTAAAACTATCTAGAATCACTCCACCAATTTTATGTGTTGGAGAGTCTTCTCTTATGATACTTGGATCTTTTTCTTCCATTTCATATACTTCTCTTAAATAGTTATCATATTCTTCATCTGTTAATGTTTCGGGATTATCTAAAACATGATATTCATAATTTGCTTTATTTAAAAGATCTACTAATTCGTTATATCTATCCATTGTGTTCACCTATAAATATTATACCATGAATGCCTTCCTAATTTGTCAAAAAAAGCACTTATTAGTTCATTAAATAAGTGCTTAAATAATATATTAAATCTTTTTTATTCCGTCTACTGAATCAATAAATTTGTTTATATCTTCATATGACATATTATTGCTTACTAACATATCAATGTATTCGATGTCTACACCGATTCTTTCTAAAACATATGCTAAATCCGCTTCATCTTTATATTCATCTAAATCTATTCCTAACATGAATTCAATCATAAGTCTGTTAAATGATGCTAAACTTTGTTGTTCTAACTTTTTAGAATATGAATCTGTATATACAGTTGACTTACCATCTAAATCTATTAATTGAGGCTTTAAAGTAACTGGATTTATAATAACATGTGAATGTCCAACAACTTCACTTTTTCCTTCATCATTTACAAAATAATTATCCTTTGTAAATGGCGAATTATCTAAGTCTAGATGATAAATATAATTATCCATTAATTCTTTTACATTGAATAACACTTTTTTCATTATTTTCTTTTTTAATGAAAGAGGTAAACCTATTAACTTATGTATTTGTATTCCTCTTACAGTTAATAAAGTGCATCCAACAAATTTTCCATCAATGTACACCGAGTTTTGTGGCAAATGAGTTTGTGTTACTTTTAATTGCCTTTCTTGTGCTGATTTGACAGCTGCCTCACCACTTCGAATTCTTATAAAATCACCGTTATCTTCTGTTATATAGAATCTAAACATATCGAAGGAGTCATCACCTTTTTTATAATCTCCTTTATGATATATTTTTACATCAGCATCATCATCAGTTAAAGGAGATTGTCTTCTTTTAAAGTATCTAACATATTTATGATAAAGTTTGATTAAACGATTTTTATCAAATGGTATAACTCTCCCATCAGTACCATGTCCAATTTCTTTATCCAATAAAGAATTTAGATCTTCATATGATAAGTTAATGTCTCCGTTTATATTTTTTTCCACTTTATCACCTTCTAACTATACTTATTAACTTTTAAATATCTAATTATATATTATCACTTTATAAATTAAACTTCTATATTGTTTACATTTTTACTATACAGTGAAAAAAATAAAAACACACGAGTTTTAATCCTACATGTGTTTTTATACTTATACTTTCTTTATACTTTTATGATTTTTCATTAGTTTTTTTATTCCTGTTTTAAATGCCACTTCAATTAGAGAACCGTCAACGCTTAATATAACACCTATACCAAGAGTATCGTGATTAATAGTATCACCAACTTTTAAGTCATCATTTGATCCTTCAATATACATATTACTTGTATCTATTTTCTTCGTTTCATCTTTTATTGTGTCAATTCTTTCAATATAATCACTTTTGATTTCATCAATAAATCTACTAGGTGGATTCATTGTATCTTTACCATATAACATTCTTCGTTTTGAATTTGTTAAATAAAGTATTTCTTTTGCACGAGTAATTCCAACATAACAAAGCCTTCTTTCTTCTTCAAGACCATTATCTTCAAGAAGTGAATTAGCATGTGGAAATATACCTTCTTCCATTCCAATTAAGAATACAACAGTGAATTCAAGTCCTTTAGCTGAGTGAATTGTCATTAAAGTAACTTCATCATCACTTTCTTTATGTTCAGATACATCAGCGATTAAACTTATCTCATTTAAGAAATCACCTAGATTAACACATCCTTCTTTTTCTTCAAATGAAGCTGTAATAGATTTAAATTCCATTAAGTTATCAAGTCTTAATTCAGAATCTAGGCTTTTATCAATTTCAAGTTCATTTTTTAAACCTGTTTTTTCAAGAATAGAATCAATTAATTCAGTTAAGCTCATTGAGTTGGAATCTTTGATAAGAGATTCAATTAGTTCTTTAAATTCAAGTTCTTTCTTTGTACTTAATGATTCAAACATGCTTGTTCCATTAAGAATAGCTGTTTCCTCAAGTGTTTTAATTGCAGCATCTCCAATACCTCGTTTTGGCACGTTAATAATTCTTCTTAAACTTATTTCATCATGAGGATTATAAATAAGTCTTAAGTAAGCTATTAAATCTTTGATTTCTTTACGATTATAGAAATAATATGCTCCTACAACACGATACGGAATGTTGCTTGTTAGAAAACCTTCTTCTACTACACGGCTTTGAGCATTAGTACGATATAAAACAGCAATATCTTTTTTCTTATAGCCGGCTTCAAGAAGTTTTTTTATCTCATTAATAACTATTGTAACTTCATGTCTTTCATCATAACTTCTAATGTATTTTACTTTTACGCCATCTCCATGCTCACTCCAAAGACGTAAGTCTTTTCTCTCTTTATTATTAGAAATTACTGAATTAGCAGCATTTAAAATGTTATTGGTACTACGATAGTTTTCCTCTAATTTTATAACTAAACAATCTTTATAGTCGTTTTCAAAATTAATAATGTTTTTATAATCAGCTTGTCTAAATCCATAGATACTTTGATTCATATCGCCAACAACAAAAATGTTTTTATATTTGCTTGAAAGAAGTTTAGTTAATTTATATTGTACAGGATTTGTATCTTGATATTCATCTACTAATATATATTTAAATACTTCTTGATAATGATCTAGTACTTCTTTATGATCTCTAAATAATATTACTGGTTTTGCGAGTAAATCATCAAAATCAACAACATTCGATTCAGCTAATATAGATTGATATTTATAATATATGTCTTTTACCATTTTATCAAATTCTGTATTAAAAAATTTATCAAGTTCAGCATCACTTAATAACTCATTTTTAATAAAAGATATCTTGTTACGTATAGCATATGGGCTAAACTTTTTAGGATCAACATTATTGTTTTTCATTATTTTTTTAATGATAGACAATACATCATCACTGTCGATAATATTAAAATTCCTATCCAATCCACAAAGTTCATAGTTTTCTCTTATTATACGAAGACCAAGCGAATGGAATGTTCCAATAAAAGTGCGAACGGGACCATACATATTGTAAACACGATCACGCATTTCTTTTGCTGCTTTATTAGTAAATGTGATTGCTAAAATATTATAATCATTTATACCATTTTCAATTAAATTTATTATTCTTGTAGTCAATACTTTAGTTTTTCCCGAACCAGCTCCAGCCATAACTAAACACGGACCATTTAAATGGTTAACCGCCTCAAGTTGTTCTTTATTTAATCCTGTTTTATAATCCATTTAAATCAATCCTTTTCTTTATTTATTATACTATAAACAATTGTTCGTTTCTACCTAAAATTTTTTTATTTACAAAAAAAAGAAGATATTATTGCTCAAATATCTTCTTATTATTTATAAGTCTTTCATCTTTGCTATTATAAGCTAAAGCCTTATCAACATAGAAAATTGCTTCGTCTTTAAGACCTAGGTTATAATATGAAATAGATAAAAGATCATCTATGGTTGAATCAAAACAAAATGGTTCGTTAATATATAGAAGTTCATTTTTACTAATAAGTTTTGCTTTTAGCAAAGTTGTTATAACCTCCATATATTTCTTTTGCTTGAACTTTAAGAAAGCAAGTTCTACATAAGGTTCACGTGCTGATGGAGAAGTCATAACGGCTTTATTCAGCCATATCTCAGCTTCTTCATCTCTTCCTAAATGTTGATAACATCTGCTTATAAAACGCATTGATGCTGCGCGTTCCAAATACCAAGCAGATTCCATTTTGGTATGTTTTATTAAAGTATCAATAGCTTCATTCCATCTTCCGTAATACATATATTCTCTTCCTAAATAATGAAGAGTTCGATCATTATCAGGATTTTCTTTATGAGATAGTTCTAATAGATTTAAATACTGAGAGCGTGATTTAGTTTTATCAGGATAATGATTTAAAACTATTGTTTCATCAGTATTAACTATTTCGTCATCTAAAGAACACTCTAAGATTTCATGTACAGGATAAATCCATTGATAATGCTTACGATCATGGATTTTTTCATATAGGAAAGAAACTATTGGTCGATTTTGTTCATCTAACGACCAGTTATATTTATAACGAAGGCGGTTAGCATTTTTAAATGATGCATCAATTTTACTACGCCAACCAGGTTCAAATACCTCGTCTAAATCAGTACATACACATACATCAACATCTTCAGGGACCATTTCTAAACTTTTGTTTCTTGCTACATCAAACCTCCATGGTGATATAGTTTCAACTGATACATTTACGCCCAAGGATTTTAAGAGTTCGACAGTGTTATCTGTTGAACCGGTATCTAGGACATAAATAGCATCAGCTTCTTTCATTGATTCATACCATCTTTTTACAAACTTTTCTTCATTTTTTGATATTGCATATACAGCTACTTTTAGTTTTTTATCCATCTATAATCCTTATGCTCCTGCTCCAGTCGGACCTGTTGGACCTGTTGGTCCCGTTGGACCAGTTGGACCTGTTGGACCCTCTGCTCCTGTTTCTCCAGTTGGACCTGTTGGGCCTGTTGGACCTTCAGCTCCTGTTGCTCCAGTGGCTCCGGTATCACCAGTAGCTCCAGTTGGGCCTGTTGGACCGGCAGGGATAGTTAAATTAAGAACAAAGTTTGGAGCTGTTCCAGAAATAGATGCAGTTGCTTCTGTTCCAGGAGCTCCTGTAGTTATAGTTCCAATTGTTAATACAGGAGTTTCACCATCAGCACCTGTTGGACCCGTTGCTCCAGTTGGACCTGTTGCACCTAATTCTCCAGCATCGCCCGTTGGACCTGTTGGACCAGTCGGACCGGTAGGACCTGTTGCTCCAGTGGCTCCTGTTGCCCCAGTGGCTCCAGTTGTTCCAGCATCGCCAGCTGGACCAGTTGGACCTTGAACTCCTTGGATTCCTTGAATTCCTTGAGAACCTGTTGGTCCCGTTGGGCCTTGGATTCCTTGAACACCTTGAATTCCTTGTTCACCTTGTGCTCCAGTACTTCCAGTAGCTCCGGTTGGGCCTGTTGGACCTTGGATTCCTTGGATACCTTGAATTCCTTGAGTACCAGTTGCTCCTGTTGCCCCAGTTGGGCCAGTCGGACCTTGTGCTCCTGTTGGACCTGTTGCTCCAGAAACTCCTTGTGGTCCTTGAATTCCTTGGATTCCTTGTGGACCTGTTGGGCCTGTTTCTCCAGAAACACCTTGAACTCCTTGAACACCTTGTGCTCCTGTTGGACCTTGTGTTCCTCTAGGTCCAGTTGGACCTGTTGCACCTGTAGGTCCAGTTGGACCTACTCTTGGAGGTCTTGGAGGAAGCGGTGATGGTGGACATGATGGATTAAATTTATTACCACATGTACAATCGTTGTTCATTTTTCACATTCCTTTCTATTATAGTCTATGAAAGAAATTGAAAAAAGTTACTAAAAAAATATACCATATTTGGTATATTAAAATCTTATTTCTTCAACGCTACTTGGATCATTATACAAGTCTTCAAATCTTCCTTTTCTGCTTATGAACATAACCATTCCGATTCCAACAAGTACCATTACCACAGAAACTATTTGAGCCATCTTAAAGCCACCAATCATTAAAGAATCTGTTCTTCCTGCTTCTATAAAGAATCTTAACGTTCCATATATCATCAAGTATGATGCCGTCATCATACCAACCTTATTGTATTTTCCTCTTCTAACAAATAACAAAATTATAAAAGCAATAAAACAAACAACTGATTCAAAGAAGAAACTAGGCATATAAGTTACTCCATCAATATTCATTCCTTTTATAACAAAATCAGGAACAAATAGTCTTTTTAAAGTTTCTACTGTTGTTGCTGCTCCATGAGCTTCTTGATTAAAGAAATTTCCCCAACGACCAATTGCTTGACCTAATAAAAGAGGAACACATATTATATCTGTTATTCTTAAAACTCTGACATTATATTTCTTACAATATAATATAACTGTTATCAATCCAAAGATTATACCACCATGAATTGCTAATCCACCTTCCCAAACTTTAAAAATGTCTAAAAGGTTATCTTTAAAAGCATTATATTCAAAAACACAGTAATATAGTCTAGCTCCAATTATTCCAAAAATAAGACCCCAAAACATTAAGTTAAACATGAAATCTTTTCTTATATTAAATCTACTTGCTTCCTTTTCACTCAAAGTGAATACCGATATAACTGCACATAGTATTAAAACTGAATACCATCTCAATTCAAAGTTACCAATTGTAAACATTATTGGATTCATTTTTATCACTCTCCTAATTAATTATAATTTATCAATTATAATTATTCAAATAAAAATGTTGATAACAATCACATTATCAACATTTAATATTATTTTTGACTCTCAAATATTTTATTTAAATAATATCCAGTATATGATTCTTTTATTTTAGAAACAGCTTCTGGAGTTCCAGTTGCAACTACTTTTCCTCCACCATCTCCACCTTCTGGTCCTAAATCAATGATATAGTCTGCAACTTTTATTACATCAAGATTATGTTCAATAACGATTACTGTGTCACCATTTTCAACAATTCTATTTAATATTTCAAGAAGTTTTTTGATATCATCAACATGAAGACCGGTTGTTGGTTCATCTAAAATAAATACCGATTTCCCAGTTGGTTTCTTTTGAAGTTCTTTAGCTAATTTTACACGCCCTGCTTCTCCACCTGATAATGTTGGGGCTGATTGACCTAATTTTATATAGGACAATCCAACATCCATTAAAACTTGTAGTTTGTTCTTTACTTTTGGAACATTAGAGAAAAATTCGATTGCTTCTGAGACACGCATATCTAAAACTTCGGCAATGTTTTTTCCTTTAAATTTTACATCAAGAGTTTCACGATTGAAACGAGTTCCATGACATACATCACATGGTACATAAACATCTGGTAAGAAGTGCATTTCAATCTTCTTCACTCCATCTCCCCAACAAGCTTCACATCTTCCACCTTTAACATTGAAAGAAAATCTACTTTTATCATAACCACGTATTTTTGATTCTTTCATTTCAACAAATACTGTTCTGATATCGTCAAATACTCCAGTATATGTTGCTGGATTACTTCTAGGAGTTCTTCCTATTGGATCTTGTGATATACTTACGATTTTATCAACATTTTCTAAACCTATTATTTCTTTACAAGATCCAACAATAACTTTAGAATTATATACACTTTTTAGTAATGCATTTCTTAATATTCCATCAACTAATGAAGATTTTCCAGAACCACTTACTCCAGTTACACAAGTTAGAGTTCCTAAAGGGAATTTAACTGAAACATTTTTTAAATTATGTTCTTTTGCACCTTTTATCGTAATAAACTCTCCATTACCTTTTCTTCTCTTTTTAGGAATTTCAATTTTCTTTCTTCCTGAAAGATAAGCTCCAGTTATAGAGTTTTCATTTTGCATTACTTCTTCTGGAGTTCCGGCTGCAACTAAATGTCCACCATTCTCTCCAGCTACTGGTCCAATATCAACAAGATAATCTGCTTGTCTCATCGTATCTTCGTCGTGTTCAACAACAATTAGAGTATTACCTAAATCTCGCATATTTTTTAAACTATCTATTAACTTTTGGTTATCTCTTTGATGAAGTCCGATACTTGGTTCATCTAGTACATATAAAACTCCACTTAATTTTGAACCTATTTGAGTTGCAAGACGTATTCTTTGAGCCTCTCCTCCTGACAAAGTTCCTGCTGCTCTTGATAATGTAAGATATGATAAACCAACATTGTTTAAAAATTCTAAACGTGATTTTATCTCTTTAACAATAAGCTCACTTATTTCCATCTCAGTTTTACTTAATTTTAATTTATCAAAAAAAGTTATTAAATCTTTTATAGACATATTTGTTACTTCATAAATATTTTTATTATTTACTTTAATATTTAATATATCACTTTTTAATCTTGAACCTTTACATGTTGGACATGTATTTTCAATCATGTATCCATCTATCCAATCTCTTATCCAAGTAGAAGATGTTTCCATATACCTTCTTTCAAGATTAGTAATAATTCCTTCATACGTTTCATTCGTATATCTTTTTCCACCAGTTTTTGATGTGTATTCAAATCTAAATACTTGATCAGTTCCATAAAGAATAATGTTTAAATCTTCTTCTTTTAAATCTTTAACTGGTAATGTTAAATCAATATTTAATTCACGAGCGATTGTTAATAATCTCGTTGTGTCAATATTATCTTCTATATTAATTGTTTGAATAGCCCCATTTAAAATAGATTTAGTTTTATCAGGTATAAGTAAATCTATTGATATATGTTTTGTTATACCCAAACCCTTACATGTTGGACAAGCTCCATATGGTGCATTAAAAGAAAATATTCTTGGCTCAAGTTCAGGAAGAGAAAAGTCACAGTGGGGACATGCATAAGTTTCACTCATAACGATCTCTTTATCACCAATTAAATTAATAACTACTTTTCCATTTGCCATTTTAGTAGCTGTTTCTATTGCTTCAAAAATTCTACTTCTTTCATTATCTTTTAAAACAATTCTATCAACTACTACATCAATATCATCTTTCTTATTTTTTTCACAAGTGATCTCATCATAAATATCATAAGTCGTTCCATTTACTCTTACTTTGGTAAACCCATCTTTTTTTAACTTTTCAAAAAGATCTTTATGAGTACCTTTTTCTCCATGAACAATTGGAGCTAAAATCTCCATTTTAGTTCCTTCTTCATAAGATAAAACCTTATTGGTCATTTCTTCAATACTTTGACTTGTTATAGGTATTTTATGCTTAGGGCAATAAGGAACTCCTACACGAGCAAATAAAAGTCTTAAATAATCATATATCTCAGTTACAGTTCCAACTGTACTTCTTGGATTATTATTTGTTGACTTTTGATCGATAGAAATACTTGGAGATAATCCTTCAATTGAATCAACATCTGGTTTAGATTCTCCACCTAAAAATTGACGAGCATAAGCTGATAAGCTTTCAACATATCTTCTTTGGCCTTCAGCATAAATGGTATCAAATGCAAGGGAACTTTTTCCACTTCCAGATACTCCTGTCATAACTACAAGTTTATTCTTAGGAATCTCTAAATCAATGTTTTTTAAGTTGTTTTCTCTTGCTCCTTTAATTATAATTTTATCCATAATATCACCTAAATTTCTTTACTATTTTACCACAAATTTAGAATTTGTATACATTTTAAATTATAATACATATGTTCGTATATTTCAAGTATAAAAAAGAAGAACTATTTTCTTTTAGTTCTTCTAATTTTACATTTGAGATAATATACAATATTGAAAACATTCATTGATATTATCGGATATATAGTGACGACGAGAAATGCAGAGATATATCCTAACCAATTAAATGGTACTTCAATATTTAAATATTCTAAATCCAAAAATATCCAGTTAACATATATGTATTCTATGTAGTCAAATCCTAAACAAGCTATCGAAAGCATTATTAAATAGAGCATTAATTGACTTAGTTGATGATTAAATAACTCTATACCTAAATAGTTTTCATCAATAAAATTATCTTCTTTAATGTATCTACGATATTCTTTTAAAGATTTTAAAAGAGCAACAAGTAAAACGATTAAAGAATCTAGCCAAATTATGAATATTATAATGGTGCCCAATATTTCATAATTAACGTTTTTATCAAAGTATAGATTTACGTCATAACCTCGTTTTTTTAACTCTTTTATTACATGCTTTCTTTCTTTTTTAGAATTTAAAATTAGATAGTATCCTTTATTATATGTATATTTCTTTTGAACCATACTGCTTAATAATTTATCTGATGCATAACATACGTTAGGATCATTTAATTTATCAAACGAATCATATGTTCCAACTATATATACAGTTAAATCTTTATCAATATTAAAATTTTGATGATAAAAATCATGATACAATAGATTCTTTTTAAAATGGATATTTAGTATACTTACTTGACTATCAGGTGCAAAAATATCAGGACATACAATTTCATCATCATTAATTATATCTCTACCGTGACTTATTTTGTAATTATCTTGACTCATTAGATAAATAAAGCCATCATATTTTGAACTAAAGCTTGGTGTGTGCAATTTTATTTTATATTCATTTTTATCCACGGCTTTTTTTATACCTTTTATATTATCAAAATTATATTTACCTTTTGAATCGTAAACATAAACTTGATCTTTATGAGCGTTATAATAATCAATCATGTGGTTTAATGCCACATTGAAAAATAATGATACTAGTATAAATACATATGTGTAAATTGTTATAGCAACATGATTATCTTTTCTAAAGTGTGCTTTTAAACTGATTTCAATGTCGCGAAGTCTCATATTTCATCGTCCAATCTTGTAAGTAATTAAATGTTAGTTTTTATTCTTTTATGGTTTTCATATTCCAGTTTTAAATAGTTAAATATACTCCACCCATAGCGTCGAATTTACCTTCGATTTTTGGGTTGAATAAGATTACTCCACCATAACCAGATCCTGATAGAGTGTAATCCATCGCGTTCTCTAATGTGGCTGAACTATGACTAGCATGTTGATAAGAACCATAAATTCTTCCAGATCCTGATACATTAGTTGATAATTCCATTTGATGATCTGTTCCATTCATAACTTTAAAAGTAGCTCCAACACCATTGTCAAAATTTAGACCATATTTTGCTGTTGATACATTAAAACTATCGTTATACACATAATATTGTCTAAACGAATAATTAGTTGTAATGTTAACGCTAGAATTTTTTCTAAATGCCATTACGTCATATTTTTTAATAGTTGGAACTTTCAACCATGTGAGGCTCATTGTAATGTATCCTGAATTGTTGATAATTCTTAAACTTTTCGATTCAGTTGTATATTCTGTTGCTTGCGTTGATATTCCATTATTTTGAATATCGGCATCAGTTGTTTCAACTATTTCCACTTTAGATAAATCTTTATCCTTGATGATATCATATTGATCTTGAGTCATATAATTCATAAAATTTGATGAATAAATACTTGCAAGTTCGTTATATTTATCTACCGGAATTACAACACCACTTTTATTTGTTATAGTATCACTTTGACTAGCAGCACTTACCATATTAATTGAAGTAAGTGAAATTAGACCAGCTATAATAATTAACAATCCCTTTTTCAAAAAAACATCCTACTCCTTTCTGACAACATCATATCAAAGGAATTGGATGTTTTAACTCTACTCTAGTTCTACAAAATTCTACTTAACCTTTTTTTGGAATGAATTTATCTTATTTTTTAGAAAAATCAAGTAGCTTATATAGTCATCTTCTATACTACATTTGGTAGTATAGCAATCTACCGATTTATACTTTGAAACACTTATCTTTTTAGTCTTTAATTCTTCTTCAGATGAAGAATACTCGGTTAATAAAAGGTCTTCTAAATTTAAAAATAATCTATATTGTTTTCGCTTACTATCTGTAATAATTTCTAAACTCCAAATATTGGAATTATTAAATGAAATTGTTACATTATCATTTATCTTCTTTGCATATGAATTTGAATTTGCAGTAAAACCTATTTGAGATAAATATTCTTCTACACTTGTTGGTTCAGAATACAATTTTGTGCTTTTTTCTTCTTTCTTTTCTTCATTAGCAAAATCTGATTTTGCGTCTTTAAATTCAAGTTTGATATCTGTTTCAGAATTATTTTTATACTTGATTTTTAATACTGTTGTATGTCTATCTAAATCTTTAAAAGAACCTTTTTCTGATCTTCTTTTATAAATGTCTATTGGAAAAGAATTAGTTCTATGAAGTAGTACTGGTTTATTGTTTACATATTTATAAAGTTCAATTGATTCAATTTCGTTTGAATCATTAGTGTCAATATAATTGATAGAAAAATTAACATAATTATGACTGACAATATAATTTCCATTTTCAATATAAATATCTTTGCTATCTGCTCTTATTATATAAACTTTAGTCTTTGTTAATAAAGTAATAATTACAATAATAATAGTTGTAATTATTGCTCCTAAAATACCAAATTTGAAATATTTAGATTCAAATATTGGCTTCTTACCACAACTTTGTAAATCTTTCTTTGTTACGCCTAATGCAGTTGCTAAATCATTTAATGTTTTATCATCTTGCGGAAACGATTTACCTTGTTCCCATTTTGAAATATTTTTATCTGAATAATGAACTAAGTCTCCTAAATCTTTTTGTGTTAAATTATTTTTTATTCGCAATTCTTTTAAATAATTGCCTTTGTTTATATCTCTCATATTCACCACTTCTATTATAATTCATTTATGTAATTATTTAATATTTTAAATAATTCATTAGAATCTTTCGTTTGACATATTTGATTTTTTATTGAAGCACTTCCTGGTAAACCTTTTATATACCATAAAGCATGTGTACGTATTTCTAAAAGCGCTAATTTTTCACCTTTATCTTTACTCAATAATTCAAAATGTCTTTTTAGCATTTGCATTTTTTCTTTAGCTGAAACCTCTTTAGGTAAAGTTCCATCTTCTAAGTAATCAACACATTCTTTTATTAACCAAGGATTTCCTAAAACTCCTCTACCGATCATAACTGCGTCGCAACCAGTTTCTTCTAACATTCTTTTTGCATCAAAACATGTTTTTATATCTCCATTACCTATTACTGGAATATTTACTGCTTCTTTTACCTTTTTTATTAAACTCCAATCGGCAACTCCACTGTAACCTTGGGCACGAGTTCTTGCATGAAGTGTTATAGCGCTTGCTCCAGCTTTTTCTATTCTTTTAGCAACTTCAACGCAATTTATGCTATTACTATCCCATCCACTTCGTATTTTAACTGTTACTGGAATATCAACGGCATCTACAACAGATTTTACAATCTTTTCAATCTTATCAGGATTTTTTAATAAAGAAGCTCCAGCTTGCGACTTAAGCGCGATTTTTGGAACAGGGCATCCCATATTAATATCTAAAATGTCTGGATGCATTAAGTCTACAATTTTTTTTGCTGCAATTACAAAAGATTCTTCATCACTTCCAAATATTTGTTGAGCAATCGGCCTTTCACTTTCTCTCATTTTTAAAAGTTCAATAGTTCGATCATTATCAAACATTATGGCTTTATCGCTTACCATCTCTGCATAGATAAGTCCAGCTCCCATTTCTTTTATAATTGTTCTATATGATGTATTAGATATTCCCGCCATCGGAGCTAATACAACCTGATTTTTAATTTCTACATTCCCTATTTTCCACATACGCTTATATCAACTTTGCTTCCTGTTTTAAGATTATAAAGTTTACTTTCATCAGTGTCAATATGAAGTTCTAAAACTCCATGCTCAGACACTTTGATTTTAGCATCCATTATCAATTGATTATCATTGTAAATGTAAACTTCTTGTTTGTTTTCTAAACCAAGAATTTCACACATTTGTTTACTCATATGAACGTGTGCTCCCGCAAGTATAACTCCTTGATCTATTTTAGCGATATTGTCTTTTGATATAATTTCTATTCCTGGAGTATTTTCAATTTCTCCACTTTGCCTTCTTGGAGGATTTAAACCTAAATAGTTGGCATCACTTGCACAAAGTTCTACTTGATCATAATCTCTGAAAGGGCCTACAACTCGTACATGTTCAATCATCTTGTTATTATATCTTAAGTCTACGGTTTCTATCGTTGCAAATTGTCCTGGTTGACTTAAATCGTTTCTTTTCACCATTGGCTTCTCACCAAATAAAATTTTCCATGTTCTTTCAGTTAAATGAACATGATTTTTACTTACGCCAACTGCTACTTTCACTTATACCACCATTATAATTTTATCAAAAATACGAAATAATTGATAGGTATACAATAGAATTTGGCATAAAAAAAATAGACTTAAGTCTATTAATACTCTTTTTCAATAAGTTTATCGTGTTTAACAATAAAACTTTTACTTGCTAATTTTAAAATTGGTATATCTGATTTTGAATCAGAGTATGATTCCATTACTTTATAATCATTATATTTTTTGTTTAACCTTTTTACTTTTTCTTCTCCATGACAATTTAATCCTGTAAACTTTCCTGTTTTTTTGTTAACTTTGCTACCAATTAAATCCATTACTTTTAATTCATCACATATGGGTTTAAGTAAAAACTCTGGAGAAGCAGAAATAATGATGTCATTATTGTGTTTTTTTCTTAAATAAAAGTCTTTTATATATATTCTATGAATGTTCCAAAATTCTTCTATACAACTATCAATATCATCTACATATTTTAAAAAGGAAAAGATAACTTGTTTCATTTCCGTTTTGGTTATTAATCTTAGTTTATATTTTATTGCCGAAAAAATAATTTTAGGTATTATTTTAACAATTCTAGGATGTTTTTTTAAACAATAAAAGAAAAAGTCAGTTGATGAATCTCCTTCATATATTGTGTTATCAAAATCATATAAATTAATTTTCATGTTTTTCTTCCTTTTTTTCATGATCAAATAAAATATCAGTTTTCCATATTAAGAATATGAAAAATATTAATAAAATAACATATAAAACCATACTGATTTTTTTATCTCCTAAAGAATAGAAAATAGATACGGATGCAAATAATATATTTATTAGATACATAATAATAACAGTTTTTCTAGTTGATTTTGTTGTTTTTAATAATTGGTGATGTAAATGTTCTTTGTCAGCGTGATCAATTCTTTCTCCTTTAAGTATTCTTCTACACATCGCAAGTAATGTATCAATTATTGGAACAAATAAAGTTAATAATGGGATTATTAAAGATGTTATTGTAGCTGTTTTGAATCCTAATAAAGCGATTACAGAAATGATAAATCCTAAGAATAAACTTCCAGTGTCTCCCATAAATATTTTTGCTGGCGGAAAGTTATGTACAAGAAAACCTAGGCAAGCTCCAAGCATAATTAAACACATTATTACATCTAATCCACCTAAACGATTCATGATGTAACCGATAATACATATAGTTGCAAAATAAATTGTTGATGTTCCAGCAGCTAATCCATCAAGTCCATCACTTAAATTTATTGCATTCATGATAGAAACCATAAATAAAACTGCAAGTGGATAAGCAAAAATCCCAAATTTAAAAGTTAGTCCAAAAATAGTCATATCAGCAAAAGTTATATTTCCGTAAAATACTGTGATGCATGCTGCCATTATTTGCATTAAAAATTTAACTTTAGCAGGAAGTGGATTTATATCATCTAACATCCCTGTTATAACAATTACAAAGCCTCCAATTAATACAGATAACATTTGAGTTGTTTTTGGTGCAAAAAGCATATACCCAATTAGAAAAGCAAAGAAGATTGCAAGACCACCCATTGAAGGCATTATATGATCATGTATTTTTCTTTTATGGTCAGGTTTATCAACTGCTCCTACGTGGAAAGCAATCTTTTTTACTATAGGAGTTAATAAAGCTGATGTTAAAAAAGTTATTAACACAATTAAAAATACATTATATCCATTAATAAAGTAATCCATTTGATCACACCCTTAATTAAATTATACACTAAAACGTTGTTTCTTAAAAGAAAATTTATTGTTACATAAAAAAAACTCCAACGGAGTTCATATTTAAAAATGGTGATCTGTATGGGATTCGGACCCATGTATGTAACCTTGAGAGGGTTATGTGTTAAACCACTTCACCAACAGACCAATTACAAATGCATATTTATTTTAGCACGTTTAACCTACTTAATTCAATATTAAAATGGAAAAGGACAAGATAACTTGTCCTATATACCAAACATTACTAATGAATCTATATTGTTTTTTACTATTTTTCTTAGTAATTTTATGTCTATTGTAGCGAGTTTAGTTTCTAACTCAGCTTTAGTATTTATAATCAAATCAAATCTTTTCATTATTATATTATATATACTTTCTTTTATTCCCAATTCATTATAATATGCTAAAACTTCTTTTATGTTTTCTTCTTCAATATCCAATATATCAAGATATTCTTTCTTTAAGTCTCTTAAAATATACTCGTATTGAATATTGCTTATTCCATAATTCTTAATATAACTTATCATATTAATCACCATTTCTTAAAGCGTCTACAACGCATTCCTCAATATTTTTAGTCAGATTTTTGTGAGTTGATGTTTCTTTGTTTTGACTTTCTAAATAATTAATCTTTTCTTCTAAATTTTCAATTTTAAGTAATACATAGTTTTTGCTTTCTTTAATAAACAAATCTAAATCAGTTAGTTTATTTTTTAAAATATTAGAGTTTTTAACTATAAGACTTGGATTAATTGAAAGAGTTTTATAACATTTATTAACAACTTGTTTTTTATCAAAACCGATCATTGCTAAATGATTTAATGCAAAGTTAATATCGCTTGCACTAGCAACCATAAACAATGGAGAATTTTTTATTAATAATGGATAATTAACTTCAAGCGCTTTTAATTGTTCCATATTTTTTTTGAAATTTTCAAACATTGGTTTATATTTTGGGTTTTCATTTTTTATAAAGCATGTTGCAACATTATTACATATAGATTTTAATAAAGGTATATTTATTTTTCCCTTAACATCTTTTGTTAAATCAACCACTTCTTTAATAGTTTCAACATCAGAATAAAGAAGAACAATCAATTTTGCTTTATAATTTTCTTTACTAAATAAGTGAAGAATACCATAATTTTCAGCTTTATTTTTACTTATTAAGCCGAAGTTATCCATAAAAGTTTCATGATTAACTGTTACTAAACCACCTATTAATTCACTAGATAGATTTTTATAATCTATTTCTAATTTATCAAGAACAGCTTTAATATTTTCATCTTCATCAATGGTTTTAATCGACTTAGTTTCAACTACTGGTAAAATACTATCAGGAGTCTTCAAGATATTTAAATTGTGTAATGAAATGTATTCCATTACTTTATAAAGATTTGATTCAAATTCTATGGAATTGTAATCATTTAATACTTTTTCAATAAATGAGAAATTGATTATTAACTCATTACTGAACATTTTTTCTTTTAACTCTTTTAATTCATTTATATATTTCTCATTATCTATTAATCCACTTTCTGATGCTTCAACATAATCTCTTAACATCGCTAGAAAAGTGTTTATGTCTTTAATGTATTTAGGATTAAATTCAACTTTTAATTTATATTTTTGTTTTCCTATAAATACATCCCTTATGCTTTTTATCTGACTGATAAATTTTTCTTTATTTCTTACTTTAGAAGTGGATATTATTTCTTCTATTAAAGAATCAGTTAAATATTTCATATTATCATTATTTTCTTCAATGCCTTTTATTAACCTGACTAAATCAATATCGTCATAATATACTTTGATGTTATCTTTATCGGTTAATTCTTTTAGCCTTGAATTGATTATAGATAATAATAATTCATTGCTAGTATTCACACTCATCACCTATTTATTCATCATTATATTTACTCTTTGTTCTGCCAACATCTTTGTTTCATAGTACATATTCATTAACTCAACTAAATATGTAATTCTTTCCTTTATTTCTTCTTCGTATTCTAAAGTTGCAAGAATATCAATTGATTCCTTTATACCTTTTATTATAGGTAAAGTTTTTAAAACTACCGCTTTTTCTTTAGGAACATCTAATGCCATTATTTCTTCCATAGTTTTGTCTAAAAAAGTATCAGCATCATCCTTGTGTTCTTCTAAATCCGCTTCGTATTCAACTACTAAAGAAGTTGCCATATTGATAGTTTCTTGTTCTGCATTGACAAAGAAACCTTCTAGCATTTTTATTGCTTCTTTTAATGGAGTTGTTTCAATGCTTAATTCATCCTTATCACTGTTTTCTATACAATATTCATATTTTATGTATAAACTATTTATTGCTAATGCAACTAAAGTATTTATTGTCTTTGATGGATCAAGGCCATGTTTTTTAGCAATTCTTTCTCCATCTTCTTTAATAAAAACTAAGGTTTTATAATCAATTGGAGGCATTTCTTTTCTAACAATGTCTACATATCTTTCATCTTTTAAATAGTTATCAACTAAATAATATACATGACTTTTTAAGTCAAAATCACTAATTTTTTTATTTCCTTTTAAGGCATAGTCGATTGCTTTAATGTTAACATATTCTAGTATTTGTGCTTTAGTATATGTATCTAATGAACACTCACTCATAAGGAGTTTTAATTCTTTTAATTCGTTTTCTCCAAATGAATAAGAAAATTCTTTTGAAGTAAACATTTCTATATATCTTTTGTATTTATCAACTTTTGATGTTTCAAAATTTACTTGATTAGCGTATCTAACATTATATTCTTCAATGTAATGATCAATCATTGCAAGAATATTGTTAAAATAATTTGCTAATTCTTCTTTCTTTGCTGAATTTCTTGTGTTTTGATATTCATTTCTTTTTTCATCATAACTTTCAATTATACTTGTGTCATTACAGCCAATTAAGTTTAAAATTTCTTGTAAATCACGAGGATTGAATTTTAGAATATCTTCAAAGATTATATCTCCTTTTCTAAGACCTAAAGGAGATCCAACAATAATGTATCGATTAATTATTTCACATATAGTTTCATAATCTGAAGTTAATTTTTTGTTTTGTTCTCTCATTTTAGATAAATCATTTATCTTGTTTTGAAGTTCTTTAACAAAATTATCAACACTTTTTTTGATTTTTCCATTAACAACGTTATTCATCATGACCTCCTTATTCTCTCTAATTTTAGCATATTTTATATGTTTATGTAAAGGTTCTTTTGGCTATTTGGTAGCATAAATAATGTTGTTTTATGGCCTTTTTTGTGATATTATCAATTATAGTAGAAAATATAGAAAATAAAGGTGAAGTTATGAATACAGATACTATTAAGATTTTTGATGAAAATAATGAACTTACTGAAGATTTTGATCAAGTTGTTGAAAGTGTCTTAAAAGAGGTTCACGGGGAAACTTATTTTGATTTAGATGAAGAATTTATTGTTCCAGAAGAAACGGTTTCTAAGAAAAAAGAAGCTATAATAAAACCTGAAAGAATTGGTAAAAAAGTATCTATTAAAGATTTTGTTCCAGTAGTATTTTTTGTTCTTATTTTTGCAATCATTACTTTAGCTGGATATTATTTTTTAAATAACTTTGACTTTACTTCTATTTTAAAGTGAGGGTTTTATGCTTGAAGATATTGATGTTGAAATAAATCCTGATTATACAATGATGAAAAAAGTTAATGGGAATTTATATTTATCTGAAGAACAAATGGAGATATTAAGAAGTTATAATATAGATTATATGAAATTTAATAATTTAAAAGATCTTATTCATGAACTTATGGAAGAAATTGAAGAAAATGATGATGACGTTTTGGAAAATCTTTTAGATATTTTGTCTGAGCGTGATTATTATGAGAATTACAACAAATAATTATTGATATTCAGTAAATTTTGTGATATTATGTTCTTAGGTTAGGGGAGTGTTTTATGGCAATTAAAGTTAATTTGGATAAAGTAATGTTCGAAAAAAAGATGAGTTTGAATAAATTAGCTGAAGATGTTGGAATAACAGTTGCTAATCTATCAAATTTGAAAACTGGTAAGGCTAAAGCTATAAGATTTTCAACTTTAGAAGCTATTTGTAAAACTTTAAAATGTCAACCTGCTGATATTCTTGAATACGTTGAAGACGATGTAAAAGGATTGCTTTAAAAAGCAACCCTTTTTATTTGAATATAGAAAAGTATGAAGGAATTTTGGCTTCAAAGGTTTGTTCTTTACCGTTTGGTAAAATAACTTTAAGAGTTTTATGATGCAAACACATATGACGTATAGGATTTTTGGTTGATCCATATTTTTTATCACCTATTATTGGATGTCCTAAATTAGACATAGCTACTCTTATTTGATTTTTTCTTCCAGTCTTAATGTTTATTTCTAAAATCGAATAATTTTTACTTTTCTTTAATACTTTATAATCTGTTATTGCAAGAGATCCGTGTAGTTTATCAGTTGCATAAGTGTGAAGTGTTTTATCTTCAGTTAAATACTCTTGAATATGTCCTGAGTCATCTTTTACACAACCTTCTACAACCGCGTAATACTCGCGAGTCTTAGCTATATTGTTCCAATTATCTTGAAAATATTTTTTTAGTTTTTCAGATTTTGCAAATAAAACTATGCCCGAGGTATCACGATCAAGTCTGTGAACAATAAATATACGATTATTTTTGTTTTTTTTATGTACATATTCGTATGCTTCATGATAAAGTGTACGAACTTTTTCTTTATCTGTACTCACACACAAAAGACCTGCAGGTTTATTTACAACAAGTAGATCCTTATCCTCATATATAATATCCATTTTTCTACTTTTCATCTTTTTTCCTCTTCATCACTAATATTAAAAATACAATTATTATGGAGTTTATTAATACCATTTTCTTTAAGTACTCATAATCGTATGTTTTTTTTTCTGTTTTCTCTTCTTGTTTTGTTTCGTTTTTAATCTCTATTCCGCTTTGACAATATTCTTCTTTGATATCTGAATAAGTCCATATACCTAAATTTTTATGGATTGCTTCCGCTTGTAATTCACATAATTTCGTTGACCATTTATAATCATTATAAACATAATTAACTTGAGCATATCCTTTTGATACTAAAGATTCTTGAAGTAAGGTTCCATCTATATATAGATATACTAAGTACTCGTTATATTTATTTTTTTCATCACTCAAATCATCTTTTTCAATTTCTAAGTTTTTAGCATTTTTAACTAACGAACATGCATAATCATTAATTTCCTTATTTAAAATTCCATCTGAGGTATCCATCATTAAAAGTCTTATTCTTTTTATGCCTGTATTTGTATTAACCCACATCGATACAGCAGAATCACAAGAAACTAGAGAAACAGACTCACGAGTTCCTTCAGCTTTTACAAATGATGCACATACTAAAAATGTAATAATTGTTAACAAAGTTTTTTTCATTTTTATTCACCAATAAAATTATATAAAAATATTTTGATAAAGTAAATTATGTAGTAATATATTTATTATTTTATGTTATAATTGGTGTATAATAATTTATAAGAGGTGGATTTATGGAAAAAGAAGAAAAGAAAACTACAACTACAAAAGCAAGTGCAGCTAAAAAGTCTACTGGAACTAAAAAAACTGCTACTGCTTCTAAAAAAACTACTACTGCAAAAAAAAGCACGACTAGTAAAGTAAGTTCTAAAACTACTGGAACTAAGGCTAGCTCAACAAGAAAAACTACTAGTACTAAAACTACTGGAGCTAAAAAAACTACTACTGCAAAAAAGTCTACTGTTAAAAAAACAGAACCAACTAATGTAGAAAATAAAGCAGAAGAAATTAAAATTATTGAATCAGTTGTTGTTGAAGAACCAATTGTTGAAGAAACAAAAACTAATGAAATTCCAATTGAAGAAGAAGTTATCGAAACTCCAGAAATTGTTGAAGAAAAGAAAGATAAACAAGAAGAAATTAAACCAGTTATTTCTAAAAGCAATATTTCTAAAGAAAAAGATAAAAGTATTGATTTAGGTATATTAATTGTTGTTATGGGGCTTTTCCTTCTTGTAATTACAACATATTTTTCTAAAGCCCTTACTTTAAGTTCATTAGTAACAAATATTTTAGTTATACTTTCACTTGTTATAGAAGCTTTTGGTATTGTCGTTATTATTGTTAATTCAATTAGAAAATATTAGAGGTTAATATGTGTAAGAGTTCAGTAATTTCTGAATTTACAACTATAACATATTTAGTATTATGTTTTGCAATTCCAATAATATATTATTTATGTTATAGAAATAAACGTAAGAAAGATAAAAATTATGTTGCCTGTTTTATAAAAATGGTTATAATCTTTTTAGTATTATTTGTTCCTAAAATTATTGTTAAAAATTTTTTTAAAGATGAATGCATAAATTGTATTATAAACAATATGTGTAAGGAAGATAATGTGAAAAATGAAAACGAAAAAACTTCAAGTACAACTACTACTACCACTGTTGATAGGGTAACATCAACAATTACTACTTCAACTACAAGTAAAACAACTACAACTAAAAAAACAACTGGTGATAATGTTACTTATGGTATGGTAAAAGAAATTGATGGCGAAAGAAAAGATGTTGGAGTTTCTAGCAAAGGCTATACAATTTATACAATTGACGGAGTTACTTATGTTGATGGGTATATGATCGTTAATAAGACGTATACCGTATCATCAGACTTTGTTCCAAAAGATACTTATAAACCAAGCGAAGGAAAAACAAATACATGTAATGATTGTATAAATAATACAGTTTATAAAGCATGGAAAGTTATGCAAGCTGATGCTGCAAGTTTGGGTTTAAATATAAGAATTACTTCTGGTTATAGACCTTATCAAACTCAAAATACAATATATAATAGATATGTTGCTCGTGATGGAAAAGAAAAAGCTGATACTTATTCAGCAAGACCAGGAAGTTCGGAGCATCAAACAGGACTATGTTTCGACTTAAATTCCATAAGTGATGCCTTTGCTAATACAGCTGAAGGTCGTTGGGTTAATGAAAATGCTTATAAATATGGATTTATTATACGTTATCCAAAAAATAAAAATAATGAAACCGGGTATAAATATGAGTCATGGCATCTAAGATATGTAGGAACTGATCTTTCATATAAATTATATAATAATGGTGATTGGATTTCTATGGAAGCGTACTTTGGTTTAACAAGCAAATATAGTGAATAAGTGGTACATTTGTATCACTTTTTATTTTGCCTTTATGTTATAATTATTATTAGGTGATACTATGGACTTTTTAAACTCAATTGAAGATAATTCTATTCTTATAATAGATAACAATATAAAATTTAAAGTTTTAGATTATATCAATGAACATAAAATATTAAAATCAATAAAAATTATGAGTTTTTCTGAATTAAAAAAAGGCTTGTTTTTTGATTATTCAAATGAAGCTATATTTCGTGTAATGAGAAAATTTAACCTTGATTATGATCTTGCAAGAAAGTATATTATGAATCTTTATTACTTAGAGGATAAAACTTATGATAATCCTAAATACAAGTTTTTATGTGAAATCAGAGATTTTTTAAACGAATTGAACTTGCTTATTAAAGATCCTTTATTTAAATCTTTGTTGGAAAGAAAAAAAATATATGTATATGGCTTTGATTATATTGATTCTTTTAATAGACATATGTTGAGTATGCTTAGTGATGTTACTATTTTGGAGCATTCTTGTAAAAATATTACGCATGAAGCAATAGAGTTTGACAATGTACAAGAAGAAGTATCATACGTTGGAGAAAGAATTGCTGACCTTATTTCTTCTGGTGTTAGCTTAGATAAAATATACATTTCAAATGTCGATGACACATACTTTTTTACTATGAAAAGAATATTTGGTTCTTTAGGAATACCTTATTATTTAAAAAGTGAAACCTGTGTTTATGATACGGCTATTGGAGAATATGCAATAAATAATTTTAGTAATAATTTCTATTCTTTGCTTGCTAAAATAAAAATTAAATTTGATGTTGAGAATAATGAATTTAACAATAAAGTTTATTTAAAAATAAAAAGTATTCTTGATACTTATTATTGGGTTAAAGATGAAGATATATTAGATTTATTTATCGAAGAAACCAAAAGAGCTCGTTTAGGAGTTAATCATTATAAAAAAGAAATTACTACCACAGAACTTCTTAATAATATTTTTGAGGATGATGAATACGTATTTTTAATAAACTTTAATCAAGGAAGTATTCCTAAAATAAAGAAAGATATTGATTATTTAAATGATGATATAAAGCCAGCTTTTTTAAGTAAAAGTTATGAATACAATCGTGATATAAAAGTTTCTTTATTGAATAGTATATCTAATATAAAAAATTTAACTATTACATATAAAAAGAATACAGTTTCTGGAGAGATACTTCCATCTCCTCTAATTGAAAGTGAAAATATTTCAGTTATTAAGGGAATCCAAACTATATCTGCATATTCAGACTTAAACAATAAAATTATTCTTGCTAATAAACTTGATAAGTTAATAAAGTTTAATGAAATGGATGATAATACGATTGTTTTAAGCAATAACTATAACATTCCTTACAATGAATATAATCATAAATATAAAACTGTAAGCAAAGATAAATTAATAAATGTTATTGATGGTAAACTTAATTTTTCATATTCTAATATTGAAAAATATTATGAATGTCCTTTCAAATTTTATTTAAAGAGTATTCTTAAAATTGATGAATATAATGATACTTTAGATACTTTAATTGGAAATGCTTTTCATCATACCTTAGAGGTTTCTTTAAGAGACGATGTTGATCCAAGTATTGTATATGATGAATATGTAAAAAATGTTGATATGCCACTTAACAATAAAGATAAATTTTTCATTAGTACTTTAAAGGAAGAAATATTGTTTATTTATGATGTTATAAAAAAACAATATGAACATTTTAATATAACTAGACAAGAATTTGAAGCAAGTAAGGTTTTAGAAGTAAAACATCCTTTTAATACAACTATTAAAGGTTTTGTAGATAAAATTATTTATATGGATAAGAAAGCTTTTATAATTGATTATAAAACTGGTGGAGATAAAATAAATAGCAAATTATTTGAATTTGGTCTTAATCTACAATTACCAATTTATTTATATTTATTGAATGAACTTGAAGCTGATACGTCTGTTCAAGGAATTTATTTACAACACCTTTTAAGTCAAAAGAAAGTGTTTTCTCTTGGTAATTCAGAGCCAAAAGAACAAAGCTTGCGTCTTGATGGAATCACCTTTGGTCCACTTGAAAATATTAAAGATATGGATGATACGTATGAAAAATCAAGTGTTATTAAAGGACTTGCTTATGATAAAGATGAATGTGATTTAAAATATGGAGCTAGAGTTAAAACTGCCGAAGAAAAAGAAGAATTAAAGCTTTTAGTTAAAGATCGTATAGAAGAATGTATAAATAATGTAAGCAATGGTAATTTTGAAATTAAACCAGTTAAAATTGAAAAGCTTGTTGATGGATGTAATTTCTGTCCTTATAGAGATATATGTTTTAAAGTACCAAGCGATTATGAAATAAAAGAAATTAAAGGAGATGATGAGTAATGCCAAATTTAACAGAGAAACAAAGTTTAGCCGTAAATAAAAGTAATACTAACATCATCGTATCCGCTGGAGCTGGTTCTGGTAAAACAACCGTTTTAAAAACTAGAGTTGAAAGACTTCTTACTGAGGGAGTTAATATAGATGAACTTATTATATTAACATTTACTAATGCAGCTGCTGCTGAAATGAAAGATCGTATAAGAAAAGTTATAAAGAAAAATAAAAATATTGCTCATATGGAAGAGTTTGTTGATTCAGCTTATATAACTACTTTTGACTCATTTGCTCAAAGTATGGTAAAAAAATATGCTAACGTTTTAAATATGAGTGATCATTTTACAATTATTGATGCAAATGTTGTTAACTTAGAAATCGATAGAATTATTGATGAAATATTTGAAAGCAAGTATGTAAGTGATGAAAATTTTTGTAAATTTATTCGTGAATTATCAATAAAAAATGATAACCAAATAAGAAGCAGTATTAAATCCGTTTATAAAAGTATTCAAAATAAAATAGATTTAGAAGGATTTTTAGATAGCTACACAGATACCTTTTATAGTGAGGATTTCGTAAATCAAGCATTTGTTTCTTTCGAGGACTATATATTCGGTTTAAGAGATGATGTACTGGAACTAATTAATAAGCTTAATGATTGTGCTTTACCAGAAACAGTTGAAAAAAACGAAAAGTCAGTTGCTGAATTTGCAGCTGCAAGTTCTTATGATGAACTTCTTGATACTTTATCATTTAGACTAGCTCAAAACCGAAATGGTGCTTATGATGATGAAGCTAAAGAAATTTCACCTAAAATAGCTGATGCTCGAAAGAAATTAAAACTAGCTTGTTCTTTTGGTGATAAAAAAATGTTGATAAATAATTACTTATCAACAAAAGATTATGCTTTTTGTGTAATTGATATTTTAAAAACATTACATGAAAAACTACAAGAGTATAAGAAAGAAAAAAATGCTTATGAGTTTATTGATATAGCTTTAAAAGCGATTGAACTCGTAAGAGACCATGAAGATGTAAGAAATGAAATTAAGTATAAAACTAAAGAAATTATGATTGATGAATATCAAGACACAAATGATATTCAAGAAGAATTTATTTCTTATATTCAAAACAATAATGTCTATATGGTTGGAGATATTAAGCAATCTATTTATCGTTTTAGAAATGCTAATCCATATATATTTAAAACTAAATATGATAATTATAAGGTTGGAAATAATGGTTTTAAAATTGATTTAATGGAAAACTTTCGTTCACGAAACAGTGTTGTTACAATTATCAATAATATATTTTCTAACATAATGTCTGATGATATTGGTGGATGTGACTACAAGAGAGAACACATGATGGTTTATGGAAATAAGGCATATGAAGCATCCAACAACGATTACTTCTCAACATCCATTTTAACTTATGATGATAAGGGTAAATATTCTCGTGTTGAAAAGGAAGCATTTATCATTGCTAATGATATAAAAGAACATATTCGAAATAAAGAACAAGTTACTTATTATAAAGATGATAAGATGTGTACTAGAGATATTGATTTTAAGGATTTTACCATTTTGATTGATAAATCAACATCATTTGATGATTTTAAGAAGATATTGGAAGCAAACAATATTCCTACTACAATAAAAAAAGATATCAATATTAAAGATGAAGATGAAATACATTTACTTAAGAATATTATTACTTTGATTATAAAAATTAAAAAACATTTATTTGATACTGAATTCACTCATGCTTTTGCGAGTATTGCAAGATCATATCTTAATGAAATAGATGATGATGAATTATTTGACATCATTACAAATAAAAAGTATGAAGAAACTGATATTTATTTTAAATGTTTAAATATTTCTAAAGAAATAGATGCATTATCCAACCGTGATATTCTTAGTAGAATAATAACTGATTTTGATTTTTATACAAGACTTTTAAGAGTTGATAATATTAACGAACGTCTTATAAAGATGGAATATTTTGTTAATAACTCAACAGATTTAAACAAATTTGGTATGAATATCTATGCTTTAAATGACTATTTTGATCAAATACTTGAAGATAAAAGCGAAATAAAAATGAAGATTAGTTCTGGTGATGATAATTCAGTTAAGATTATGACAATTCATACTTCTAAAGGATTGGAATTTCCATATGTTTATCTTCCTATGTTAACATCTAATTTCTATAAGTCTCCAAGTAAAGATTTATTTAGTTTATCAAATAACTATGGTATACTTTTGCCTTTTTATAACAATGGTGTTGGTGCCACTTTTGTTTCTACGGCTTCAAATGTTAATGAAATGAAAGAAACCTTATCTGAAAAAATAAGATTATATTATGTTGCTTTAACAAGAGCTAAAGAAAAAGTTATAATGGTCACTCCCAAGTTAGAAGTTCCTAATATTAATGAAGTATCATCTCTGTTAAAATTTAAAAGCTTTGCAGAGATACTAAATTCTCTTGGATTATCTGGATTAGAAGAAAAAAACGATGTAGAAACATTAGATGTTAATAAGAATTATAATGTTATTAAACTAAGCAATTATAAAGAAATGATTCCTAAAAGTGAAGTAATAATTCATACTGAAAAGTTAAACATTGATAATCAAATGTTAGAAAACAAGCATTTTTCTAAAGCAATAACTACCATAATTGATGATAACTTAAGAAAAAAACTTGATTTTGGTACTTTTATGCATTATGTATTTGAAGTGTATGATTTTAAAAACGATAATCTAGATAGCTTACCAATCGGAGATGTTGAAAAGAATAAAGTTATGAACTTTTTAAAACATGACGAAGTAAAAAATATAAAAAATGCTAAAATATATAAAGAACATGAAATTCGCTTTACAGATGGTGAAAATACATATCATGGATTTATTGATTTACTTTTAGAATATGATGATCATTTTGATATAATTGATTATAAATTATCTAATCTAGAAAGTGAAGAATACAAGATTCAACTTGATGGTTACAAGAAATATATTGAAGATAATTATCATAAACCAACAAATATTTATTTATATTCAATAAACAAAGATATATTTAAAAAACTTAATTAAGAAGAAGAAATTCTTCTTTTTTTAGTTAATATATTTTTTAGGAGAGATTATATGGAAATATTCGGTGTTAATTTAGATGAGGCTCAAATGGAAGCAATTAAAGATGATGCTAAAACAGTTATTATATCGGCTGGTGCTGGTTCCGGTAAAACTCAAACAATTCTAGGTAAAGTAAAATATTTACTGGAAGAAAAGAGTATATGTGAAAAGGATATTTTGTGCATATCTTTGACAAATGAAACCGTTAATAATTTAAAAGTTAAACTGGAAAAAATGAATTATAAAATTGATGTAATGACCTTTCATAAATTAGGTTTATCTTTATTGGATGAAAAAGTTAGTATTGTAAGTGATAATTACTTAAGCTATATAATTGATGAATATATGCTTTCATTTATTAAAAATAATAAAGTAAGAAATAAAATATTTAAAAGAATATTTTTTACAGAAAGTAATATGGAAAATGTTATGAAAACTCGTGATTATTTTGAGTTAAAAAAGGTTATTATTACTTTTATTAAATATATTAAAAGTAATGATTTAGATATTAGAAAAATAAAAATTGGTAATATTGGCTATATAAATCGAGAAATATTAAGAATGATATTCGAAATATATATTATTTATACTGAAGAGTTAAGATCGAGTGGTAAAATAGATTTTGATGATATGATAAAGAATGCATCATGTAAAAAAATCCATGTTAATTACAAATATATTATAATTGATGAGTTTCAAGATACCAGTGTTTTAAGACTAAATCTGATTAGAAATATTATGAAATATAATGATATAAAATTATTTTTAGTTGGTGATGATTGGCAAAGCATTTATGCTTTTTCTGGATGTACTTTAGATATTTTCGTTAATATAAATTATTATTTGGATGATGTTAGTTATCATCAACTCAAGTATACTTATCGTAATTCTCAAGAATTAATTAATGCTAGTGGTAATTTTGTAATGAAAAATAGATACCAGCTTCGAAAAGATATTATATCGCATATTCATGAAGATAAACCGATAGTTATTTTGTATAATTATCAACTTGATGATATCTTAAAATATGTAACCGGCGATGTTATGATTATCGGAAGATGCAATAAAGATATTGAAAATATTAAATGGGATAATAAATATACGATTCATAAATCTAAGGGGCTTGAAGCAAATAATGTAATACTTGTTAATTCAGATAATGTTCCTTTTAAGCATAAAACTCATGTTCTATTGGACTACTTTTTAAAAAACAATGAAGGAATTAAATATCCGGAAGAACGAAGACTTTTTTACGTTGCTCTTACAAGAACTAAGAAAAAAATTTATATTATGGTTAATAGTCATGAAAGTATTTTTGTTCGCGAATTAAGAAAGAAGTATAAAGGTTTTGTTACAATAAAAAAGAATGGTAAACCATTCTACAGACTGTTGACAAAATAAATATTGTTAATGGTCTTTTAATTTTATAAAAAATGTTATATAATAAATATGTAAGGTT
>CAKOJJ010000011.1 GCA_934089275.1 uncultured Bacilli bacterium
CGAAGTGAAAGGAATGTAAGGTTACGATGAAAAAAGATAATCATATAAGATTACTTTACTTAATCGTTTTTATATTGTTGATGGTAATTTTAAAATTATTATATCAATAAAAAAAGCATCTTTATTCTACTGAATAAGGATGCACGCTACAATTGTGGTAAGCATCAGCCTCAAAAGAAACTTTTGCTTCTCACTAAATAAAATATAACATTTTTTAAAAATGTTTTCAATATATAAGGTAATAATATGCTTATAGTAGCAATATTACTAATGAAGATGGAACAAGTACAAATCCATATGTAGTTTTATAATATAAAAAATATAATTAATTATTAAAGTGAATTAAAGATAATTTAATTCATTTTTTTTTGAAAATTTTAATTAAATAAAGACTTTTTGTTAGAAATTTGATACAATTTTTATAGATTTGAAGGTGTTAAATATGGATAAAATTATATTAACTGGAGATAGACCTACTGGTAGACTTCATATTGGTCATTATGTTGGCTCTTTGAAAAGAAGAGTTGAACTTATGAATGAAGGCGATTATGATGAGTTTTATATTGAGATTGCAGATGCTCAAGCCTTAACTGATAACTATGATAATCCAGCTAAAATTAGGGAAAATGTTCTCGAAGTTGCGATTGATTATTTATCTTGTGGAATTGATCCAAACAAAGTAACAATATTTATTCAATCTGGAATACCAGCATTATGTGAACTTACATTTTACTATATGAATTTAGTAACTTTAACAAGATTGGAAAGAAATCCGACTGTTAAAAGTGAAATCAAAATGCGTAAATTTGAAAGTATTCCAACGGGGTTCTTAACATATCCGATAAGTCAAGCTGCTGATATAACTGGATTTGATGCAACAATTATACCTGTTGGAGATGATCAACTTCCAATGATTGAACAAACTAGAGAAATTGTAAGAAGTTTTAATTCTATTTATGGAAAAACTTTGTATGAACCAAGTGCTGTTTTACCAGAAAATGAAACTTGTAATAGACTTCCAGGTATAGATGGTAAAGCAAAGATGAGTAAAAGTTTAGGTAATGCAATTTATATTTCAGATACACCTGAGGTTATTAAAGAAAAAGTAATGAAGATGTATACTGATCCAAATCATATAAATATAAGTGACCCAGGAAAAGTTGAAGGAAATATGGTATTTACTTATTTGGATGCTTTTGTTAAAGATGATGATTTCTTAGAATATGCTCCTGAATATAAAAACTTAGATGAAATGAAAGATCATTATAGACGTGGAGGTTTAGGAGATGTTAAGATTAAAAAATTCTTAATAAGTGTTTTAAATCGTGAATTTGCTCCTATAAGAGAAAGACGTGCTTATTTTGAAAATCACATTGAAGAAGTAATTGAAATATTGAAAAAAGGTACTGAAAAAGCTAAAAATGATGCTGATAAAGTTTTAACTAGAGTAAAGAAATCTATGGGAATTAATTATTTTGATGATGACACTTTTATTGATATTTATAAAGATAAATATAATAAAGAATAAGATGGGATTATATGAAAAAAAATATTAGTTATGTTTTGATGATTGTCGTTATTGTGGTGTGTTTAAGTATTGGCCTTTTAATGTTTAATGTTAAAAGTTCTAAAGATAAAGAGAATAAAACAAGGACAACAACCACTAAAATAGTCATTGAGGAAAATCTAAAAAAGGATAAAATTATTGTAGATGGTAATGAGGAAGAAATCACTTTAAAAACTTATGTCGCTTATGATATTTTTAAAATAGATATTGATGTTAATAATTTTGAAATGACAAAAATGAGTAATAATACTTATTTTCTAAAAGATTTAAATGATGAAAATATTTATTTGAAATTTGAAATGATTGATGAAGAAACCTTCAATCGAGAAAATATTTCTAATAATGTAAATTATACTTATTTACATGGTGATAAAATATATTTAAAGGTAACTAAAAATATAGATGAAAGCATCAGTGATGGTATCCTTAAAAGAATGGATTATATGTTAGCTACATTATACATCAGTTAAAATGTGTTTGGAGTGAATAATCACTCCTTTTATAATTGCATTTTTTACATTATTTCGGTATAATTTTTTATGAAGAGGTGGAATTTATGAGTAATAAAGAACTTGCAGATTTAATATTTCCAAATATAGATAAAACTATTGAAGATTATGACAAAATGTATCCTGAAAGAAACTTAAAAGAAGGAACTTTAGTTACAAGATTTGCTCCAAGTCCAACTGGATTTGTACATATTGGTAATTTGTTTCAAGCTTTAACAGATTATTTTTTAGCTAAAAATAGTGGTGGAGTATTCTATTTAAGAAATGAAGATACTGATACTAAAAGAGAAGTTACGGATGCTGTTGATAAAATAATGGAATGTCTAGATTATATTGGACTTAATCCTGATGAATATGAATATAAGGGTGAAATTCATGGTAATTATGGACCTTATGTTCAAAGTGAAAGAAAAGAAATATATCATGCATTTATTAAACATTTAATTGAAATTGGAAGAGCATATCCTTGCTTTTGCTCTGCTGAAGAATTAGATTTAATGAGAAAAAAACAAGAAGCAAAGAAAGCTCAACCAGGTTATTATGGAGCATGGGCTAAATGTAGAGATTTAACGAATGAAGAAAGAGCTGAAAGAATTAAAAATGGTGAATCTTATGTTATTCGTTTTAGAAGTGAAGGAAATCCAAATAGAAAAGTCGAATTTAATGATCCAGTTACAGGAATTATTGAATTCCCAGAAAACAATAATGATATGGTAATTATGAAGTCAGGTGATTTACTTCCAACGTATCATTTTGCTCATGTTGTTGATGATCATTTAATGCATACAACAACAGTTGTAAGAGGACAAGAATGGCTTCCAAGTGTACCATTACATATTGAAATGTTTGATGCTTTTGGCTTTGAAAAACCAAGTTATATCCATAATGCTTTACTTTTAAAACAAGATGGAAATATCAAAAGAAAAATAAGTAAAAGAAAAGATCCAGAAGCTTTAATGAGTTATTATAGTGAAAAAGGATATCCAGCTTCAGCTATAATTGAATCTTTAATGACAATATTAAATAGTAATTATGAAGAGTGGAGAGATAATCATCCAGATGCATCATTTTTAGAGTTTGATTTTGATCCAAAGAAAGTTGGAACAAGTGGAGCTTTATATGATTTAGAAAAACTTGATAATATATCTAAAAATATAATTTCAAAGATGAGTGCAACTGACTTATTTGAACGTCTTTTAAAATATACAGAAGAGTATGATGTTGAATTCAATAAACTTTTGAACGAAAACAAAGATTATACGATTAGTATTTTAAATATAGAAAGAGAAATAGAAAAACCTAGAAAAGATTATGCATGTTTAAGCGATATTAAACCAAATATTTATTATATGTTCCCTGAATTATTTAAAGCAGAAAATTATGAATGGGGACGTGTTACTAAAATAGATGAAATCAAAAATATTGTTAATACTTATATAGATAAATATTATGATGCAACTGACGATAAAGATACTTGGTTCAATAAAATTAAAGAACTAACTGATGAATTAGGTTATACATCAAATATGAAAGATTATAAAAAGAATCCGGATATGTATAAAGGAAATGTTGCTGATATTTCAACAGTTATAAGAGTTTGTTTAACTACAAAATCTCGTACTCCTGATTTATATGATATTATGCGTATTTTAGGTATAGATGAAATCAGAAGAAGGATAAATTTATTATAGGAGACTGTTATGGATAAAAAGAGGATACTTACAATTGTTATAGTTATTTTATTAGTGATAGTTTCTCTTCTTTTCTTTTTGAAAGTTGGTAAGAAAACTATTAATAAAAGTTTTTATGAACTTGATTTAGATGCTGATTATGCTAATAGCTTAATGTGGACATATACATTTTCTAAAGATAATATTATTGAAGTTAGAAATTCAGAATATATAGAAAAAGATAATGGTAAAGGTGTTCAACATTATGAATTTATTGGAATAGATAAAGGAAGTGTCGTTGTAACTTTTAAATATCAAAAAGAAGGTTCAAATGAAGTTTTGGACACTAAAAAGATAACTTTAGTAGTGGATAAAAATTTAAATATAAGAAAAAAATAATCTAAAATTTATATTGAAGACTTAGCTATTTAATTAGTTAAGTTTTTATTTTGAATAAAATAAAGAAATTATCCTCATTATAAATGTGAGGTGAGAAATATAAAAAACAAGGTAGAAATAAATGGAATAAACACGAATGATTTAAAAGTATTAAGTAAAGAAGAAATGGATGCACTATTTAAGAAGTTTAAAGAAGGAGATACACATGCTAAAGAGGAAATAGCGAATGGTAATCTACGTTTGGTTCTTTCGATAATAAAAAAATATAACAATGGCAAAAATGATATGAATGATTTATTTCAAATTGGATGTGTTGGTCTTATGAAAGCAATTGAAAATTTTGATCCATCATTTAACTGCCTTTTTTCAACATATGCAGTTCCTTTAATTTTAGGTGAAGTTAAAAGATATATAAGAGATTCTAATACTATAAGAGTTACTAGAAGTATCAGAGATCTTGCTTATAAAATTATGAAATATAAAGATTTATATCAAAGTATTCATGGTGTAGAACCCAAAAATGAAGATATTCTAATGGAACTTGGTATAACAGAATATGAACTTAAAGAAGCCTATGATTCCCTAAGAGAACCAATGAGTATATATGATCCAATCTATAATGATGGAGGAGATACAATTTATTTACTTGACCAGTTAAAAGATGAAAGATATGAAAGTATTGATAAAGATTTAATTATATCTTTAAATCGTGCTTTAAAATATATTAAGGCACGTGAAAAAAGTATTCTTATAAGTAGATATATTATTGGAAAAACTCAAATGGAATTGGCTGCTGAATTAGGAGTAAGTCAAGCTCAAATATCAAGGATTGAAAAAAACGCTATAAATAATGTGAAAAAATACATTAAATAATGTATAATAATTTCAAGTGAGGTAAATTATGAAGTTTTTGAATTTTAAAAATGATTATACATTAATAAAAACAGACAAAATAGATACAGTTGTATTTACATTTGTTTTTCCCATTAAATATGTTAAAGGTGAAGAATATTACATTAGAATACTTAATAATCTAATAACACAAACAAGTGAAAATTATCCAAATAATGTTGATTATAATAAGGCAAGAATCAAAAATGGAGTAGTTGATAATAATTTGAGTTCATTGTCTTTTGGAACAACTCGTTTTGTGAAATACTTTTTTGAAATACCAAGAGAAAATTTAATTAAAGATTATAATATTGAAGAAGCTTTTTCTTTTGCAATAGATTCTTTAATGAAACCATTTATTAAGAATAAAAAATTTGATCAAAATCAATTTGAATATGAAAAGAATTATTTAATTAGATCATATATCATGAATGATGAAAATATTGATTCTTCTAATGATAAAAAATTATGGGATATAGTTGATAAAGATGAGATAACTAGATTATCAAGTGAACATCATAGACAAGCTTTAGAAAACTTAAATAATGAAAGATTATATGAAATATATTTAGAATATATTCATAATAATAAACCGTTTATTTATGTTTATGGAGATATTGATAAGAAAACATTAGATAGATTATTTGAGAAGTATTATCCATTAAGTAAAAAAGAGATAAAAGTTGAAAAAAATTATGTTAGATTGTTACCTCCGGTAGACGAAAAAAATATTGTAATACAAACTAAGTTTAATCAAACTGAACTTGTTATGGTATATCAAGTAGATGTTACAGAAGATAATTATTATAGGCTACATCAATTTAGAGATTTCTTATCTTCAAAGGAAAACAACTTAATATTTAAAACTTTAAGAAACGAACATAATTTAGTTTATCATGTAGAAGTTAATACTAAAGCAAGATCAGGAATATTATTTGTTGATGCATTGATACAAGATAAGAATATTGAAGAAGCTATTAAATTAGTTAATGAAATATTTGCTAGTTTAAAAGATAAAAAAGTATTAACTGAGTGTTTACGAAAAGCGAAAAAATATATCAAATATGATTTATTAGTTGAACAAGATAATCCATTTAAAGATATAAATAATAAAATCGATGAAGATTTGGAGTTATATGAATTAGAGAAAATGGTTAAAATATACGATCAAACAACAGTTGATGATATGCTTGAATTTATTCAAAATATAAAACATACAAGTACGATTATATTTAGAGGTGTGGGAAATGATAAAAACAACGATTAAAAAACTAGAAAATGGACTTACAATGGTTTTAGTTGAAGATAAGAGTAAAAATCAAACCTCAGCTGTATTGACTGTTAAATATGGAACTAAAGTAAATCATGTTCAAGTTGGTGATGAAATTATTGAAATTAAGCCAGGTCTTGCACATTTATTAGAACATACTTTAATAGAAAATAGTATTTTTGGAAATGTTGCCGTTTATTTTAATGATAATTATGTTAGTTATAACGGATATACTTCTTCAAGAATTACTTATTTTCCAATAAAAACTATAAAGGATTTTAAAAAGCATTTAAAAGTGTTATTAGATTATTTAAATATTATTGACTTTAGTGAAGAAAAATTGGAAGAAATAAAAAAACCAGTTGTAGATGAAATAATTAGAAGCAAAGATAGAAAATATTATAAATATAATGAAACAGTTTCTCTACTTGTTAATAATAAAACAAAATTTGTAGGAAATTTAGGAGAAACTGATGAAGTTTTAAAAATAAGTGTAGAGGAATTAAAAAGGGTTCATGAACTTATGTATCAACCAAGTAATCAAATACTTTCTATAAGTGGAAACTTCGATACTGATGATATTATAAAATATGTTGAAAGTCTATATGACGGGTATAATATACCTGTTAGGGATTATAAAGTTTTAGATGAAGATGATACTTGTGATTATGAACAAAACGAAGTTGTTGTAGATGATAAGTATGATCCAATTTGTTCATTAGAATATAAAATAGATTTAAGTAGTTTTACAGATGAAGAGCGATTGAAACTTGATTATTATATTTCATATTTTTTAATACATAATTTCTCTGATAATTCTAAAGCTTATAAAAAAGTTAAAGATGAACATCTTTCAGATTTTTCATTTGGTTATTTAAGTTCTTTTATCTCTGATAAAGTGTTGAATGTTAGAGTTATATTAAACACTAATGAACATGATAAAGTTAGAGATATTATTAAAGATGTATTTGATAATAGATATATGGATGAAGAATTATTTGAATTATGGAAGAGAGAAAGATTAATTGATATGATTAAAAGAGAAAAGAATCATAATTCAATTAGAAAAAGCCTTGTTGATAACATATTGAGTTTTAATATATATTACAACGAAGGAATAGAATTTATTGAAAGTATGAGTTTTGAAGAAATGAAAAACTTGATTGAAAGAATGGATTTCAGCAATTATTTATACGTAAAAGAATTTAAAGATGTAAAGGAATAGACAAATAATATTCTTAAAAACTTATCTTATGATATAATAAGCTTATAGGGAATAAGATGTACTCTAAAAAATAGAAAGAAGTGAATTTATGGGATTATTAAAAGCAACAACTGGTTCAATATCTCAAGTTGTTGGAGATCAATTTAAGGAGTTTATTACACCTGCTACAAGTGATAAAACTGTTTTAGTACAAAAAGGAGTTGTTAATCACGGAAGCGGAAACTCAAATCCAACTGAAGGTATTATAACTAATGGAAGTAAAATTGTTATACCTGAAGGATATGCAATGATGATTGTTGACAATGGAGCAATCAAAGAATTTAGTGCTGAAGCTGGAGAATTCATTTGGGATCAATCAAGTGAACCAAGTGTATTTGAAGGTGGATTCTTTAAAGGAATAGGAGATTCAATTAAGAGAATCGGAAATCGTATTACTTTTGGTGGACAACCTGCTCATGATCAAAGAGTTTACTATGTAAATCTTTTAAACATTACAGGAAATAAATTTGGTTCAACAAATACAGAAACAATTTTTGATCCAGTTTATGGAAGTGTAGAAATTACTTTCTATGGAGAATATTCATTTAAAGTAGTAGATCCAACAATTTTAATAACTAATGTTTTAGGATCAATGCCTAAAGATCAAGTTAGCGTTGATGATGTAGTTGGTGGTCAATTAAAGATGGAATTTACAAGTAATGTTTCAACTTGTATAGCTGATTTAATGACTTCTAATAATATTTCATTTAATACAGTTCAAAAGTATAAAAATGAAGTAGTTAAAGTAATGAACGATTTACTTGATGAATCTTGGGTTAAACAATATGGTTTAGAAATTCAAGATATGGCGCTTAATATTAATGCAAGTGATGAATCTAAAGCAATTATTAGAGAAGTTGATGCAGAAATATCAAGAGAAAAACGTCGTGGAGATATGTATGCAGCAAATCCAAGTGGTATGATGGCAGCTGCTACAGCTGATGCTATGGTTAATGCTTCTAAAAATGAAAATGGAGCAATGATGGGATTCATGGGAATGAATATGAGTCAAAATGTTGGAGCAAATGTAATGGACAGTGCTAATAATATTACACCAAGTCAACCAACTCAAAACGTTAATCCAACTGAAGTTGTTATGTCTAATGTAAAAGTTGAAGAAAAAGAAGAAAAAGTTGAAGAAACTTCAAATACTCCAAAATTTTGTGCAGATTGTGGAACTCCAGTAACTGGTAAATTCTGCAGTTCTTGTGGAAAACAACAATATTAATAAAATGTCTTCGGACATTTTTTTTTGCTTTTTGAAAGTATACGTGATATATTAATTCCCAAAAGGAAGAAGTCTATGTTATCTGATTATATTAATTTAGCAAAAAATATAAGAAATAGTTACTTGGTTAGAATTTTAAGTTCTAAAAAAGAGGATATTGACGCTATTAACAATCAATATGGTATTGCTTTAACTAAAAGAAGTGGATTTGACGGAAAAATAGATATGATTAGTTTTTTTACCATAGATTTCAAAAAAGAAACAGAATTTAAAAATTTTTTAGAAATTTTATTATTAAAAACTATAAGTGATGGAAATTTCAGCGACGATTTTAATGTAGCTGATTTGGGAGATCCTTATTTTTATCTTAGAAATCTTGTTTTAAAAGAAGAGCTTAATGATAAAAATAATTTAGAGTATTTATTGGTGAGATTTCCAAACTATCTTTGGTATTTGGATGATGATATTATTAATATGCAATCAACGATAGATATTTTAGTTGAATTAATAGTTTTAGGTTTTGAAAGAATAGAAGATACGATTAATGAAATGCTTGAAAAAGAAATGAAAATGCTTGATGATCCAATTGAGAATTTACCAGCTATATGTAAAAAAACTAAAACTTTACAAAATATATTAACAGAAGCTTCTAATCTTAAATGACATAATTTGTCATTTTTTTTATTTTATTTTTGATAGAATACTAAAAAATGCAATAGAGAGGAATTAAGATTATGGAAGGATTACTAAAAGATATTGAAAGTATGGATTATTTTCAAACAACTAATTTACTTAAAAGTGTAGGAGATTTAGATATAAGTGTTAATAGAATACTTACAAATAGAATTAAACATTTAACTAGCATTTCTTCATCATATGAACAGTATATAAATGACATGAATTTAATTAAAAGTGTTGCAAATGAAGAAATAGAGAAAGGTAATTATGAAGAAGCAATAAATATATTTAAAAGTGCGTATCATGAGTTTAAATATGCTGAGTTACTATATTATATTGGTAAACTGTATTATAAACTTCATAAAAACAATAAGTCGATAGAATACTTTAGAAGATATATTATATTTGGTGGATATTTAAAACTATGCATTACTTAGCTTTAAATTATATAGATTGTAACCCATATGAAAGCCAAAACTTTTATAGGACATCAAAGAGGTATTCTTTACTATATGGACATACGTTTACTGATAAAAGATTTGAACATTAAGAGTGAACAACTCTTTTTTTGGTATTTTAGGTTCTAATTTTGTCGACATTTGTCGAGTTGAGAAGCAGAAAAAGATGCTTATCACTTCCAACTAGAGGCTAAATATTCAGGGTTTTGGTTAAAGGAGTACGAGAGGAAGTATAACGAATGAAAAAAGATAATCATATAAGATTACTTTACTTAATCGGTTTTATATTGCTAGTAATAATTTTAAAATTATTATGGCCATAAAAAAAGCATCTTTATTCTACTGAATAAGGATGCTACAACACTATAAGTGGTAAGCATCAGCCTCAAAAGAAACTTTTGCTTCTCACTAAATAAAATATAACATTTTTAAAAAATGTTTTCAATATGCAAATATGACAAAAAAGATGTAAACAAGGAAGTAGTCCTTGAAAAATCGGGGGGGGTATTATAAAATAAAATAGTAGAAAAGGTAGGAAATGTATGAAAAGGAAAAGCATGCTTATAGTAGCAATATTACTGATGTCTATTGGATTTGCAGCAGTATCAACAACATTAGTAATAAATGGAAATGCAAAAGTAAGCGAAAATGAAGAAGATTTCAGTGTAATCTTCACAGCTGCAAGTATAGATGGGAAGGATGTATATAGTTCAGTAATAGATGATACAAAGAAAATAATAACATTTGAAACATCAGAACTAAAGACATTAAATCAAACTTCAATACTAACATACGAAGTAACAAACAATTCAAGTAACTATGATGCAGAAGTAAGTGTAACATGTGTACCAAAAGAAGGAACAACAGCAAAATATACAAGTATCAAAAATAAGTTAGACAATGATGCAACAGTAGTTAAAGCAAAAGAAACATTAAACGGAACATTAACTGTTAGCTTAGAAAAAACATCAACAGAAGAAGTAAGTGAAGAATATACATGTAAGTTAGAATTCAATGCAGTAGAAAGAGATACAATTGCAGATGGCTTAACTCAATTTGGAAAAGACAGTTGGTCAATAATAGCAGCAAATGTAAAGAGTGGAAATACAAGTAAATATAATATAGGAGATACAAAAGAAGTAGACCTAGGCGATTTAGGAACACATATGGTAAGAATATCCAATATGAGTGCATGTACAACTGAAACAAGTGAAACAGCATGTGGATTTGTAGTAGAATTTGCAGATATAATAACAGAACAACAATTTAATAGTAATGGAACAAATGAAGGTGGATGGAAAGATTCCGAAATACGTATATATGTAAATGAAACAATATATAATGCATTACCAGGTGATTTACAAAATGTAATAGTAACAACAAAAGTAATATCAGGATATGGTCCAAGTGATTCTGAAAACTTTGAAACACAAGATAAATTGTATTTATTAAGTGGACATGAGGTGTACGAAAATGGAAAAATGAATCAAATAAATGAAAGTGATACTGCATATAATGATACAAAACAATTGGATTACTATAAGAATCAAGGTGTAGTAACAGATAGTAATTTGGGAACAGCGAAAAAATACCTTGGAGTTAGCAGATCATGGTGGCTTCGTTCATCTCATCTTTATGGTGCATTAGGATTTTTTGCAGGTACTTATATTGGGACTGGGGAAACGAGTAACTATTTTGGGGTTTCTCCAGCATTCCGAATCGCATAAAAAAGCCAAATTAAAACTAGCAATTGCTAGTTTTTTTTATTTTGTTAATAAATTGTGTGTTTCTTCCAATGGTTTGATTCCGTTATCCTCTTTATAAACTGGAATAACATGTAAATGATAATGTTTTACCATTTGAGTAATACCATGATTGTTTACTAATTTTAAACCATCACAATTTAATTTGTCATATGCAAGTTCTCCCATTTTTTTTGCTATATCATGAATATGTGTTAATGTAGCGTCATCTATTTCTAAAAAATCTGCAATATGCTTTTTGGGAGCAATTAACATATGTCCCGTTGTATCAGGATTAACATCTAGGAAAACTTTTACGATTTCATCTTCATATATAGTATATGAAGGAATTTCATTATTCATTATTTTACAAAATATACAATCTTTCAATTTTATCACCAAAAATATTATACAATTTTTTTATATTGTTGCATAGACTAAACTAGGAGGTAAGTATATGGCCTATTATAAAGAGATTGTTACTAAAGCAGTAATTGGAAAGGGTAAAAAAACTAAGAAGGAAGATTATGTAATTGAAACTAATGAAAAAATCGATAATGTCTTAGGTTGTTGGGTAATCAATCATAATTTTCGAGGAAGTGTAGTTAATAACTCTATTATTGTAAGTGGAACATATGACGTTAATATATGGTATTCTTATTTAAATAATACTAAAACTAACGTTATGATAAAAAAATTTAGTTATGAATATCCAATGAACGTTAATATCAAAGAAAATGCTTCTTTAACAAAAGATTCAGAAATAATAGTAAGAACTTTATCTCAACCAAGTGTTATTGATGTAAATGTTTTAGATAATAAAATTAAACTTTCAATTGAAAAACAATTGGGTGTTGAAGTTATAGGAGATACAACTGTAAGAGTCAGTGTTGAAGATTCTTTTGATGATTATGAAGAAATTGATGAAGATATTATGGATGAAGTGGATGTTACTGATGATTATCTTAAGTAATTTGATTAATCAGTGAAAATAAGATATAATTCTCTTGAGGTGGAACAATGGGAGAAAATAGATATAAAACTGCTACAAAAGAATCAGAAGAAGATTCATTTGATAATAGATTATTTACAGGTGAATTTTATGAAGATTCATCTGAAGAATTATATGCAAAAGGATATATACCTGAAGTAAGAGAATTAGAGGAAGAAGATCCATATGCAAATAAATTATATGCAAGATGTGTTTATAAAAATGATGTTGTTGAAGATATTGACGTAACTGGTAAATCAATTTTAGATATTGCTAAGAGAAAAGATGAAAATAACGGAATGATTAGTTTTCAAATTCATAAAAAGAAAGTTGTTAAAAGAAAAAATGGAATGATTGGTTTTCAAATTAATAAAACGAAAACAACACTTCCTGATGATATAGAAATTTCTCAATCATATGATTTTGGAATGACTACATATTTTGGTGAGAAAGTAAGTGCTTATGATTATTATCAAAGAACTATTGGAAGGTTACCAATTGACATGATAGATGAAGTAACTGATAAGCTTTTAACACCACAAGATTTATTGAGAAAATATTATGTTGTATTTGCTGATGGAAGAGTTATAAAGAATCCAGATATTGGTTTCAAAACTTTTAATGAGGTTTTAGAGTTTTTTCAAGAGAAAAATGTGGAGCAAGAAGAAAAACACGAAAAAGGTCTTTAGACTTTTTTTTTATGCTCTTTTATGATATAATGCTCGTATGTGAAATACTTTTTTAATTTAATTAGGAGATGAATTTTAATGAGTAAAATAAAGATATTTGGGCTTGGTGGCCTAAATGAAATGGGTAAAAATACCTATGTAGTAGAAATAGATGGTAAAATTTTTATAATGGATGCTGGTATAAAATATGCCAATGATTCTATGTATGGAATAGATTATATTTTACCTAACTATAAATATTTAGAAGATAATAAAGAAAGAATTGTGGGTGTTTTCTTAACACATGCACATCAAGAAAATATGGGTGGAGTTTTTGATTTAGTAGAACATATACCTAAAATTAAAGTTTATGCAACAAAATATACAAAAGAGTTATTATTAATGAATGGTATGAAAGAAAAGAACATTGTTGATGTTGTTGCTAATCATAAAATTGGCTTTAAAAACGTTTCAGTATTTCCAATAAATGTAAGCCATTCGGTTCCAGATGCTGTTATGTATGTTATAAATACTCATGATGGAGCAATTGTTTACACAGGTGACTTTATAATAGATCCAACTATGAGTGGTGCTTATTCGATGGATTTAGGTAAAATTGCTTATGTTGGTAAACAAGGAGTTTTATGCTTAATGTCTGAATCAGTGTTTTCAGAAAAGAAAGGACATACTTCTCCACATCATAGATTAACTAATTGGTTTAAAGATACTTTTAATCATGCTGAAGGAAGAATAATAGTTTCCACATTACCTGTACATTTACATACGATTCAAGAGATATTTGATGCAGCTAACAATATGCATAAAAAGATTGTAGTAATGGGTAAAAGACTTCAAAATATTATTAATATGGCAATAAAAAATGGTTATTTAAATGTTAAACCTAGTATTCTTGGAGATTTAAATGATATTGAATCAGCAAATTCGATTTTACTTGTTTGTGATGATCGTGAAAGACCATATGCAACTGTTGATAAAATTGTTAATGGAAATGATAAATTTATAAATTTGAAACCTATGGATACAGTTGTTTTTGCAGAACCTAAATATGATGCAACTGAAAAGATCTTTGTACGTATTCAAGATGAAATTGCAATGATGGGAGCAAACGTTGTTACAATACCTAACACATATACGATTTTACATCATGCAAGTCAAGAAGATTTGATGATTATGTTGAACCTTGTTAGTCCTAAGTATTATATGCCTGTTAAAGGTGAATATAGATCAATGGTTAATAATGCTAATTTAGCAACTGAACTTGGTATGAAGCCAGAAAATATTTTATTGAAACAAAATGGTGATGTTGTTGAATTTGTTGATGGAGTTTTACAAGATAAATTTGAAACTATCAAAGTTGATGATGTTTTAATCGATGGAAAAAGCAGTGATGATGTCGGTGAACTTGTTATTAAAGATAGAGAAATGCTTGGTGAAAATGGTATTATGCTTATAAGTGCTACTTTAGATAAACAAACAAAGAGAATTCTTGTTGGTCCTGAAGTTACTACTCGTGGATTTATTTATGTAAAAGATTCTTATGACATGATTGAAGAAATTAAGAGAATTGCTGTTAATATAATTGAAAATAATACAACACCAACATATGTTGATTATAATCAAATTAAAAATGAGATTCGTGAGGAACTAAGTAAATATTTCTTAAACGAAACAGAAACTAAACCAATGATTATTGCTGTTATTCAAGAGGTATAAATTATGGGATATAAAGTAAATACTAATAAAAATTTAGTTGAAGAAGAACTAATGAAAAAGTTAATGGAATGTGGTATAGAAATTACTTATCCAGAAGAAAAAGATGATAAGAAAGAAACTAAGAAAAAGTAGTTTCTTTTCTTTTTTTTGAAGAAAAACAAATATTTACCGTTATATATATTGGTAGGAGGTATTTAACAATTGATTTAAAAAATAAAATAATATAAAATATAAGTTAAGGAAGTGAGACTCATGAAAAATAGTTTGTTACCAGCTGATACATATACAATTATCAATCAAACTATTTTGACTGAAGTTGATAAAAAAATAATTATTTCTTTATATGAACCAATTATTGGACCAATAGCTGTAAGTCTTTATTTAACTTTTTGGGCTGATTTGGATAAACTTGAGATAATGAGTAAAGATTTTACACATCATCATTTAATGACTATTTTAAAAACTAAGTTAGTTGATATTGAAAATGCAAGAAAAAGTTTGGAAGCTGTTGGTTTATTAAAAAGCTATATTAAAAGAAATGATAATATAAATGAATATTTATATGAACTATATTCTCCTTTAAGTGCGAGTGAATTTCTAAATCATCCAGTTTTAAGTATTTTACTTTTAAATAATATTGGAGAAAATGAATATAATATTATTTTAAATAATTATAAAAAACATAATTTTAGTAAAAATGATTATGAAGAAATTACTTCAAGTATGAATGAAACATTTAAATCTGTTAATGAAAGTGTTTATGAAGAAAATATTAGAAGTGTCAGAAAATTGGGAGTTAATATTGAATCTTCTATTGATTTTGAACTTTTAGAATCAACTTTACCAAAAGGATTAGTTACAAGTAAGACATTCAACAAAAAAACTAGAGATTTGATAAACCAATTAGCATTCATTTATAATATTGATTCCATTAAAATGAGTGAGATTATTAGACTAGTTATTGATGAATATGGAATAATTAATAGAGATAAGCTTAGAATGGCAACTAGAAAAAATTATGAGTATAACAATAATGGAAGTTTACCAACTATTGTTTATAGAACTCAACCTGAATATTTAAAAAGTCCAAGTGGAGATCTTTCTAATAGAGGTAAAATGATTCATGTGTTTGAAAATACTAAACCTTATGATTTCTTAAAAAGTAAAAATAAGGGTATTAAACCAACTAGTCGAGATTTAAAATTGCTTGAACATTTAGCTGTTGACTTTGATTTACCTCCAGGGGTTATTAATGTTCTTGTGGATTATGCTTTACTTGTTAACAATGGTAAAATTAATTCGGCATATTTAGAAACCATAGCAGGAGATTGGTCAAGAAGAAATGTTAAAACAGTTGAAGATGCGATGAGTATTGCTGAAAAAGGACATAAGAAAAATGTTAAAGTAGTAAAAGAGATTACTAAGAAAGATGTTGTTAATGTCCCAGCTTGGATGGATAAAGATAATAAAAGCGAGGAAATGAGTGAAGAAGAACTTGCGGAACTTGAAAGTATGTTTGAAGAATTTAGGTGATAATAATGGAGAAATTAAGTGAACTTACAAAAGTTGATAAAGATAAACTTGATCGAGAACTTTTAAAAAGCTATGTTGAAGCATGTAAAGACGAAGATTTTAAGAAAATGATAAAAAAATTGGATATAAGTGAAGATGTAGCTATAAAGTATACAACTAAACTTGAACGTACTAGTGAAGAACTTAAAAATTGTAGTAAGTGTAAAGGTGTTTTAGAATGTAAAAACATGGTTAATGGATGTGTATATTTTCCTAAAAGTGTTGGTAATCGTCTTAATTTTGATTATGTAGAATGTAAATATAAACGCGAATATGAAAGAATGGAACTTTTAAAAACTGAATGTTTCAGTGAACCATTAAGTATCAAAAATGCTTCAATGAAAGATATTGATTTAACTGATAAAAAAAGAAAAGATGTAATTAAATGGATAAATAATTTTTATAAAGAATATCAAAAGGATAAAAATATCAAGGGATTATATCTTCATGGTTCGTTTGGATCTGGTAAAAGCTATTTAATCGCTGCTTTGTTTAATGAACTATCAAAACTAGGTGTTAAATCTATTATAGTTTATTATCCAGAACTTTTAAGAAGTTTAAAAGAATCCTTTAATGATGATTTTGAGGATAGAATGTATAAACTTAAAACAACTGATTTGCTTCTTATTGATGATATTGGTGCTGAAAGTGTAAGTCCTTGGAGTAGAGATGAAATTTTGGGAACTATTTTACAATATAGAATGGATGCTAAACTACCAACGTTTTTTACATCTAATTTAAATAAAGAAGAACTTATTAGTCATCTTGCTTATACTAAAAATGGTGTTGATATGGTTAAAGCAAAAAGAATTATTGAGAGAATTAATCAACTAACTGTTGATATGGAACTTATAAGTGAGAATAGAAGAAAATAATTTCTTGAAAAGTTTTATTTAATATCTTATAATTATTATAGAATTGTGGTGTGAAAATGAAAAAAAGTTTGATTTTAATTATTGGTATTTTTATGTTTGTTTCATCAACTGTTTTAGCTGCTCCAACAGGTTCTAGTAATATTAGTTTTGGTGAATGTTACAGATTTGCAGATGGGTTTAAAACAATTGGAACAAATGAAGGAAGTTATTATTATAAATATTGTTATAGAGCAACTTGTGGAAGTGATTCAAAATATACTCTAGATCCAATGACATCTATTGCAACATATCGTTGTCAAAATGGTAATTATGAACCGTACAGTCAAATTACAAGTGATGGATGTAGTAAATATAGTGGAACTTGTAAAACAGGAAGTAATCCTTATTGTACTAGAGTAGAGTTTGTTGATTGTAATAGAAAAAAAGATGGAAGTGTTTATCAAAATGGTGGAAGTGGAACAACAACAAATCCAAGCAATAGCAAAACAACTACAACAACAAGAGCAAATGGTAGTGGTGGGAATAAAACGACAACAACTTCTCGTCGTGTTACAACAACAGGTTTTACTGCTCCAACTACAACTACCACGACTTTGCCTCAAATATCAAGCAATAATAATATAAAAAGTATAAAGATAAATGGTCAAGATGTTAGATATAAACAAGATAAAAGTGAATATTCTGTTAAACTTCCATATGATATGACGGAAATAGAATTTACTGTCGAACTTGAAAGCAAAAGAGCTACATATCAAGTAATTGGTAATACAAATATGCCAAATGAAGATACAGTTGTAAAAGTTATTGTTACAGCTGAGAATGGTGATACGAGAGAAGTTAATTTTAATATTACACGTTATAGTGTTGAAACAAGTGATTGTACACTTGCTAATATTTTTATTGAAGATTATAGTATAGAATTTTCTAAAAATAAATTTGATTATACATTAACATTACCAAAAAATGTAAAATATTTGGATATGGTAGTTGTTCCTACTCAAGAGCAAAGTGCAACTTATGAGATACGTGGAAATGAAAATTTGAAAAATAAAAGTGTTATTGATATAGTTGTATTAAGTGCAGATGGAAATGAATGTAACTACCAAATTAAAATAAGAAAAACTTCTAATACTTGGAAATATGTTTTATTAATAATATTATTAATTGGAGCATTAGTTACTGCATTCTATTTCTTATATAAATATTTGAAAAAGAGTAAAGGAAAATATAAATACGAGTAAAAATTATTTTGCTCTTTTTTTTTTGTTAAAATAAATGTATAATTTATTTAGACTAGGAGAGATGCTATGAGAGATTCGATTAATGGCCTTTGGCTAATTGGAATAGTAATGACTTTGATGGTTTTCATCATTGCATTTGTTGCTATAAGTTTAAATTATAGTAATGCTTATCGAATGAAAAGTGAAATGGTAAATGCCATTGAGCAATATAACGGAATAAATGGAAACACAATTCAAAAGTTAGATAGTATTGCTGATAGTTATGGTTATCGTACTACAAAAAGATGTGCTAAAAAAGATGGAATAGATGTAATTGGAGTAAAAGATGGATATGTTACAAAAAATCCAACCGCTCCTCAAAATTATTGTATTTATAGAGTTGCTTCAGATCAATTGTGTAATTCGGTTTATACATGTGATACAAGGTATATGTATAATATTGATGTTTTTTTCACTTTTGATTTGCCTTTATTTGGTAACATATTAACTTTTACAGTTAATGGGGAAACAAAAGAAATTTTGTATCCTGACGAAGCATATTTAAGTTAACGATGTAAAATTTTACATAAAATAATTGAATATGGAAAATAATAATAGTATAATAAAAGCATAAATAGAATAGGAGATGTGTGTTTTAAATGAGAGATGCAACAGGAGAATTAAGTATGACTGCAGTAGCTGTAGTAGCAATAGCTGCAATATCAGTAGTATTTACTACACTTATATGGCCTTCAATAAAAGCAAACATTGTTAGATCGGCTCATTGTAATGAGGTAATTTCTTGTGATTGTAAAGATGGAGCAAAGACATGTGATTGTATTTATCTAGATACTGATGGAGAGACTGAAAAACCAATTAAATGTCCAAAGCAAGATGATCCGACAGCTTAATAAAAAATATTTGTAGTGGAGATGATAACGCATGAGAGAAGCGATTGGTGCAACATGGATAATGGGTATCGTAATTGCTTTCATTGCGTTATTTTCAGGTTTTCTAGCTTTTTCTATTAACTATTCAAAAGCTTTCAAAGTAAAAAATGGTATTGTAGAAAGAATTGAAAAATATGGTGGAGTAAGTGAAGAAGCAAAAGAGGATATTACAACCTTTTTAAAGGAAATCGGATATAATGCAATCGGAAGCTGTGATAAACTTTTATCTGATAATACTTTACCTTTTGCAGGTTTTAGAACTGATGAGGGTACAACTGCTCATCCAAGTAAAAGTGGTAAATATAACTTTTGTATTCAAAAAATAAATTCTAATTCGGCAACAGGGGATATGGTTACAGCTTATTATAAGGTATATGTATTCTTTTCTCTTTCCATACCTGTACTTCAAGACTTCACAAAGTTTTATGTAACTGGGGAAACTAAGAATATATATTTTCCTAAAGATGGAAGTACTTTTGGAGGTTATTGATGAATGTAGTTATTGCAAATGAAAATAAAGGTATAATTGATAGATTAGATATTGATGTAATAAAACGTATTGATGGTGAATATGAAATCAAAGAGTTAATGAGTAAACTTGTTAATCTTTATTTCAATAAAATGATTATTGATATAACATCAATAAAAAATTATAGAAATCCTAATATTTTTGGAGAATTAAGACAATTTGTTGATCCTTCAAAAGTTATAATATTACTCAATAGTGATTCTATTGTTAATAGCAAAGAATATATTGCAAATATGATAAAAGCTGGATTCTACAACTTCAGTAGAAACTTTGAAGGAATCAAGTTTTTGTATAATACACCAAATGATTTTAATAAAGTAAAACATTTTATAGATGATAGCAATGTTGAAGTTATCACACTTCCTGAAAAAAATGAAGAAGTGGAACAACCATCACTGGCTTTTTCTGGCAAAAAGATTATTGGTTTAATTAATTTAACTGATCATGCTGGAGCTAGTACACTTACTAATATGATGGTTAGACAACTTAATAGTCATGGTTATAAGGCTTGTGGCATTGAAATGTTTAGACAAGATTTACTTTATTATAGAAGCGAAAATTTGTTTTCTTGTATGAACAAAAATGATTTGGATTTGAAACTAAAACAATTATCGGGTACCGAAGCTGTGATAATTGATTTAAATGAATTTAATGAAGCATACGATTATTGTGATGATGTCATATATTTAGTTGAACCTTCATATATAAGATTAACAAAATTACTTAAAAAAAATAGAAATGCTTTTTTGGAAAGAAAAAATGATAAAATAGTTTTAAATATGAGTTTTGTTAATGATGCTGATAAAGCAGATTTTGAATATGAATTAAAATGTAAAATATTTGACATTATTCCACCAATAAATGATCGTAATAAAAATAGTGAGAGTGTAAATAACTTATTATATAAATTAGGTTTTAAAAACGTAAAAACAATGTAATTTTGTTGACAATATGTAAATCTATAGTGTATAATGAGTTCATGTAGAGAGAGAAGGTATATTATGTTCAATTTAGCACAATTTTGTAATCAAACTAAGGATATATTAAGATTTGTAGGTTATATTTTAACATTGGTTAAAGTTGCAATACCTCTATTAATTATCGCTTTTGGTATTTTTGACTTAGGTAAAGCAGTTACTTCTGGAAAAGATGATGAAACTAAAAAAGCAGCAAAAACTCTTATGTGGAGAGCAATTGCTGGTGTAGCTATTTTCTTTATACCAAATTTAATTTTATGGTTATTTGGTACAATTTCAGATTATAACGATGCTTACGGAAACGACGACAAAGAAAGAAACTTTGACGTATGTAAAACATGTATATTGTATCCTTGGAATTGTAGTTAGTTATAAAAGTTGAGAAAATCTCAACTTTTTTTTGTGAATAAAATGTTATATAATAGTTATATATTCGACAATTATTTTCTTTTTATTTTGTTAAATTATAATTGGTGAAGAATATGAAAGTAAAAGTTATTGATGAATCACATGAAGAGGATTTAGAAAAAAGTGTTAATGCATTTATAAGTAACGTTGAAGTTATAGATATTAAGTTTCAAGTAAGTGCATCAATATTTGCTGAAGAACAAATATATTGTTTTTCAGCAATGATTATATATAAAGAAGGTTAGTTATGAAAAAAAACAGTTTTTTAGAAGGAACAATTATTGCAACTTTAGCTATTGTTATCGTTAAAATTCTAGGTATGTTATATGTAATACCTTTTTATGCAATAGTTGGTTCTAATGGTGGAGCACTTTATAGTTATGCTTATAATATTTATTTAATATTCTTAGGAATCTCCAGTGCTGGACTTCCAAATGCCATAAGTAAAATTATCAGTGAATATAATGCTTTAGATAATAAAAATGCTAAAAATATGGCTTATAAACAAGCAAAAAAAATAATACTTATATTTGCAAGTATTTCATTTATTTTATTATTTGCATTTGCTGAAGAAATTGCAACATTTATAATTGGCGATTTAACAGGTGGTAATACAATTGCTGATGTAGCGTTTGTAATTCGTGCTGTATCTCCAGCTATTTTAGTTATTCCTTATCTTAGTATAACTAAAGGTTATATACAAGGACATAAATATGTAAAACCTTCTTCTATAAGTCAACTTATTGAACAAATTGTGAGAATACTTGTTATTTTACTTGGTTCATATTTAATTATCAATGTATTTAATGGAACAGTTTCTTTAGCAATAGGTGTTTCTGTTTTTGGAGCATTTGTTGGTGGTTTATGTGCATATATTTATTTAAAATGTATAATAAATAAAAACAAGGATCAATTGGATTTAACAAGTGAAGTTGAAAATGATCCGAAATTAAAAAAAGAAATAACTAAGAAAATAATAAAATATGCGGTTCCTTTTATAATAATTAATATAGTTACAAATCTTTATAATTTTACAGATCAAATATTAGTTTTAAGAACTTTAGAATATTTAAAATTGGACACTACAACGATTGAATTTGTTGCTAGTGCAATAAGTACTTGGGCTCCAAAAATCAATATGGTTATAAATGCGATGGCAATGGGAATGACAATAAGTTTAATTCCTACGATAGTAAGTGCTTATACTAAAAAAGAAATGGGTGAAGTTAACGATAAAATTAATCGTTCTTTATCATTAGTATTCTTTATATCACTTCCTTTAGCTGTTGGAATTTGTATTTTAAGAGAACCAGTTTGGCAAATATTTTATAATAGTAATGAATATGGTTATATGATTTTAGGGCTTTCCGTATTCTCAGCGTTGTGTGCCAATATGTATATGATACTTTCTACAATATGTCAAAGCTTAAATAAGTTTAAATTAGTTTACTTAGTTAGTATAAGTGGCTTTCTAACAAATGCTATTTTGGATATTCCTTTAATGCTTTTATTGAATAAGTTAGGTTTACCACCATTTTTAGGAAGTATTGTTTCAAGTATATTAGGTTTTTCAATAAGTGTTATTGTTGGTTTGGTTTCATTACACAAAAGTGAAAAAATTAATTTCAAATTCTTATTTACAACAATTGTTAAGAGCTTAGCTCCAATAACGGTAATGATATTACTTCTTTTAATAATAGAAATGTTTATACCTATTAATAATAATTTCCTTAAAATAATAGTTTATGGAATAGTTGGAGGTATAACATATATTGGAATATCTTATAAAATGGGTATATTAACTGAATTATTTGGAAAAGAATATTTAAATAAAATCATAAAAAAACTTACCTTAGGTAAGTTCGAAATAAAGAATTAAACCATGTACATTGAATTAGCAAAGTTAAAATCTGTTTGAGCATTGTTTGTTGTAGTCTTTACTGAAGATAAACTATTTTCAAGATTAGTTACTCTTTGGTCTAAACGAGCAATTTCTCTTTCAAGTTTGCTTATTCTAGCATCATAATCATCGTAGATTGTGTTAGAATTAACATATTGTTGTTGTGGCATATTAGTTGCCATGTTTGGCATTACAACACCGGTATTCATTTGTGGATTAGTTTGATATCCATAAGAACCAAATTGAGAAAAAAAACTGTTTCTATCCTTTTTCATATAATCACTCCCTAGTGTATTATATGTTTTTTATGATAAATGTTTCATTTAGGAGGTATATATATGAGACTTAGAAATGTTAAAGATGCAAAAAAAATAGTAAGTGAATCTAGTTATGTTATCAATGATCCAGAAAGTATTAAAGGACATTTCAATGAACTTTTTGGCAATAATAATGAAATTCATTTAGAAATAGGTATGGGTAAAGGAGATTTTATTATTGGAAATGCTTTAAAATATCCAAATATTAATTTTATTGGTATGGAAAAGTATGAATCGGTTATGGTTAGAGCAATTGAAAAACTAAATGACTTAAAGTTAGATAATTTAAAATTGATTAGATATGATGCAACATATTTGGATCGTGTTTTTGATCACGAAATAACAACTTTATATCTTAATTTTTCTGATCCGTGGCCAAAGAAAAAACATGCTAAAAGAAGATTAACTTCACCTATATTTTTAAGCCTTTATGATAATATTTTTAAAGGGTTTCCACATATTGTTCAAAAAACAGATAATATTGGATTATTTGCTTATTCATTAGAAACTTTATCAAATTATGGATATAAGTTTAATCGAGTTTCTTTAGATTTAGCAAATGAAGATATTGATAATGTTTGTACTGAATATGAAAAAAAGTTTATGTCTTTAGGTGTCAAAATAAATTATGTAGATGCTGTAAAGAAATAAATATTTGCATAGTATAAAACTAATACCTATGCTATAATTAAAATAATAGGAGGGGTAAATAGTATTTAAAAATTTTGTATTATTTGTTATAATGGGAATATAAAGGAATGTTTTTATGAAGAAAATATTAATAATTGCTATTGTTTTGATTGCTACAACTGGGTGTAGTTCTGTAATGAACATCCGAAAAACTAGTATAGATACAATAGTTGATAATACAATTAATAGCAAATATAAGTTAACTAATCACATAAATCGTGGATTCAAATATTACTTGCCTAGACAATTAAAGGTTGAAAAAGTTGATGAAACGAATGAGATTATTAAACAAAATGAATATGAATATTATTTATATGTTGATTTAATAAGTTATTATAATAAAAAAGATTTAAAATTTGAAAAAAATGATGATATTTATTATTCACGTCTCTTATTTAAAGATAACAAGTTAGGGATTATCGATGTAACTAATGATAGTGATGAGTGTTTTGTAAAAGTCACTTATAATTATGCAACGATTGAAACAAAAGTGAATTTACTTGATTTAAATGAAACTATATCAAATATAATGATTATTTTATCTTCAATTAACTATAATGATGCTGTTATAAAAAATATACTTGCAAATGAGTCAAAAGTTGAAGATGATGAAGTAGTTGAAGTATTTGATAACAAAAAAAATGACAATTCTTCTTTAGATGTTGAAGAGGATGAATATTCTGGAAATGAAGAAGAAGATTATGATCCAGATGTTATAAATTAGAGGAGATGAAAGCCATGGGTTTAATGGATAAAGTAAAAAAAATATTATTTGATGAGGATGAAATAGAAGTACCAGTTAAAAGCGATGAATTACCTAAAAGAGAAGTAAAAAAAGAAACTTTTCCATCCAGGGGATCATTTATTAATCATCATGAAGACAATGAAGTAGAGGAAGAAAATCCAATTAAAGAGGTTATTGTTCCAAAAGAAGAAGAAAAAGAGGAATTACCACAAAGAAAGACTTTTAATTTTGCAGATGATGATGACTTTGATTATATGCCAAGAAGAGAAGTAAAAAAAGAGGTTGAAGAACCAAAACAAAGCAGTAGATATTCGATGTATAATGCTTATGATGAAGTTAAAAAGAGAGAAAATACTTCAAACTCTTCATTCCATGCTGGACTTCAAGAGGATAAGGATTATAAAAAACTTATAAAGACTGAAGAAAAAGAAAGAGATAAAAAACCTTTCAAAGTAACTCCAGTTATTTCACCAGTTTATGGATATATAGATGTTGATAAGAAAATAGAAGAACAAAAAAAAGTTGAAATAAAAGAGGAAAAACCCCAAGTTAGAAACTTTGGACCGGTAAGTTATAATTCTGAAAGAATCTCTAAAACTATTGAAAAAGAAGAAGAAAAAGTTGAAGAAGTTGTTATTCCAGAAAAAATTGAAGTAGAAGATAGTTTTGATGATATTAAAACATCAGGTATAGAAAATGAATATTTGGGTAACAATAATATTGAGGAGTCATTTGAATCCACTAGTGAACTTGAAACAATAAATGATGCGGATAGTAAAATGCTAGAAGATGATGATTTTGAATATACTCCTCAAACTATTGAAGAAAGCGAAGAAGAAAAACAAGAAAATGACAAGTTAGAGGATACAATAGAAACCGACCTTTTCAACTTAATAGATTCGATGTACAAAGATGACGAAGAATCGGGAGATGAAGAATAATGGACGTTTTAGCTACAGTATTACCGATAGTTATTGATATATTATTAATTGTATTGCTTGTAGTTAGTATAATACTTGTCATTAAATGCATATATATTATTAACAAAGCCAAAAGCATTGTTAATAATGTTGAGGAAAAAGTTAATAGTTTAAATGGTGTTTTCAATGTTGTTAATATGGTTAGCAATAAATTTGAAAGCATATCTATGAGTGTTGTTAACTTTTTTGAAAATTTAGTTATGAAATTCATTAAAGGAAATAAAGATGAAGAGAGGAATGATAGTGATGAAGAAAGGTAAGATAGGAGCTTTAATAGCAGGAATTGGAATAGGAGCAGCAGCTGGAATGCTACTTGCACCAAAAAGTGGAGAAGAAACAAGAAAAGATATCAAAAATCAAGCTAAAAAATTAGGTAAAAAAGTTAAAGATATCGATCTAAATGAAGTTAAAGAAAATCTTGTTAGAGAATTTGATAAATTTAAAAATGAAATGAAAAATATGGATAAAGAAAAAGCTATGAAATTAGCTAAAGAACAAGGAACAAAACTTCTTAATAGTTGTGAAGATCTAATCAATGCAGCTAAAGAAAAAAGTGCTCCAATGATCGAAAAAACAGCTAAAGATATAAAAAGAAAACTTTCTGAAATGTTAGCCGATGCTTCAGAAAAATTAAGTGATTAATTAATAAAATAAATATAGAGGATTATGCAAATAAACTGCATAATCTTTTTTGTTGTCAAAAAAATTGTAAACAAGGAAGTTGTCCTTGAAAATCGGGGGGGGTATTATAAAATAAAAATGTAGAAAAGGTAGGTAAAAGTATGAAAAAGAAAAGTATGCTTATAGTAGCAATATTACTAATGGCAATAGGCTTTGCAGCAGTATCAACAACATTAGTAATAAATGGAAATGCAAAAGTAAGTGAAAATGAAGAAGATTTCAGTGTAATCTTCACAGCTGCAAGTATAGATGGAAAGGATGTATATAGTTCAGTAATAGATGATACAAAGAAAATAATAACATTTGAAACAAGTGAACTAAAAACACTTAATCAAACTTCAATACTAACATATGAAGTAACAAATAACTCAAGTAACTATGATGCAGAAGTAAAAGTAACATGTGTACCAAAAGATGGGACGACAGCAAAATACACAAGCATCAAAAATAAGTTAGACAATGATGCAACAGTAGTAAAAGCAAAAGAAACATTAAATGGAACATTAACAGTAACATTAGATAAAACATCAACAGAAGAAGTAAGTGAAGAATACACATGTAAGTTAGAATTCAATGCAGTAGAAAGAGATACAAAGGGAGAAACAAAACCAACATTTGTGGCATGGGTACCAACATATTATGCATTTGGAACACCAACAACAGCAAGTGTAACAGATTATACAACATTAGGAAAAAATATCTTTGCAGCATTAGATACAAATAATGCAAATGGTGTATGTATAAATGATAATGGATTATTCTGCATAAAAATAAATGATTATGACAATTCAGTCTTAGCATTAAAGAATCATTTTGGAGAATCCGTTTGTAGTGACGATGGTTCTACCTTTGGCTGCCACTCTGATTTGTTTGGCTGCACTGCTGGATCGAATGGCTTCTTGCTTTGCAACGATCTCTCGACTGATGAGCGCTGCTATGTGCGCTCTTCTGGAACTGTTGAATGCGACTAGTCCATTTCCTAAATATATTTTGAAGTTTAATGGTATGTAATTACGTTACATGCCTTTTTATATGATTGCAAATATGGGTTTAATAAAGTATAATTATCATAAGGATAGAGGGATAATATGGAAGATAAAAATGTTGAAGTAGAAAATAATGTCAATACTGTTGAAGAACCTCAAATTATAGATGTTGTTGATGACAATGTAGTTGATAATTCATTAGAAAATACATCTAATGAAGTTGATGCTATTACTGGTGAAGAACATAAAAATGAGTCTTCTGAGCAACCAATTAATGTTAAAAAAAAGAATAAAAAAGATTTTAAACTTCCAACGTTTGGTCTAAAATATGTTAAAAGTGTTCCAAGAAATGTTTGTATAATTGGAATTATTATATTCTTTGTTTTAGGTTTATTATTGGGTAAAATGTTTTTCTCTAAAAACTATTGTGCTGTTTCTACAAAACCTGTTGTTGAAAATAAGAAGTTAGTTGCTGATGGTAAAAATAATATTACTGAAGTTAATAATTTTAAATATAAAATTCCAAATTCATATGTTTATGACAAAAGTGATGGATATTTACTTGTATATGATGCAGATAATAAATTTAAAATATCTATAAGAAGTGTTAAAGGTAGTTATGATGATTTAGCATTATCAAAAGTTTCTATTAAAGAAAGTGTTAAAGAACAAGGTTATGTTGTTAATGATATAAAAGAACTTGTTGTAAGTAAAAATAATTATATTGTATTAGACTTAACTGACAATGTTACTAAACATTTAATTGCATTTACTGGATTAAACGATTACATTATGTATGTTGATATAGTAACATCAAGTAATGATATTGATGAAACTATATTAAATACTGCTGAAGATATTATTAGAAATGCTGAATATATTTCTAAAGTTGATACTTTAGAAAGTACTAAAAAAGTTGATGTTGCTGATATTTCAATAAAAGCAGCTGAAGAGTATAAAAAAGCAACAAACAAATAATTGTGATTGACTTAATAAAATATATCGTTTATAATTGACTTAATTGATGGAGATGAAGAGTTACGCCTTCGGAGTCAAACCGTATTATTCGCGTTAAGAATTCAAGAGAGTATGAGCAATCATAAATTAAGGTGGTACCACGGAAATATTTTCGTCCTTAAATTATGGTTGTTTTTTTTATTAAAAAAAGAGGAGGAAAAAATATGAAATGTTTTGAAGATTTAAAATGGAGAGGGTTAGTTAAAGATATTTCAAGTCCTGAACTTGAAGATAAATTAAACAATGAAAAGCTTACTTTTTATATAGGAACAGATCCAACTGCTGATTCAATGCATATTGGACATTTCTCAAGCTTTTTAATTGCAACTCGTTTAGCCAAATATGGTCATAAACCAATTTTACTTGTTGGTGGAGCAACTGGACTTATAGGAGATCCTAAACCTAGTCAAGAAAGAAAAATGATTACTAGAGAAGAAGTTAATAAAAATGTAGCTGGTTTAACTAAACAAGCACATGATATATTTGGTTTTGATGTAGTTAATAATTATGATTGGATTAAGGACATAAGTGTTATTGATTTCCTAAGAGATTATGGAAAATATATCAATGTTAATTATATGTTAGATAAAGATATTATTAAAAGAAGACTTGAAAGTGGAATTACTTTCTGTGAATTTGCATATACACTTTTACAAGGTTTAGATTTTGTTACTTTAAATAAGAATTATGGAGTAACTTTACAAGTAGCTGGATCTGATCAATGGGGAAATATTACAACAGGAATTGAACTTTCACGTAAAATGGAAGGACCAGAACTTTTTGGTATGACAATGCCTCTTGTATTAGATGCTAATGGAGTTAAATTTGGTAAAACAGAAGGAAATGCTTTATGGCTTGATAAAAATAAAACTTCTTCATATGAATTATTTCAATACTTAATAAATTCAGATGATGCTTGTGTAATTGATTACTTAAAGAAATTAACATTCTTAAGTAAAGAAGAAATAGAAAGTATTGAAGAAAAACAAAAAGAACATCCAGAAGAAAGAATAGCACAACACTCACTTGCTCGTGAAGTTATTACTTTCTTACATGGAGAAGAAGAATATAATAAAGCTTTAAAAATAAGTAAAGATTTATTTAGTGGAAATATTAAAGATTTAACATTAGATGAAATAAAAGATGGATTTAAAGATGTTCCAAGTTTTGATATAACTGAAAATATGACACTTATTGACTTACTTGTAAACAATAATATTGCTTCAAGTAAAAGAGAGGCTAGAGAATTTATAAGTGCTGGTAGTATAACTATCAATGGTGAAAAAGAAACTGATGAAACTAAAGTTATTGATTCTTCTTACGCTATTGGTGGAGAAGTTGTTGTAATAAGAAGAGGTAAGAAAAAATATTATTTAGGAATTTTTAGATAATTATTATGGATTATTCAGTTGAATATCTTAATGTTGTTTATTTTTTAGAAGATAATCGTGAAGAATTAATGGAATATGTTAAAGATTATATTCTTTTAAGACTTCTTTTATTAAGAAGAACAAATGATACGTATCTTCCACATATTTTAAAAGCTTTCGATGATGCATATGAAAGTTTGTTTGATGAATTAGAAAGAGAATTTCTTATTTATGACAATATTGTATCTTATATTGGAAAATATGTTGGAGTATCAGGTGAACTTGTTTCCGAATTAAGTGAATATGCTAGAGAAATTAATGAATTATCTGATAGAAGAGTTGAGTATGCAACAGGTTTATATTCATGGTTTTTAGATATTGCTAAAAGTCCAGTTAAAAATACTAAATATTATGAATGTTCAAAATATGAAAGCAGTATCCCTGAAGATGCTTTAGAGAAATTATTGTTAAAAGAAATAAGTTAAAAAAATAAGACCATTAGTTCGAAATGGTCTTATTTTAATTCACTAATATATTTTTTTAATGTTCTAGCGTCGCTTCCAAATATTATCTTTAACTGATTATCGATTTCAACAATACCTTTAGCACCCAATTTTTGAATGCTTTCTTTATCAACTTTGCTGATATCTTTTAAAGTAACGATAAATCTTGACATATTAACTTTAGTATCTAGTATGTTATCTTTTCCTCCAAGATATTGAACTAATTTATTTATTTCTAAATTAAAGTTCTTATGGTTTAGTTTAACTATAACTAAAGATAATATTATTAAAACTACTGCAATTATTGCATATTGTATTAAATGCGCAGAATCTAACATAAATTAATCACCAAATCAATAATACTATAAAAAAATAAAAAAAGCAATTATTGAAAAAAGGTTGAAATAAATATATAATTTATATAGGACGTGATGATAATGAAAAAAATTATTTATAGAATACTAGCTTATGCAATAGATATATTTTTAGTAACTATGTTAACTATGGGAATTACTTACTTACCTATTTTTAAAGATAACAACAGTAAAGTAGGAGCAATATATGTAAGTCTTTCAGCTAATGAGCTTACTTATAATGCTTTAAATGAAAAGTTAGATAAATATTATGAAGATGCTAAATTTAGTGAAGCAGAGTTAGAAGAAATTAAAACTGATTATTCAAACTTCTATTCATGCTTTAAAAATATTAAGGTTGATGAAGAAGTAACAAATGAGATAAAAAGTGATATTTCTAAAAATATAAAAGAAACTTATGTAAACATTAAAAATGATTATGCATATCAAATAAATAAATATAATATTGCTCAAAGCATTATTGGAATTATTTTATATATCTTATATTTTGGTTTACTACAATATATATTAAAAGGCCAAACTTTAGGTAAGAAGTTATTTAAATTAAAAGTTGTAGGAATTGAAAAAGAAAAAGTTTCTTTATTAAATTATATTTTAAGAAGTATATTGGTTTGTGAAATTATAATAACAGCAATAGATTTGATATTCTTAACAACTATGAGTAAGAGTTTATATATTGCTTCTAACTATTGGATTTTACAAGCAAAATATATATATGAAATTGGTTTTATTGTTGTTATGATCATTAGAGATGATAATAGAAGTGTTCATGATTTACTTTTAAATACTAAAGTTATAATGCTTGATAAAAATGGAAAAGAAATAATAGAAAAAGATGAAAAAAATTCTAATAAAACTAATTAAAATGTATCAAGCAACACCTCTAAGTAGTCATTCTAATTGTAAATACATACCAAGTTGTTCAAATTATGCAATTGATGCAATAAACAAATATGGAGCTTTTAAAGGAAGTTTGTTAAGCATTTGGAGAATTCTTAGATGTAATCCTTTTTCTAAGGGTGGAATAGATAATGTTAAGTAATTTAGTAAGAAAGTAACAAAGATAATTTGTTATTTTTTTATTTACATTTATACTATTTTTTTGTATAATACATTCAAGCAGATGAAGAAAAAGTAGTAATAAATTAGCTTATTATTAGAGAGTTTATGGTTGGTGAAAATAAACATAAGAGATTTATGAACTTGTTTTTGGATGTGTAAGGTTTGACCCTTTAAAGTCTTATGAGTGTTAAAGTAAGGTGGTACCACGGAAGTATTTTCGTCCTTTTGGTATCACCTTTTTTTTGGAGGTTAAAATGATTTTAGAATTTGTAATAATTGCATTTATAGTATTTATAATTAATTATCTTATTAACTATGTTCATATGAAAAAAAATGATGCTCTTATAAGCAATAAAGCTTTGTTATTTATTCAAAAAAAATATAAGTTAAAACTGGATGATAAAAAAATAAATTTGTTATCTAAAATAATAATTGTTGTTAATACCTTAATTATAAGTATCGCGATTGAACTTATATTGAGATGGAATACTAATTATTTTATATTAGCAGCAATATCATTTGTTTTATTTATAGTTTTAATATTAATAAGTTATAATTTAATAGGTTATATCTTAAAGAAGAAAGGTTGGTAATTATGGAATATAATTTTAAAAATATTGAAAAAAAATGGCAAAAGTATTGGGATGAAAATCATACTTTTGAAGTAAAAAATGAAGGAGCAAACCCTTATTACATATTGGTTGAATTTCCTTATCCAAGTGGTGCTGGTCTTCATGTTGGACATGTAAGAAGTTATACTGCTCAAGATGCGATGGCTAGAATGAAAAGAATGCAAGGTTATAATGTTTTATATCCAATGGGATTTGATGCTTTTGGAGCACCTGCTGAAGAATATGCCATAAAGAATCATGTTCATCCTAAAGAAGCAACAAAAATTAATATTGATCATTTTAGAAATCAAATGAAGAGTTTAGGAATGTCATTTGATTGGAGTAGAGAATTTTCAACAACTGATCCTGAATATTATAAATGGACTCAATGGCAATTTTTACAATTCTATAAACATGGTATGGCTTATAAAGATACAGTTCCTGTTAACTGGTGTCCAAAATGTAAAATGGTTTTATCAAATGAAGATGCTGCTGGTGGAGTTTGTGAAAGATGTGGAACAAGTGTTGTTCAAAAAGAAAAAAGTCAATGGATGCTTAGAATGAGTGATTATGCTGAAGATTTGCTTACTGGACTTGAAGATACTCATTTTGCTGAAAAAGTAAAATTAGGTCAAATAAATTGGATAGGTAAATCAACTGGTGTAGAAATGGATGTAAATATTGTTGGCGGCGGTAAGTTCTCAATATTTACAACTTGTATTGAAACAGTTTATGGAATTACTTTCTTTGTAATTGCACCAGATGGTAAGCTTATAAAAGAACTTCTTCCAAGAGTTGAAAATAAGGATGAAGCTTTAGCTTATATCAATGAAACAGCTAAGAAAAGCGCAATGGATAGAACAGAACTTAATAAGGGAAAAACTGGTTGTATCTTAAAAGGTATTAAAGCAATTAATCCAGTAAATGGTCGTGAAGTTCCAGTGTTCTTAGGAGACTTTGTTTTAGGTTCTTATGGAACTGGTGCTGTTATGGCAGTTCCTAGTCATGATCAAAGAGATTTTGAATATGCTGTTGCTCATGATCTTGAGATGATTCAAGTTATAGATGGAGCTGACGTAAGTGAACATGCTTTTGAAAAACAAGATTATTTAGGCGAATGTTGTAAACTTATCAATTCTGAAGAATTCACTGGCTTAACTGTAGAAGATGCAAAAGAAGCAATAACTAAAAAACTAGAGAGTGAGGGAATTGCAAGACGTGTAAATAACTATAAAATGCGTGATTGGATTTTCTCAAGACAAAGATTCTGGGGTGAACCAATTCCAATGATTAATTGTCCAAAATGTGGATGGGTTCCAATGAATGAAAGTGACCTACCTCTAGTGCTTCCTGATGTAGCTGAATATGAACCAACAGATGATGGAGAATCACCTTTAGCAAAAATTACATCTTGGGTAAATACAAAATGTCCAAAATGTGGTGGGGATGCTACAAGAGAAACAGATACAATGCCTCAATGGGCAGGATCTAGTTGGTATTTCTTAAGATTTATGGATGCTCATAACACTCAAGAATTTGCTTCAATGGATGCTATGAAATATTGGGGTAAAGTAAATTGGTACAATGGTGGTATGGAACATACAGCTAGACATTTACTTTATGCAAGATTCTGGGTTCAAATGCTTTATAATTTTGGCCTTGTCCCTAATAAAGAGATGATTGATGTACGTGTAAGTCATGGTATGATCTTGGGTTCAGATAATCAAAAGATGAGCAAGAGTAAAGGTAATGTTATCAATCCAGATGATATAGTAAATGAATATGGAGCTGATACTTTAAGAACATATGAAATGTTTATGGGAGATTATCAAATGGATGCTCCATGGAATACTGATTCATTAAAAGGATGCAAACGTTTCATTGATCGTGTTATTAAATTAGGAGAAAAACTTAACGATAAGACTGGTTATTCAAATGAAGTGTTGATAAACAAAACAATTGATAAAGTTTCAAATGATTTAGTAACTTTGAAATATAATACAGCAGTATCGGCTTTAATGATCTTGCTTAATGAACTTGATTCATACGAAACAATTACTAAAGATGAATATAGATTATTGTTAACTCTTTTAAATCCAATTGCTCCACATATTACAGAAGAATTGAATGAATATTATGCTTTAGGAGATACAATTTGTAAATCTTCTTGGCCAGTAGTTGATAAATCTAAACTTGTTGAAAACGAAACAACTATTGGGGTTCAAGTTAATGGTAAAGTAAGAGGAACAATTACAGTTTCTAATGATGAAAATGAAGATGCAATAAAAGAAAAAGCCTTAAATGAAGAAAACGTTAAAAAACATATTGAAGGAAAAGAAATTGTTAAAGTTATTGTAATAAAGGGAAGAATTGTTAACATAGTTGTAAAATAATAATTAATACTTAGAATATTTATTCTAGGTATTTTTATTTAAATTAATAAAAGAAATTTATGATATAATTTTGTTTGAAAAAAGGATGATGTTTATGAGATTATTAATAATTGGTGCTGGAGTTCTTGGATCAAATCTAGCTCACTTTATAAAAAAAGGCAATGATGTTACAATTCTTGCAAGAAACAAAACATATGAGAACTTAAAAAATAATGGTCTTGTTATAAAACACAAATTTGGTCATAAAACAATTGATCACTTTAATGTAATAGATAAATTAGAAGCAAATGATATCTATGATGCAATATTTGTGGCTTCAAGATTTTCTTCTTTAGATAGTATTATTCCAATTATAGAAAACAATAAAAGTAAGTATATAATATTTGTAGGTAATAATATAACAGCAGAGAAATATATGAATATAAAGGGTAAAAACGTATTGTTTGCATTTTTTATGGCTGCAGGTAAAAAGTATGATGGTTACATTAATTCAATATGTTTAAAGAAGATAGAAATTGGAAGATGTGATGGCAAAGACGTAGATAATGAATTTATAAAATCAATATTTGAGTATTCAAAAATAAAGGTAAATATAGATAATAAAATGAATGATTATTTAAAAGCTCATGCGTGTGCCGTGCTTCCTTTAGTTTTTGCAAGTTATAAAGTAAATGGTAATTTGAAATTGTTAAAACATGATAAAGAATATTCATATTTAATAATGGATTCCATTATTGAAGGTTATGATGTATTAAAAGCTCTTGGTTATGAAATACTTCCAGTTGGTGAGTATGAAAATTGTGTTAATAAAAAGAAATTATGTGCTTTTATTTATAGATTTATGTTTTCTAATTTTATAGGAAAGTTATGTATTTCTGATCATGCTATGAGTGCTAAAGAAGAGTTTTTGCTTTTAAATGCTGAATTTGAGAAGTTGAAGAAAAAAGCTAAAGTTGAAACAAAAATATATGATGAACTAAAATTAGACTTTTTAAATTATAAAGATTAGTTTTACTTAAAGGAGAAGTTATGCAAATAAAAAGAAAAATTACAATTAATAATAATACATATATAATTTATTTTGATGTTGAGTATAGAAGTTCTGTTATAAAAGATGTACCTAAGTTGAGTTTAAAAAATTTTGAAAATGATTATTTTGATGGTGGAGATCTAAGTGAACTTTTGAGCTCAGTAGAAAAGAACTATCATGAAATTAAGTTTGATAAATATATTGAATTCATGAATGTAATTTTATATATTTACAGATGTGTTCCAATACTTTCAGCAATTGAGGAAGTAACAAAATCAAGTAGTTGTGTTATAAGTAGAAAAGAAATAGATGACTACATTGAAAATTTTAATATAGATTTTAAAATTAATTACTCTTTTAAATTAAGTGATCAATCTACTTGGAAGTTTTAAGTATAAAAAAATAATTTTTTCCGTATAATTTAATGGGTGTTTATATGCGTATAAGTGATTTACAAACTAAAGATGTTGTTAATAAAAATGATGGAAGAAATATCGGGAGAATTATAGATGTGGACATCCTAGAAAGTGGTATGATTAACTTTTTTGTAGTTGAACCAAAAAAAATATTAAAAAAACTTAATATATATAATAATGAAACAAGTATAAAATTGAATCAAGTAGTTAAAATAGGAGAGGATGTAATACTTGTAGATTTATGATTTATAAGTTATAATCTTTATGGGTGTTGATATATGAATAAAAGAATAGTTATTATATCAATTATAGTATTGTTGCTTGATCAAATTACGAAGTTGATTGTTCAAATGACTAATACAAGTGTTAATATCATAAGTAATGTACTTTATTTCACATATAGTAAAAATACAGGTGCATCATGGTCTATTTTAGAAGGAAAAGTAACTCTTTTAATAATTATTTCCATAATTATGTTGGTTACGGTTTATAGCTTAATGTTTTCATATCCATCTAATAGATTTAATGATACATCGTTTGGTCTTTTATTTGGAGGAGTACTTGGTAATTTAATTGATAGAATATTTTATGGTTACGTAAGAGATTTTATAGGTATAAATATATTTGGTTATCATTTTCCAATATTTAATATAGCAGATATGTCAATAGTAATTGGAGTTATATTACTTGTTATAGCAACCGTCAAAGGAGATGTTAAAAATGGAACTTTTAGTAGAAGAAGGAAGTTTAAGAATAGATAAATATTTAGCTGCTAATACAGAATATTCAAGAAGTTTAATAGCTAAAATGATAGAAAATGAGTATGTTTTAGTTAATGGTAAGAAAACTAAAAACAACTATATATTAAAAACTGGTGATAGGATTGAAGTTAAAGATGGTTTTATTGAACCTCTTGATGTAAAACCAGAAAATATTCCTTTAAATATTGTTTATGAAGATGACGATATAATTGTTTTAAATAAGGAATCTGGTATGGTAGTTCATCCTGGAAATGGAAATAATGATGGAACTTTAGTAAATGCTCTTTTGTATCATACAAATGCATTATCTGATGTAAATGGAGAAGTAAGACCAGGAATAGTTCATAGAATAGATAAAGATACTTCAGGACTTATGGTTGTTGCTAAGAATAATAAAGCACATGAGATTCTTGCTGATGCTCTTTCTAGACATGAGATAAAAAGAGATTACATTGCTCTTTTAAAAGGCGAATTTTTAAGTGATACAGCTACAATTGATGCACCAATTGGACGTGATAAATTAAATAGAAAAAAAATGACAGTTACTGCTGAAAATTCTAAAGATGCAATAACTGATATGCGCGTTTTAAAAAGATATAAGGGTTATACTTTAGTTCGTTTATCATTGCATACAGGACGTACTCATCAAATAAGAGTTCATATGGAGTATATTGGTTATCCAGTTTATAATGATCCAGTTTATACGAATGATAAAACAACAGAGTTTGGTCAATTTTTGCATTCAGCGAGCATTGATTTTGTTCATCCAATAACAAAAGAACATATGCATTTTGAATGTGAATTACCAGAATATTTTAAAGAATTTTTAGATACACTTGAAGAAAAATAGGAGGAATGGTTATGAATATGTCAAATACTGATCAACTAGTGATGCGTTTAGTACATTATTTTATAACAAAAGAAAACTATCAACCAATACTTGTAAATGGTGTTGAAAATGAAATATGGTTAGAAAACTTAGATTCTAATTACGAAGTTGTAAGAATTAATAGCAATTATATTCATAATAATGAACAATTAGATTTTGATATTTTTAAAACTAATTCAGTAATTAGACAAATAAAAAAGAAAACTTTATCATTTAAATGTAAGTCTTTAAATATATTTTTAAATGTTGGTGAAAATGTTAAATTTGAGGATCACCGTAAAAATATGGATTTATGTAAAATTGATGTTGATGAAGGAATTGAAAACAATAAAATTATGGAGATATTCCCAGATTTAAAAAATGATGAATTGGATGCTGGAACTAATATGGATTTCTTTATAAACGTTACAAATGATATAAATTCTAAAACTGAAGAAAAAAATAGATTATTTGAAAAGACATTTAAAAAGAAACCAATTGTTATTACATATGCTTTAATATTTATTAATATATTAATATTTATGCTTTCAGTAGCTGGAATATTAAATGTGTCGGCATTTTCTATGAATAAAGCTGGTATTCAAAATCATGAATATTATCGTCTTATTACAGCAGCATTCTTTCATGCAGATTTAATACATTTGATTTGCAATATGTATTCTCTTGCTATAATAGGTAAAGAAGTTGAGACGGTTTTAGGTAAGAAAAAATTTATAGTTGTTTATTTAATGAGTGCGATTATTTCTTCACTTTTAAGTGGAGTACTTGGAAATTATTCTTCTATTGGAGCTAGTGGAGCAATATTTGGACTTTTAGGAGCACTTTTATATTTTGGTTATCATTATAGATTGTATTTAGGAAATGTAATGATGACAGGGGTAGTTCCAGTAATAATCTTAAATTTAGTTATTGGTTTTATGAATCCAATGATTGATAATTTTGGACATATTGGTGGTTTAATCGGTGGAATATTCTCAGCTATGATTGTTGGTATTGAAGGTAGAACTAATAAAAGTGATACCATAAATGGTATAATCATTACGACTATATTGGTTGGATTTTTGATGTATATGTTATTATTTAGATAGACTTGTTCTATCTTTTTTTTGTTAGTGTAGAATAAGTGTGGAGATTTCACACCAAAAGCTTATAATTTAATTAAAATAATTGTAAGATGAAAAGATT
>CAKOJJ010000012.1 GCA_934089275.1 uncultured Bacilli bacterium
TGTAACGCCAGTTGCAGTGCAGAGTAGCTATGTCGGGAAGGGATAACCGCTGAAAGCATCTAAGCGGGAAGCCCACTTCAAGATGAGTTTTCCCATATGTATATAGTAAGAACCGTTGTAGACTACAACGTTGATAGGCTAGAGGTGGAAGCGTAGCGATACGTTGAGCTGACTAGTACTAATAGTTCGAGGATTTAATCATATAAATTATAATTGATGAGTCATTATCTTGTTTTTAAAGAACAAAATCATATAAATTTGTTAAAAATATGTTTGTGATGATAGCTTAGTGGACACACCTCTTCCCATGCCGAACAGAGAAGTTAAGCACTAAAACGCCGACGATAGTGTAAGCGAAAATAGGAAGTTGCAAACTATTTTTTTTTGCGTTAATTTACAAATTTCTATTGATAATATTAAATATAATGGTATTATATTAATAGAGAGGAGTTTTAATATGATAAAGGAAAGAAATATTGCAGTATCAATCATTTTATATTTTGTTACATGTGGAATTTACTACTTAATATTTATGGCTGATTCAACAAAAGATGTTGATACTATTACTAACAATCCAGAAAAGAGAAGCGGAGGTACTGTTGTACTACTATCAATCTTAACTTGTGGTATATATGGATTTTATTGGTGGTATAAACAAGGTGAACTTATGGAAAAATTAAATTATGAATCTGGTAAAGCAAGTTCATCAAGTGCTGTTCTATACTTATTATTATCCATATTTGGTTTATCATTTGTTAATATGATATTACTTCAATCTGATTTGAATAAGTATGCATCTCAAAATTAATATTGTTAAATAATAAAGAAACTATTATAATAATATTAGTTTTTTTTTTGGAGGAAATATGAAAAAAAAGTTATTAGATAATACATATTTTGTAGTTACCTTTATCATAATTTTAATATATGGAATATTATATTTGTTTACTAAAAAAGGATTTCCATGTATTTTTCATAAGATAACTGGTCTATATTGTCCAGGATGTGGTATTACACGAATGTTTATAAGTATATTTAAACTTAATATATATCAAGCATTTAGATATAATCCTCTAGTGTTTATTTTACTAATTATATGTCTTTTTTACTTACTAATAGACGCTTTAAAATATAAAATTTCTAAAACACATATAGAACTTCCAAAAAGTGTTTATATAGTTCTACTTATTATTGTGATTGGTTTTGGAATTCTTAGAAATATACCTTTGTTTTCTTATTTGGCTCCAACGATTGTAAATTAATTATAAAATATATAAATAAGTATTGATATAAATAATTTTTTGTTGCTATAATGAATTAGGTGATAAGAATGGATTATAAATATACATCAAGAAATGAAATCGATACAATGGAATTAGCTGAGAACATCGAATCAGAAAAGTTTCCAGGAATGATAATCTGTTTAGATGGCGAACTTGGAAGTGGAAAAACAGTTTTTGTTAAGGGTTTTGCTAAATCATTAGGTATTACAGAAAATATAACTAGTCCAACTTTTAATATTGTAAAAGAATATGAAAGTGGAGAAATGAAGTTAAATCATATGGATGTTTATCGTATTGAGGATACTGATGAAACTATTGCTTTTAATGATTATTTTAAAGGCGATGGAGTAACAATAATTGAATGGGCTGAACTTATTGAAGATAAATTACCAGATGAAAGACTAGAAATTAAATTTAAAGTAATTGATGAAAATACTCGTGTATTAGTTTTAAAACCTTACGGACAAAAATACGAAGATTTAGTTAATTATGTTTTATAAATACCTGCTTATGGTATTTTTTTTTGCCATTTTTTGCTATAATAACTATCGGAAGTGATGATATGTATTCATTATTTATAGATACTCATGATTTAGATTTAGTTATAGCTTTATATAAAGATAAAAAATTAAAGGATAAAGAAATAAAAGAATCATTAAGAAATCATTCTGATTACACGATGCCAATAATTGATGAAATAATAAGAAGAAATAATATAAGTGTCCATGATATAAATGAAATATTAGTAGTTAATGGACCAGGATCATTTACTGGCGTAAGAATTGGAGTTACAATTGCAAAAATGTTAGCATATACTTTAAATGTTCCAATAAAAAGCATAGATTCAATCACGATGTATGGAATATCTGATAATGATCCAGATAAAAAATTAGTGTTAATTCCCGATGTTAAAGGATCATATGGTGGAGTATTTGAAAATAATAAACTAATTGGAGAATTATTTTATAAATCAAAAGCCGAATTAGAAGAATATATTAAGGAAAATAATATAAATAAAATTGTTGAAAACAACATAGATTTCAACAAAATAATTGAACATTTTGAAAATGTTGAACCAACACTTGCACATGTTGTTAACCCAATATATGTTAAAGTAATTGAGGCTTTAAAATGATAAGAACTTATAAGTTAAGTGATTTAAAAACTATTGATTATATTGGAAATCAAATAAAACCAAATTTTGTGAATGAATATGATATAGATAAAATAGAACTATATGATTGGTTAAATTTATTAATATATGAAGAAAATGAAAAAGTAGTTGGATTTATTGAATTTGCAAATAACGTAGGAAATATTGATATTTATACAATTGCTGTTGATGAAAATTTTAAACGTCATGGGATTGCAACTCAACTAATAGACTATGTAAAAAGAAACTATGATTATGAAACAATTACTTTAGAGGTTCGAAGCAAAAATGATGCCGCGATTAAAATGTACCAAAAAAATGGTTTTGAAGTTATCAATACAAGAAAAAAATATTATGAAAATGATGATGCATATGTTATGCAATATAAAAATAGTAAAGGAAGTATATAGATGAAAGATGTTTATATATTAGGAATAGAATCCAGTTGTGATGAAACAAGTATGTCAATTGTAAAAAATGGAGTAGAAGAAATAGCTACAACAGTATTTACTCAAATGGACACACATGCTTTATATGGTGGAGTAGTGCCAGAAATTGCTTCTAGAATGCACACTGAAGCCATAACTTTAGTTTTAGAGGATTTACTTTCTAAAACGGATTTAACTGTAGATGATGTTGATGCAATAGCTGTAACTTATGCTCCTGGATTGTTAGGAAGCTTACTTGTTGGAGTTGAAGCTGCTAAAGTATTGTCACTTGTTTATAATAAGCCATTAATCGCGACTCATCATATTGCTGGACATATTTATGCAAATAACTTAGTTAAAAGATTAACATTTCCTTTACTAGGAATAGTTGTAAGTGGAGGACACACTGAACTTGTTATTATGAAGGATGACTATGAATTTGAAGTAATTGGTACAACTTTGGATGATGCTATAGGTGAGTGTTTTGACAAAGTTGCTCGAGTTTTAGACCTTCCATATCCTGGTGGCCCAAATGTTGAAAAATATGCTGAAAAGGGAAGCAATTCTTATAATTTACCAATTCCAATGGATAATGATTCTTTAGATTTTTCCTTTAGTGGTTTAAAAAGCGCAGTAATAAATTTAAATCATAATGAAAAAATGCGTGGTAATGAAGTTAGAAAATACGATTTAGCTTGTTCATTTCAAACAATAGCAGTTGATCAAATCGTTAGAAAAACACGTTTAGCTTTAGAAAGATATGATTTAAAAAGAGTGATTGTTGCTGGAGGAGTAAGTGCTAATAAATATTTAAGAAAAGAAATTGAAAAATTAACTACTGAAAAAGGTGTAGAACTAACTATTCCTCCTATGAAATATTGTACTGACAACGCCACAATGATTGCAGCAGCAGCATATTATCAATACATAAAAAAAGACTTTGCTGATTTAAGTTTAAAAGCTAAAAGCCAAGAATACTTTTTTACTAAATAAGATGTTATATCTTATTTTTTTATGCTATAATTTATACATAATAGAATAAGATAGGGGATAAAAATGAAGACATTAACTGATCACGAATTAAATATATTAAACAATTATTTTAATGCTACAAATTACTTAGCTGTAGGACAACTATATTTGTTAAAAAATCCACTTTTAAAAACTAAATTAACTATGGATGATGTTAAACCTAGAGTTGTTGGTCATTTTGGAACAATACCAGGAAGCAATTTTATTTTCACACATTTAAATCGTGTAATAACTAAATATGATTTAAATATGATATATTTTGTAGGCCCTGGTCATGGAGGCCAAGTAGCAGTTACCAATGCTTATTTAGATGGAACATATACTGAAATATATCCTAAAATAACTAAAGATGAAGCTGGTTTACAAAAATTATTTAAACAATTTTCATTCCCAGGAGGAGTGTCTAGTCATGTTGCTCCAGAAACTCCAGGAAGTATTCATGAAGGTGGTGAGCTTGGTTATTCACTTATACACGCCTTTGGAGCTGTTTTGGATAATCCTGATTTAATTGCTGTTTCAATTGTAGGAGATGGAGAAGCCGAAACTGGACCACTTGCAACATCATGGAATATAAACAAATTTATTAATCCAAATACAGATGGGGTTGTTCTACCAATCGTGCATTTAAATGGTTATAAAATATCAAATCCAACAGTTTTATCAAGAATGAGTACTGAAGAAATTACATCTTTATTCAAGGGATATGGATGGGATGTTTATTTTGTTGAGGATAACAATAACTCAATAGACGAAATGCAAGAAAAAATGGCTACAACAATGGATGAAATCATCTCGAAAATAAAGAAAATAAAAAATGAATATAAAGTTAAAGAAAACATAACTTATCCTAAGTGGCCAATGATAATTCTAAGAACAAAAAAAGGATGGACTGGTCCAAAAGAAACCGAAGGTAGTTTTAAAGCACATCAAGTTCCAATTGAAATAACTGATGAAAGCAAGTTGCAAGAACTTGAAGAATGGTTAAAAAGTTACCATCCAGAAAATATTTTTAATGATGATGGTTCAATCAAGGAAGAAATCTTATCATTCCTACCAAAAGGAAATAGAAGAATGAGTGCTAACCCAATATGTAATGGTGGCTTATTATTGAAAGATTTAAAAACTCCGGATATAAAGAACTATATGCTTGATGCTCATCATGGCGATATTGTAAGCCGTGATATGTACAATTTAGGTGCTTATTTAAGAGATGTAATTAAGCTTAACGAGCAAAACCATAACTTTAGAATATTTGGTCCAGATGAAGCTATGAGTAATCGTCTAAATCAAGTATTTGAAGTAACAGATAGACAATGGTTAATGCCAATCGGAGAAAAAGACGAACACGTTAGTCCATATGGTAGAGTATTAGATTCATATTTGTCAGAACATTTTGCAGAAGGTGCTTTAGAAGGATATTTACTTACAGGTAGACATGGTATAATTCATTCATACGAGTCTTTTATTAGAGTAGTTGATTCAATGATAGGTATTCATGCAAAATGGCTTAAAATGACTAAAGAACTACCTTGGAGAGCTCCTATATCATCTCTAAACATAATTGAAACAAGTCACATATGGCAACAAGATCATAATGGTTATACTCATCAAGAACCGGGATTTATAAATCATGTTTTAAACAAAAAAAGAGATATAATAGATATATATCTTCCATATGATACAAATTCACTTATTTATACAGTTGATAAATGCTTAAAAAGTAAAAATATGATTAATACGATTATTGCTTCTAAGCATGATCGCCCTCAATGGTTAAATTATGAAGAGACAATAAAACATTGTGAAAAAGGAATTGGAATATGGGATTTTGCTAGCGATGAAAATCCTGATATAATTCTAGCCTGTGCAGGAGAAACACCAACTCTTGAAGTATTAGCTGCAACTAGTATTTTAAAAGAAAAAACTGATATTAAGGTTAGAGTAGTTAACGTAGTATTCCTAGAAACTTTAGATGAACTTCCAGAAGAAGAATTCAATAAGTTGTTCCCAATTGGAATACCAGTAATCTTCAATTTCCATGGATATCCAAATGTTATAAGAGAACTTACTTATAATAGAAAACAAAAATTTATAATTCATGGCTATGAAGAAGAGGGTGCAATTACTACACCATTTGATATGCGTGTTTTAAATAAAATAGATAGATTTCATTTAGTAATAGAAGTGCTAAATTTATTAAATAAAAATGAAGATGTAAAAAGATACTGTCAAGATGAGTTGATGAAACATTATGATTATATTCGTGAGACTGGTCAAGATCTAGATGAAGTTTTGAATTGGAAATGGAAAGATTAACTTTCCGTTTTTATTTTATTTCTTTACACACTCCAGCATCAGGTTCATAAAAACAATGAGATTTATATCTACCAGAAAGTTCTTGGCCATACCAAACATTTTTACAACTGTTATTTCCTGGGGCATAGAACCAAAGTGCATTAGTCGCTGGGTAAAAATATTCTCCTCTTAAACATCTTTTTGCTAAATTCTTTTCTTTAGTTGTAGAAGACGATTGAAAAAGAGAACTAGATGATCCAACGAAACCTCCAGGAGATTGATAAACTATTCCTTCAATAGTTCTAATATTTTTAAAAAGATCGCATGTAACAAGAACACGATTAATGATTACATTTCCAACCATAAGCATAGCAAGAGCTCCATCACTTAAAGCCTCAGCTCGCATAAGTCTAGCCATCAAATCAAGTTCTTTAGTTGTATAATTTACTAACATAAAAAAAATCACCTATAACATTATATGCTATAGGTGGTTATTTTTATCTTGGATATTTAGAGAAATCTACAACTTTATTTTCTGATGGTTTAATCGTAAACACAATTTTTTGAGTTTTGCTTGTTTCATTACCTGCACCATCGGTAACTGTATAACGGATCCAATATTGGTCAATTCCTTGATATTCATCAACTTCATGATATACGACATGTGATACTTTATAATCAGGTTTATCATCCCAAACTTCTAAGTGATCATAATTGATATCATCTATACTATTTACATAATAAATTGCATCATTAAACTTTAATGTAGGTTTATACACGTCCTTTGGACTATTAACATCTTTTAAATAAGTATGTTTGGAATCATTTGCAATCCAACCAGTTTCTCCAGCATATTTACCATGATATTCAATCTTATACCAAGTCATTACTCCACCAGTATAAACCTCTTGAACAGCAAATATATCACCTTTATGTACTTTTCCTAAAGAAGCACTATATTTATCATGATCTTTTCTAACATTAAGTTCTTTAATTTGAACTTCAACATACCAACCTTTTTTTATTTCAGCGATTCTTTTTTGTTCAGATTGATAATTTATAAACTTTTTAACTCCAAAGTATCCTCCAACAAGAATACCTATTATCAATATAAATGTAAAAAACTTTTTCATTTTATCACTTCCTATGTTAATAAGTTACCATAAATACAAGAAAATAGCAATAAATCATATTTACAATACAACCATTATCTAATATAATAAATAACTACAAGTTGGTGAATATATGAATAGGTTGAGTTTAGCTATATTAACTAATAAATTGTTTGAAGAATGGGTTAAAAACAATAGAAGTTTTACAGGGATTCAAGTATCATTAGAAGATACTGAATATAATGAGTTTATGTCTGTTGTATATGAAGCAAAGAATATATTTTCTTTTTTAACTTATTCAAAATATTACAATATCTACGAATTAATTGAAGAATTTTTAAACAGTCTAAAAGAAGCTCAAATGAAGGAATACACATTTGTGAAAACCTACATTGTATCAATAGAAGAGTCAATAAAGAAAATCATAAATATAGAATATTTAGTTCACTTATATAACTTCTTGTTAATGTTTAGCAGATCTAACTTTCCAAATAACTATAGATTTTTATATGAAAATGCAGAACTATCAACTATTATGAGTGTTTATCCTGAGGTGACTGGATATTATGAACAAGCATCGATATTTATTCAACCAGAAAAACCTCAAACAGATATATCTAAAGAAAGATATGAGCTTACAAACACTTTAAACAATCTTATAAAAAATTTATTGAAAGAATCTTTTACTAATGCTTCATATTGTGAATTCAAATCACAATTTATAAAATACTTAGAAGAATCTAATATATCTCGAAAAAGTATATTGGAATATGAAGGGTTTATGAATTATTATCATGCTAGTATGCGAAAATTTTTTTCAATAAAAGATGACAAAGAAAAAAGATTGTTAAAGGAAACACTAGACATATTCGGTAATAATTTGTAATATTATGTTTAGAAAGGAGAACGTAATGAAAAGAAAGATTTTTGTGAGTTTGCTTGCTTTAGTTATGTGCTTTACTTTAGGAGGATGTGTTTTTGGCTCAAAGAATAAAACCTATACAAGCCATGGCATATCTGTTACGATGAATGATAAATTCCAAGAAAAATCCATCGTATCTCAAACAGTTTATTTAGAAAGCACTGAAGCTATATTTTCAGCATTAAAAGAAGATTTTTCAGCTTTAGAATCAATAAACTTAGGAAAAAGTGCTTCATTAAATGATTATGCAAAAGCAGTAGTAGCAAATAATAACGCTGATTATGAGATTAAAGAAGAAGATGGTTTAACATATTTTGAATATGAAAAAACTGTTTCTGGAAAAGATTTCTATTATTTAGCTTGTGTCTATAAATCAGATGATGCATTCTGGTTAGTAAATTTTGCAAGTGAAACTTCTAATAAAGGTAAGTATCAACCCCTATTTAAACGTTGGGCAAAAACAGTAAAATTTGAATAATAAAAAAGAAGATTTATTTTTGAATCTTCTTTTTATTTATTTTGTTTTTAAATTTACTATTTTTCTTTTCGTCTTTTTTATATTTTTTAATATATTCTTTTAAATCAATTGATTGTTTAAAAGGAAATAAGAAAGAATATTTTTCATGCCTTTTCTTTTGCATTTCTTTAATATGACTTTTAAGTTCTTCATATCTAAGTTCAACACCTGAGTCTTTAGCATACTTTCTAACTTTAGATAAAGTTTTATTAGAATAAATGAAATCAATAATAATAACTCCAGTAAATAGACCTAATATAAATGAGAACGATAAGTTTTGATTAAACCATTCAAGTTTACTTATTATAAAGTCTGCTAAGAAAAAGTAATAAAATGCTCCAGCTAATGTCCATATAAGCGAGAAAAGAGGACAAATGATACCTTTGTAATTTCCCCAAAGGCCACTATAATCCCATAATTTTACTGGTTTATTAACAAATGATAACCCGCCAATAAATTCAATTAATGTCATTGTAGCACCCATAAGAAGAATAACTATCCATGCAGGCAAGTTCATATCAGCAAATATTAAATATATTCCTGTCAAAGCACATAAACCAAAACCATAAATTGGTAAATAAGGGCCGATCAAAGATCCAGGATTAACCCATTTTCCATGAACAATTTTTCTAAAAAAAAGTTCTATTACCCAACCAGTTGTGCTACCTATATAAAATATAAAAATAAACTTTAAAAATAAATTCACTATACCACATCCTTATTGTAATTATAGCATCTATAGATATTATTTAAATATATTTGTAAAACTAAATGTAAAATAGTAGTATAAATACGATTAGATAATTAATCTTACATAATTATGTTACTTTATAAAAATATATTTACTTTATATAACTTCAAGCACTATAATAAAAACAAGAAAAGAGGTTAAAATATGAATTTAAATTCATCATCATTTTCAGGAGCTTCTGGAAAAGACTTAGATTATGTTGTAATGCAAGTTACATTAAAGGAAAAATTCCTTGGCACTGGTTCAGGAAATTTAACGGAACTTGAAGCAGTGATTAATGCACAAGCTGCTAAGGGATACAGACTTCATACTATTACAACATCCAATGGTGGAAGTAAAGGACTTATGGGTGGAGATAGAATTCAAGCAACTTTAGTGTTTGAAAAAATAAAATAGTCATCTAGTCAAAACTATTAACGTTGTTAATAGTTTTTATTAATGAATTTAAACTGTTTTAGGTTTTTACAATTAAAAAGACAAAAACTTTCTATAATATATGCTAATGATAAATATTTAATAAAAAACTTGTAGATGATGCATAAAAAAACACCAATTGTATTAGTGTTTTTTTGATAAATTCGAACTAAAAAGTTCTACCAATAATCTTACTCGCATGTATCATTGTGTAGTATACAACTTAGTTTTTTTATAAAATGCAACTTAAGCTCCTCATGCTAATATTTTGTAGTATATTATTCTAAATTTTAAAAGATTTACTTTTAAATATTATTAATAAAATCATTTATTTTTGATAAATCAGGATTATTAATCAAAAGATTTTCTTGTAAAGCTCTCTCGATATTTTTATCCTTTGTAATAATCCCTTTTTTTATAGAATCAGAAATATTAAAAAAACTATATTTGTTTTGCCTATTATCAATATAATATAACTGATCATTATCTACGTGTATAGCCAAATCAATTGAATGAGTTGTAAAAAATAATTGATTAAAAGTTTTTTTCTTCAATTTTTGGATAATCATTACTAAAAAAATTGCTAAAGAAGGATGTAATGACATCTCAATTTCATCTACAAATACTATTCTATTATTTTCAATAGAATTAATTAATTTACAACCTAGTATAATTATCTTTTTGGTTCCAACTGATAATTGCTCAAAATACAATTTATTATTGTCTTTATTTAAAAATATTATTATCTCTTGATTATCTTTCTTTTCTATATCAGTTTTAACAATTTTATCATCAGCCAAATTGCATAGTTTGTTAAAAACAACTTTATGATTTTTATAAAATGAATTTAAATTAACAGAATCACCAACAAAAATAAAATCCATATTATTAATAATTTCATTTCCAATGGTATCATAATACTCTATGAATTCATTTGTAATGTTCAAATTATTATTTTTATATAATAAAGTAGATCCCAATTGACTTTCTATAATATTATTTACAGAAAAAATAGTTATTTCTCTTTTCGAATTAAACCTTTTTTTATAAGTTAATTTTTCTTCTTTAACTCCATTTTTTTTGTAATCGTAATCATACAATAAAGAATAAGTATAATAACCGCAAATATTATGACCATTGTCCGGAATATACATTTCCATAGAAATATAAGTATCCTCTAAAGAATGATTGATATTCGCTGTTGGTAATTTCAAATTATTAAAATCATCCAATATTTCTTCTAACATTTCTTTCGGTAATTGCTTTATTTGTTCAATAAAATTTTTATTTTTATTAGCTGACTTTCTAAAAGGAAAATTCACAAAGGTTTGAATTGTTGCAAATGCATTTAAAATACTTGTCTTTCCACTTCCGTTACTACCAATTATGCCAATATTTCTAAGAATATTTACTCCATCATCTGTTGATACAAAAGGGTTATCACTTCTTTTTATTTTATTACTAGCTAAGCAATCAATTATGATTTCGTTTTCTATTCCCATAAAATTTTTTATCACAGAACGTACTATCATATCATCACCTGCAGTAATATTATATCATTTTGAGGTAAAATGTCAACACAAAATTGTATAATTCAATGGTTAAAACGCTTTAAAATAATCATTACTGGTTAAAATGTAACAGAAACCGCCTTTTTTATTTGACAAATTTTATAAAAGATGGTATATTCAAAGTGTTCTAAAGAGAGTATATCTTAATAGAATAAAAAAACTATCATAAAGATAGTCAAAGCACTATGTAATCACGACAAAACATAGCCAAGAAAACGAGAAAATTTATATGTCTTCCTGTAGTAATAATGATACCATAAATAATCATTTTAATCAAGTCTAATGCTACATGAAGCAATAGATTTTTTTCTTGGACAAAAAATTACATAGCAATTAAATTTTGCAAGGAGGAAATTAAAATGAAATTTAATGAAAAGTATCATATTAAAGATACAAGCGAATATATTGATATTGATTTGGAAACAGATAACAAATTATTTGTTGATCCATATTTAATATATTTAGGCAAAGATGAAATGAGTATAAGATGCTCAAACAGAATAGTAAATTATTTTACACAATTATTAGAAGCGGCCGAAAATGGCGATGATAATGCAGGACATTATCTTGTTAAATATTTACAAGAAAATAATGAGGTTAGATTGGGATATTCTAAATCTGTTCCATGTGGTAAAGGACTTGGAAAAAACAAAGGATTGGAATTGTTTAACAATATCAAAAATTCCAAAGCAATGAAATCAGGATTAGTAAAAGATATATTTGATGCAAGCATAATGTTAGAGAATGTAGGAAATGATAAGATTTCAGATTTAACAATATGCATAATACTAGAAGAATTGATAGAATATACTCAAAAAATATGCTTAAAATATAACATTCCAATGTTCAAACAAAAATTAAATCGACCAATTTGGTCGGATTCAAACAATAAATGGATAGAAAAAATAGATGTTTTATTACCACAACACAATAGCGTTCCAATTATTCTAATACCTAATTCTTATGCAAACCCTATGTTAGTCTATACGTACAATAGATTTTACAACTATCAAATGATGCCATACTACGAAACATTAGCGTTAAAAGATCCGAGTAATGGATTAGTTAGAATATTAAAACGTGGAATAGTACCAGCTAAATCTAAAATCCGAAAAAAGTATCCATGTAGCAAACCCAATGTTGTAGATTTTATTTATGAGAATCCGTTAGAATATTTATCTTACAAATATAGGCAACTTAAATATGTAAATTACAATAATATTTAAAAAATAGACTTGATTAAAAAAAACAACTTAAAAAAAGTTGTTTTTTTATTTATAAAATTTTCTACTTCCTTATCAATTTTTTTATAACACCAACTCCTAAAGTGCTTTTTTTTCGTCAAATTCATTTTATCTTGAGTTATTCGTGTATTAATTTAATTATTTGAAAATTCATTAATTCTTTCACTTTAAACTAGTGCTAATAACCTTAAATTACTTGTTTTGAAATTTCAATAACTTGGGTGATTACAATAACTGCATCATAACTTGTAAGTATTGTTATATGTAAAACCTTTAAATTATTAGAAAGAGGTGTAGCAATTTCAGCATAGTAATGTGAATTACCATTTTGTTTTACTTTATGAATTTTTTTCTTTTGTATAATAAAATTTTTTATCCGTTTAATATTTAATTTAAAATCATACTCATTTCTTCTCTTGTCTTTTTAAGGTACACTAAGTTATAGATGCTTTTAGTTTTTGATATATATTCCACCATTTTTAATAAACTGTATTATAAAATTTATACTTAAAAATTGTTGCTTACTTAAAATTTATATACAGTAACGCTAATATCAATATCTTTTCGTATTCTTATTGAATGAATATAATGCTTAATATATTTAGTGAAATTAAAAGTTTTCTTATAAATTTTCTTTTAAAGTAGACGCTCCATATTATTTACAAATAAAATCATTATCTTATCTTCTTATGCTTTTCATGATTGTAATTATCACCCCATTTCATGCACATAAAGGATTTAAAAATAAATTATAAACTTTTTGTAAAATATTGTAATGATTGAAAAATGTTTGCTAAAATGATTTTATACAAGAGGTATTAAAAAAAGTTCAACGGATGTTCTAATTGGTAGGCAATAAGTAAACTAACCTTTCACCAAAAAATTTGGAGAACATAAGAATCTCAATTGAGAAATGGTGTGATCAAGTTAAATGAAGAAGTTACTATTTTTACTAAATACTACAAAAAAAGAGTACTGAAATTATTTCAATACTCTAATGCATCAACATGTTCTTCCTATTTAAAACCTAATCCACTAAAGAATTTAAGTTTTCCATCTTTACCAAAAGATGCAGTTACATTACTACTTCCATCTTCTGCTACCCAGATATATTTATTCCAAGAACTAACTTCAATAAGAGTTCCATCAACGCCACCAACAGCGTTTTTAAATTCATCATAGCTAATTCCATCGTTAATTCTTGCTTTAATGTCAGATAAGTTATCAAGTGTTACTTTACTATTTTTTAAAGTCTTCTTATCATATTCAACTTGTATAGTTATTATTTTATTACTAGAAGTTGAAATTGTAACAGTGATTTTTTTATCATTACCAAAATCATATTCATACTCGTTAAAAGAAGCATTTTCAACTTTAGTAGCTTCAAATCCTACTATATCATTTAATTCTTCTAAAGTGTTATCTAATGACATCTTTGTTAAGCATTCATAGTATGAACATTTTGATTTTACTGTTTGTTCAGTATTGTTTTTTAAATCATCGTTTTTTCCACTTGTGTTTTCTTTAGTGTTTGAACATCCTGCAGCGCAAATTAATACAAATAAACATGTTAACCCAATCAAAAATTTATTTTTCATCTTTCTTCCTCCTAGCTTAATTATAACCTATAATAAATTAATTGTATATAACCTACTATTAATTTAATGTAATAACTTATGATAAAACTCTACAATCTAACAAAAAAATCTAGAGTTAATACTCTAGAAATAATATATATAAATCGCCACATCGCGATTATTTACCTGGCAGGGGATGAGAGAATCGAACTCCCACCAAAGGTTTTGGAGACCCCTATCATACCATTTGACCAATCCCCTAGGTCTAATAACAAAACTATTTTATCATAACTGCTTTTAATATTCAATATAAATTTTGCGTGATATAATAAAGAAACGGAGGAACTGTATGTATAAGAAAGTATATGTTGAAATAACTAATAATTGCAACCTTAACTGTGATTTTTGTATTCATAATGAGAGGCCAAAAAAATTTATGAACTTTGATGAATTTAAAATTATTTTGGAAAAACTTAAAGGCCACACACAATATATATACTTACATGTATTAGGTGAACCTCTTCTTCATCCAAACATAAATGAGTTCATTAATTTTGCAGCATCTGATTTCAACGTTAATTTAACAACAAATGGTTACCTTATAAAAAGGATAAAAGAAAATAAAAATATAAGGCAAATAAATATATCTTTACAAAGTTTTGATGAAAAATATAAAAAAAGTCTTCAAAATTACATGAGTGATATTTTTTCATCAGTTGATACTTTAAAACATACAACATATATTTCTTATCGAATTTGGGTAGAAAATAAGTATACAGATGAAATATTAAATATTTTAAGCAAAAAATATAATATGAAATTAGATAAAACTCTAAGTAAAAACATAACTTTAGAAAAAAATGTGTTTCTAAGTTTTAATGATGAGTTTACGTGGCCTGATTTAAACAATGAAAAAACGTATGAAAAAGGAATTTGTTATGCTTTAAAAGACCATATTGGAATACTTGTTGATGGAACTGTAATTCCATGCTGCTTAGATTCAAAAGGAACTATTAATCTTGGAAATATTTATAAATCAACAATTGAAGAAATTATAAATAGTGAAAGATATCAAAATATGCTAACTGGATTTTTAAATAATAAAAAATGTGAAGAATTATGTAAAAAATGTAATTTTATAAAGTAATAATATGTGTTATAATGTAGCATGTAAAGTAGGTGAATATTATGAGCCAATTAAATTACGAAGAATATTTAGATAATGATATTTTTTTTACTAGAGAAGAATTAAAAAGTAAAAGACCTTTTACTTATAAAAATACATTATATCTTAAAAGTCCTTCATTTTATAAAGATTATTTTAATGAAAATTCACCTATAAGTAATCTTTTTGTAAAATTTTTAACACAAAAAGGATTATTTCAATTTTTACTTTCAATGTTAGAGGATAATACCATATCATATATTGAATTTAATTATAAAGATGATGTTAGAAGAATAGACTTAAAAGATTTCTTTTCTTTTTACGTTTCTTACTCAGTTGATGTAAGAAATTATATAACGTTAGAACAAATAGCAGAAATTTTACATTACAACCATTTTGATTTTTCTGTAAATGACGATTTAGCATGTCTAATTGATGATGATAAGTACAACGCTTTATTATATAGAAAAGAAGAACAAGAAAAGTTAGATATTATAAATAGAATATTTATGTATCTAAAAAGAAAAAAAGTAATGGAAAGATATTATTTAGATGAAAAAATAATATCCAGAATAGAATATCTTAATGAAAAGTATTTAAAAAATGCTTTTGAACAACATGAACAAAGAACTCCGCAATATATTATTGATAATTCTATAATTAACGCTTTAGATTACTATAAAAAAGACACTTATTCTAAGTTAGAAGATGCTATATATTATTTTGTTGCTCTAAGTAATATAATTGTTGTAAATTCAGTATCTACAATAGATGTTAACGATGTCACATTAGAAAATAAATATATTAGTTCAAAAACTCTTTGTTTACTTTTTATAACAATATTAAATGATTTAGGTTTTGAATATAAATTACAAGAACAAGAAAATGGTTTCGAAGTAACGATTGATGACAAAATAAGATTCTCTATTGATGATGATTTTAGTTTTCAAACTGTAAGTGAACATATAACAAGCTTAAACACAAACAGTGGAATAGATGAAATCATTTATAAAATATTAAGTGAATATAAAGATGCAGTTGAAAACGGAATAAAATTTGATAATTCATTTATTCAATTTAAAAGTCAATTTAATAAAGAAACAATGAATAATTATGATAAATTGAAAACTTTTATTGAATTAGTAACAAGAGGAGAAAAGATAACAGATCAAAAGTATCAAAAACTTATTTTTAATATTTTTTATGGAAATAATCCTCATTATAAAATAAATTTCTATAAAGATATGACATCTAATGGAAATTATCATTTTTTTACAATTTTAACTATAAAAGATCAATATGTATTAATTGATTCTACTGATATAGCTAAAATAAAATTAATAAGTATGCTAGAAGTAGCTGAACTTCAAAAAAAATCAATAGATTTAAGTGAAAAAATTGAGTTAGAGGAAGTGAAAAGTAACCATGTTCAATAAAGTAAAACAACTCGCTTTAAATTATAATGGGGAAGAACGTGAAACTATTTTAGAACTCCTTAATGATAAAAAATGTTTCTATAAGTTGGACATTGACACAACATATAATATTCTTAAAACATTGGGTGTACCAGAAGATGAAATAAGTAAAGTAGTAGTAGAACTACTAAAGGAGAGAATATGAAATATATAGCAATAGATAGATCAAATATAGATTTTACAAGTGACGCAGAAATTTGTAATATTGGATATTTTGAAAAGAATTATGAAAATATACCAGTTAGAGGCGAAAAATTTGTTTCAAATGGTATAACATGTGTAACAATTTTTATTCCAAAGATAGATATATTTGATGATGAAGAAAAAATAAAAAAATTTTTATCCGATAATAATATTATAAAATACATCGAAGATAAAACTTACATCACAGAACTTGAAGACGTAAATGAAAATACATTTTTATCAATAAACGTTCCTTTAGATGACAAAAACAATCTATATAATGAATGTTTAGTTGATTTTAAAGATTATGAATAAGTTTAAATAAACTTATTTTTTTTAGTACTATTGATACATATAAATTTAATGTGATATAATATTTTTAACGTAGATAGAGGGTATTAATATGAATCAAAATAATAACATAAATAACGGTTTTAACGATAATGGTAAACAACAAAAAACCACATGGAAAGACGTATTATTATATGTAATTATGATTATTATAATAATTATTATAATATTATTAATGTGCAAATATTGCCAATTGACAAAAACAAATAATCAACATGTTATAAAACCAACAACAACAGCACAAACTACTACTGAAACTACAACTACTGAGTTAATAACAGAAACAACTACAACAATTCCAACAAGTGAAGCCGTAACAGAAACAACTACTAGATTTACTACTAAAAAAACAAATTATGACGTACCAAATACAACAGTTACTCGTACAACAACATCAAGAGTAACGCAAGGAACTACTCAACGACCAACAAGTACAACAACGACTACTACAACTACAGTGAAAAGAGACGTTTATACTTATAAGTATCAAATTCAAACTTCAGAAACAAAGTCATTTTACATCTTAAAAAATGGAGTTAGAATGAATGCATATATTATGGTTTTTGATAGTAATAATAACCCAATAACGTTTAGTAATAATGGAGTCGGTTCAGGATTAACAATGGTAAATTCAAATGTTGATTTAGGAAAATGCCCAACTATAAGATTTAGTGTATGTAATCCACAAGGAATGGATTGTGGAGAAACATTTACAGCAAGTTGTTAAAAGGAGAAATTATGGATTATATAAAAAAGAATTATAAAATGATAATAATTGCCTCATTAATTATAATTTTTGTATTATTTTTAATATCTATAAAAAGTAATGACAAAGTTTTAAAATGCTCAATAGATAAAGACTTAGTAAATGGAATTCATTTAACTGATAATGTAAAAATTGACTTAAATAAAGGAAAAATAAAAACTATAACACAAGAAAAGTCAGTAGAATTAAAAGATGATTATTTAAAATATGAAACTTATAAAAATATTATGGAAATGCATCTTAAAAGTAGTTATGAATATTTGGATACTAAAAATTATGAAGTTAAATCAACGAACAACACGGTTTCAGTAAAAGCTAATATTAACACAAAGGGATTAATTTTAAATAACTTAGTAATTGAACAATCAAATAAAGATAACAAATATGATTTAAAGATTAATACCGAAAATAGTTTTGATAATGCTGAACGCAAAATCATGATTGACGAAGAATATAAATACAGTAATCTTAAAAAATATATGGAAGAAAGTGGTTATAAATGCAAATAGATAAAAAGAAATTAATTATTTTAATTTCAATTATAGCTGTAATTGTTATTTGTTTCATTTGTTTAATTGTAAGTAAGAAAAGCAATGTAACTGCTGATTATTATTATAATTTTACTTATGATGACAATAAAATTAGCCAATCAGTAAGAATTTATAATAAGCAAAAAAAATTACAAACTAATTACTATATCATTTATAATGACGAACCAATTAGTTATACAAAAGGAGAAAAAGCAGTTGTAACAATTAATGCCGTTGATTTAAAAAGCAAGCCAACAATTTATATGGCATTTGAGGATGATATCAATAAAAAATATGAGGTAGTTTATAAAAAGTAGGTGAAGTTGATGAAAAAAATGAAGTTTATAATAGCTATATTAGTTTTAACAGTTATTCCAAACATAGTAAATGCTAAAACTTTAGATTATGATTACTATAAAAAGTTAAATGTTAAATACGCTTTTATCGTTGGAGATTATATGTTTAACATGGATAATGGTTATTCCCCAACTTTAGAAGACATAATGATAGCAAGTAGAACAATTGCAGACAGTGAACCTACAACCTTATATGAAATTCGTATGTTTCCTGCATGGAATTTTTTTTCTATCAATGAAATATATAGAAACACAAGTTCAAATGATAAAACAATTTTAGAAAGCATGAGTATAAAATACGTTTATAGAAATAGTATAAAAAAAGCTAATAGTACAGAATTCGATACATTGTAATATGGAGGAGTAAAATGAAGAAAGTAGTAAGTATAATAATAATTGGAATAATAAACATACTTATGATCTCAGATGTCTTTGCATGCGAGATATCTTATGATGAATACAAAAACAGAAAAATTGTTCAAAGTTTTGTAGTTGGAGACTATATTTTCAATGTAGACAACGGATATTCACCTAGTCTAGAAGATTTTGCTGAAGCAGCAAGAAGTATAAAAAGTGGAGAAGAAGTAAAGATTTACAATATAATGATGGTTGGAGATATATATTACAAAGCAACTGAAGTATTTAGTAATAAAAGTACAACTGAGAAAAGTGAATTTCCAGCGATAGATGTAGCATATGAATATCGAGCAAGTATTAGAGGAGCAAAAGAAAGTGACTACGATCTAATAACTTGTAAAAATAAAGATATCAAAATAAGGTATACAGGATTATATACTGAGGGAACAAATGAATATAAAAGAAAAGCTATACGATATGCAAGCATTCAATCAGGAAATGCAATAGAGGAAGCAAAATATTGCACAACAATAACAGAAAGCTGTACACCAAATAAAGATTTAACTGTAAAAGGAACAGAAAATCTAGTAGAAATAGAATATGAAACTAATGCCAGTGCTCAAAGAGTTTGTATCCAAGCAAAAGATAAAAATGGAAGCAGTAAGGTAGAATGCGATGAAGAAACTGTAAAAGTAGATAAAGAACCAATAAAAATAACAAAGAATCAAGAAAGCATAGATATTGTAGAAGGAAAAAGTAAAACTTTAGGTGATTTGTTTGAAGTACGTTACAGTGTATCAGGAGGAACTCTTCAATATTTATCAAAGCAAAATGAAGAAAAACAATTAATTAATGATATGTTAGAATTAAAAAATGGTACAGCAGAGATAGAAATAATTGCAACAAGTGGAAGTGGAATAGTAAGCCGTGAGACAACAAATGTGGAAGTAAGAAAAAATAAAGTAACATACGATTATTGGACAAATGGAGGTACAAGCGTAACCAAAACTACAGGTGAAGTAAGTTATAATGGATTAGCAGACTTAAGTGTAGAAGCAACAAAAGAAGGTTATATATTTGTTGGATGGAACGAAGATAAGACATCTCACGTTGGGATTCAAGAAAAAAGAATAACAGAAGATACAACATTATATGCAATTTATAAAAAAGAAGTAAAAGCTGAATTTATAGTAAGCAAAAATGGTGATAAAATTCCTGCAGTAAGTGACGAAGAAACAAAAACTTGTACAATGTACGGGAACGAATCTAGTTGTACCATAGAAGTTCCAACTATAAGTGCAAAGATGGGATATAAAGCAGTAGGTTGGAGTAAAAACGAAAGAAGTAAAACAGCTGAATACTTTGGGAAAGAAAATATAAAAATAAGTAAAGATGAAAAATACTATTCAGTAACCTATGAAAAGAATGCTTTAAGTGCAACTTTTATAACATATAATGGAAGTAAAACTGAAGAAAATGTATTAAAATGTTATAAATATAATGGAGAAGAATCTTGTGAAGTAGATATCAGTGAACTAGTAAGTAAACCTTATGCTAGTATAACTCTAAATGGATATACAAAAGAAAGTGAAATACCAGTAAAAGAAGAAAGATTTGAAATCAGTCAAGGAGAAGAATACTATGCATACTACGAAAAGGAATCAACATTAAGTTATGTAGGAGCAAGTAAAACTGAAATCGTAAAAGTAAAAACTTGGTATGAAGCAAGAAGAGAAGGAATAAAAGTAATTCAAGAAGAAAAAGCAGTACCAATTTTTAATGATAAAACTGGGTATACATTCAAAGGATATCGAGAAGATTTAAAAAATCAAGATGCAGAAATTACTGGAGGAAAACAAGGAAGAACAGAAGATACAACTTATAACGGAATATACGAAAAGGAAATAAAATTAACTTACAAAGCTGGTGAAAACGAAAGCAATATTCCAAGTGCTACAACTGCAAGTATATATTATAATGCAGGAAGTAAAAAAGAAAATGAAGCAGAAATAAAACTTGATGATGGTTTAAAAATAACAAAGAAAAATTATTTATTTGAAAATTGGAATATCGACGGAACAAAATATCAAGCAGGAAGCTTAATTAAGATTACAAAAGATACAGAAGTAACTGCAGAATGGACAGCAAATGGAAGTAGAATTATATTAGATTATCAAGAAAATGGTGGAATAAGAGCTGATAAAAGTTCAATTATTTATTATCAAGGAGACGAAGAAATAAATTTAAAATCCATAAAGGCATATAAACCAGGATGGGAATTTATCGGATGGAGCCAATATGCTGATTCAACTGGATCAGCAATGGATGCATATATTCCAGAAGAAAATGTAAATGAAGTAAGATTATATGCAATGTATAAAAAGACAATAACTATAAATTATAAAATTCGAGATGAAGGAGCATATGTATTATCAAATTCCAAACAAGAGAGATATACGATGTACAACAAAGAAAATTTTGTAGAAGTCAGTTTAGCGACTTTAATAAAAGTAGGAAAAAATTATACATTCCTAGGATGGACTGAAGATGAAGAATCTCATGAAGGAAAATATAATGAAGGTGAAAAAGTAACGTTAAGTGAAAATACAACAATGTATGCCGTAATTCGAAATGATGAAGCAATTAAAGTTAGCTATAATTATTACGATGGAGATACACGAAAAGTAATAGAAAAAAGTTGTAATAAATTTAACGGAGAAAATACATGTCAAACAGAAAGTGGAATAACTTCTGCAACAACTGATGGTGGAATGCTTGTAGGATGGAGTGGCAGTCCAAGCAAAATATTAATAGAAGAAACACAAGAAGTTAGTCAAAATAAAACTTACTATGGAGTATATGATAAATTGATAACTATAAGTTATAGAAGTGGTGCATACGCAACTGTAGCATCTAGTGAAATATATAGAGATAGGATTTTAACAAATACTACAGGTAAAACAGATTTAGGAGTAAATGTTGAACTTGATACGCCAGATGCCATAAAAGGATATGTAACTGACGGATGGAGAATAGACAAAAAAGCAGAAGAAAAAATATATGTTTCCGGAGAAAGTATAAAATTATATGAAGATCAAACATATTATGGGGTTTATCGAAAAGATATAAGTTTAAAATATAATGAAAATGGAGGAAAAGAAACTATAACTCCAGTAATAAAAAGAATATTTTATAATACAACTGAAGCAAGTTTGGATAAATATGTAGATGTAACGATAAACGGAGTAACCAGTGCTGAAGGAAGAAAATTAGATGGTTGGTCAATAAATAATCAAACATATAAAAACGGAAGTGTTATAAGCATAAATAAGACAACCGAAGCAATAGCCGTATGGAAAGCAAATGTTTATAATGTAACATATGATTACAGTACTAACGGAGGAACAAGTGTAACAAACCATGTAGAAGAAGAAACATATGGAAAAAATATAGACTTAACACCAAGAGGAGTAAAAGAAGGTTATACATTTGTTGGATGGAATGAAGACAAAGATGCAACCGTTGGAAAAAGCGAAATTCAAATGCCAAGTCATGATATAACTTTATATGCAATTTATAAAAAAGAAGTAAAAGCAAAATGGATTTTGGTAGACGGAAATGCAGGAACAATTAAATTAAGCGAAACAACATGTAATAAATACAATAATGCAACAAGTTGTAAGATCGAAACAGGAATCGTAGTTCCAAAAAGTGATTATATAATGGATGGATGGGACATCGTACAAGGAGGAACAAATGTTGTCGCCGCGAATAATTTCTATTATGATATAGAAAATGATAAAACCTTCTATTCTGTAACTAGAAAAAAGACACCTTTAGTAGGAACTTTCTATTACGGAAACGATTCAACAATAGATGTATTGACTAATTCATGTATATTATATAATGGAGCAAATGAGTGCAATATCAATGTACCATTAACACCATATATGTATAAAGATACAGATTTTAGTGGCTGGAGCAGTGACAAATACAAATATCAAGAAGGAAGCATGAAAATAACTGCAAATACATCTTATTATGCTTATTATGTAAAAAGCGTAGTTTTAAATTATCATACAGGAGTAAGTAATACCATAATAACTTATACTGATTTGGTAGAATATATAACAAGCGATGTAGGGGATCATGAAACAATACCAAAATTTACAATAGAAAAACCAAGTGAAATAAATACTTATACAGCATTAGGATGGAGAACTGACAACTCAAGAGAAGAAAATGATACAACTTATGAAATTGGAAAAACAATAAGTTTAAAGAATTCGTTAGACTTAAATGGTGTATATAGTCGAAAAATAAGTTTAAGTTATAATGTAAGTGGAGGAACTCCTCAACCAACTACCGAAACAGTAACTCAATATTATAACAGTATAAGTGGTGCATCAAATCATGAATTTGTATTACCAAATAATATAACAAAAACAGGATATACATTAAAAGGATGGGCAGAAGGAAGCTTGAGTGGAACAAAATACCCTCTTTCATATAGTTACTATTTAACTCAAACAACAACAATGTACGCAGTATGGGAAGTAAATAGCTATAAAGTGACTGTAACTGGAAGTAATGTAACAATAAATCCAAGTTCACTAAATATCAATTATGCAGGAAATGGAAAAGTGTCTGTAACACCAGCTGCAAATTATTACATTGAATCAGCAAGTTGTACAAACGGATATACGATAACAGGATTAACAACAGGAACAACAGCAACTGCAACTCAAACCATAACAATAAATAATAACGGAAATGTTGGAGAAAGTACTTGTAAAATTAATACAGCTGCATTATGTCCATATAACGTTGGTCAAACGTGGGACTTTAATTATACTGGTGGTGTTCAATCATTTACCGTTCCATGTAGTGGAACATATAAATTAGAAGTATATGGAGCACAAGGTGGTAATTATGGATCATATGTTGGTGGTAAAGGTGGATACGGATTAGCTACATTTGCTTTTGATAAATCCAGAGTTTTAACAATCAACATTGGTGGACAAAACGGATATAATGGTGGTGGATCTTCTACTGGAGGATTTGGTGCTGGTGGTGGATATACGTTGATATCATCTAATAGCCAAGGGACATTAATGATAGCTCCTGGAGGCGGTGGTGCTGGTAATATAGAAAATGGATACGATGGAGGAAATAACGTCAATGGTACTTTGGTATCAAGCGGGAACAGTGGTGAATCTGGAGCTGGAGGAGCTGGTGGCGGTGGATACCTTGGTGGTAAAGCTGGAACACAATCGATTCATAATCATACTGATTCATGTTATCAACCAAGCAATCATACACACACAGGAACATTAGAAGGTGGAGGTATTTATTCAGATACAGACCCTAATACTGGAGAATATATAGGTAACTGGTCCCATGGAGGTATGGTTACATGTGATATATGTGGCGCTCAAAAATACTTTATTGAAAACGCTCAAGGTCCAGGATATATGGATGATAGAACAGAAACTTGGACTACTACCGATTTAGTTTGTACGATTCCAGAGGGAACAGTTTCTGCAACTGGCGGTAGAGGAGGATCTGGTTACATTATTTCTGGAGCAACAGGTAGTTCATTACAAAATGGACTTCGTACTGGAAATGGATATGCCAAGATAACTTTAGTTTCTTTAAGTTAAATTAGTGAAAAAGTAAACAAATTGTTTGCTTTTCTTTTGCAATAATTCTATTATGTGTAATTTACAACAACAAATATTAATGATATAATTGAATATAGTTAGGATGATGAAAATGATAAAGGCGGATTTAGAATCATTATTACCAAGCAGATTACGTAACGGAGTGACTAGATGTCAAGGAGAATTATATTCTTTTTTATACTTTGTTGAAAAATTTGAATCAAAAAGAATGAATTCTATGTCCACTGAAGAATTTGCTGAGTATCTTACTGCCAAATACTCTAGTCATGTTTTAATCTGTGATAAAAAGAGATATTGTGATCGAGTAATTAAAGAACTAAAGGAATTAAATCCTGCAGATTTTGAATCCGGTATTATGATAGCAGATGATATTGAAATAGATGCAGAAAATTATTTAAGACATATGTTTGAAAATGCTGATGAAGAATACTTAATTCCATTTGGTGATGGCAGAAAAACTTTATACGAAGTTTACGCAAGTTTAAGAAATAATCTTTATCATGAATTATCATTAGAAGATAAAAGAGAAATAATCGAAAGTATGTTAGATTATATTGATGAAGAAATAAGAAACTCAATAATAGAAGAAGCAGGAATCACATTAGAAGACTATCTAAAGAATGAAGTACCAAATTATATGACAGGTGTAGATCAAGTAAAGATTGGAAATGAAACATATGATTTAACTGATTTCATAAAACATTTAGTCGATATTCAATATACAAGAAACGAAGAAAAGCAAGAACAATTAAATCGAACAAAAGAAAATCCAGCATTAGTAACTGAAATCGCGATGGAACTAAATGGTTCATCAGAATTAGAAACTACTTTAGATATTCCAATAATCCTAAGTCAAGGAGAGGTAGAATCTTTAGAAGAAAATCCTGAATATTCTAATCAAGAAAAATTTTATGTTAATCAATTCAGAAAACTATCAAATGCTATAATGTCGGCATCAACGAAAGAAGATTTAGACAATCTAAAAAACGAGTTTGAAAAGTTAAAATTAGAAGCCATTTCAAAAGGACTAAGCAATCAAATCAATATGTTAGCTATGGACATTGAAGCTAATGTTATAACAAAAAGAGAACGAGAAATATACATTTTAAGAAATAACGCTGAAGACTACATTGATGTTATTATGGGTAAAATCGGTGAATTAAAAAAACAAATCCAAATGGCTGAAAATGAAATAGAACTAAATGAAGCACAAATGACTTTAGACAAATTAGAATACGAAGTAAGCAAACGTTTAATAAGTGATAATGACTTTTCTGAAGCACATATTTCATTACAAGAATTAGAAATGTTGTTAAAAGAAAAGAAAAACTTGATTAGATTAGTGCCTAATAACTCAATAGTAAATACTTTAAATGAAAAAATAATCGAATTGAAAAAGATTATTCTTAACATTGAATATAACGTTAACAAAGCTGAAATTGTTGGATATAGCATCAAATTTGAATATGCTAAAGCGGATTTAAATGAAAGTATAGAAAAAGCATACCAAAATGGTCAAATTGATCAAGAAATATATCAAAGCTTAATAAATCAAGTTAATAAATTAGAAACTTTAGAAAAAGAATCAGCAAGAAAATTAGGGGTGTAGATTATGAACGATGAATACGACGAATTATATAATATGCTATCTTCAGATCGAGAAGAAATCAACAAAATAAAAGATACTTTTAAAGAGGATATCACATATTACTTATCTAAGATAAAAAATTATCAAGTAAATTCAATTGATGTATCAAGTGAATATAATTTAGAAAATGACTATGATCAATTTAAAAATAATGATATTCAAATAAAATATGATTTAAATAAAGATTGTATAGATTACAAAATTACGATGCTATTAAAATATTTGGATGATTTAAAAATTGAAAGAAGATTTTTAGAATTTAAACGAAGTAAAGAAGATATGTTAAGTAAAAATGAATATCAAGAATATTTAAGAAATGGTATTTTCCGTAATGATTTAATAAGTAAGTGGTACAAAGAATTTGAATCTACTGAATAAAAAAATGTTTACAATAACGTAAACATTTTTATTTTATATAAAAGACATTTAAATCAACGTCGGAACTAATACCATCAATTTCACCAATTTGAGAAAATTGCCACATTATATAATCACTTGCATAACTTGTTTTTTGAGTATAATGTGCTAACCACACTGGATAATCACCTTTGTCCATCCACATATTCTCTAAATAATATTTTGATCCATATAACATTGCTTTATATCCATGTTCCTCTATATAATTTGCAAAAGTTAAATATGCACTTGAAAGATCATATAAACTAATTTCATATTCTCTAATATATTGCCAGTTTTCCCAGTCGAAGGCAATTGGAAAATCTAGTTCAGTACCATTTAAGGTTTTTATTACCCATTCAGCTTGTTCTTTAGCAATTTTATCGTTTACTGCTGTTGAATATAGATATACACCAACTTTTAATCCGGCTTTTTTAGCCTTTTCAATATTTTTTAAGTAATAAGAATCTATTGATACGTCCTTTTTAAAACCTGATTGTACGCCAATTCTCATCATAACAAATTCACAACCAGCATTTTTTACTTTTTCATAGTCGATATCTCCTTGATATCTTGAAACATCAATACCTACAAGTGTCTTATCGTTTTTAAAATTACTTATTGCATCACTAAATTTATATCTTTTTCTAACAGTTGGAGTTGTAGGTTTAGTTGTAGTCGTCGTATTTGTAGTAGTTTGTTGTTTAACAATCAAATTTAATTTTTTTGAAACCGTATTGTCAGAAGAATCTTTTATAATGTACTTTAAATCATAACTACCTACTTTAGACAAATCATAAGTACCTTCAATTTCGCAAGTTGGCTTTTTATCGTAATTATCAACAAATACTGCTTTATCACAAGGATTATAATTTGAATTTAAGATTGCTGTTTGAGTTGCTGGGACATTTATTAGTATCGGTGCCACACCATCAATAATTGTATAGTTTATATTTTTTTTATATGTTTTATCATTATGTTTATATTTTATAAGAACACTATTTTCTCCAATACTTTTTGTATCAATAAAATCATTTTCATTCAAAACTTCAACAGAGTCGTCATCTACTAAACTTTTTATACTAACCTTATCATAAACATTAAATGTATTTTCTCCCAAATTAATATCAAAATTTTTCTCTTCAGGTATTCCCAAATCTTTAACTTTTGAACATGAACAAACAAGTAAAGACATTATAACAATCAATAATTTTTTCACTGCTACCACTTCCTGATCACTATTATATTATAAATTTTAAAATTATGGTATAATTAATTTCAAAGCAAGGAATGGTTGACAATGCAATATAAAGAACAAACAATAAGTTGTCCAAAATGTAAGAAGAATATTAAAATAAAAATGCTTGAACAAATAGATCAATCTAAGTTTGACGATGTAATTTCAAGAAAAATATTTAAATTTAAATGTGTATATTGCAAAAACGAAGTTATAATTGATTATCCAACTACATTTGTTGGAGAAAACTTTGAAGTATGTTATAAAATGACAAAGAAAAAAAGTGACAAATTATACTTAAGAGAATGCTATGACTTTGACGACTTCAAAGAAAAATTGTTGATATTTTCCGCCAATTTAAATGATATTGCCATTGAATTCATAAAAGATTATTTAAGAAGAGCAATTAATGAAAAGAATATTGATATTCGTTTTGACTCCAAAGATGAAGAAAATATTATATTTTATATGATGGAAAAAAATGAATACATAGGATTTAAAATTGAACAATATTTTCAGCTATTAAGTCATACAAAAATAAAGAACATAAAAAAATTTAAAGAGATTAATCATACTAATTATTTGAAATATATAAAGGTGAGTATATGAATATAGTAATTAAAAATGCTGCCATTACTTTAAATGGAAATGATATATTAACTTATGTTAATTTTGATATAAACGAAAAGTCGAAAATAGGCATTGTTGGTGAAAATGGAGCTGGTAAAACAACTTTATTAAAAGCTATTATTGATAATGAATTATTTTCAGAAGGAACAGGACCAGAAAAATTTCAAATAATAAAAAACGGATCTTTTAAAATTGGATATTTAAATCAAATAAGTATTAATGATGATAAAAAATTAATTGATGTAATTTTAGAATCTTTTAATGAAATAATTGATATAGAAAAAAAATTGGAAAAAATTGATAATGGATCTTCAACAAGTGGTGTAGAAAAATATGATGAACTTTTAAACAAGTATAAAAACTTGGGAGGTTATACATATAAAAAAGAATATGAATTAATGTTAACAAAATTTGGCTTTGTTGAAAGTGATAAAGAAAAATATGTAAGAGATTTTTCTGGTGGAGAAAAAACAAAAATTGCCTTTATCAAATTGTTATTATCTAAGCCAGATTTATTAATTCTAGATGAACCCACAAATAATTTGGATATGGAAACTGTTGAATGGTTGGAAGAATATTTATCTAAATATAAGAAAGCTTTAATAATTGTCAGTCATGATCGCATGTTTTTAAATAGAATTGTTGATACTATCTATGATATTGATTATGGTGAAGTTATAAAGTATACAGGAAACTATGATTATTTTGAAAAACAAAAGAAATTGAACTATGAAAAACTAAAAAAGGAATATGAGTTTCAACAAAAAGAGATTAAAAGATTAACTGACATTTATGAAAGATTTAGAAACAAACCATCAAAAGCAAGTATGGCTCTATCCAAATTAAAACAAATTGAAAAAATGAACATTATTGAAGAACCGAACAATATTAATAAATCAACATTGAAAATAAATTACAATGACTTTGTAGACTCAAGCAAGAAAATTCTTCAAATGAATAATCTTGAAGTTGGGTATGATAAACCATTATTTAAAGTAGATTTTGATGTTGAAAAGGGAGATAAGGTTGCAATTCTTGGACGTAATGGGTGTGGAAAATCAACCCTAATGAAAACTATAACAGGAAAACTTACTCCGATTTCTGGAGATATTAGCTATGGACTTCATGTAAATCCTGGATACTTTGATCAAACACTAAGTTTTTCTAATGAAGATTCATCAATTATAGACGAATTTAAAAGTATTCATCCATCATTATTAGAACAAGAAGTAAGATCTTATTTAGCATTATTTTTATTTAGAGGAGAAGATGTATTTAAAAAAATAAAAGTTTTAAGTGGTGGAGAAAAAGCCAGATTAAAACTATCAATCCTTTTTGCATACAAACCTAACTTATTAATTTTAGATGAAGTAACAAATCATATCGATATGAAAACTAAAGAATATCTAGAACAAGTTTTAGCTAATTATCAAGGAACAATTATTTTTATTTCACATGATAGATACTTTGTCAAAAAGTTAGCAACTAAATTGATTATAATTAAAGATGATAAAATAACTTACTTTGATGGTTCATATGATATGTATTTAGAAAAAAATGTTAAAGATGAACCCACAAATGATAAAAAAACAGAAATTTCTAAAGATAAAGAAGCAAAACCAGAAATAAAAAACAATGATAAAGCTATTAGAAAAGAAATAAATAAATTAGAGAATGAAATTGCTAAATTAGAATTAAAAATTGATGAATTAAAGCAAAGCACTTTTGTGGAAGAAAATTACTCTGATTTTAATAAAATGAAAATAATTACTGATAAAATAGAAAACTTAAATTTGGAATTAAATGAAAAAATGAAGCGTTGGGAAGAATTATTTGCTTCTATTGACAAGTAAAAACTACTGAAAAAAATCAGTAGTTTTCTTTTTAGTTATCAGTTTTTAATTTTGTAACTATTTTAGCTATATCAGTTTTTTTAACATTTGCAATTTTATATATATTTTGATTAGTAAGTTCCTTATATATATTTTCTTGCATCTCCAATAAGTTATTCAACGATGATTTAAATAATTTTAATACTTTTTCGTTACTTGATTCAACAGTTCCGTTTAATGCAAGCGTTATTACTGATTTTGTTAAAGTTAATATATTTTCCATAGTGTATTTATCATTCATATTAACACTCACCTTCCATTAATTTCATTGTTTCTTTTATTATTTTTTCATGCTCATTAAGCTGACAATTTATAAGATTTTCAAATTCCTCATTTTCAATATCTTCTAATGAATTTAAAAGAACCTCTTTGATAAGTTGTTCATGATTATAAAAATCTTCTACATAATTTAATTCTTTTTGTGTCATATTTATCCCTCCATAATATTATGGTGTACTTTATTTATATTTATATGCATAAAATTACATGATACAATGAAAAAAGGCAAAAAAAGAAACAGTTAGTTTTTAATAAATCAACAATTGAAATGTAAAATAATGTGTTAATATGTGGTTGTTATTGTAGAAAAAATTATATTTTGTTAAAATATAAATAGAAGGTGAGTTCATGAAAACCAAAAAAAAATATAAAAATCATTATATATTAATATTAGGCATCTGTGTTCTTATTGGATGTGCAATATATTCTGCAGTAAATGTTTTTAATAAGGTTGAAAAAGATGATGTCAATAAAAGTCCATTAGCAACAAACGAAATTTTATATACAGATATCAAAAATGCGTTAAGAGAAATGAATGCCGATACTTTTCTAGTTGTTAGTTATACAGGTGATATCCAAGTTCACAAAAACGAAAAAGAAATAGAAAGATATCTAAAAAAAATAAATTTATTGGATAATGTTGTGTATCTTGATATGAAAAACTATATAAATGACGAAAATTATTTAACTGACTTAAATAAAACTTTAAAATTAAAAGGTGACAATGAAATACTTGCACTTCCTGCAGTTGTTTTTTATAAGAATGGATCTGTTGAATCGGTAAGCAATTCTACCAACGGAAGTTTAGAGAAAAGTATTTTTAAAAATTATATAGATCAAAATGGATTAGCAAGTTAATACTTGCTTTTTATAAGGAGTGATAGAAATGATTAATATTGTATTATTCGAACCAGAAATACCTGGAAATACGGGAAACATTATGCGTACATGCGTTGCGACAAATTCAAAACTTCATCTTATAAAACCACTTGGTTTTTCATTGGATGATAAGTATATAAAAAGAAGTGGAGTAAATTATATCGACAAATGTGATTATACAGTATACGAGAATATCGATGAATTTTATGAAAAAAATCAAGGAACTTTTTATTATCTAACGAGATATGGACACAAACCACATACTGATTTTGATTATTCTGATAGTAGTGAAAATATTTATTTTATCTTTGGAAAAGAATCAACAGGAATTCCTCCGGTTTTACTAAAACCTCATTTAGATAAATGTCTAAGAATTCCAATGACCGATAATGTGAGAGCTTTAAATTTATCAAATACTGTCGCTATTGTGACATATGAAGCCTTGAGACAACAAAACTATAAAGACCTTTTAAGGGATGAACCACATAAAAGCAAAAATTATATTGAAGAAAGCAAATAAAAAACGTTTTCTTTGAAAAACGTTTTTTATTTATTTTTCGTCACAGCCACAGTTGTCTCCACAACAACATTGACCATTGCATCCAGGGCAATTTTTTTCTTCTGCTTCTTTTGAATCATCAACGATTTCAATTGCAAATGCAGGACATGAATCACATGCTTTTATAGTTGCATCAGTTACTTCCGTATTTATAACTTTAGATAATCCATCTTCGTCAAAATCAAAATTTTGAGGTGCTATAGAAACACATGCTCCACAACCAAAACATTTATCTTTATTTAATTTTACAGTCTTCATAAAATTCCTCTTTTCTAAATAAAATTATACAAATTAATACTAAAAAAAACAACATGTGTTTTCAAATTTAGTATAATATGATAAAATCTTATTAGTAAGGTGGTATTGTGTTATGCAATCAAGAATGGATAGATACAGTGCAGATAATAAGCAATATAAATCTAGAACTCAAAAAAACTCTGCACTTTATGATAATGTAAAAAATAGCATGATTACAGATTTTGATGTAAACTCAAATGTTTCCATTATCAGTGATAATGCTGATGATATTATAAGTGTTAAAAATGTAAAACGATATCTTGATGATCGTTATAGCACAAATGCACCAAAAAGAAAAAGTATTGAAGTCCCAAATTTTGAAGTGAGTACAGAAGATGAAATAACTGAAGACACAAAAGAATATGACATCAATGCTATCATTGAAAAAGCTAAACAAGGAAAAAATATTGATTATACTAAAGAAAGATTAAAAAAGGTTAGAGATACACAATATGAAATACTTAACAATCTTGATCTTGAAATAAAAAAATCTTCTGATACTTTATCTTCTCAACGACAACAAGAAGAAGAAAATTTGAAAAATCTAATTAATACTATAACTCAATTAGAATTATGCAATCGTAATAGTGAAAAAGAATATTCTAAAAAGGAGATTAGCCAAAATCTTGACTTGCTTAGTGATTTATCAGCCGATTATGAAAAAAATAATAAAAATAACCAAGCTGATAAAATTGAAACTCCAGATGAATCGGTCGAACCAACAGTAACAGTTACCAGAATTGATACTGAAAAGTATCAAAAAGAATTTGCTGATATTTCATACAGCGATAAAAGTACAATAATTATAAAAATAATAATATTTGTCGTAATTTTAGTTCTAATATTTGGTGCTGTATATATTGTAAATAACATATTAGATTTAGGGTTGTTTGGATAGAAATGTTTATACATTTCTTTTTTTTTCATATTATTTAGTATGAAAAAGTTTAAATCGAAAAAAAAGCTAAACTTATATATGAATTTTATATTAGTTTCAATTATTTTGTTATGTGTGTTTTTGTTAAATAATTATAATAAAAAGATAAGCCCTAAAATTATTGACATCGCGTCTGCAAAGTTAGAAGAAATAACAACATTATATATAAAAAATAACGTTGCTCCTATTTCAGCAGATCTAAGTAAATTAATCAAAATAACACAAAATTCTAAAGAAGAAATTCTAATGGTAGACGTTGATTATAATTATGCTTATGACATAATGTATAATATAGTCAAAAAAATTCAAACTTCTGTACTTGAGTTAGAAAATGGGAATATAAGTGATTTTCAAAATCATAAGGAATTACAATCACATGCAAAAAATTTATATTTGTTAATTCCATTAGGTTTATCAAATGATGGTGTTTTATTTTCTGCTATTGGTCCTAAAATACCAATTAAAATAAGCTTTTATGAACATGTATTAGGTACAGTTGAAACTTCCATCAGTGAATATGGAATAAATAATGCTTTACTAAAAGTGACATTAACGATAGATCTTGAACAAAAACTTATTTTGCCATATAAAGAGCAAAGAGTTTTTAATCAATATAAACTAGAGCTTGGTTCAAAGGTAATAAACGGATCTATTCCTAATATATATGGAGGTTCAATTTTCCAAAGGTCTAGCACGATAACTTCATAATATGTTAAAAATTTTTATTCCTGATTTATAATGAATAACTTTAAACATTAAAATAACATGTACTAGATTAATTTTTATATATATGTTATTATTTTATAGTAGGGTGATCGCGATGGAAATATACTCTGAAAAGTTTTTTATAAATCATGCAATTGAATATGGAATAAACTCGTACATTTTGAACAGCAATGGTGAACACTATAATAAAATGTATAAGTTTGAAATGCTTATAATAAGTGCACTAACTATAATTTATGGTGAAAAATCAATATTATTGCCATATAAGATAGATAATGAAAAAGCTTTTGAATGTAATCTTTTGATGTATGATTTAAGAGATGCTGATTTAAAAAAATTTATAACATATATGCAAAAATATTATAATTTTATGGAAGAATATAAATCAGAGAAAATGGCTGAAGGCATTGTTGAAGAAATTGAAAAAATAATTGTTGAAATGCTAAAAAAACGTGCAAAAGTAAAAAAATTTACAAATGACGAAATTGATAAGTTAAACAAAATATTTGATAATAATTATGCTTTTAATAATATATTTTCAAATAGCAATGAGAATTTAATAAAAAGATACTGGTTGGATACTAAGGCAAATTTAACTGATACTCAAGTTGAAATGATTGGAATTAATCCAAATTTATTGAGTAGAGAAGAGTATTCTAAATATGGATTTGATATTAGAACTATCGCTTGTTTATCAACTACCGAAATAAGTGAAGTTAATAAAGCAATTGAAGAAAATAAAAAGAAACAATTTAAAATGGAAGAAGTTAGCTTTTTTAAAAGATTTAATTTGTATTTGACGACAGGTAATGGTTTTGTTGATAAATTAATGCTATTAAGTATTGTCGCTACTGAATTAATGATAGGAATGATAATATTACTTCGATTGGGAGGTAAATAATGAACTTGATTTTAGATAACAATGAATATAGTTTAATAAAAAACAATCGTGAAGGTTTTGATGAAAAGACTATAATTGAAAAATATACAGATTACTATGAACCATTCGACTATATTTTTGGAGATTGGGCATATGGTAAATTAAGATTAAAAGGGTTTTATGATTCTGATAATAAAAATGTAACAAATATTAATGATATAAAATTTATTGATAAGTATATTGAGGAAAATTGTGCTTATGGATGTAGATATTTTTTATTAAAAAAAATAGAGAAAGGAAAAAATAATAATGATTGAAAATTTAGTATGTTTTAAATTAAATAATATGGATAGAAAAGTGTTATTGTACACGTATAATGAACCATATAATGGAATGAATGAATATTTAAAAATATATGCTTTGGAACTGGATAATAATGATAATATAGTGCACGAAAATATGAATGAAGAAGTACATAGCCAAGTAAAAAATGCTATAGCAATGATGGGAAAAAATCAAGCTGATTCGTTAACTATTTTGCCAATTCCACAAATAAATATTGGAACTACAACCGGAAAAGCATTTGCAATTCCAACAATATTTAAAAATGGAATAAGGGAAGTCGCTAATCGTCAACTTCAAACAGTAAGTGAGGTGTCATCTAATAGTGTTATAGAGAATATCACAAAAGATAATTCAAATGGTGATATAGAAAATGTTCCAGTAAATAACTATTCAGTAAATGAAAACATAGAGATGAAAGAAAATGATAATACTAAACAAGAATCAACAAATGCTTTCAATGGCGTATCTACTGAAACGACAACAGAAAGCTTAGAACCTGCACTTCCATTTAACTATTACGAAAATGATCAACCACAAGATACAAATGTTTCAAAAAATGAAATTCTAAATAATGAAGAGTATAATCCTATGGAACAATTTGTTGCAAATGATGTCAATAATAATAATTCGACTGATAAAAATAACGAAGAAGAAAAAATAGTTACGGATAATGAAGATTTAAATATGAATAGTGATGTACCATCTATATCGGAGGTTGAAAGTGCTTTAAACGTTATTATAAAGTATGTTAAAAGCATAAAAAAAGATTATAATGATAAAAAGGAAAGTAGTATTGATAGTGCTAATCTTAATTCTTTTGATAGCTTAATCGCCGATTCGAATGATGTTGGTTTAGAAAGTAATAATTCCAGCGCAAACGAAATTATCTCGACTGAAGATAAAGATAAAACTTTATTAACACCTCAAGAATTTGTTTCAACCGATTTTTCTAATGAACCATTGTTCCCTGATGACGAACTAGATATATTTAATAATGAACTGGCTACGGAAAAAGAAAAAAATGGATATGTGGCTGTACAAAATGTGGGACAAACTCCTATAAATAATGGGGTATATACGGAAAATCGTGTTGACGAAAAAATAGAACCGGTGGTTATGCCAGATAATTTTATAGGAAAACAAGATTCGAAATTTGAAATAACTGGATTAGGGCCATCGACTTTATCTGCAAATGAGCCACAAATGAAATATGTAGCATAAAAAGACCAATATGGTTCTTTTTTTTTAATAAATAAATATAATCTTAATATGAAAAGTAAAATAAAATATTTTTACAATTTGTTTATAGATAATATTGTTTCCCATGATGAATATTCGATAATTAGTTCTGATGATATGGTCTATATATTAAAAAAAATTTATAATACGGATACGAGTTTGTTAGTTAGTAATGATTACTTTGAAATAGTTTTAAACAATTCGGGAAATATGATAACAGAAATTGATTCTGACAATTATGTTCTGATGAAAGTGCTTAAAGGTCAAAAAAATTTATATGTTATATTTGAACCACAATCAACATTTGTTGAAAGTAATATTGTCACGAGTGATTTATGGATAGAAAAAGTTGAATATTTAAAGAAACAATTGATAAATTTTGGACAAAATAAAAAAATATTAATTCAAAGTTTTAATTATTTTTGTGGAATGGCAGAAAATGCTATAAGTATTATGAAAAGATGTGAAAAGAAAAAAGAATGCACAAAAAGTTTTATTTGTCATAAAAGAATTTATTATCCAAATAATACAATAAACTATTTTGACCCAACAAGTTTTATGGTGGATTATAAGTCTAGAGATATTGCAGAATATATAAAAAGCTGTTTTTTTAAAAATAAAATTCTTCAAACGGAAGAATTAAAAAAAGTTATAAATAAATTTAATATGTCAATTGCTGATAATGAAATAATGTTTGCACGAATGCTATTTCCTACATACTATTTTGATTTATTTCAACAAAATGTTCTATCTAATTCTGTAGATGAAAGCTTGTTTAATCAGATTATCGGATCGGTAGAGCAGTACAAAATATTATTAAAAAACATATATAATATTTGTTTTTTTCAAAATAAAGCAAATTTTTATATAGAGTGGATCAATAAGTGAGTATGAAGACTATAGATCTACGCTGATTACTCCTTTTACCTCGGGAATTTCCGATTTTATAGTTTCATAAAGATTATCTTGTATTGTGTAATCCTTATACATGCAATTAATGCAAGCACCATAAAATTTCACAAAAACATAGTTATCTTCATATTTAATAAATTCGATATCTCCTCCGTCGTCATTTATGTATGGACGAAGTTGCAAAATGATTTCTTCTATTTTTTTCTCTATATCAAGTTTGTTCATCACAATCACCAATAAGATTATAACCAAAAGTTTTTACAATGTAAAGAATATTTGATATAATGACAAAGAGGTGCAAATATGGAAGACATTAAAGTCGGAAATGTTGTTGAAGGTGTGGTAACAGGTATAGAAAATTATGGTATATTTGTGAAACTCTCTGACGAATATTATGGATTAATACACATTTCTCAAATAATAAATGGTTTTGTAAAAGATACGAACGAGTATGCAACAATAGGAGAAAAAATTTTTGCAGAAATATTAGAAGTTAATGAGACTGAGAAAAAGTGCATTTTATCAATAAAAGACATAAATTATCGAAGAAGCGGCAACGAAAAAATTGTGGAATCAGTAAGAGGCTTTTCACCATTGAAACATCATTTACCAATTTGGATAGAAGAAAAAATAACGGAATTACATAAAGAAGAAGAGAATAAAAATTAGAATTGATGCGGCAAAATTTAAGTTGAGTACAAAAGAATAAATAATTCTTCAAAAAATGTTGACTAATTAAAATGTAATATGCTATAATCAAATTGTTCATGTCGGAAGACTAAAATTGGAGGAATACCCAAGTTGGTTGAAGGGACTGGTCTTGAAAACCAGCAGGTCGGAAACGGCGCAGGGGTTCGAATCCCTTTTCCTCCGCCATTAAATATCGCGGGATAGAGCAGTCCGGTAGCTCGTTGGGCTCATAACCCAAAGGCCGTAGGTTCAAATCCTACTCCCGCAACCATGGTCCGTTAGTCTAGAGGCCTATGACGTCTGCCTGTCACGCAGAAGATCACGGGTTCGAATCCCGTACGGACCGCCATTTTTT
>CAKOJJ010000013.1 GCA_934089275.1 uncultured Bacilli bacterium
CAGAAAATATACTTTCTCCATCAATTAATACTCGATTAATAATTTGTTCTTTTTGATTAGGAGAATAATAATTATTTTTATTTGTTCTTAAAACTTCATATCCATGTTTATCTATTACTTTTACAAGATATTTAATAACATTATCTCTTACATCATATTTTTTTGATAATGTCTCTATTGATATTCCTTCTTTTTTATTATTATAAATATTTATTTTATCCTCGTATCTTAATTTTGACATATAAAAACCTCGTTTCCATGTCCAAGAAACGGGGTTCATATCAAAAAGGTAGTTTCATATTTCCATTACTCATTTGTTTCATCATTGTTTTCATGTTTTCAAATTGTTTTAAAAGTCTATTAATCTCTTCAACACTTCTTCCACATCCTTTTGAAATACGCAACTTTCTAGAATTTTTTATAACTTCTGGATGTTTTCTTTCATATGGAGTCATTGAAAGAATTATTGCTTCTACATGAGCCATATCTTTTGGATCAATATTTATATTATTAAGTCCCATTTTTCTAGCTCCTGGCATCATTTTAAGCAAATTTTCTAAAGGGCCTAGTTTTCTAATTTGTTTCATGTTTGTTAAAAAGTCTTCTAAAGTATAATCACCTTTTTTCATCTTTTTAGCTAAATCATTTGCTTCATCTTCTGAAACTACGTTTTCAACTTTTTCAGCTATTGAAAGAATATCACCCATATCTAAAATTCTTTCAGCCATTCTTTCTGGATAAAATTCACTTAATCCATCAAGTTTTTCAGAATCTCCTATAAACTTAATTGGAATATTTGTTAAATGTCTTACAGATAAAGCAACTCCACCTTTTGTATTTCCATCCATTTTAGTTAAAATTGCACCAGTTAAATTAAGTTTATCATTAAAACCATTAATAACATTTATTGCATCTTGTCCCATCATTGCATCAATTACTAAAAGAATTTCATCTGGTTTAAACTCATTTTCAACAGTTTTAAGTTCGTCCATTAAGGATTCATCTATATGAAGTCTACCAGCTGTATCGATAATTATAAAATCATGATTATTTTCTTTTGCATAAAGAAGTGCATCACTTACTATTTCTTTTACTGGTTTTGTTCCCTCTTCAAAAACCGGAATATTTAATTGTTTACCAATTTCTTTTAATTGATCAATTGCTGCTGGTCTATAAATATCACATGCAACTAATAAAGGATTCTTTTTATTTTTCTTTCTAACTAAAGCGGCAATTTTACCTGAAGTTGTAGTTTTACCACTACCTTGAAGACCAACCATCATTACTATTGTTGGTTTTTTATTAACTTCAAGAGGAACATAATCTCCTCCAAGTAAAGAAACTAATTCATCTTTGACAACCTTAATAAAAACTTCTTCTGGTTTTAAAGATTTAGAAACCTCCATACCTAAAGCTTTATCTTTAACACTTTTAGTAAATTCCTTAACAACTTCATAGTTAACGTCAGCTTCTAAAAGAGCTGTTCTAATTTCTCTTATTGCATCTCCGATATTAGCTTCAGTAATTTTTCCCATGCCTTTAATATTTTTTATGGCATTGCTTAATCTATCTCCCATGTATTCAAACATAAACTCATCTCCTTGTAGTCAAATAATATAATTTATTTTATCATATCTTATTCATAAATAATAATAAAGTAATATTTGTTATCAACTTTATTTATATTGATACCAACATAATTTAAATATTTATTTGTACCAACATCGGTATTCTTTAAAGTTTCATTCGCGATAACTTTATAACCCGAATTACTGCTCAAAATATTGCTTTGATATCCATAATAGTTATAACCATATAAATAACTTTTTAATCCATCATCATGAATAGTTTCCCATTTAATAGAAGCATCAATTGCTAAATCTCTTATATCCTTTTTTAAGCTAACAGCATTTAAACCATTATTTTTTCTTGTATCATTAATAATGTTAAAGATATTTAAACACCATTCATCAAGTTCACTTGGATCAACTATACTTACATTTGTTGTAGTTGTAGTCGTTGTTGTAGTTCTCTTAGTTGTCGTTGTTCGATTTTGATTTTTTGTTGTTGTAGTAACTTTTGTAGTATTTGTTTTTGTTGTAGTTGCTTCTGTAATTATTTTTGTTGTTGGCTCAGTTGTTATTTCAGTTGTTGATTCTTTCGTGGTAGTACTTTCTTGTATTGTTGTTTTATCATGCTTTGGAACTTTATTTTCTTCCTTAATATTAAAGTAAGTTATAACTACAAAAGAAAGAAGTAATACAACTATAAAGATAATTAAAGTTACTAACATTATTATTTTTTCTTTATCTCTCACGTTCTCACCTAAACCTTATTATACTAAATTTTGCCTATATTAGATACAACTATTTGATATTTATCCATTCTTTTTTCGACTCTTCCACGTACTTTAACCAAAGAACCAACTGACACATCTTTTAATCCTGGAAAAGCTTCTTTAAATACAGTAAATTCTGAAGTTCCTGTTTCATCACTTGCTTCCAAAAATGCCATATCATCACCATTTTTAGTTTTTATTTTTTTAATTTTTTCAACTAAAACTACAGTATCAATAACCTTATCAAAGTTTGCTTTAATATTAGCTTGTTTAAATGAATCTACATATTTACTAGCAGGATGATTAGTAACATAAAAACCATAAAGAGAAAGTTCCATGTTCATAAGTTCTCCATCATCATACTCATCTACTTCATTCATAACAGGCTCACTTACTAAAGAAGAATCCAAATCACGGATTAATTCAGCATAAGTTATACTAGAATTTAAATTAGTTATTAAAGTTTTTCTATTAATACCTAAATCATCAAAAACACCAGCTTTTATCAAAATTTCAACTATATTTTGATTTACTGTTTTTTTATAACATCTTGCAAGAAAATCATTAAAGCTTTTAAACTCACCATTTTCTCTTTCTTTAATTATTCCATCTGTTACTTGAGAAGAGATTCCTTTTATACTTCTAAATGGAAGTAATATGGTATTATTTTCACACTCATATAGATATCCTGATTTATTGATACTAGGTTTAATTATTTTTATATCATTTCCTTTAGCTTCTGTTATATACTCTTTTGTTTTTTCTTCTCCACCAATATTAGTATTAAGTAAACTTGCATAGAATTCACATTTATAATTTACTTTTAAATAAGCCATTTCATAAGCTAAAAGTGCATAAGCAACCGAATGTGATTTATTAAATCCAAATGATGCAAATTTTTCAATAAACTTAAATACTTCTTCTGCACATTCTTTAGAATATCCATTTTTTATTGATTCTTCAATGAATATTTTCCTTTCACTTTCCATTACTTCTACTTTTTTCTTGCTTATCGCTCTTCGTACAATATCAGCATGAGCGTAACTGTAATTTCCCATTGTTCTCAGAATTTCCATTATTTGCTCTTGATATACAATTATTCCATAAGTTTCATCCAAAATACTCTTTAAAGACTCATCAAAAGTAGAATATTTCAAATGTTTATTCTTACGATCACACAAAACATCAATATTTTCCATTGGTCCTGGTCTATATACTGCTAAAGCTAAAACCAAATCTTCAAATTTATCAGGTCTAAATTTCTTTAAAAAACTTTTCATTCCAAAAGATTCGAATTGAAATATTCCTAAAGTATGAGCTTCTTTAAAAAGAATATAGACTTTTTCATCATTCAAAGGAATTGCCATTAAATTAAAGTTATCATCAATTTTTCTAATTGTATTTTTAATAATGGTTAAATTTTTAAGAGCTAAAAAGTCCATTTTTAAAAGGCCAAGACTTTCAAGTTCATTCATTGTATATCCTGTTAAAGTTAAATCACTTTTTTTAACTACTGGAATAACATCAGTTAATTTTACACTAGAAATAACTACTCCAGCAGCATGCATACTTTCATTTTTCTTTAATCCTTCAATAACACAGGCTTCTTTATAAACTTTTTTTAGTAACGAATTTCTATTTATAACTTCTAAAACATTTTTATTTAAATTGTCTTTTAAAGTTTTTTTACTATCAACAAATTGAAGCAACGATTGAATTAAATTTTCTTTAACATTGTTAATCTTACCAACTGTTCTAATTGCTTCACGTGCTTGAAAAGTTCCATATGTAATTATTCTTGCAACATACTCACTTCCATATTTTTCTTTTACATAGTTAAATACTTCATCTACTCTTTCATACTCAAAATCGATATCAATATCAGGCATAGTTATTCTTTCTGGATTTAAAAATCTTTCAAATAATAAATTGTATTTTAAAGGATCAATTTCTGTTATACCAAGAGAATATGAAACTAAGGAAGAAACCGCGCTTCCTCTTCCTGGACCAATTAGAATACCATTTTTCTTAGCATATCTAACATAATCGAAAACGATTAAAAAATAATTTGAAAATCCCATTTTATTAATTACATCTAATTCATACAAAAGTCTTTCTTTATATTTTAAAGGTACATCATTATTAAGTCTTTTGTTTAATCCTTTAATTGCTAAATTTTTTAAATATTCTTGACTGTTTTCAACATATACTGGAATATATGATCCGGCATCAGGAAACTCAATATCAATTAAATCTGTAAATTTAGAAGTATCATATTCTTTTATCTCTAAAACAGAATTTTTATAATCTTTCAACTTGCTTTCACCCAAAGAAACATTCTTATCTATCATATCTAAATAATTAATATATTTTGAGCTTTCCTCATTTAAAGCTAAAGTTTCATTTACATATATAACATCTTCGCTTATGGATAATTCCTTTGTTCTTTCTTCTTCTGTTTTAAATGATAAAAACACTTTAGAAAATATACTTTTCATATTTTCATACATTTCTAAATTTTCATAATTTATTACACATATAATATCTTCAGAATAACTTTTAAGAGTTTTAAAACTTTTCTCCTCTAAACTAGAAAATTTAAATAAATTAGTAAGTCCATGATAATTAACTGGGTATAAATATACCTCTTTATCTTCAATTATAATATCTAAACCAATTACTGGTTTTATACTATTCTTTTTACACATTTCATAAAATATATGAGAAGAATTTAGATTATCATCAAGAATTCCAATTACATTTAATCCATTATTTTTAGCATACAAAATATAGTCTTCAATTTTAATAAGACTTTTTAGAATACTAAAATCAGTTTTAACACCTAATGGATAAAACATATCATCACCTATTTCCATTATACACCATTACTTACCTAAACAAAATTAAAAACGTAAAAATTATTGACTTATCTAAATTATCTTGATATAATCTTAAAGAATTCTTTAAAGGAGGGAAAACTATGGCAAAGAAATTAACTGGTAGAAAACCTTTATTTGGAAATACTAGATCACATGCATTAAATCATTCTAGAAGAAAACAAAATTTAAATACACAAACAAAGAAAATTGATGGTGTTAAAGTTACTTTATCAACTCGTGAATGGAAAACATTAAATAAGGATGCAGCTTAATCGCTGTTTTTTATTTATAAGCAATTTAAAAGTATATAGCTAAAAACTATATACTTTTTTTGTATCATAAAGTTCATCATTAATAGAAATAAATACTCGATATCTATCACTTGTTAAATCAATATTAAATACTTTATTGATATCTTTATCTTCTTTATTTTTATAAACAAAAGAATATACTTTACCTCTTCTATTTAAGAAATAAAATTTAACTTCATCATGCTCATTTATTTTATAATTTGTTGAAAAAGTATGTTTTGTAAACTCAAACGAATTAATCCATTCCATTGTAGAATCAACATCTATTTCCTTTATTGATAAAACATCTAAATCAGATTTTTCCACAGTATCAATAATATTAAATTGCTTCAAATCAACATTTTTAGTTTTTTCAGTATAGAGGTTATGTTTAAATGCACGATACTTACCTTCTTCAGTAGTAGCTTTAAATACAACTTTATCATTTTCATCTAATTCAACTATTAAACTATAAATATTATCAACATTTTTTTCTACTTCTACTAAACTATTATCACTTTTTTCTCTAAAATCATCTTTTAAAACATAACCACAGTCAATAAATTTATGATTATTTTCTAAAACATTAAATAATCCGTATTTTATAGAAAAATATTTTTTGTCAAAATCATTCTTCCAAACAAGACTAGCAACATTATTTTTTATATCATAGATTTCCATTGCTGTATAAGCTGAATTATAATCGCCTACTTTATTGGATTTACCAGCAAAAGCCACTCCATAACGATCATATCCATTATTAAACAAAGCTAAATAACCATCTTTTGTAATAGTTGGAGTATGTTGACCCATTGGATATCTTCCTGATTTTACCTTAACCAAATATTCTTTCCATACATCAGAAGAAAATAAAGAATCTGCTCCTGTAAATATATAATTAAGTTTTTTATTTTTATAGTCAAAATTAAACACTGTATTTATTTCCCTAAATGAAACAACTAGATTTCCACTTTCTTCATCATAATAAAATCCATTACGTATGGCTTTTGGTCCCAGATATTCTTCAGGAAACTCAGGATCGATTTCTTTAATAACTTCATATATATCAAGACCATCTATAACTTTTCCATCACTTGAATCCATTTCATAAATATATTGATGATTAAAATAAATTGCTTTATCTCCGCCAGCTAACATATAATTTCCGTTCTTTAAAATTTGCATTTCAAATCCATAACCATGCTCCAAGTTATAGTAGTTATATATTTTACCTAAATAATCCATTTCAACTAGACCCACAAAATTTTCACGAACTTGACCTTCAGAAGTACCAATTAAAAAGTGTCCATTTGGAAGCCATTCAACATCCATACGATTATCAACAGTTAAATAAAATCTTAATTTACCATCCTTATCCCAACCAGTAAAATAAGTTTTATATGAAGCAACAGTAAATATAATACCATTTTTATCGTTGATAACTTCATTCTTTTCAACATTCAAAGGATATTCTACATCTGCTTTTTCACATTTTATATAATATGTGTATTCACTTTCATTTAATTTCAAAGTAATTTTATTATTAAAATCATCATATAAGCCATATATTGGTATTACATGTTCTTGAGAACTTTCCATTTTAGTAAAATATTCATCATTAATATATACATCTATTGAACTTTTCTCTTTTGTTTGAAATATAATAATCGCTGATAAAGGACTTATGCCATAAGGATTTAATTCAACATAAGCATTTTCAATGGTATACTTTTTGCTTTTTCTAACTTTTTCTAAACGATTATTTACTTTTTCTTGAATACTGACTTGTTCTATTGTTGAAGATAAAGTATCAACTTTAAAATAACCACTTAATCTTCTAGTTTCATTAAAACAATAAACTAAAACTACTCCTAAAGTAACTATGAGCAATACAATAAGATTAATTAATTTTTTCATATTTACCCCCAAATATTAAATGATACTTCATTAAAATATCTATATAATGGATTTAATATTGGATCAACTTCTTTATCTTTTTCTATATTTGCATTCTCATAAACCCCAGATATCTCTAAAGAATTATAAATAGCATGAGTTGTTAAAGCACTTAAATAAAAACCTTCATCTGTAAGTTCTAAAAATAATGATGTGTCATTTATTAAAATATTGTATTGATAATAATTAATAACATTCATCTTTAATTTATCATTGATATTTAAAGAATAACCTTTGTTACCAAATGTTAAAGTTATATTATTTTTACCCTTAACTTCAATTTTTTTATCACTTATATTTACAACATAATCACCTAAATTTAAAGAATAACTAGAAACACGTTTAATAAATCCTTCGATTTTAACATCAATTAATATCTCTTTAAAGTCCGTATTATATATTTGATTTATGATGCTTTGATCTAATTCATAAACAATAGAATTTGTCTTATTTGTTTCATTAATTATTAGTTCTGGTTCCAAAGTTTTTAAACTTGCAATTGTATCAATTATTTTAGTCAAAATAGACATATCAAAATCTAAAAAGCCATCTTCATTTTCAACAGTAAATATACCATCATCTAAAGAAAAATTATAATTAAACTCACTTGGATTGCTTTCTCCATGAGCCCCCTTGTAAAGTGCAGTAAGGTTTATTTTCCCAGTTTTATTAAAATTAATATTTATATTTCTTGCATAATCTCCAACTTTAACTATTTTTTCGTTTAAATCAGTAATAACATAATCTCTCAATTTATTATCATCATTATAGATTGTATGAATACATACAACACTTATAAAAAGAGCAACTATTATAAAAAGAGTATTTTTTATTTTTCTCATATATATCACCTATTATATTAATATTATAACAACTAATAAATGAAAAAAAAAGTGTAACAAAGGTTACACTGGTGTATTTTGTAAAGTAACACAGTTAGAAAATCCACTAAAAGAACAAACCGTAGACATATCTTTACTCGCCAAATTAAATGCACTTTCATTATAAGCTCTTATAGTTGAAGAAGTTAGTTTGATTTCACCTAATTTAGTTAAATTATATCCAGAAACCATGAATATATTATTTGTTAAATAAAGATATATTTCACGTTTTTTTTCAACATTATTGATTAGTACGTATCCTCTAATATCATTCTTTTTTAAATCATTTGTTACATCTAAAATATAAACATTTTCTTGTAAAGTAATATTATTTAAAGAATTTATTACATCATTTACTTTACTATAAAAGTTTTCTTTTCCACCTACTTCATCGTACGAAAGATCATTTAGATTACTACAACTTTTTTTACTATATGAACGACATATATCTGCAACTGTTTTATTAGATATTGAATCGTCTTTTTTCATAATTTTTGATTTTTTAAATTCATCTATATATTTATAATTAACATACATATACATATCGTTATAAACAGTATAAATATATTTTACTTCACTTATATTTTGAGCATCAACAATAACATATCCTAAAAATCCTTCTTGATTAACTTCATAATAATATATACCACTTGTATTAATACCATTAATACTTTTTATTTTTTCAATTAATTTTGAATGAACATCATTTAATCCTGAAATAAATATATCTTTTGAACTTAAATTATCCTGAACTTTAAATTCACCTGATAGATTGATATTTTCTTCTAAATAAGACTTTATAACAATCTTTATTGACATATTTGTTTTTTTATAAGCTATTAAATTATATATCAATTTATCAGTTAAAATGCTTTCATCTTTAAGTAATTGATAGTTATCTTCATCAATTTTATAATAAATAGAATATTTAACTAATTCATTTGTAACATTTAAATTATTAATATTTATTGAAAGAGTTAGATCTTTATCTGTTTCATTATTAATATCAATATATTTTTCATAGACATTTCCATAAGTAATATTCGTATTAAATAAATTTCCAGCTTTATATGTTACTCCTATATCTAAATCATCAACTAAAATTTTACTTATATAATCATTTTCATAATCACCTTGAGTAGCTTTTCCTTTAAACAAAAAAGAAATGCTTATTCCCAAAATAAAAACGATTATAATTATTATAAATGGTAACTTATTTTTCATGTCATCACCCTATTTTAATTATAATCGGCTTTTAAATTCATTTCAACTACTTTAGTTTTTAACTTTGAAAATTAAAGTAACAATGGCTGCACATAAAATAGATGAAACTATACCGGTAGAAACATTTCCAAGCATATTTAAAATACCTAATTTTATTGCTCCATTATAAAGCGTATTACCAAAAGACATAATCACAACGCTTGCTCCACCGCCAAAGAATTTTACAAGTTTATCATAAACTCCAAAAAATCCTAACAAAGCTCCAATAGAAACAAACAAACTAGTGATATGTCCACTTGTAAGCTTAGTATTATCTTTAATAATTTGAGCAATAACACAGACGATTCCTGTAAATATAAATGATTTAATTATCATAACTTACCTCCAATTCTACGGCATGAGCAATTGCTGGGATCGACTTTTTTTGATTAACAAGAGTTGGATTATGTAAAGCACCTGTTCCAACAATAAGTATTCTCTTATTTTTTTTGCTTAGCAAAATTTTATTGAATAGATAAAGTGGCAATACGACTGGACCACTTGCTCCACATAATTTATTTTGATCTTCTTTATAAAGACTAGCTCCAGCATCAATTATATTAGATGCACTTATTCCATGTTCCTCTTTTAAAATCATCAACAAAAGTTCATTTCCTAAAGAACCAAGATCTCCAGTTAAAACAACATCATAATCATTTATTTTTTTATGACTATTTTTTAAATGTTCAACAATAACTTTAGAAGCTGCTGGAGCCATAACTGCTCCCATATTAGCAACATCTTTAATATCATAATCAACCACACTTCCAATTGTTGATGAAATAATTTTACATTTAGTTTTTTCGTTTGAAATTATACATCCAACACTTCCAGTTGCTGTAACAGTTGTATATTTTGCCTTTAATGAACCATATTCTATTGGAAATCTAAACTGTCTTTCACTTGTAAGTTCATGTGAACTTGTTAATAAGCATACTTTATTTACTTGTTTTGAAGACACAAAATTTGCTCCAATAAGCATCGATTCTACAAAACTTGCACAAGCATTATAAACTCCTAAAAATGACTTATTATTATTTTTTAAAGTATAATTCATAGATCCAAGTTGATTTGATAAATCTCCTCCAATTACTAAATTGAAATCATGTACACTTGATAAGTTATTGATAACTGTCTTTTGCATCTTTATCTCTGCATCTTCTAAAGTCTTTTCTCCATAATATTTATCTTTTAAAACCATGTTAACACTTTTGATATTACCATTTGCTTCATCACTTCCACATATTGTAAACCAATTATTTACATAGACATTATTATATTTTATAGTAACCATATTAATCCTTTCAATAAAGCAAGAACACTTGCAGATAATATTCCATATAGAATTACACTTCCAGCAAGTTTGAAATAATTGCTTCCAATTCCCGTAACAAGCCCTTCATTTTTATACTCTAAAGAAGCCGACGTAACTGAATGAGAAAATCCCGTAATTGGAATAATAACTCCCATTTTAAACTTATCAACAATGTCATCAAAAACTCCAAGACCAGTTAATAAAGACGCGATAACAATCCAAATAACAAGCATATACTCAACAGAAAAACATTTTACTAAAACTTCTGAAATCGCCCCAACAGTTCCACCAGATAAAAAAGCTATAAAAATATTCTTTAATTTATTTTCTTTTGGGGTTAAAGATTCAACTAATTTTTTATAATTCATATAAAAACCTCCATTTATATTATGGAGATTTTTTAAGAAATATATTCAAGTAATTCTCGTTTTCCTTTACTTTCTAATCTAGAAACTTTTACCTGAGATATTCCCAAGACTTTAGCAACTTCACTTTGAGTCATATCTTCTTTATATCTATACTTAAGTACTAAAGATGATAAAGGATCTAAAGATTCAATTGACTCCATCAAAATCATTTCATCTTCATTTATGGAATTAACGCCTATTTGAATATTTTCATATTCATCATCTAAACTAAACATCTCTTCACAAAGCATTGATACATATTCAATTTCTTCCACAGGAAATTCAATATAATCACTTATTTCTTTGAATGTTGGTTCCTTATTTAAAACCTGTGCTAAATATGATCTCGATTTAATCACAAGTTTATATAGATTAAGATAATACTTATTGAGTTTAATGTTACGACTTTTAACTGATAGTTCATACATCTCCCCAAAAATGTATTTATATGCATAGCTTAAAAAAGGTCCAAACTCCTCTTTATAATTTTTCTGTGCTTTGATAAGTCCCAGATATCCAGCCTGGTAAAGATCTTCCTTTTCTACATTATAGAATTTTTTTGCTACTCTACGTATTAAAAATTCTTCTTCAGAAACTATTTTTTCCACTAAATTTTTAAAAGATCTAAAGCAACTAATTCATCAGTTATTGTATCGAATCTCAAACAAGTATTTATTTTATTATTAATTAGTAATACACGGCCATCATTTTTCTTGACACTTTTGCCTCCACTTAAAAGAGCATTTTCTCCAATAGAATCAATAGATGAAAGTCCCTCTAAGTTATAAACCATATATTTTATTCCATAATCTTCAATGATAGGTAATGTATATTCCATAAATTTTGGTGCAGTATTTTTGTTTAAGTTACCTTTAAGTCTTACAAACAATATTCCCTTCCTATACTCCAAATTAATCTTCAACATTTTTATCACCCACATTCGTTATAACTTAAATTAAAAGCATATAAAAGAGATTCGACAAAATGATATTTTATCCTACTTTTTTCTATGTAAAGTAAATATAATTATCTGTAAAGTAATAATAAGAAGAATAACGATTACTATAAATTTAATATTACTTGTTTTTTCTTTTGGAACTATTTCATTAAATAAAGGCTCAGCTTGTAAAATCTCATTTTCTTCTAAATCTAAACCATTATTCTTATCACCTACTAATTTAGTTGTTGTAGTAGAAACCTTTTTTGCTTTAACCCTTTTCGTAGTTGTTTTTGTAACCTTACTAGTTTTATCAATTGAAACGTCATCACTTATTTCTTCTTTTGTTCTCGTATAGTAATTATATTTAGTTATAAAATCATCATATATTAAATTCTCTCCTTCAGTTACATAATCATTTAAAATAACTTTTTCTTCTCCATAGCAATGATATTTCTTTAATTCTTTTTTGTAATATGGATTTAAAGATTCAAAAGTCTGACCATTGCCATTAGTAAAACCATAATTTATAGACCCATATTTATTTTTAAGTTCATTAAAGTTAAAATCGTCAACAAAATAAATATGGTTTGCTAAATTTTTAACAACTATTACAGGTCCAGTATGAAAAAGATAATTTGCTTTTGAATAAATTTCATCACCTATGATATTAATTGTAATATCTTTTGCAAAATAACGGCTTGGAATAAAAACCTCTATTTTATTACCATAAGATAAAGTGTAATAAGTACTTCTATCTCCATCATTTAAATTTTTATAAATCTCTTTATTAGGATCCATAAATACATAATCAATCTTTTTATCACCACTAAAAACTTCAATTTCATATATTTTTACAAGTTCATCAAAATCATAAAAAGAGAAAGCTGTAAGAATAGAACTTGATGAAATTCCAACTGGTTGATATTTGATTCCACCTGGGATTTTTGTCTCTGATTCTATGGTTTCCAAAATATAATCTGATGTATCACAGTTAATACATTCTTCTTGATAACCCAAATCAACTCTCTTTATTTCATAAGTATTATAAAGTCTAACCTCCTCTCTTTTTAAAGTATCAGTTTCTTCCATATATTTATCAGTATTCATAATAAATTCTTGATATTCACCATAAACAACCTTTGCATATACAAAAGACGGACTTATAATTAAAAGTATAATTATAAGCATTAATATTTTCTTCTTCATATATCCTCCCTTCTACTTATATATTTCACGATTAAAATCTATTTTTCTTCTTTTTTACACCTTTTTTTAATATGAAATGGACAATTAAACAAAATTATAGTATAATCATAAGTACCTGGAATCTTTATTATAAACTTAATTTAGGAGGAAATTTATGAAAGAAACAGAGTCCACTACGTCTGTTTTTGCTTTAGGTGGCTTAGGCGAAGTTGGAAAAAACATGTATGTTATTGAACATGAAAATGAAATAGTTATTATCGATGCTGGAGTTATGTTTCCAGAAGATGACTTACTTGGAATAGATTATGTTATTCAAGATGTAACATACTTAAAACAAAATGAAGATAAAATAAAAGCTTTAGTTATTACACACGGACATGAAGATCATATTGGAGGAATTACATTCTTACTTCAAAATGTAAATATTCCAGTTATTTATGCATCTCAAATTGCAAGTGACTTAATCAAGAAAAAATTAGATGACAAAAATATGAAATATGAAAATATAATAGTTTATGATAAAGATACCGTCATCAAATTTAAAAAATTAAGTGTAGAATTTATTACAACAACACACTCAATACCAGATTCATTTGCAATCGTTATTCATACACCAAATGGTGATATTATTCATACAGGAGACTTTAAATTTGATTTAACTCCAATTGGTCCAATGGCTGATATTCATAAAATGGCTGCATTAGGAAGCAACGGAGTAAAATTACTTTTATCAGAAAGTACAAATGCTTTATCTCCAGGTTTTTCTGCAAGTGAAGCAATCGTTGATGAAGCTTTAGGCGACATTTTTGCTAAATCAAGTACAAATAGAATTATTCTTGCAACTTTTGCATCAAATATTTATAGAATTAAACACATTGTTGAAACTTGTCGCGAAAACAATCGTAAGATTATAACATTTGGTAGAAGTATGGAATCTGCTAAAGAAATTGCATTAAAAAATGGTCTAATCAAAGATCCAACAATTTTTATTGATGCAAATCAAGCTAAAGATTTAAAGAAAAATGAAATATGTATTTTATGTACAGGTTCTCAAGGTGAACCACTTGCTGCTTTATCAAGAATAGCAAATGGTACTCATAAACAAGTTCAATTAATGCCAGATGATATAATCGTGTTCTCATCTAATCCAATACCAGGAAATTCACAAAGTATTAATAGAATTATTAATAAACTTTATTTAAAAGGTGTTAAAGTTTATACAAATTCAGATGTTTCAGATATTCATACATCTGGACATGCTAAAGCTGAAGAATTAAAATGGATGTTAAGACTTATTAAACCAGAATATTTAATGCCAATCCACGGAGAATATCATATGTTAAAAGCTCATAAAGATTTAGCTGTTTCCTGTGATATTCCAGAAAAGAATGTTTTCATTTGTAAAAATGGTGATGTTGTTTTAATGGATAAGAATGGATGTCGAAGAGGAAAAAGAGTTCAAGCCGGAGACGTTTATGTTGATGGATCTCGTATTGGCGACATTGGTTCAGTTGTCATAAAAGATAGAAAACTTATGAGTAAAGATGGTGTTTTAATAGCTATATTAAACATTGATTATTCTAAACATACTTTAATGATTAAACCAAATATCACTACAAGAGGATTCGTACTTGTAAATGAAAATGCATCATTAATAAGAGAAATAGAATACAAAGTTACAGAAATAGTTAATAAAGCGTTAAGTGGACGTTACAATGTAACAGACATTAAAAATCAAGTAATACTTGAATTAAATATGTTTATAAATGAAAAAACTGGAAGAAGACCTATGATTCTACCAGTTATCATGGAAGTAAAGAAATAATCTCTTTACTTCTTTTTTATGGATTTATATTCTTACCATTGACAATTTTTAAAATAACACACAATTGATAAAATTACATACAATATCTTGAGGAGATATGATATGATTAATTTTTTTGAAAGTTTTTCGCCACTTACTCAAGCAATCATTGCATCAACATTAACTTTTTTATTAACAACATTTGGAGCATCGTTTGTCTTTTTATTTAAAAATGTTAACAATAAAGTAATGAATTATCTACTTGGTGCATCAGCTGGAATTATGTTAGCCGCTGCAATTTTTTCACTTTTATTACCTTCAATTGAACAAGCAAATAACCTGAATATGAATACAATTTTAGTTGTTTCAATCGGACTTTTATCAGGATCTATTTTGCTTATTGTTGGAGATAAAATATCTTCAAAATTTACAGGAAACGAAGAAAACAATTTTAGAAGAATACTGCTTCTTGTAACATCAATTGTATTACACAACATCCCTGAAGGTTTAGCAATTGGAGTTGCTTTTGGATCAATAATTTATAATATTGAAGGAGCTACATTAATAGCAGCAATATCATTAGCTATTGGTATTGGGCTTCAAAATATACCAGAAGGAGCTGCAATATCTATTCCATTGAGAAAAGAAGGATTATCTAGAAAAAAAGCTTTTTTAATTGGAACTCTTTCAGGAATAGTTGAACCTATTTCAGCTATTATTGGAGTAATATTAGTTTTAAAAATAAAAATTGTTTTACCAATACTTCTTTCTTTTGCCGCTGGAGCAATGTTATTTGTTATCATTGAAGAACTAATTCCAGAATGTATGAATGATGAAAATAGAAACGCAATTGGTGTTGTCACTCTTATAGGATTTATACTCATGATGATTATGGAAATTATTTAGACACTTATGTGTCTTTTTTTATTTAATTTTATCTACAAGAGATTTCAATCTTTTAATAAATTCCTCTTTATTATTTAAAAGATTTCGCAACTCTTTTAAGTAATTATTATAATCTATATCTTCTACAAAGAAATTTGCATACCCATTCTCTCCGAACTTTTCTAAAGTATGATTGTAACATTCTTCAATTGTTTCTTCTTCATTAAGATTGTCAAAATGAGTTTTACTATAAATATAAATTCTTTTTAAAGAATCATCTACATCTATATTTCTATCTGCAGATGACAATATTTTTCCATAAATATTTCTAGGAACATTAACTAAGGAAGCTCTATGATCTTCTATTGCTTCTTTCATTATACGTAAATCTTGATCAGCAAAAAATTCTTTTAAATTCTTATCATTATACAAAATTTCAGCAGATACTTTTTCATGATTCTTATAATCAATATGATGTCCAATATCATGATATGCTGCTACTACATAAAGCATATTGTCATCAACATTCATATTTTTACTCAATTTAAAACACCTACTAATAACATATTTAATATGATCTATTTGATGTGCTTTATCATTTAATTTATATTGAGGAAATATATTTTGTTCAACATATCTTTCCAATTTTTTATCGATGTTCATAAATGCATCCCCTTATCCTACTTAATAAATAATTTAATTATAAATTGTAAAAAATTTAATATTATTTATTTTACAATTCTAAGAAAAATAGTTCTAACTCTTAAGCCAGTACTTAAACCATACATAAAAAATGCATAACTTAAAAACTTATTTTATTATTTGTATAAATTACATTGAAATACTAACATATTTAAATTTTATTGTCAAAAAGTCCATATTTTTGATGGTGTAAAATTATTTGTGAAAAGCATAAAAAAAAGAAGTATATCTCTATACTTCAAATTGACTATTATATAGTTTTGCATAATAACCATTTTTCTTTAACAACTCGTTATGGTTACCCATCTCAACTACTTCCCCATCATTTATAACCAAAATAACATCGGCATTTTTGATAGTTGATAATCTATGAGCAATAACAAAACTTGTTCTACCTTCCATTAATTTATCCATCGCATCTTGAATAAGTTCTTCAGTTCTTGTATCAACGGAAGACGTAGCTTCATCCAAAATTAATATCTTAGAATTAGCAAGTATAGCACGAGCAATTGTAAGAAGTTGTTTTTGACCTTGACTAATATTCGCGTTTTCTTCATCTATTTGCATGTTATATCCATCAGGTAAAGTTCTTATGAAATGATCTACATTAGCAACCTTGCATGCTTCGTATACTTCTTCATCAGTTGCATCTAGTTTTCCATATTTTAAGTTTTCCATAATAGTTCCACTATAAAGCCATGTATCTTGTAAAACCATACCAAAGTTTTTACGCATACTATATACATCATAATCTTTGATATTCATACCATCTACTATAATATTTCCTTTATTTAGTTTATAAAAGTTCATTAATAGTTTTACTAAAGTTGTTTTACCAGCTCCTGTTGGACCAACAATAGCAACTTTTTCTCCAGGTTTTACAGCTAAATTAAAGTTTTTGATTATCATTTTATCTTCATTATAACCAAAAGTTACATCTTTAAATTCAACATTACCAACAACTTCATGATCAAGTTTTTTAGTTCCAAATGTTTCTTCTTCACCCTCTAAGAATTCAAATATTCTTTCAGATGAAGCAATCATTGATTGAATTTGGTTTAATACTTGAGCAAGACTAGTTATAGGTTGAGTAAAGTTTTTAGTATATGAAATAAATGATTGAATATTACCAACATTTATTTTGCCTTTAATACATAAATATCCACCCATGATAGCAACTCCAACGTAACCTAAATTACCGATAAATTGCATAATTGGATGCATAAGTCCAGATAAGAATTGACTCTTCCATCCAGCTTCATAAAGGTTACTATTATTTTCTTTAAATATATTCATATATTTTTCTTCAGCATTAAAAGCCATTACTACATCATGTCCAGAAAACATTTCTTCGATATTTCCATTAACATGACCTAAATACTCTTGATTAGCTTTAAAGTATTTTTGAGACTTCTTTATTGTTCCAGCCATAAAGACTAAACTTAATGGAACAAGAAGTAAAACTAGAAAAGTCATTGATACATTAATACTTAACATCATAACAAGTATACCAACAATTGTAGTAATAGATGTTATAGCTTGTGTTATAGCTTGATTGAAGCTTACTTGTAATGTATCAACATCATTAGTAATAATACTTAATACTTCACCATTAGTTTTATTGTCAAAATATTTAAATGGTAATTTATGAATTTTTTTATCAAGTTCACCTCTAAGTTTATAAGTATACTTTTGAGTAACAGTTGACATTATAAATGATTGAATATAATTACATATCGCACTTATTATATAAAGTGTTAAACAAGTTAATAAAATCTTGTTTAGTGTTGGAAAGTTAATACCACTTCCACCACTTATTTTAGATACAATACCATTAAATATTTCGTTTGTTGCATTACCTAAAATTTTAGGCCCAATTATTGAGAATACAGTTGATGCAATTGCAAAAACAAATACAATAATTATTGGAATCTTATAAGCACCTAAAGATTTAAATAATTTTTTTAATGTTCCTTTAAAATCTTTAGCACGTTCAAATTCTTGATTTGGTCCATGTCTACGTTCTTTCATGAAAGTTCCTCCTCACTAAGTTGAGATAAGGCAATTTCTTTATAAACCTTACAATTTTTATATAAAAATTCATGTGTTCCAAGTCCAGCAACTTTACCCTCATCTAACACAAGAATTTGATCAGCATTCATTACAGTTGCAACTCTTTGAGCAACAATTATCTTAGTTGATGATTCACAATATTTATTTAAATTCTTTCTAACACTGGCATCAGTTTTATAATCAAGTGCTGAAAAAGAATCATCAAAGACATATATATCTGGATTCATTGCAACAGCACGAGCTATACATAATCTTTGTCTTTGTCCACCAGAAACATTAGTTCCACCTTGATTAATTGGATATTGAAGCCCTTCACTTTTTTCCATTACAAAATCATATGCACAAGCAACCTTCAAGGATTTTTCCATTTCTTCATTACTTAATGAATCATTTCCAAATTTTAAATTGCTTTCAATTGTTCCACTAAATAGCATTCCTTTTTGAGGAACCATACCTATCTCATGTCTTAATGTTTCAAAATTTAAATCTTTAACGTCAACTCCATTAATAAGTATACTTCCTTCAGTTACATCAAAGAATCTATCAATTAATTTAACAATTGTGCTTTTACCACTTCCTGTTGATCCAATAATTGCTAAAGTCGAACCTTTTGGAACTTTAAAATTAAGATTTTCAAGCACATATTCATCACCATCTGGATATTTAAATGAAACATTTTTAAATTCAAGTTCTCCAATCTTATCATTATCAAATGGTAAATTTTTGGTTTCTTTAATACTATTTTCTTTATTTAAAACTTCTTTAATACGATTAATTGAAATTATAGCACGAGGAGCCATAATCGATAACATGCTTAACATCAAGAAAGACATAATTACTTGCATCGTATAACTTATAAGTGCCGTTAAAGTACCAACTTGCATTGTACCAGCATCAATATGTTTTGCTCCTACAAAATAAATAAGAATAATAGTTCCATTCATTATAAGCATCATTAAAGGAGACATTAAAGACATAAGTCTTTGAGTAAATAAATTCAATTTCTTTAGATCAGTATTAGCCTTATCAAATTTATTTATTTCTTCTTTTTCACGAGCAAATGCACGAATAACAGGTAATCCATTTAAAGTTTCTCTTACAATTAAGTTTAATCGGTCAATAAGCTTTTGAACAATCTTAAACTTAGGTAAAGCAAATAACATCAATATAATTATTAAAACTAAGATAGCTCCAATTGCTAAACCTAATACCCAAACCATATTAATATTTATAATTTTAACTAAAGCACCGATACCTATTATTGGAGCATAAAGAACCATTCTAAGTACCATTGTTAACATATTTTGAATTTGAGTGATATCATTAGTTGATCTAGTAATTAAACTGCTTGTTTCAAATTCATTAAACTCACTTTTAGAAAAACTCATAACTTTTCTTACAACTTTTTCTCTTAGGTCATAAGCTACCATACCTGCAAGACGTCCAGATATATATGTTGTTGCAATAATAACTACCATAATAAACAATGAAAGAACAATCATTTTAGTTCCCGATTTAAACAAATAATTCATTTGTAAATCTTTTAAACTAATTCCTACTCTTTCATATTCACTTGAAATAAATGAAATAGCGTATTGTTTTTTCATAGATTCATCCAAGTTATTAAAACTAGTTAAATATTCATCAAAATTATTAGTATCACTTTTAGTATAATACTCTATTGTTGTAGGATTAATATCTATTCCCATTTGTTTAATAACATCATTATTTATTAAAAATGAATATATTACCGTAGAATCAAGAATAGATTTTCTATCATCCTCTGATAACTCTCCTTTTAAAACATAAACATCTCCATCTTTAAGATAAGAATATTTTTTTATGTTAGCATCAGTCTTAGCAACTTTCTCATAATACTTACTTAAGTCAACTGATGTTAACGCATTTATATTAGCATAAGTTTTATCAGTCATCTTATCAATTATTTCTGATTCTACACCTTTTTGTTGAATTCCAACATTTATAATTTTTGATGTATAATCAGGAAGAGCTAAATCACAGTAAGCTTGTACAAATAAAAGAACAACAACTGCGAAAAAACTTAAACCATATTTTTTTAAAATGTTTTTCATATAAACTTCCTTTCTTTATTTAATTTAACCATTTTTCATTTTATCAAACATTTATGAATTTAATAAGAAAAAGAACCTATAAAAGAGATTCTTTTTCAAGCAATGTATGATTTTTTATGAAATAATGTTTATTACATATATTATTTAAAATTGGCCTATCTGAAATAATAATAAATGTTTTATCTTTAAAATATTTTTTTAGCATAGCAACAACTCTCTTTTCACCATCAAGATTCATTCCTAAAGTTATTTCATCAAAGAAATATACATTCTTATCAAGAACAATTGCTCTTATAATATTGATACTACGAAGAACAACATCACTCACATTGGTAATAATTGTATCTAGTCCATTATCCAAAGACATAAACCAATCCTTAAGTCCAATCTCTTCAATGTATTCCAATATTTTTTCGTCACTTACTTTTTTACCCAAACTGATGTTATCTCTTAAAGAAAGATCTAAAAGACTAACATCTTTTGATAAATAAACAACATCCATAACATTTTTAGTTTCTTTTGAATCAACTAAAATACTTCCCTTATCCATTGGTAAATAACCACTTAAAACATTTAAAACGGTTGATTTACCTTGACCTGATTTTCCAAGTATTCCAACACTTTCTCCTTTTAAAAGTTCAAATGAAGGAATATTTATTGTAACGTCACTTGACTTATAATCAACTTCTGCATCTTTAATCTCAACACTTTTAAAATTAGAAATATATCTCGTATTTAATTTTTTAGCATATTTTTTATCAAGGTTATGTTTATTCTTATTTATATATAAATAATTTTTAATTGTATAAGGTAAATCATATAATAAGTTTTGAAGTTTTAACATTATTACAATTACAAAGATAAATAAACCAACTCTAGTAACATTATTTTTTATACTGAAGAAAATCATCAGTAAAATTATTAACATATATAAAATCATACCATTGGAAAATTTTATATCATTTTCATCATTTGATTTATTTAAAATAAGCATATCATTATCCTTATTTTCATCCAACTTCTTTAAACAAAAATCAAATATTCTAAGTTTTCTTATCGTATTAAAGTTATTAATGAAATTATTTAATAAATCATTATAATTATGAATATTTATAACATCTATTCTTTTATAACGCACTACCAATAAAAGTATAAGATAAACAATACTTAAAATAGATATAATAAAATTAACTTGAAATAATCTGTGATATAGAATTATTAAACCTAAAATTAATGGAACAATAACTTCCCCAACATCAAACAAAGTTTTAGTTGCTCTATAAGAGAAATCAAGAATCATTTTTCCAACATTTTTAAGTTCTACATCATCTAAATAAATATTTGATTTTTCTATTTTAGAGAAATAATCAAGTTCAATTGAATGTTTAAATTTTTGATAATTTTTAGATGCTTCCTTATTGTGGAAATATTTAAATATATTTCTAAATAAATATATTATACATATAAATATAAGACAAACAAATATCTTAGTATCTGACAAATAATCATATATAAATATAGAAAATACTACTGCGAAAAGATACCAGCAAAAATAAATTGCACTTTTAAGAAGAATCGTTAACAAACAATTTTTCACATTTTTATTTTTTAATAAATCTATCATATGCATCACCAAGTATCATTATTATACACTATGAATTATTTAACATCAATAGAACGGCATATACATTTTTCATAAGAAGTAACTTTATATGGTTTGATTATATGTCCTCTAGCGCCTAAACATTTAACACATTTACTTGAATTAGTTAAAGCTCTAATAATTGATTTACTGATCATTTTATCATCAATTTCTTTTTCATCTATATAGGTTCTAATAAACTCAGAAATAAATGCTTCCCCTGCTCCTGAGTCATCAACTTCACGTGTTGGTTCTTCAATAGTTTTCTTCAAAAATTTATCATTATAAATAACATCGCATCCTCTTTTACCACGTGTTATAATCAAAATTTTAGGAGAAAAATTATCATATAAATCATATGAATCAACTAAAAATTTATCTTTTAAATAGTAATATACTCTTTCATTTAAACTTATAATAGAAAAACGTCCCTTTAATAAATTAGTAAGTTCAGCAAAGCCATAATCTAAAATATCATGATTAGTTCCTAAATCTAAAAATGCTTCATTATCGTACTTTTTTAATACATCAAGAGTAAATTCTCTTAAGTTATCAACAACAATATAATCATCTTTCTCTATTTTAATATCTGAAAATTCCATTTTTGTTCCACTATAACCATATCTTTTTTTACAATAAGGACATATTTTAGAAGTAACTCCATCATCTATAAAAAATGTTTTTGTTTCATCTTGAACTTCTCTAATATGTGTTTCTATTCCTACATCTTTTAAGCTTGAAACGGCCACACTTCCTTCTGAATCATTTCCACACACTCCAAAATAAGCACACTTGAAGTAACGACTCAAATTAACAAGAATATTAGAATCACTTTTTCCACCACTTACATATATATCTTTACCATTTTTTATATAATAATCACAATAGAGATCACCAAAACTAATAACTCGCATTTTTATCACCATCTATATAATATCAAAAAAAATACTAAAACTAGTATTTTTTTCTCATAATTCTAAGTGTATTTAAAATAGTTAAAAGGGTAACGCCAGTATCAGCAAATACTGCCATCCACATATTAGCAAATCCTAAAACACTCAATAACAATATTAAAAGTTTTACAAGACAAGCAAATATTAAATTTTGCTTAATGATTTTCTTAGTATATTTAGAAATTTCAAATATTGTTACTAACTTAGTTAAATCATCACTCATCAAAACGATGTCGCTTGCTTCAATAGCTGAATCCGAACCAATTGATCCAAGAGAAATGCCAATATTTGCTCTCTTTAAAACTGGAGCATCATTTATACCATCACCTATAAAAATAGTTGTACCTGTCTTTTCAACATTTTCATATTCTAAAAACTTATCCGTTGGAAGCATTTCTGATTTAATTGTTTTAATACCAACACGTTTTCCAATAAATAAAGCTGTTTCACTTTTATCTCCAGTAAACATATAAGTATTAATACCTAACTTATTAAAATACCTTACTACATCCTCAGCTTTATCTTTAATTCCATCATCAATCATAATAGATGCAACGTGCTTTCCGTCAATGTTTAAATGTATTGTTGATGAATATTCACAATCACATAATTTTTTATTACCAATATTAATATGTTTACCCTTGTAATCAAAACTTATTCCTGAACCACTTATTTCTTTAAAGTTAGTAATTTTACCCTTACGTTTATTTGAAAGCTTCATGAAAGATTTAGCTATTGGATGATTTGAATTTGCTTCTCCGGAAACTAAAATATCCACAATTTCTTCATAAGTATAATTATTATCAAGGATTTTTATTTCTTTTACTTCAAAAGTACCATCAGTAATTGTTCCAGTTTTATCAAATATAATATTTTTAGCATTACTTATATTATCTAAATAATTACTTCCTTTAATCAATATACCATTTTTACTACTAATACCTATTCCTGTAAAATATGAAAGTGGAACTGATATAGCAATTGCACATGGACAAGAAATTACTAAGAATGTAAGTCCTCTATACAAAGCTTCGGAGAAACTTACATGAGTAAGTGGTAAAAGTACAATTATTAAAATAGCTAAAAGTAAGATTACTGGTGTATATATTTTACTAACACGAGCTACAATTGTTTCTGTTTTAGTTTTTTTATCAGTTGCACTTTCTAATAATTCTAGAATTTTATAAACTGTCGAATCTGAATAAGTCTTTGTAGCTTTTACTCTTATCACGTCCCCCATATTAATTGATCCGGATAATATTTCATCTTTTTCTTTAACGCTTAAAAATTCTGATTCACCTGTTAAAGATGATGTGTCGATTTCTGTTTTACCATCAATAATAATTCCATCAACCGGAACTTTTTCTCCACTTTTAACAACCATAATATCATCAATTTTAACATCTTCTACTGCTATCTCTTTTAATTCATCATCTATTAAAACATTAGCATAGCTTTGTTTTATATCAATCAAATCTTTAATTGATTTTCGGGAATTATTAATTGCTTTTTCTTCTAAAATTTTACCAATTGTATAAAGAGAAACAACCATTATTCCTTCCATAATATCTCCAATAAAGAAAGCACCTAAACATGATATAGTTATTAAAGCATATTCATTTAAAGTATGATTTTTTATTAACATCTTTATTGCAGAAAAAGCTATTTTATATAAAAGTAAAACATAACTGATTATATATAAACTATAACTTAACCATTTAGGAGTTTTAAAAATATAAGCAACTAAACTAAGTAATATTGCAACTATTAAAACACTTAAATGATATTCTTTAGAATTCTCTTCATTCAAAGTTAAATATGCTTCATCTTCAACCGATGAAACTATTTTATTTAGTTCATCTAAAGAAAAACACTTATCACTTTCAAATATAACTCTTGATGTATTAAAGTTAACAACCACATTCTTAAAGTCATCTAAAGAATTCATATATTCCTCAATTTCACGAGCACAGTTGGCACAATCAAGATTATTTATAACATATTTATATTTTTTCATAACATACTCCTTTTATGTTCAATATGAGATATAGCCACTTCAAATACCTCTTTTACATGTTCATCATCTAAAGAATAATAAACTTCTTTACCACTCTTTCTTGATTTAACAATATTTAAATCTTTCAAATAACTTAATTGATGAGATATTGATGACTTTGTCATATTTAAAACATTTGCTATATCACAAACACACATTTCATTATGATCAAGAGCAAAAAGAATTTTAACTCTAGTATTATCACCTAATATTTTAAAAAATGTTGATATCTCTGAAATAAATTCGTTATCAAGCATTTTAGATTTAACATCTTCTACTACATTTTCATGTATAACATTACAATCACACATTTCTGCTGTTTTCATAATTACCTCCATAGTTGAATATCTATTCAACTAACAATATTATAGTTGAACAAGTATTCAACTGTCAATAGTATATGCTTCTCAAATAAAAATTTGACAAAAAAAAATATGCCATTGCATACTTTTTTATTTTATAAGAGTAAGATTAACATTTTTATACTTTACCTTCTAAATTTCCAAAACAATACGAAATAAAGAAAAAATGCAATTATTAAAAATGAAATGTATATTATAAATAGTAAAAATAATACTTGAAGATTTATCTTTAATATAATAATGCTTATTAATGAAAGAGAGAAAATAATTAAAAACAAAATGGAATATAACAATATAAAAGATAAGTAATTGAGTATAAATAATTTATTTTTTGAATAACCAATAACATGATAAATTTGATTTGTTTTCTTATCATCTTTAACAAAAGAAATTACTGTTATAAAGATAATTACAATATTTATTATTAAACATACAACTATAAAAAATTTTAGTATGTTTGTAAAAATTTCATTAGAATTGTTTTCTATTCCATTATATTCTAAATCATATTTATCTTCATTTTCTTTTACAAAATATTCTAAATCTTTTCTTTCTTTAAAAATCAAAACATCATCTTTACAATAAAAATTATCTTTTTTTAATTCTTCACAAGTAGCATTAGTTACAAGACTTCTATTTTCTAAAGTGTTTACTCTTTGATATTCCTCTTTTTGTAAATAACTTAATAATATTATTAAAGAAAAACTTAGCATCAAAGATACAAAAAAAACTAATATATATTTCCAAAAATTTTCTTTTCTAATCACATTTTTTAATATCATTAATATCACATCTCACTAAAGTTTTATTTTCTAAACAATAAATAATATCAGCATTCTTTAAATTATTCATATCATGTGTGACCATGATAATGCACTTTCCATCATCAGCTAAACCCCTTAATATTTTTATTATATTAGCAGCATTCTCTGGATCAAGAGAACCCGTTGGTTCATCACATAATATGTAATCAGGATTATTTATAAGTGAACGTGCTATACAAACACGTTGACATTCTCCACCAGAAAGCTCAGCTGGAAAATGGTTTTCTCTATTTTCTAATCCTACTTTTTTTAAATAAGATTCTACTTTTTCATCTCTATCCAACTTTGACAAACTCTTATTTAGCATAGTTGCAACTAAAACATTTTCAAAAGCTGTTAATCTAGGATTCAAGTAATAATCCTGAAAAATTATACCTATATTTTCATAACGTATTTTAGAAAGTTCTTTATCATTCAAATGAGATACATCTTTTGTTCCAACTAAAACACTTCCATCAAAGTTTGAATCCAATAATCCAATTATTTTTATAAGCGATGTTTTCCCACTTCCACTAGGTCCAATAATCATATAAAATTTTCCAAGTTCAAATTCAACATTTAAATCTTTAAAAATTTCTATTTCTTCATTTTTCTTTATATATTTTTTACTTAAATTTTTAATTATCATATATAGCACCTTTAACAACCTTTCTTATTTTATTCAAAGAGAATAAAACTATCAAAATGAATCCAATTGGTATAATTATTAACATTGAATAGATATTCATTTTATAGTTAAGCAATTCAAAGTATTCAGTTCTTATTAATATATTTGAAATAGCAACTGTTTCCAATAAATTAATTAAATAAGCAAATAATATTGAGAAAACAAAAACTATTAAATATTCATACCCATAAATTCTAAAAATGTTTTTATTAGTAAAGCCAATACTTTTATATAATAAAATTTCTTTTTTCTTATTTTCCACATTTCTTTTTAAATGTAAATTAATTGCTAAATAAATCATAACTAACATAAAACATAATACAACTATAAAGATTATATTTAAATTTTTTAATCCATTATAATCAATTTCAACTTTATCATAACTATCAAAACCCATTTTCTTTAATTCTTCTTTTACATAATCTGTATTTTTTATGTTATCAACTATAATATTTGTAGTTGAAAGAGAATAATTTACATCTTCATTGTAGTCGGTATATCTAGCTATACGTTCCAAGTTTTCTAAACTTGTAAAACAAGTTACACCATCTAACATAATTTTTTTTGAATCATAGTTTGCTGAAATATAAAAAGTTTCGTCCCTCTCATCTAATATTTCTTTTTCTCTAGATGCAGTATAACGTATTCTTTTAAAATTTCTTGAAAAAGTTGAACCCACTGTCTTAAAATTTTTAGGACAAATCAGATTATTTCCTTGAACATTTTTATTACCATTAACAATTTCTAAATTATTTAATTCTTTTTCATTAAGAGCATATAATGTTATATTTTGACTTTTATCAATTAAAAATCCATAAATAAAAAAATTTATATCTGTTACTTGAGTAACATGATCAATGCTTTTAAACTTCTCAATGTTATTTAAATCATCCGTATCAACTAATACGCTTCTCCAATCAATATTCTTTTCTTTGACATTTTTTAAATATTCATTTATAGAAAAATCAAAATTAAAAAGAATCAATATTAAAGAAAGTAAGAAACCAACTAAAATCATAAATAATATTGAATTTTTACTTCTAAAAGTTATTTTATCAATTAAATTATTCATATATCCTCCAACTTAAAAATATGATAACATTTATCAACAATATTATAAACTATTCTTTAAGAATATTTATCTATTTTAAATAAAATGTAAAAAGGCCACACGTCATGTGTGCCTAATCTATATTTATAAGCTCATATTCACGATTACCAAATCCAAGTTCACTTGCTGCTTCAATCGTATGAATTCCATGTCTTGAATTAATTCTTTCAAGTAAATGATCTCTACCTGGATCAGATGAATTTGTAACTAAATCAATACATGCTTGATCAATTGCGATTGGATCTAATGAAGCAAGAATACCGATATCTTTCATACAAGGATCTTCAGCTTTAGCACAACAATCACAGTCAACACTCATATTAACCATCATATTGATATAAGCAATATTACCCTTAAAATGATTATGAACGGAACTTGCAGCATCAGCCATACTCTCTAAGAATAAATCTTGCTCAGGAATATTATCCCATAAAACTTTTTGATCCATAACCTTTCCAGCAGAATGAATAAATGCTTTACCTTCACTAGAAGCAACTCCTATTGAAAGTTGTTTTAAAGCTCCACCATATCCACCCATTGGATGTCCTTTGAAGTGAGATAATACTAACATAGAATCATAATTATTAATTGATGCTCCAACATAGTTTTCTTTTATAATCTTACCATTAGGTATATCAAATTTAACATATCCATTGCTATCCATAATATCAACATTGAAATATTTATTCCATCCATGTTTTTCTATTAATTCTTTATGCTTTTCAGTTTCATTTCTAGCACCACCATATGCTGTATTACATTCAACAACCGTACCACTAACATAATCAATAATATCTTTTACAAATTCTGGCTTTACATAGTTTTGATTTCCTTCTTCACCAGAATGTAGTTTAACTGCTACATTTCCTTTAAGTTCAATTCCCAAATGCTTATAAATGTTAACTAAAGCTTCTGGCGTAATTTCTTTAGTAAAATATACTTTTGATTTTTCCATAAAGACACCTTCCTATCTACATATTTAGTATAACATAATTAAGAAAACTTATAATTATTTTTTCATATCTATATACATTTCAATATAATTATTTAAGGCATTCTTATCTTGATATTTTATAGAATCTTCATCCTTATTTGGATCTAAATAAGAAACAATTTTTCCATCATTTATTAAAATTATTGATGGAGCATATTTTACAGTTTTATATAGTTTAGTTTTCTTAAATTCTTCAAAAGGGATTTTAAAAACAGCTATATTATTGTCTTTAGAAAATTCTTCTACAATACTTTCACAAGATACTTTAAAATTACAATAAGGATTATAAGTAAATAATATAAAAGATTTGTTAGTATCAAGCATACTTATTAATTCTAAGTTATCAATATCAACTAATCTACTATCATTATAATATTCTTCATTTAAATAAAATTTATTACTTTCTTTACTGCAACCAGTCATTGAAAGTATAAATATAATGATTAAGATGACTTTTTTCATTATTTAACCTTTTTTAATGAAGAAAAGTCAATATTATGATAATTTGCTTTCCAAAAATCATAAACATTTTTACCATTATCTTCTCTTTTAACAGAAATATTATTTGCTCCATCATAATACCAATAACCACCAACATCATAGATTTTAGATTCATCCCATCCAAGAGATACAAGAAGCTTCTTCGTTTGACCAGCATATCCACCGCCACCACACATCAAAAATATATATTTATCCTTTGGAAAGAAATACTCTAAAATATTTAATGATTCTTCATAATTTGCAATATATTTTCCAGAAACATTTTTAAATAAAGAAGATCCTTGATAACCCTTACCTACGATACTTTCTAGTTCCGCATTTATGCTATCGTCAACTAGATATGGATAAGGTAATATTTCAAATCCCTTAACAAAACCAGAAAGATACGAATCTCCATTGATTTTTTCCCAGTTGGCATCATCCTTAAGCATTCTAACATCCATATAAACTGAATCGCTTCTATTTAAGTATTTATCTATTGTTTGTTCATTAATATTTTTATCAATACCAAGACTTCCCCTTTCTCCACCAGTAAGCTCTGGTTTAGGTAGTTTGCTTAAGCCTTTATCTTTAAAAATGATATAACTTAAAATTCCTCCTAAAATAAATACGATGATCATAACTATTACAGTTAAAACTTTCTTTTTCATACACTTCTCCTTTCACCAATAACTTTAAGATAAAGACATAAAAAAAGAAATAACTATTTAGTTGAATTAACTCAACTTATGGTTTAGTCATTTCTTTCTTTATCCAAGTCATAATAACTTTAACAACATAATCAATTTCTTCTTCACTTAACTCATGATTTTTTCTTATATGATGCCATTTATATAAACATTCTCTGCAACACGTTGCAGTTGCATGCTCTGAGACAAAAACTGGATGTCCATGAGTAGGTGTTTGCTTTCCATCATTCAAAGGATTTTCTGGTGCTAATCTTGTTCTTATAAAGTCATAAGCATGTCTTTCAATAGTTGCCAATCCTTTATTTTCTATATAATCCAAATCTTTCTTTTTTAAATGAAAACTATTCCTAAATTTTGATTTAGACAATTTCAGTAAAATATTATCAATATCCATAATACCTCCCAAATATATGCTATAATATATAATAACATAATGTAAAGGAGAAACCAAATGTTAACAAAAAATTGGAATGAATATAATCAAGTAGAGAAAAGCAAATTACTTTTTCACGTATATGTTTATTATGGAAAAGCAAATGATATCATAGATCATTTAGATGAATATAGAAAATTAATCTCAAATAATCCCGACGACGTATTAAAAATATAGATAACTGCAAAATATTTAAATTTTGATCCTCAAAGAGCTATTGCAAAAGCTTTAAGAGAAAATAAACTAAAAACTTTATTTGCATTAACTAAACCAATAGATTTTTCTAATCCTGATGTTATAAACACTCTAAACAAATTTTTAGACGAAATTGTTTTTACTTATAATTATGAGAATCTAAAAAATTCTAGATTTAGAAAAACATTATAAATATTTGACTTATTTAAAAATTTGTTTATAATATACGAGCAGAAAAGGGAGATATATATGGAATTAAAAAAATGGGTTGATTATTCTTTAATAGAAAAAGAAAATCTTTTAGGTCATTTATTTAACTATTATGGAAAATCATTGTTTAATCTTAAAGAGTTAGAAATGTATACTTATTTATCAGGCATGATACCTGATACATTATTTAAAATATTTCTTCGTTCCCATTTAAATGGATTAAATGGTCAAACTGTAATTCTAGAAGTATTAAGAGAAGAAAAAGGTGTTCAATCAACTTTGTTAAAAGAAAAAGCAAATGATTATGACACTAAAGACATTGAAGAATATGAAGGCGAATTCTTAGCTGAAGTTGTTAAAACTTTTAATAATCCACAACCAGCTATTCCTCTAAGTAATGAAGAAATAGATCAACAATTAGCAAAAATGTTTGGAAATTAAACCAAACATTTTTTTATGTCATTTTACTTTTTTCTTTTTTTAATAATAGTTTTTATTAAAAACGCAAATACAATTATTAATAATACTCCAACTACTAATACCAATAATATTAAAACTTTATCATTTTTCTTTTTTACTATTATAATATTTTTTTCTTCAAATTCTTTTCTATTAATATGAACGATATATTCGCGTGTTTTATCACTTTCTGATATTACATTTACTTTGAAGTCATTTACCCCAACTATTAAAGGAAATTCTCCAATTCCAGTAACTACCGAAGATTTATCCGCAGGTAAAGCTTCTATATTAACTCTATCAATATTATTTTCAACTTCAAGTGTATATTCTAAAACATCTTTATCAAAATTTATTGTTCCAACATTTACACTTAAACTATTTAAATAATTATCATCTGATTTCATTTTTGTTGTTGTAGTTGTAGTAGCAATTGTAGTTTTTTTAACTGTGGTAGTTTTAGGAACATTATCCAAATAAATATAACCGATTACATCTTCACTTGCATCAAACTTGCAAGCAGTTAGTTTAGCATTTTGTTTACAAGCTTTATCTGTTTCTTCAGAAACTGATGCTTCCATACAAGCAATATAATCCTTATCACTTTCGTCTATACATTTAGAATCTGAATCCCAAACAAAAACATCATTTCCATTAACTCGTTCAACATAACCAACATGTCCATATGAAGTAATGTTCCAAACAATGATAGAATTTTTCTTAGGAGTTTTACCTACTGAGTATCCAGCTTTTTCAGCTGATGTATACCAAGTTTTCGCATTTCCCCAAGCAGGTAAAGATAAACCTGTTTTTTCGTTAACTTTTTTCCATGTATACCAAGTACAATTTACTCCATAAGGACCTTTTGAACTATATGGATTACTTGCAGCATAAACACTCGGACCTAAACAAAATAATAAACTAAAAAATAACACCATAATTTTTCTATTCATGATATATCACTTACCCATTTCTATATTATATAATTTAGCATAGTATTCATTCATAGTATCTAAAATATCAACACCAATTTTTCTTATTTCATTATTATCAAACATTAGAGTAAACACATAATCTTCACCATACACATCAACTAAATATTTGATTGCTAAAACAGATGCAACATACCCCTCAAATGCTCCTTCTCTTTTAAAAATAATATCATTTGGAACTTCACTATTTCCATTTATTTTTTCATTAAAATTATCAAAATAACAACTATTGTTTCTATAAAAATTGAAAAGAGAACGCCAGTCTTCATCATTATAGTATGCAACTTCACCAGAAAGATATTGAGCTAAACCTTCATCAATCCAAGTTATACGATCATCTCCATAATAATAATGACGATAAAAATTATGAAAACATTCATGAGCAACACAACTTATCTTTTTATAAAATAGTTTTGTCCCAAATAAAGGAACTTTATCAATACAAAGAAAACTTGCATTTTCACTTTCTTTAAACCAACCTCTAGAATATTCAGGTATTGATTCAATATTTCTTTGTTTACATGCATCTTTTCTAAACTCATCTAAATTACTAAATATAACAACTTTTGATTTAATCAATTTATCTTTTTTAAACAAACGTCTAAATAATTCAAACTTTTCTAAAGTATTTTCAATAATTGGTTTAGAAATAATTTCAATTGATTCATCTATATAAAATTCAAATTCATCATTTTCATACACTTTTTTCATAATTACTCCCTCAATCTAATTAATAATGTGTTCTAATTTCATAAACAACAATCTCAAAAATTTTTAAAGTATTTCCTCTATTAACCTCAAAAGAGTCATATAATTCCTTTATACCATTTTTTCTTCATACCAATAATCTTTCAATTTAGGCACATACAACTTTAACATAATTATCATCACTCCATTATTAGTTTAACTCACCTAATTTTATTTTACTATTGACATGTTTCATATAATATCTATCCTCTGTTTCATTTAATATTTCAAAATTCAATTTTTTGTATAATGATATTGCATTAATATTATTTTTATATACCCATAAACATACAGTCGAATTAACTTTTAAAATATCTTTTATAATTAATGTACCAATGCCTTGGTTTCTATATTTTTCATCTAAATATATTTCATCTAGAAAAGTATCATCATCTTTTTTAGTAACTAATAAACATCCTATTTTTTTATTATCGCTTTTTACTATTTTATAATTAAAAATTTCAATAGGTATATTATTTTCTACATACACATTAATTTTTAACACTTCTTCTTTTGGTAAATTATTGGCATAATTAAATATGCTATAAAGTTTAGCCTTTTTTACATATTCAATATCTTCTTTTGTTGCATTTACCAACTCATATTTCATTCAATTCTCTCCTTTATATTTTATTGTATATAAGAAAATATTCCTTTTCATTTCACAAATTTTTAGCAAAAATCTACTCTTTAACAAGCAAATTTAATCAATTATTATTAATCTCTAATATTTCTACTTATCATTTTCTAATACAAAATCAGTAATATTCCAATCTTTTATTACGAATTTGTACAACTCATCTATTTTATCTATAGAAATTGTATCAATACATTCAAGTACCAATCTTTTAAACTCTTCTGAAGGTTCATTTTTTAAATTATACTTTCTAGCATATTCCTTATTTCTTAATATCTGTTCAAGTTTAGATATTGGAACACTTGCAATATTATTACTATAATAATAACAATCAATCAAATTTTGCAATAAAACAAAATAATTTAAATTATATGATTCATTATTTTTAACTTTATCTTTTAATTCATCATAAGCATCCCAACAAGCATATTTTTGACATTTAACTTTTGTTTCATCTGGAGTTGGAAATTCCCTGTTGTAATATGATAAAGCTTCTTTTTGTAAATCTTCCATTATATTACCTTTAGAAAAAATTATCTTACCATTACCTATTAAATTTGACGTGGATAATCTATGCCTATTATTATAATCGTCTTCCATATATTTTTTTAATTCAGAAATAGGATTTATAAAGTATTCAATCATAATATCATCAATTATAACATTACCCCTTTTTTTATAATTATCATTAGTTGTAATAATACTAATATCAATATCAGAGTTTTCTGTATAATTACCAGTTGCATAACTTCCACCTAAAATAGCTCCTAAGATTGAATTGTCATCAACATATTCTTTCAAAAATTCATTTAATACTTTTTCCCATTTTTCCATATTCTACCATCTTCCTAGCATATATACATTATACATAAAATGTCTTTGAATTACATATAATTAACGTAATTAAATAATATTTTTAATCATTACCAATTTGTTTAATATTTTTATTGTTATAACTACTTACTATTTTTTTACCAGTTTCTTTTTCTATTTGTTCTTTAGCGGTTTTTGCAACATTACCGCCTTTTACTATAGAATCTTTAACACTATTGTATCCCAACTCATTTGAATTTTTAGATATTTCCGTAGATGAAACTTCAGCTAACATATTAAGAACCAATTCCATATTAGTCATATTTTCTCTTAAATTTTCTTTCTTTAAATTTTTTAGTTCTTTATATTCTTTTACAGAATATCCGCTCCATATTTTAGTTAAGATACTAGTTAATGTTGCAAAATCCTTACTATTTTCTATGCCTTTATTTTTTAATTCATCAGTGAATTCTTTTCTAGCATCTATAGATTTTAATCTTTGATTTATCCATTCATCAGAATAACCTTTTTTTCTATAGCTTTCAAGAGCACGATTAATAGTAATTTCAGGATCATATTCCTCATCAATTCTTTCTTTACCAAGTCGTGCAAGCCAGAGTTTTATTGGTTCAGCTTTTTTTGAAGGTATAGATTCAATAAGTCTAAACATTCCCTCAATATCTACAACATCAGTCATACGATTTTTTCCATCTTTAGACATTAATTTCAACTGGTTACAATTTGTAACCGTTTCATTTCCCTCTTTTTTTAGTCTGTTTTTTAAAACTTTCCAATAATTTCTAGCTGTTTGATATTCATTATCAGTTAAAACAGAAACTATATCAACAACACTAATATAAAATTTTTCTTCATCACTATTCCAAATAGTTCTTATTTGTTTATTTTCAAAAACTTTTTCTACAACTTTTAATTCATTACTCACCCAAATCCCTCTTTTCTACTTTTATTGCATATAGCACCTTAGGTTTAGAATATTCTTCTTCATCCCTGGTCATTTGTGTTTCCTTTGCTTCTACCTCACCTATAATACTAAAATATTTGTTTACATCTTCTAAATCAAAAAATCTTTTAGTATAAGCCCCTTCAAAGTAAAAATTATTTTCTAATTTTTCTCCTTGACCAGCGCCAAAATTAAAATCATTTACCGAAGCAACTCTTGCTAACAAAACACCACCATCTTTTAAAATTCTTTTGATTTCTTCCAATATATGTATAGTTGTTTCATTATTAAAATAATGTAATGATAAATCAGCAATTATTAATGCATACTTTTTATCAGCAAAGGGAAATTTCTTCATCATATCTAGATATAATGTTTTGCTATTGGGAATATTATTTTCAATACTCTTTAATGCTTCAACTGAAAAATCACAGGATAAAACATTATAACCTCTTTCCAATAAATATAAAGTATCCGCTCCTATTCCACAACCTAAGTCTAGTATTTCATTATCTTTATTTTCTTGTAAAATATCCTTATACTCATCTAACCACAAATCATAAACAGGTACACTACTACGTCTTTTAGACCAGTTATCCCACATTTTTACAAATCCATCGTTCATTTAGCTACCATCTTTCCTCTATAAAAATTATCGCCTATTTTAGTTGTATTACTTGGTATTATATGAAACTAATAAATAACTTTCAATATATTCATTATACCATATCACTAATTCTTTTTAATAATTCTTAAACATATTTTCCTCCTTATAAAATAAAAAAGAGATATACCTAATAAATGTATATCTCCGCATGCATGCATATAAGATTAGTTGCTTTATCTTATAAACTCTAGTCGATCAAATTGTCATATTAACACTTAGCAACTTAATTAATACATATAAATCATATCAAAATAGCGGTTATATAACAAGACAAATTGTAATCTATTTTATATAAGTGATGTTTAATTTTTCATTAACTCCACCATTATTTGAATAAAAATTTGGATTTAATGTATCTTTACCAACATTTTTACAACTTATTTGTTCTAAAACATTTTCCTTTTGTAATTTAAAACATAAAATAATACATTGACCAGTTTCGTCAAGAAATGTAATGCCTACTTTATCATTATATAATTCACTTAAAAGTACTGTTGGAACATTTTTAGTGTCACGACCAATACCTCCTACGTTCTCTTTTTTTATAGTCATTTTTTGGTCTAATATTATTTTAGTTTTTACCTTTAATGTTTCATTAATCTCCCTTATGTAATATTGTTCTATATCACCTTTTAATTCCCACTCTCCTGCATATTGATCTCTTACTTTACTATTTTGGTCTTTTACTTTATCATTTTCATGTTTTGCAATGCGATTTTTAATCATTGATATTAACAATATTATTGCAATAAATATAATAATACCTAAAAACACAATACCCAATTGCTTTAATAATGATTCCTTTTTGATTCTATACCCACAATTGGGGCATATTTCCGCCTTTTTAAATAATTCTTTACCACATTCTTTACATTTTATTGTTTCCATAACTAAATCTCCTATACAAATCACTATATATGTTAGTATTTATCATCTTGTAATATATACTTACATTTTACCATCAAAAAAGCAAATATCCTACGATATTTCCTCATTTTATTTACTCTTTTAATCTTTTTCTGGTAGTCTCATAAGATACATTAAATACATAAGAATAATTATTATCCATTCCTTATCTTATTAAAAATCTATTGAAACATTATCCTTAACATCCCAATAAAACAATTCTACTTTTCCTTTAAATTCTTCTAATTCATCTTGAAATTCCTTTGGTAATTTTTTTATATCATATTTATAATCATAATTTTTATCAATTTTTGTTGCTGATAATCTACTACTTAACCATCTTTTATTACTATTTATGATTATTACACATTTATTATTTTGTAGTATATCTGTTAAATCTTCACACAATCCATCATAATCCCAATCTACACCAAAATAATGTGTATGCCACTTATAATAAGACAGAGTAAATTCACCATTATTTTCCAAGTCTATATATATTGGATATTCGGAGTAAGGGTTAGGTATTTTGATACATAGATCGTTTTCATTCAAATATTTATACTCTTTACTAGAATTTGAAGTATACATCTCATATTGACAATTTAATTTTTCTAACAGCATGCATATTTCTTGCTTCTTATCAATTGGATTTATTTCAACAACATTTTCCATTCTTTATCTCCTTTATAATTTACTATTATTCTAGTTTTAACAAGCAAACACATTCAACATGCCGTGTTCGTTAATTATGAATAGTTGCTTTTTATATGTTTGGGTATAACTGACTATGTTCTGACATACAAACTGA
>CAKOJJ010000014.1 GCA_934089275.1 uncultured Bacilli bacterium
TTAGTCTAGAGGCCTATGACGTCTGCCTGTCACGCAGAAGATCACGGGTTCGAATCCCGTACGGACCGCCATTTTTTTTGGCTCCATAGCTCAGTCGGTAGAGCAGAGGACTGAAAATCCTTGTGTCGCTGGTTCAATTCCCGCTGGAGCCACCATTTTGTATATTTTTTTTTAAAATTATAAATTTGCAAAAATATATTGATTTATAATAAAAAATGAGATATACTCAAATAGTCTTAAATGACACCGTTTGGTACTGCCTAAGTGGCGGAATAGGTAGACGCACAGGACTTAAAATCCTGCGAGTGTTAAAGCTCGTGCCGGTTCAAGTCCGGCCTTAGGCACCATAAGCGGGCGATTAGCTCAGTTGGTTAGAGCACCTGCCTTACAAGCAGGGGGTCATAGGTTCGAGTCCTATATCGCCCACCATTTGCCGACATAGCGTAACTGGCAGCGCAACTGACTTGTAATCAGTAGGTTGGGGGTTCGACTCCCTCTGTCGGCACCACTTATGGAAGGTTAGCGAAGTGGTCAAACGCGGCAGACTGTAAATCTGTTCTCTAGGGTTCCATGGTTCGAATCCATGACCTTCCACCACTTTAATTGCCTCGTAGCCAAGTGGTAAGGCATCAGACTTTGACTCTGACATTCCGAAGGTTCGAACCCTTCCGAGGCAACCATATATTTGTTCCGTTAGCTCAGCTGGTAGAGCATCTGACTTTTAATCAGAGGGTCTGGGATTCGAATTCCCAACGGGACACCATTTGATGTCTAGAAAGCACGATATTTCGTGCTTTTTTTAATAATTACTCTTAAAATTACTCCGAAGTTAATTTAATGTAATTTGATTGATAACCAACGCAAAATGATTGTTTAAAATAAAAAAACGCTTTTGATACAGCTTTTTTTCTGAGCTTTTTATCTTTAAAAGAAAACTGATTATTTTCATATGAATCTTTATCTCTTATTTTTTTCTTTATCTTCGCTTTTAATGTATGTTTTTTTTGTTAAACTACCTTCCTAAATAAAGAAATATTATTTATACACTATGTAATGAGTTTGCTGTACTTTTAACACTTTGTTAATTTTTATTGATAATTTCAACTATCATAATATGTTTGCTAATAATACAAATTAATGCATATTCTTATTTTATTTCTCATAATTTATAATGTATTAGTTGTCGGCTTGTGTATACAAACTTATAATTAATAAGATGCGTAGGATATATAAATATCCAAAAAAAACATAAATTATAAAAAAAACTTGAATTTTAGAATTTTTATGTTATAATGAAATAGTAATTTGTTTTTGTGCATGTTCTATGCGCTCATAGCTCAATTGGATAGAGCGTTAGACTACGGATCTAAAGGTTAGGGGTTCGACTCCCTTTGGGCGCACCATATTAAATCGAGAAGTAGCACAGCTTGGTAGTGCACTAGTTTTGGGAACTAGGGGTCGCAGGTTCGAATCCTGTCTTCTCGACCATTTAAAATTTAATTCGAACCTTTCGAATTTTAATATTGTGAAAGTGTTATCTTTTATAAATAAAGATAACACTTTTTTCATTATAACTTGAGATTCTTAAATTAAGATACATTTAAAACTTTATTATAAAGCAACTCGATATCTTTTTCTCTGATACTAAAGTTTATTCCATGATTATAAGGTTTTCCAAAATTCTTTCCACTTTTATAAACTCCAATATTAAAAGTAATACTAATTATTCCATCTTTAATTAATTTATAGAATGTTTTAATAGATTTTATTTCATAAAAAGATAAATTTTTATATTTAAAAAATATTTCATTATTTTTAATTCCACGGTCTGCATCTATAAATACTAAGTTTTTACATTTTTCATTTATTCGCTGTTCTATTTGCTCAAAAAGCCATAAAATTTCAGTAACAAATTCTCCTGTGGATTTATTATAAACTTTTATGCTGATTGTTCCAAAATCACTATCAATGATAATTTTTAATAACCATTTATCGTTTATAAAAATATTTTCTCTATTCCAAATAGACAAAAACAAAACTTTAGCATTGCTTATTGTTTCGTCACTTTTGCCCAAAGTTAACCTAAAATAATCAATATCTGCATAATTGAAGGGAGAACAACTAAATAAAGTAATATTTGAATGAATCTTGCTACACTTAGTTTTTATTTCAAATCCATCTATATCAGCAATAGGTCTAGAATTTTCTTTAATTCCAACCATTTCTTCAAATGTTCTTCCAACAGAATTGTATCCGTGTCCAACATTTTTTACCCATCCAATCTTTTTGCAGTTATAAAACGCATTTATAATATCGTACACTGAAACACCTCCTATAAATATATTTAACTTTAAAATCTTAAATTTCTACTTTACTTAAGGAATAAAACACAAAAATAAAGATATATGATATAATTACTATTAGTTTGGATGTGAAAAAATGATACTTATAATTGCAGAAAAACCAGTTGTTTGTCGAGCAATTGCTTCAGCAATAGGAAATATGAAATTAACAAATGGGTATTATCAAAACAATCAGTACATTGTCGCAAATGCTTTTGGTCATTTATTTACGTTATCTGATATTGAAGATTATGAGGAAAATCCTGATTATAAATGGAAATTAGACAATATTCCTTGCTTCCCCGAAAAATTCAAATATAAACTTGTTCAAAATAACGGAAAGTATTCTGCAAACGGCGTTGAAAAGCAATTTAATTTGATTAAAGAGTTATGTAATCGTGAAGATGTTGACACTATTGTCAATGCAGGAGACTCTGATAGAGAAGGAGAAATTATTGTAAGATTGATTGTTAAAAATGCTTTAAAAAAAGAAAAAAAGTTTTTAAGAATATGGTTACCAGACCAAACAGAAATAACAATCAATGAAGGACTAAAAAATTTAAAAGATGAAAAAGAATATGATAATTTAGCAAATGAGGGATTTGCAAGAACTTATATTGACTGGCTTTATGGCGTTAATTTAACAAGATATGCTACGCTAAAAACTGGAACATTGCTACGAGTTGGAAGAGTAATTGTTCCAATAGTCAAAGCTATTTATGATAGAGATATGGAGATTAGAAATTTCAAACCAGATATATACTATGGTATGATTAGCAAAGAAATTACAAATGGTGAAGAAGTCGAACTAAATAGTAAAGAAAAATTTGATAAAAATAAAAAGAATCTTTGTCTACAATTGTGTGATAAATATAATCAATGCAAAGCTATCGTAACAAATAAGAAAATCAAAGAAGATATTTTAAATCCCGGCAAGCTTTATTCTTTAAGTAAATTGCAAAATCAGCTTGGTAAGAGGTATAAAATGTCCATGGAAAAATCACTATCTATTGTTCAAAAACTATATGAAAGCGGCTATCTAACATACCCACGTACAAATTCAGAATATTTAGCAACAAACGAAAAGGAAAAAGTAAAAACAATTTTATCAACCATATCTAAAATAGGATATCCGGTGGAATTTAAAGACAAAAAAACAATATTTGATGATTCAAAAATTGAATCGCACTCAGCATTAACTCCAACGTATAAAATTCCTAAAAAAGAAAATTTAACAGAAGAAGAATTTATGGTCTATCAAGTAGTTTTTCAACGATTCATTGCCGTATTTTGCAAAGAACCTTGTAAAATTCAAAAAACTGAGATTACTATAAAAGTTGGTAATTACGAAGAGTTTGTACTCAAAGGAAATATTATAAAGCAACCAGGTTGGACGAAATATGATAAATATAGTGCGAAGGATAAACTATTGCCTGATTTAAATGTAGGTGACGAAATAAACATAAAATTTGTTCCTAAAGAAAAGGAAACTACAGCTCCAAAGCATTATACTACAGCAACATTAAATAATTATCTTGTAAATCCTTTTAGAAAAGAAAAAAAAGAATTGGATGATCTGCAAGAAGGCGAAGTTTTCACGATTAACGGAGAAGAAATTGACGATACTGAAGATTATAAAGCTATATTTCAAGGTCTAGAACTCGGAACAGAAGCGACAAGAACAGGTATAATAAGCAATGCCATAAAAAGTAAGTATATTGCCTTAAAAAACGATGTGTACACTATTTTACCAGATGGAGAATTCTTAATTAATTCGTTAACTCAAATGGGTATTCAAATGGATAAATATAAAACTAGTGAATTAGGTCAAGCATTAAAAAAGGTTTTTCATGAAGAAATTACCGTAGAAGAATCCGTAAATATTGCAAAAGAAGAAATACAACTTGTTTTTAAAAATGATAATCAAAACTTAGAACAAGATACTGATATAGGTTTTTATGGCGATGTGATTGGCAAATGCCCAAAATGTGGAAATGATGTAATTAGATCAAAGTACAATTATTGTTGTAAAAATTATAAAGAATGTGATTTTAAAATAAATTTAAATATTTGTTCAAGAACAATATCAAAGAAAAATGCACAACTGATTTTAGCAAATGGCAGCTCTTCTAAAATACAAGGTTTCATATCAAAAACTGGAAAAAAATTTGATTCGAAGTTAAAATTAGATGATAAAAATTCAATTATTTTTGATTTTGATAACTAGACTATTGACAATTGACTTGAAAAAAATTATAATTAAATTACTTAGTAGAGAGTAGTCAACGATTTTATTTATACATACTTTTAATGATTTAAAACTATGTATTGTGTACGGGATGTGCACTTGTTAATTTGACTATAATGGTGGTAAGTGTGATATGTTAATATGGTTATTTTATCTTGTTAATGATCATATATAACCCTAAAAAAGCGAATGTCCATAATGGATTATAACCGCGACTAAGTATATACGTATATTGAGAAAGAAAACTCGCACAGGTTATGAAATAATTTTGATTACTGATAATTTTCGAAATTATTTATTCAGAAACTCGAAAAAATCCTAGTTTATCAGGCTGGGATTTTTTTGTGGAAAAAATTTCAAAATATAAATTTAAATGCTATAATTAATATAATAGGAGTGATTGATATGAATGGCTGGTCTGATTTTAAAGATGGTGTATGGAAAACAAAAATTAATGTTGAAAACTTTATCGAAACAAACTACTTGGAATATACAGGTGATTCTTCATTTTTAAAACCAAAATCCATAAAAACTTCCAAGATTTGGGAAATTTGTCAAGAGGCATTAAAAGAAGAAACTGTAAAACATGTATTAGATATTGATTGTAATGAGTTTTCTGGAATTACGTCTTTTAAACCTGGATATATAGATAAAAATAATGAAGTAATATTTGGATTACAAACAGATTCAATATTAAAAAGAATAGTGAACCCTTATGGTGGAATAAAGCTAGTTGAAAAAGAATTAAATGTCTATAAATATGATATGGAAGCCAAAGTAAATGAATTTAAAAAATATAGAAAAACACACAATGATGGAGTTTTTGATGCATATGATGATACTATAAAAAAAGCACGACATGCAGGATTACTAACAGGACTTCCTGATGCATATGGAAGAGGAAGAATAATCGGAGATTATAGACGAGTAGCTCTTTATGGAATTGATTTTTTGATTAATCAAAAACAAATGGATCTTGATAATGTTTTAATTGGTCCAATGAGTGAAAATTTAATTAGATTAAGAGAAGAAGTAAGCGAGCAAATAAAAGCACTTAATTCAATTAAAAAAATGGCAAGTTCTTATGGGTTTGATATTTCAAAACCAGCAACTAATGCTCAAGAGGCAATTCAGTGGCTATATTTTGGCTATTTAGCAGCTATAAAAGAAAATAATGGAGCTGCAATGAGTTTAGGAAGAGTAGACTCTTTTATAGATATCTATATTGAAAGAGATTTAAAAAAAGGTTTAATAACTGAAGATGATGCCCAAGAATTAATTGATCAATTCATAATAAAATTAAGATTGGTAAGACATCTTCGTACACCAGAATATGATGAACTTTTTTCTGGAGATCCAACATGGGTAACTTGTGCTATGGCTGGAATGCTTGATGAAACAAAATCTCTTGTAACCAAAACGTCTTACAGAATAATACATACTTTAGAGAATTTAGAATCTTCCCCAGAACCAAATATAACAGTTTTGTGGTCTAATAATTTGCCCCAAAATTTTAAAGATTATTGTGCAAAAATCAGCATTAATACTAGTGCAATACAATATGAAAATGACGATTTGATGAAACCTATTTATGGTCATGATTATGGCATAGCTTGTTGTGTGTCCGCAATGCGAATTGGAAAAGATATGCAATTTTTTGGAGCAAGATGCAATTTAGCTAAAGCACTTCTTTATGCGATAAATGGTGGAATTGATGAGAAAACTGGAAATGTCGTCATAGAAGGTTTAACGCCTATAAAAACAAGTGTCCTTGATTATAAAGAAGTGATAGAAAAGTATAAAATTGTTTTAAATAGAATTGCGTATATTTATTCAAATGCCATGAACATTATTCACTACATGCACGATAAGTATGCATATGAATCAAGTCAAATGGCGCTTCACGACACCTTTGTTCATAGATATATGGCGTATGGTGCAGCTGGTTTGTCAGTCGCTGTTGACTCTCTATCAGCTATTAAATATGCAAAAGTGAAACCAATAAGAAATACTTCGTCAATTACAACAGATTTTGAGATTGAGGGAGAATATCCTACATATGGAAATGATGATGACAGAGCAGATGACATTGCCATTTGGTTAACAGACTACTTTTTCTCTTGTTTAAAACAATACAAAACATATAGAGATTCAGAACCAACGATGTCTATTTTAACTATAACTTCAAATGTTGTATATGGAGAGAAAACTGGTTCTACTCCTGATGGAAGAAAAGCAGGAATTCCATTTGCTCCAGGTGCTAATCCAATGCATGGCCGTGACAAAAACGGAGCAATAAGTTCACTTAACAGTGTTGCTAAACTAAATTATGAAAAAAGTTGTAAAGATGGTATTTCAAATACTTTCTCTATTGTACCAACTTCGTTAGGAAAAACAGAAAAAGATCAAATATCAAATTTAGTTTCTTTATTAGATGGATATATGTTAAATAAAGGGCATCATTTGAATATTAATGTTTTAAATAGAGAAACTCTAATAGATGCAATGAATAATCCTGAAGCATATCCACTTTTAACCATAAGAGTAAGCGGCTATGCAGTAAGATTTAATAAACTTACAAGGAAACAACAAGAAGAAGTTATATCACGAACTTTTCATGAGAGGTTGTAATGGAAGCAAGTATAAATTCTATTGAATCTTTTAGCACTGTTGATGGCCCAGGCATTCGAACAGTTATATTTTTCAATGGTTGCAGTTTAAGATGTAAGTATTGCCACAATCCAGAAATGTGGTCTCATTTACCCAATAATGCTTCGGTAGATGAGGTATATGAAAAAATACTTAGAAATATAAATTATTTTGGAAAATCGGGAGGTGTTACATATTCTGGTGGAGAACCTTTGCTACAATCCGAATTTTTGACTGAACTTTCAAAAAAATTGAAAAAAGCAAATATAAATGTAGCATTAGATACAGCTGGTATTTCTAACACTGACTACAAAGAGCTATTAAAATATATTGATATTATTATATTTGATATCAAGGATATAACAGAAAAAGGATATAAGGATTTAACAACTGGACATATTGATAAATCATTAGAATTTATAAAAACAGCTAATGAAATGAATAAGAAATTCATTATTAGACAAGTATTAGTTCCAGGAATGCATGATTCAATACAATTTATAAATGAATTAAAAAAATATATTGATAAGCATTTTAAAAAAGAAAATATTATAGATATTGAATTTATTCCTTACCATTATTTAGGAAAAGAAAAATACCAATCATTGGGTATAAAATATCAGTTAAAATGTGAAGAGATGTCTCTAGAAAATTGTGAAAAATTATATAAATATTTCCAAAGTTTATATTAATATTTACAAATGATGATCCTTAATATATACTTAAGTTATGATAAAGAATAATGGAGTGATAAAGTGAAAAAAAATAAAATAGAAACTTCAACAATATTATCAGTATTTTTAGTTTTTGCGATAATTGTATCAATTACAACTTTATATTTATTAACAAAAACATCAAAAAGTGATAAATATTTTGGAGATTACAATAGAGTGATTACAGACAATTTAAAGCAACAACTAAAATTTCAAGAGGAAGTTAACAAAAAAATAGAAACGATTGCCGATGGTGATTATGATTTAGATGATCCATACATTTTAAATAACCCTTATAAAATAAGCCCTTTGACATCTTTAATAATTTTTAAAACGGAAGAAGAATGCGAAGTTGAAGTGTATATTAATGATGTTTTTGTATATACGGTTGAAGCATCAAACAAACACGTTATACCAATATATGGCTTATATTCAAATGCGAACAATTATATTTCATTAAAAACTCCATCAAAGGAAAAAACTATAAATATAAAAACTAATATTTTTAATGATGATATAGATTCTAATATAAATTCTTCGATGTTAAATAATGAAAAGGAATTTTTTATTACTGATGAAACGGATAATAAAACTAGCATTTTAAGAGCTTTTGATAGCAATGCAAATTTAATGTTTTATTTAAATTTTGGATATATAAGTAATATTATTAGTAAAAATAATCATTTATTAATGGAATACAATGATGTTAAATCATTAAAACCAATAAAATTGGAAATAGATTATTTAGGTCAAATACTTGAAGTTAGTTCGAATACAAATGAATTTTCTAATAATAACTTTAACAACTTGCAAGTAAAATTCTATGCTGAAAAAATAGAAAATTTTAAAACACAAAATCCCCAAAATGATGAAAATTACAATGAAGCAACAAGATTAAAGACAGCAACAATTGAGCAAGATTTAATTGATGCACAAATGTATCAACAAGATTATAAAATATCTTTAAATGATGAATATTTAACTTATCGTTTTGGTAATGATGTAAAAGAAATATTATTAGTTAAAAAAGATTCAAGTTATACATACGTTTACGAAACAAACAAAGATGGAATAATAAAAGTTGATCTAAATACTGATGCATCAGTATATATAAAAACTGATGATACGTATTATTGTTTAATAACTACGTTGCAAAGTTAGTCGCTTATGCGACTTTTTTATTTAAAATAATGAAATTTATGGTAAAATATAGCATATGAAAGAAAGGTGTTTCCAATGAGTTTAATATCATCTACAGAAGAATACTTAACATCGGTAGTAAAAAATTTAGGATATGAAGTAGAAATTGTAAAACTAGAAAAATCAAAAATGCAAGAATTTGGGCAATATCAAATCAACATTGCCATGACTTTAACAAAACAAAAAGGCGAAAATCCTAGAGCAATAGCTGAAAAAATAGTTTCAGCTTTGGATTCAAGATTTATCAACATAAATATTCAAGGTCCAGGATTCATTAATCTAACTTTTGCTGATGATGTCTTAAAAGAATATACCAATGAGTGTTTAAATGACTTTAACAAATATTTAGATAAACCAAAACAATCAAGAAAGATTATTTTAGATTATGGTGGAGCAAATGTTGCGAAGACTCTTCATGTTGGTCATCTAAGATGTAATATTGGTGAATCAATAAGAAGACTCTTAAACCTTTTTGGAGATGAAACAATAAGCGATGTTCACTGGGGCGATTGGGGAACTCCACTTGGTCTTGTTATAAGAGAAATACAAGAAAGATATCCTGATCTACCTTATTTTGATAAGAACTTTACAGGCATTTACCCTGAGGAATCACCAGTAACAAATGATGAACTAGGTGAAATTTACCCAGCAGCATCCTTGAGAAAAAAAGAAGACGAAGTTTATGCAAAAGAAGCCAAAGATTTAACTGAACGTTTACAAAAAAGAGAAAAAGGAATTTACGATTTATGGAAAAAAATTGTAAATGTTTCAGAAGAAGATTGCAAGAAAGTTTATGATTTCTTAAATTGCCATTTTGACCTTTCTTATGGAGAAAGTGATGCAGATCTTTATGTAGATAAAGTTATTGATTTTTTGACTGAAAAGGGAGTAACTGAAATTTCTAACGGTGCTTTAATTATGAACATAAAAAATGAAAATGACAATAAAGAAATGCCACCACTTATGTTAAAAAAATCTGATGGAGCAGTTCTTTATGATACAACTGAACTTGCAACGATCTATCAAAGAATGAAAGATTATCATCCAGATGAAATTTGGTATTTTACTGATGAAAGACAAAGTCTTCACTTTGAACAAACTTTTAGAGGAGCATATATGTCTGGATTAGTTCCAGAATCTTGTAATTTAAAATTCTTTGGATTTGGAACAATTAATGGAAAAGACGGAAAACCATTTAAAACTCGTGATGGTGGAGTAATGTCTCTAAAAGGTTTAATAAAAATGGTATATGAAGCTATTGAACCTAAAATAAAAGAAAACATTGTTGGTGAAGAGAGAAAAGAAGTTGCTAACAAATTAACTGTAGCTACATTAAAATATTCAGACCTTTTACCTTATAGAAAAACAGATTATATTTTTGATGTTGAAAAATTTACATCATTTGAAGGAAAAACAGGAATATACGCAGTATATACAACAACGAGGTTAAATTCATTGCTTTCAAAACTTGATACTAATAATGTCAAAATAAACGATTTAACAAATGAAGATGTAAAAAGTATTGTTGTAAAATTAACAGAACTTCCAAAAGCTTTAACTTCATCATACAAAGATGTTTCATTAAATTACATATGTGAATTTATATATGATTTATCAAGTTTATACAACAAATTCTATACTAACAACAATATTTCTAATTGTGAAAATCCTAAGGACAAAGAAACATTTATTGCAATTTCAAAGTTAACATGTGATATTTTATCGAAATTACTTAATGTTTTAGGAATTGATTTAGTTGAAAGAATGTAATTATGGTTTAGCTTTAGAAGGCGGAGGAGCAAAAGGTGCTTATCAAGTTGGAGCGTACAAAGCTCTAGTAGAAGCGGGTTTTAAATTTAAAGCCATTGTTGGAACTTCAATTGGGGCTATAAATGCGGCAGTAATTTGCTCTAACGGATTAGAATTGTTAGAAAAAATTTGGAAAGAAATAGATTCTTCAATATTCGAAATAAATCCACAAATGTGTGATGAAATAGTTAATGGAAATAAACAAATTAAAAAAGATGTCACATTTCAAATTTTAAAAAATCATGGAATAAGTTTTAACAAACTAAAAGAACTTTTAAATAAATACGTAGATGAAGATGCAGTGCGAAATAGCAAAATCAAATTTGGACTAGTTATAACAAAATTAAAGGGATTAAAATCGCTAGAATACACTATTGATGATATTCCAAAAGGGAAATTAGTTGATTATTTAATAGCTTCGGCATCTTTGCCTATATTCAAAATAGAGAAAAATATTGATGAACATATCTATTTAGATGGTGCTTTTAGGAATGCTTTACCATTAACTCTCCTTGAAAAGATGGGTTATAAAAATATTATTGGAATCCGTTTAAAAAAATTTGGTGTTATTAGAAAGCCAAGAAATAAGGAAACCAAGATATTGTTGATTGAACCAAGTAGAAGCACGGGTTCAACAATTTTCTTTAATCAAGAGAGCATAGAAAAAAATATAAAATTAGGATATGATGACGCAAAAAAAATGATTGATAAAATTAAAAACTAAATATATAATAATTAAGAAAGTTGGTGCAATATGGGAAGAGCATATGAAGTAAGAAAAGCAAGTATTCAAAAAACTGGAGCAGCAAAAGCTAAATTATATACAACATTTGCAAAAGAAATATATTTAGCAGCAAAAGGAAACCCAGAAGTTGATACAAATATTATTCTAAAAAGAGTTGTTGAAAAAGCAAAACGTCAACAAGTTCCAAGCGATATTATAAATCGTGCAATTGAAAAAGCAAAGGGAGCATCTGGTGATGATTACCAAGAATTATCTTATGAAGGATTTGGACCTGGACAATCTACATTAATCGTTAAATGTTTGACTGATAATGTAAATAGAACTGTATCTTTTGTAAGAGAAGCTTTTAACAAATGCCATAAAAGTTTAGGCGTAACAAATTCAGTTTCTTATAATTATGATTATCTAGCTATAATCGGGTTCAAATCTGATAAAGAAGAAGAGATTATGATGAGCATTTTAGATGCTGGAATAGAAATTATTGATTTAGAAAGTGAAAATGGAGAAATTATAATAACAGCAAAACCAGGAGATGCATCTAAAGTTAAAGATGTTATTGAAAAGCTTATTCCAAATGTTGAATATACTATCGATGAAATTGGATGGTATGCTAAAGAAAAATGTACACTTACTGGTGAGGATAAAGAAGTGTTTGAAAGATTACTAAGTTTGCTTGAAGCTATAGACGATGTTACTGAAGTATACCATAACGTTGAATTATAAAAGGAAATTATGACAATTTTCTTTTTTTTTTCATAAATTTAAAGTAATATATTAAATAGGTGATGTATATGCGTTTACTAATTGTTGATGACGAAGAATTGATTAGAAATCTAATTAAAGATTACTGCACAATGGAAGGATATACTTGTGATCTTGCAAGTTCTGGACTTGAAGCAGTTGATTTATGCGAAAAAAACGATTATGATTTGATTATAATGGACATAATGATGCCTATAATGGATGGATATGAAGCATCTAGAATAATCAAATCAAAAAAGAATATTCCAATTCTTATGCTTTCTGCAAGAAATGAAGAAATTGATAAAATAAATGGTTTTGAAGAGGGAATAGACGATTACGTAACAAAACCATTTTCACCAAAAGAATTGATATGTAGAATAAAAGCTATTACAAAAAGATATAATAATGATGACATAATTAAATATCAAGGAATAACGATTGATAATCTTTCTCATGAAGTAACAATAGATGGTGAAAATATAACTTTAACACATACTCAATATGAACTATTAAAATATTTTATAGAAAACAGAGGAATAGCTCTTTCACGCGAAAAAATAATAGAAAATATTATGGGTTTTGATTATGAAGCTGACGATCGTACAATAGATGCGCATATAAAACTTTTAAGAAGTAAATTGGGAAATTATAGAAATTATATTAAAACAGTAAGAAATGTAGGTTACAAGTTTAGCAATGAAGAAAAATAGTATTAAATTTAAAACTTTCTTTTATCTTATATTGTTTTCTGTTGTAATTCTTGCTTTACTTTGGATTGTACAAGTACAATTCTTGTCAGTTTTTTATGAGAAATATCAAATTGCCAGTATTAAAAATGTTGCCAATAAAATTGTAACAAATCAAAGCGATAACTTTGCAATAGAAAACTATGCTTATGAAAACAATATGTGTATTCAAATCATCACAGAAAATGAAACTATAAACTATAACACAAAAAACCCTGGATGTTTTCTTGGTAGTCAAAATAAAGCAATTCAAAAATACAAATCCGATTTAATTTTAAAAAATAATAAATATATTAAATTATATTCACCACTTACCAATAAAAAAAGTATTTTATACGCAATAAGATTAAATGACAAATATATATTTTTAAATACAACTCTTGAAGATATAAATACAACAACATTATTATTAAGAAATCAATTAATATATATAATATTTATTCTTATTATACTTTCTATCGCGATATCTTTCTTTATATCAAACATGCTTAATAAACCTCTTTTGGGAATTATAAATAAATCAAAAAAATTAGGAAAAGAAGATGTTACTTTTGATAAAACTAATATTGCTGAGTTAGATGAATTATGTGATGTTTTAACAGTAGCTTCGTCAGAAATGAACAAAACTGAAAAACTAAGACAAAATTTGCTTGCTAATGTATCACATGATTTAAAAACTCCTCTTACAATGATTCGTGCATATGCAGAAAAAGCGAGAGATTTTAATTATGAAAAAGCTGAAGATAGAAACAACGATTTAGATGTTATTATCAGTGAAACTGAGAGATTAAATAATTTAGTAAATGACATTTTAGATCTTTCAAAAATTGAAAATGCTAAAGACACTTTAAACATTGAAGAATATGATTTAGTTGAAAATATCAACTCTATTTTAAGAAGATACGATATATATGTAAAAGATGATAAATTTAATATTGTTGTGGATTTACCTAAAAAAGCAATGGTTAAAGCTGACAAACAAAAAATAGAACAAGTAATATACAATTTAATAAATAATGCGATTGAACACACTGGGGAAGATAAATACGTTGGTATAAGTGTTGCAAAGAAAAAAGATGAATATCTTGTTAGCATAACAAATACTGGTCATGGAATTGAAGAAAATGAAAAATCCTTAGTATGGACAAGATATTACAAAAAAGAAAAAAATCATAAAAGAAATATTGTTGGATCAGGTTTAGGCTTATCAATTGTAAAAGAAATACTTGATAAACATAAATGTGAGTATGGAATAGACTCAGTTATAGATGATCATACAACTTTCTATTTCAAATTAAAAAAATCTAAATAATTTCATATTTATTTCATAAATGATTGATAATATTAAATCAGGGAAAATAATAAAATTAAAAAAATAATAAAGATATCATATAAACTCAAACTCACAATCTTTTTTCCCTAGAAAAAGCTACTAATTTAGTAGTTTTTTTTATTAAATTTATTGCATAAATACGTTAAATTTGATAAAATCTAATTATAAGATAAAGGAGACTTGATAATATGACTAACGGAAAAGGAAATATGATATTATTAACAATAATTGCAGTTGCAACATTACTAGTAGCTGTAGTTGGTGCAACATTTGCTTATTTTGGTGCAACAATGAATAATGACAGTGAAACATCAATCGAAGTTACAAGTGGTACTTTATCAGTAGAATATGATGGAGATAGTAAAATTAATTTACAATCTTTAATGAATAATATAGAAACAGTTGTAGCAACTAAAACTTTTAATGTAACAGGGGTTGTAACTGGATCAAATAACTTAAATTATGAATCAAGCTTGGTTGTAACAAACAACACATTTGGTGATGGAGAATTGAAATATACAATTACTAGTACAAACGTAACAAATAATGGAACAACATTTACTAGTACAACTGATCCAATTGCTATACCTGCAGGTACAAATACAATTATTTTAGGAAAAGGATCATTTGCAGGTCCAGTAGTTACTGGAGCAACTCATACATATACAATAAACATTATAACTAATGCAATTGATGCAACAAACAAGGTTTTTGAGTCACATTTAAGTACTTCGCAAACAAAGAATTAAAATTGGTGATTTTATGAATAAAATAGGGGACTTTATAAAATTTATTGGTAAAACCATGGCATATGTAATTTTATGTCTTCTTTTTTTGATAACTGCATTTTTAATTTACTATATGTCTTCCTCAGCTATTGCTGCTAAAAAAGGTGAAAAACCTTCTATTGGTTTATATACAATTGTAAGTCCAAGTATGGAACCTTTTATTAAAGTATACGATGTAATAATAGATCGAAAAGTAAAGGCAAATGAAGAACTAAAAGTCGGAGATGTTATTACTTTTTACTCGTCATCATTAAATACAGATGGTTATACAATCACACATAGAATATATGATATAAAGATATCTGATGGTAAAACATATTACATAACAAAAGGTGACAACAATCAAAGTGTTGATGTTGGGTCAATATCAAGAGAAAACATTGTAGGGAAAATGGTATATAAAATAAATGGTTTAGGTAAGATCCAATTTTTCTTATCAAGTAAATTAGGATGGATACTTATCATTTTAATTCCTGCATTATGTTTTATTCTTTATGATTTAAACAGACTAAACAAAATATTTAAAATAAAACAAAAAATAGATAATATACCAGAATATCAAAACATGAGTGCTAAAGAAGAAATTGAACATAACAAAAAAGTAAGAGCTCTTTTAGAAAAAAGTAAATGGATGAAGTAATTTGACTATTTGCTTTTTTTTTGCTAAAATACTAAGCAATAAAAGAGGGGTAATATGGTTAGGGAGAGTTTAAAATATATAATTAGGATTATTATATCTATTTTAATCATAATTGTATCTGTTCCTATTTGGGAGAATTCATTTGGAGCAAAAAATATTGCTATTGTTAATGAATATAAAGATGCTGATATTATAGTTAATTATGGTGATTTTGATTTAGGAGTATTTAATAAAAAAGACATTGATACAATTGCTCCAACAAAAATTAGCTTAAAGAACATTAATGGTTATAAAAAAAGCGAGTATTTATATTTAACACTAAGTGATGATACAACTATTGATACAAAATACATTAATATAAAATTAGGAAATAAAATATATTCTTTAGAAAATATGACTTATGAATATCAAAACAATAGAAAATATTATTTATTAGAAAATATTGATTTAGATGCTTATGATTCAACAGATATTGATGCCATTATATGGATTGACGATAGTATAAATAATATTGAAGAAGATGACATTTTAGTTATTGACTTTATAACAAAACCAGTGAGAATTTAAAATTTCTCACTTTTTATTTGCTTTAATATTTATTTATTGTATAATTATATTGTAGATATACTAGCACAATAGGGGGGATGTTATGTATCAAGAGGAAAGCAATTCTTTTCAATGGCTAAAATTGATACTCCGTTTAGTAATAGTCGTATTAGTAGTATTATTAACTTTAAAATTTGTATTTATAATTAGTAATAATTCTTTAGGAAAAAAAGATACTACGTTTGAAAATAATTTAAAATACATTGATGATATATCAAAAGCATATTTTAATGAAAACAACATACCTAAAGAAATTGGAGAATCAAAAGAGTACAAGATAGAAGAGATTTTATCAAAAGATCAAATAGAATATATGAATAAAAATTATAATAAAATAGATTATGAAAATTCATATATAAAGATAACTAGATTAGAAAATGAATATCAAATAAAAACTCTTTTAACATACAATGGAGAAACAAACTATATTAATTCATTTGTTGATATAAAAAAAGAAAATACAACTATTAAAATATCTACTACTAAAATAAAAACTACTAAGAAGAAAACAACAGCAAAAACTACAACAAGTAAGAAATTTAAGGTTTCCTTTAATACCAATGGTGGAGAAATTTTAAATGATATTTATGTTGAAGCAAATACCAAAATAAATATTATACCTACAAGAGACGGATATGAATTTATTGGTTGGTACTATAACGGAGAAAAATTTACTAAAGGAATTGATGCAAATTACACATTAGTTGCTAAATGGGTAAAGAAATAAAAGAACTCGTTTAAGACGAGTTCTTTTTCATGAAAAAAGGATTCATTTGAATCCTAATTATTTAAATATATATGGCTTTTCAGCACTTCCATCACCAGAAACATAAATAGCTTTATCAGTTAAATTAAATACTGCTAAGATTCCTGATGATGAACTACAAGAATAAATATTCATTACTCTATCTAAAATATAAGCAGATTTAGTATTATCAGAATTGGCAGTTATTGACCATGTTGCTTGGTTTAACTTACTTAACCAGTTATAGTTTGCACAAGAACTAGAATCAACAGCATTACAATTTTGATCCAACGATCCTTGTAAGTATTCATAAGGAGCAATAAGACCAAGTACTTCATTTTCTTGAATTTTAGAACATTCTACTGAGCCGTCTTTAGAAGTGTCTTTTATATTTCTTTTTCCTATACATAATGATTGAGTTGTAATATATTGCTTTATTGAATCTGGCCATACTTTTGTATTCTCATAATATTCATGTAAAGTGTCACGTAATCTTGAATTCAAAGAGTTGTATTCAAACTCGTTAATTCCTTCACTATATCTTGTATCTGGATTATAACGGTTATCCCAAACTTTTTGATTTAGACCCGTTGTTTCCATAACTCTTATTGTTCCGTCACCATTAATTCTTATAATACGATATAGCTTATCATTCATTTGAATATAATTATTTTTTACTTCACCTTGCATAACATAAGTACCTTTTATTTCGTGTAATCCAACACCAGCATCAACTTTGTTATCTTCAATTATTTTTTCATTTAAGTATTTAGTTTCATACTCTTTACCACAACTAAGGTAAGTACTATAATTGTAAAAACCATTATTATTTGTAATAGTAACAGCACCACTACATTTTAAATCATCTCTTTTAAATAATTTAGAAACCTCATCAATTTTTCCATCACTTATCATACTTTTTAAAGTAATAACTTTTGTATCTTTATCTTGTGAAGGAAGTTGACTTTCATCCTCTTTCATCATTTCTTTTGCAATACTAGTCATTCTACTTTCTAATTTTTCAAAAGTATAAGTTTTTTTAGTACAACTTGAAATAATAAATAAAATAAGGATAAAACCTACAAAAGCTCCAATGATATAACTAAACATTCTGATCGTCTTTTTATCCATAAAGTTCATCTCCATTCCGACAAATAAATTATAACAAAATAAATAGTCTCTTTCAATAATTATTTGATTGTGATAAAATTAACTTGAGGTGTAATTTTATGACAAAACAAAAAAATAATAAAAAAACAAAGGTAAGCATTATAGTTGTTGAAATATCCATAATTTTAGTAGTTGCAGTAGCGGCATTATTGTTCTTAGGAACAAAAAAGGATTCAAATTCTCCAAAAACAACAAAGAAAAATTCTACAACTCCAGTAGCAGAAAGAAGTTTAAAAATTGTAGATTTAAATTCAAAAACAAGACCATATGCTGTAATGATTAACAATATAGGAGTTGCTCGTCCATTACAAAGCGGTTTACAAGACGCGATGATAATTTATGAAATAATAGTTGAAGGCGGTTTAACTCGTTATATGGCTGTATTCCAAGATCAAAATACAGAAAGAATCGGTTCAATTAGAAGTGCAAGACATTATTTCTTAGATTATGCACTAGAAAATGATGCAATATATGTTCATCACGGAAATAGTCCACAAGCTGCTGCTGATTTTAAAACATTAAACATTGATAGAATTAGTGTTGATACTAACAAAACTGGTTGGCGTGATAAAACTTTAAATGTATCGACTGAACATACTTTATTTACAAGTATAGCTAAATTAAATAACGGTTTAGGAAACAAAAGACAAACTAGAAACAAAGATTTTCTTCTAAATTATAGTGAAGATCCAGTTGATTTATCAACTCGTGAAGGTGCCATAAAAGCGAATAATGTAGAAATAACTTATTCTGGAAGTGTTAAATCTTCATACACATATGATGAGGCAGCACAAAATTATAAAAGAAGTGTTAACGGAAAAGCACATACTGATTATGTTACAAAAAAACAATACACATTTAAAAACATAATTACATACCAAGTTTCTAACTCAAGTTTAAATGACGGATCTAAAAAGGATAGACAAACATTAGATAATATTGGAAGTGGAGAAGGATACTACATATCTAACGGATACGCAGTTCCAATAACTTGGACAAAATCTAGTAGAAGTAGTCAAACAGTATATAAATATAAAGATGGAACTGAAATAAATGTTAATGATGGAAATACCTTCATTCAAATTCAACCTAAAGGAAAAAATTTAACTATTAACTAATTGAAATGAATATCTTATCATGTTAAAATTAATTAAGAATATAAAATAAAAAGGGATGATATAATGTTAGATTTTATAATTACAAACTACTTGATATTTATTATAATTGCAGTAGTATTACTTTTAGGTTTATTTGGATACATGATGGATCGAAAAAAATATGAAGAATATCGAAAAGAAATACTAGAAACAGATGGTGTTTTAAATGCTAGACCTGATGTTTCTGATATTGCAACACCAATAAGTGTTGATAAAGTAGATAATAACAAATAAAGGAGTGATTAGATGACTCTTACAACAATATGGAGTGTCATAACCAAAATATTAGATATATGTTTAATATGGATAATGTTTTATTACATATTTAAAAGCTTTAAAAACAATGTAAAAATGGTACTTATTTTAAAAGGAGTGCTTATACTAATTATTGTAAAAATATTAAGTAACATTCTTAATTTATACACAGTTGGTATTTTACTTGAGTATGTTGTTTCTTGGGGACCAATAGCTTTAATAGTAATATTCCAACCAGAAATTCGTACAGTTTTAGAGCAAATAGGTAGAAGTCAATTATTAGGAAGACATAAAGTCTTAACTGTGGATGAACGAGAAAAAGTTGTATTTGAAATTATGAATGCTGTTGAGCATTTAAAAAGACAAAGAATTGGAGCTTTAATCGTAATCGAAAGAAATATGTCACTACAAGAATATATTGTACCTGCTACTAAATTATATGCCGACATATCTAGTCAATTATTAGAAGCTATTTTCCTTCCACCAAATCCATTACATGATGGTGGAGTAATAATTCAAGGAGATAAAGTAACTTGTGCTGGAGCTGTATTCAAAACAAGTATGAATCCTGACGTCAATAAAAAATTGGGTACACGTCACAGAGCTGCATTAGGTGTAGCAGAGGAAACAGATGCAATTGCTCTTATTGTATCTGAAGAAACAGGAAGAATAAGTATTGCTTGTGACAATTATTTGCATTACAACCTAACAATTGAAGAATTTAGAAATATGCTTTTAGACGAATTAAAACCAAAAGCAGAAGTGTTCTATGATGCAGATGACAGAATGGAGGATGAAGATGAGTAAGATATTAGTAATCTTTAAACCATTCATAATGTTGTTTAAAGCAATTTACCGTTTAATAGATAAAATAATCGTAACACCAATTAGTAGATTGATATATAAATTAGGCGAGATTTCCAAAGATAACAGTGGTAAATTTGAAAGAATATTAAATAGACCAAACGTTTTAATATATGTTTCTCTTCTATGTGCTATAGCTGTTTTCTTACTTGTTGACAGCCAAGTTATAAGTTTTACTGAAAGAGAAGCAGAAATTATTACAGATCAAAAAGTATCAGTTTTATATAATCAAGAAGCTTATGTAGTTGAGGGAGTTCCTGAAACAGTTGATATAACTTTAATTGGAAGTAAATCATCTATTTATTTAGCAACTCAATTAGGAGAACATGAAGTTGTATTAGATTTATCAAAATATAGTGCTGGAACATACAAGGTTAAACTAAAATACAACCATTCAGTTCAATCAGTAAACTATAAACTAGATCCATCAACAATTACAGTAAAAATAAGTGAAAAAGTAAGTGAAACTAGAACATTAGGTTATGACCTGATGAATGAAAACAAACTTGATAGCAAATTAAGTATTAGTAATGTTGAATTGGATACAAATGAAATTGTTGTAAAATCAAGCAAAGAAATTTTAGAGAAAGTTGCAGTTGTTAAAGCCTTAGTTGATGCATCGAAAATAAATTTGAAAGAATCTGGAGTATTTGAAATGGAAGATGTTTCATTAGTTGCTTACGATGAAGCAGGAAATCTATTAAAAAATGTTGAAATGGTACCATCAAAAGTTAAAGCAAAAGTAACTATTGATTCATATCATGCAACAAAACCAGTAAGAGTAGTCACTAAAGGTGAAATGAGCAACGGAAAATCTATTCAAAATATAACATCTTCAGTAACTGAAGTAGTTGTATATGGAGAAAAATCCATTGTTGATAGCATTCCTTATGTAGAAGCAGTATATAACATTGATAATTTAGATGGAGAAAAAACTAAGAGTATAAATATTACTAAACCTGCTGGTGTTAGATATATGTCTCAAACAAAAACAAATGTAACAATATCCGTTGGAACAGAAAGTCAAAAAGTTATTTCCGGAGTATCAGTTCATACTGTTAACTTAGGAGAAAAATATTCGGCATCCGTAGCAAGTGTTGAAGATAGAACTATTGATGTCATTGTAAAAGGTGTTTTAGCTAATATTAATGATATTGACGCTTCTAAAATAACTGCATATGTTGACTTAAATGGTTTAAAAGCTGGAACTCATACAGTTAAAGTAATCGTTGAAATAGATGATGAACGTATAAAAGTACAAGCTGTAAAAACAGAGATAAATGTAAAAGTAGTTGAAAATTAGTTATCAACTACTTTTTTTATGTTATACTTACAATAGGTGATACTATGAAAAATAAAGGATTCACACTTATAGAATTGTTAGCTGCATTGGTTATTTTGGCAATACTTTTAGTAATTGCTGTGCCAACATATCTTAATGTATTCAGTGATATAAAAAGAGATTCGTTTATAAGTAAGGTTTCTGAACTAGAAACTGCAGCATTAAAATACGGAAGTAGTATAAAAGACGAGATAAAAGCTTCAACTTGCAAAGATATTACAGTTGAAGACCTAATAAAAAAAGGTTATGTTAACTCTGATTCACAATACAGAAATGAGATAATAAATCCAGCCAATAATCAACCCTTAACAGGTAAGATTATGATTTGTTATAGTAATACAGATTTGGATATCGTAGCAAATTACGTTGTTCCATATGAGCAAAACAAGATATATTATAAAGAAGACAAAGTTTATATTGGAAATAAAATATACAAATGTTTATCCACTATAAATACTCAAAATTATAGCATAAACAGTTTAAGCCAATTTGAGCTTATATATGGGTAAATTTAATTTACTCGTTTTTTTGTAAATTTTATGTTAATATTATAAATAGGTGAAGAATATGAAAAAGGTAATTATGGTTATCTTGGATGGATTTGGAATAAACGATTTAGAAAACGGAAATGCAATTAAACTTGCTAATATGGAAACTTTTAATGAATTATTCAATGAATATCCACATTCAATTTTACAAGCTAGTGGAGAATATGTTGGTTTACCTGATGATCAATTTGGTAACAGTGAAGTTGGACATTTAACAATCGGAGCTGGAAGAAAAATAAAACAAGATTTAATTAAGTGTAATGAACTTTTAGGAACACCAACTATTGAACAAAATGAACAAGTATTAAAAATAGTTGAACATGTAAAAAACAATAATTCAACTTTACATTTATGCGGTCTAGTATCCGATGGGCGTGTACATTCAGATATTAAATATATGAAAAACTTTTTAGGTCATCTTGCATCTATGGGCGTAAAAAATGTAAAATTTCATGCTATAACAGACGGAAGAGATACACCAGTAGATTCTTCTATAAATTATTTAAATGATTTGGATGAAGTTTTAAAAAGTTTAAACATTGGAAAAATATCAACAGTATGTGGAAGATATTATGCAATGGATAGAGATAACAAATGGGAAAGAACAAAAGTATATACGGATTTACTTCTTAAAAATGTAGGTGTAAGAGTTCGTGGATACAAAACAGGTATAGCAGCTTGTTATCGAAAGAATTTAACTGACGAGTTTTTGCCACCTTTATTATTAGAAGACGATGTAACGATTAAAGAACATGATGCATTTATATGGTTAAACTTCAGAGGAGATAGAGGAAGACAACTTTTATCCGTATTAAAAAATGACGATTTTAACGAATATAAAGTTCCTAAATTTAAAGATTTAAGCGTATTAACCTTAGCAAATATTCCAGGAGTTAATTTAAAAAGAGAAGACTATTTAATAGAAGAGGAAAATGTTTATTCTCTTGGAGTATATTTATCTGATTTAGGATTAAGACAAGCAAGAATTGCTGAAACTGAAAAATTTGCTCATGTAACCTACTTCTTTAATGGAGGAGATAAGGTAAAAGTAAAGGGATGCGATAATTTCTTAATTCCATCTCCAAAGGTTTCAACATATGACAAAACTCCAAATATGAGTGCAATAGAAGTAACGAATCAAGTAGTAAAATGTTTAGAAAAAGATTATGATTTTATTTTAGTTAATTTTGCTAATCCCGATATGCTTGGACATACTGGAGTAATTGATGCAACTGTAAGTGGACTTAAAACTATAGATGAATGTCTAAAAAGAATTGTAGAAGCTGTGGATAACAATTTCTATAAGTTAATTATTACAGCAGATCACGGCAATTGTGATGAAATGATTAGAAAAGACGGAAGTGTCTCTACAACTCATTCAATTTATCCAGTACCATTTATTTTAAGAGATAAAAGAGTATCATTAAAACATAAAGGTGATTTAACTGAAATTGCTCCAACAATATTAAAATATATGGATATCGCGATACCAAAAGAAATGAAAGAAACAAAAACTTTATTTGTAGAAGAAGATTAAAAAGAGGTAATTTATGAAATTTGATAAAAGTATATTAAGGGAAGCCGATATAAGAGGCGTATATAAAACTCAAATAACTACTAGCTTTGCTAAAAGATTAGGTTTAGTATTTGGTAGTTATTTAAGAAGTAAAAGAATAACTACTTTAGTTGTTGGTCATGATAATCGTCATGGAAGTGTGGAATTAGCAAGTGCTTTACTAGAAGGTCTTACGAGCACAGGTGTAAACGTTATATTTATAGGTCTTGTTACAACACCAATGCTTAACTTTGCCTCAAGAAAGTTAGAAGTTGAATATGGAATTATGGTAACTGCTAGCCATAATCCAGCATGTGATAATGGATTTAAATTATTTGGAAAAAATTATCAACATTGTGATTATGATGAATTAAGAATCATATATGCAGCATTAAGCAACAAAGAATATAAAATATATGAAGGCTCTGGAAAAGTAATTAATTTAGAAATCAACGATTTATACGCTAAAAGTGTAAGAGAATCAATTCGTCTTGGAAGTCGAAAAACAAAAGTTGTAGTTGATCCTGGAAATGGAACAGCTTCAATTATAGTTAAAAAAATATATGAGAGATTTCCTTTTGATGTAATATTTATAAATGATGTATCAAATCCTGATTTTCCAAATCATCATCCAGATCCAAACGTAAAAGCAAACATGCAACAACTTTGTGAAGCAGTAATTGAAAATCAAGCTGATTTAGGTCTTGCTTATGATGGAGATGCAGATAGATGTGGTTTTGTTGATAACGAAGGTAAAGTAATTGATGCCGATATTTTAATGGCTTTAATGTGTAAAAGTATTTTAAAAACTAGTAAAAATAAAACCGTATTAATTGATGTAAAATGCTCAAATACTTTAAAAGATGAAATACTTGCATGCAAAGGAAATATTTATTTGGATACACCTTCGAGTGCTAAACAAGAAAGAGACATGGAAGAAAACAATATTGTTTTTGGTGGAGGATATTCTAATCACATTTTCTTTAGAGATAAACATCCTGGATATGATGATGGTATATATGTAGGTTTACGAGTTCAAGAACTATTAAGCCATACAAATCTAAATTTAACAGATATGTTAAAAAATTTAACAAACTATTATCATACTGATGAAATAAAAGTAAAAACTACTGATGAATTAAAATTTAAGATAGTTGATGCAATAAAAGAATATGCAATAAATAACAATTATGATATTGATACAACTGACGGTGTAAAAGTATTAAAAGAATCCTCTTGGGGACTTTTAAGAGCAAGTAACACTGGACCAAATTTAACACTTAGATTTGAAGCAACAACAAAAAAAGAATTAAAACAAATTCAAAAAGAATTTATGGATGTATTAAGCAAAATAATGAATAAATAGATTCAATTTTGCTTTTTTTATGCTAATGTGTTAATATATATCTCAACAAAAGAGGGGAAATAATGGAAAAAGGATCATTTGAATATAAAAGATTACAACAATTGAAACAAATGTCTTTAGAAGAACTAAATTCTTATTACCGAATGTTAAGAAATTATGAATTTTCCAACAACAAACCATTGGAGTCCAGTGAATTAAAAAAAAGAATTCATGCTTTAACAATGCTAATTTTAAAAATAGATAAAATTTTTACTGGAAGAAAAGTCGTAATTTTCGATGATAAGAGAGAAGGAACTCCAGATAAAGGTAAAGTGTATGCTGCAAGTCATGTTGGAAGATATGATATAGAATCTGCTATGGAAGCAATTAATGAACAGGCGTATTTTGTGATGGGAGATCCTGGAGAAACTTATAGAAATTTTGAAGGATTTTTTTTAGAAAACATGCATGGTCGAATATGTGTTGATACTGGATATCAAGTATTTGATCTAATTATGAAACAAAAAAGAGGAGAACAACTATCTGTAGAAGAAGAAAAACTTGTAGAGGAATATAAAAATGATAGACATATATGTGAAGTTATATGTACAAAAAGAATTAAAAACAAAGATAATACTCTAATATTTCCCGAAGGAGCATGGAATATCACCGATAGACTTGTCCAACAATTATTTACCGGTGCTGCTAGAATGGCAATAAATGGAAATGGAGTTTTAGTTCCGATTGGAATTATAAGAGAAAATAAAAAATATACTGTAAATATTGGAAGTTATTTTAATGTTGAAGGTGCTCAAGAGTGTGACGCCAAAGACATTACGCGAGAACTAAGAGAGTTACTTTATTCTTTAAAAGCCGAAATTATTTTTGCTGATGGTAATCCAGTTCACAAAAGAAGCGAGTTTAAATCACCAGAAGAAAATATTCAAGACAATATTGATGATATAATGAGTGAGACAACAAACGGCTATACAATAGATGTAATTGAAAAATCAAGGTTTTATGATCCTGATGCTCCAGAAAATGTTTTTCGTTTAACTAAAAAACTTTAATATAAAGTTTTTTTTTGATATAATTTTGATAGAATGGGTGATAAAATGAGTGGTGTTTGGTTACCAGGTGGAGCCGTAATATTATCAACTTTTTTAATAATTATATTTTTTATTAAAGGTTCTGTAAAAAATAAAGAAACAAAAATATATTCTACAATGATTGTATTAAATTTAATATATTCCATTTTAGGTGTTGGAATATATATCTATGCGATGTCAGTTGGTAATCTTTATATAACTGGAGTTATTCAATCTTTCTACCTTGTTGTTATGGATTTAATGCTCTACTTCATGTTGAGATATGTTATCGAACTTAATAATTTTAGTTCAAAAGTAAATTCAATTACAAAACTCACTTTTAGAATAATTACAATTATCACGATTTTATTTATTTTAGCTTTACCAATGGATACCATTATTGAAGGAGAAAATGTGGATTTAAATGGTCCTGCTTATTATGCAGCTATGGTTGAAGTTATACTATATATGGTTCTCATTATCATTTTTTGTTCTTCTTATTTTATTAGACAAAGAAACGGTATTGCCAAAATAATTCCATATATATCTTTATTCATCATGTTTATATTTGGATTAATGTTAAGAGTTTATTATCCTGAGATAATTACTGAAACTTTTATATTTTCTTTTTACTATCTTATAATGTATTTCACAATTGAAAATCCTGATGTAAAAATGATACGTGAACTTGAAATGGCTAAAGATACAGCTGAGAAAGCCAATCGTGCTAAATCAGACTTTTTAAGCAGTATGTCACATGAAATACGTACTCCATTGAATGCAATTGTTGGTCTTTCTGAAGATATAACTTTATATAAAGAACAAGTTCCTAAAGAAGTTTATGAAGATTCTATTGATATTCAAAATGCATCTCATACGCTTCTGGAAATTGTAGGTAATATTCTTGATATCAACAAAATTGAATCTGATAAAATGGAGTTAATTGAAACTAAATATAATTTTAGAGAAGAAATTGAAGGAATGGTGCGAGTAACTATCACAAGAATAGGTGAAAAAAACATTAACTTTCATTTATATATTGCACCTGATATTCCATATGAACTAATTGGTGATAAAGGTAAAGTAAAAGAAATAATTAATAATTTATTAACTAATTCAATTAAATACACTGACGAAGGTGAAATAAATTTAAAAATCACTTGCGTAAATGATTTAAATAAAAATATTTGTAATTTAATAATTAGCTGTCAAGATACAGGAAAAGGTATCAAAGAAGAAAATATAAGTAGGTTATTTACTAAATTTGATAGATTAGATGTAGAAAAAAATACCACAACTGAAGGAACTGGACTTGGTCTTGCTATCACTAAAGGATTAACTGATATGATGGGCGGAAAAATAAATGTTCAATCTCAATATGGAAAAGGTTCAATATTTATGGTAAGCATTCCACAAGCAATAGCTGAAATTGAAATGCCTTTAACAAATACTCAAGCACTTGATTTAAGAAGAATAAATGATGCTTTAATAGAAAATTATAAAGGAATGCATATTTTAATAGTTGATGATAATAAATTAAACATAAAAGTAGCAAGAAAAGCTATTGCCGATTTTGGTTTTATAATTGATGAAGCTTTAGATGGAAATGAATGTTTAGAAAAAATAAATAATGGTAAAAAATATGACCTAATACTTATGGATATAATGATGCCAAATATGAGTGGTGAAACATGTTTAAAAAAACTAAAAGAAGATCCATCATTTAATACTCCAGTTATCGCATTAACTGCCGATGCAGTAGCAGGTGCTAAGGAAAGATATTTAAATGAAGGATTTAAAGATTATTTACAAAAACCATTTTCAAGAGAACAAATGAAAGAAAAGTTAAATAATATATTTAAAAAATAAGCCTTTGGCTTTTTTTTATTGACTTAAAATATAGTTTTTGTTATTATCTAAATGCAACTTATTTGCATTTAGGAGGAATATTATGTTAGAAGTTATAAAAGATACTTTACTCGATACAGTAAAATTATTACCATTCTTATTTGTCGCATTCTTAATTATTGAGTTTATTGAACACAAATTAAGCAATAAACAAGAAAATATTATTTCTAAATCTGGAAAGCTTGGACCAATTATTGGATCTCTTTTAGGAGCTGTTCCACAATGTGGCTTTTCAGTTTTAGCAACAAATCTTTATGTTACTAGAATAATCTCGTTAGGTTCTTTAATAAGTATATATTTATCAACAAGCGATGAACTTATACCACTTATGATTTCTCACAATGCACCTATAACGAAGATATTAAGTATTGTTTCAATCAAAGTAGTTATTGGTATAATTTCTGGATTTTTAATAGATTTATTCATTAGAAAAACAACTAAAAGTGACTTTGTTTTATGTGAAGACGAAGACTGTGACTGCGATCACTCAATTATAAAATCTTCTTTAATTCATACTTTAAAAATTGCATTCTTTATTCTTATAATAACATTTTTAATCAATATTTTATTTCATTATGCAGATTTAAGCTTTTTAGAAAGTGCTTTAAAAAATAATAAAATATTAACTCCATTTATTGCATCATTAATAGGTTTAATTCCAAACTGTGCCTCTTCTGTTATGATAAGTGAACTTTATTTAAATAATTTAATAAGTCTTGGAACAACACTTTCTGGTTTATTAACAGGAAGTGGAGTAGCAATAATGGTACTTATTCGTAAAAATAAAAACATATCTGAAAATATTTTTATTATTGGTTTGATATATGTTATCGGTGTTATTTGGGGATTACTGTTTAATTTTATAGGTGTATAATGGAAAGTATTCTTAAAGAAAAAAATTTAAAAGTTACAAAAAACAGATTAAAAGTTTTAGAGTATATAAATGAAAATAAATATGTTACTTTAAATGAATTAATAAAAAACTTAAATATTGATAAATCAACTATTTATAGAATAATAGATGTTTTATTAGAAAATGATATTATCACAACCATTACATTTGAAAACGAAACAAAATATTCATTGTCTAAAGAGCACTTACATATATTAGAATGTGTGAAATGCCATAAAAAAAAGGAGATAGAAACATGTCCTTTTGATAAATCAAATTATAATGATTTTATTATAACTAAACACTCAGTTGTTATAGAAGGAATATGTAAAAATTGTCAAAAAAAATAGAACACTAAAAGTTCTATTTTATTATGCTTTCAAGTGCAAGAACAATCATATTATCAAGATGAGTTTCTCTCATTTCTGGTGAAACAACTCTTGTATCAAATTTTGAATCGACAATAGTAATTAACATACTAGCTTGTTTCTTACAAATTCGAGCGATATGAAATATTCCAAAACCTTCCATTTCTGTTGCTAAAAGTTCATCTTTAATTGGACACGAATTAATTACATGATCAATAGAAGCATAAACATCAAATACATCACTCGTTAAAGTTGGACCAACATGAATATCAATGTTTTTTTCTTTTGCTGTTTCTTCGATAATTTCATTTAATTCTTCATTAGATTTAATAAACTTGTCAGTATAGCCTCCCCATTGATAAGCAATTGAGGATTCTGAATAAGCTCCAGTTGATAAAACTGTATCCATTAGTTTTATGTTTTCTTTATTAGCTCCAGCAGAACCAATTCTAATGATTTTTTCAACTCCATAAAATGTAAATAATTCATAAGCATAAAGAGAAGCACTTGGACAACCCATACCTGAACCAACAACAGTTACAAGTTTATCCTTATAATATCCTGTAAAAGCATACATGTTTCTAATCTTATTCACAAGTTTTACTTTAGTTAAAAATTTCTCGGCAATATATTTTGCACGAAGAGGATCTCCAGGAAATAAAACAAGTGGAGCAATATTTTTTTTATCAGTTACAATGTGTACTGGTTCCATATCATCACCTATACTAATAATATCATAATTATGCTATAATGACATTATAAAAAAAGAAGTTTGACGTATACTAAAAAAGAGGTGAAAGGCATGGAATATAAAATGTATAAGGCCGGTTCTTATAATATACATACCATAAAAACAGATAAATTTAAAACTATAAAAATGGATATCATTTTTAGAAATAATTTTGATCCCAAAACATCAGCTTTAAGAAGTTTAGTATTTGATGTTTTAACTGAAAATACTAAAAAATATAATACTAGAAGAAAGTTATGTTTAAAATATGAATCTTTATATAATGCATATTCAACTATGGATACAACTCTTTTAGGAAGAATGCTTATTACTGATTTTTCAATTGAATTTATAAATCCTAAATTTACTGAAGAAAACTATTTAGAGGATGTTTTAGCTTTACAATTTGAAACCATATTTAATCCAAATATTACAAATGGTGAATTTGATTTAAAAACAGTTGAACTATGTAAAAAAAGATTGATAGATAGAATTGACTCTGTAAAAGAAAATCCAAGTCGTTATAGCATTTTAAAAGCCTTAAAAGCACTTGATCCAAATTCTTTAACTTCTCATTCGATATTAGAGGATAAAGACCAAATTGAAAATGCAACAAATGAAATGCTTATTAGCACTTATAACGACATTATCAAACATGACTATATTGATATTTTTATAATTGGCGAATTTGATGAAAATAAAATAATTGATTTAATAAATAAATATGCTAAATTTGATACTATAAAAAATCATAAAATAGAAATTTATAATGAAAACAAAACTAGAAGAATAGCTAAAAAGAAAAAGGAAAAATCAGAAAATAGTCAATCTCAATTAGTTGTTATATATAACACTTTAAATTTAAATGATTATGAAATGAATTATGTTTTACCAATATATAATATGGTATTTGGATCATCATCTTTAGAAACAAAACTTTATAAAAATTTAAGAACTGATAATTCCTTATGTTATGGATTAACATCTTTTTATCAAAGATATGATAATTTGTTAATTGTACTAACAAGTCTAGATAAGAAAAATGAGAATCTTGCATTAAAATTAATCGATAAATCATTTAATGAAATGGGTTCAAATATAACTGATGATGAAGTAAAAAGAGCAATTGATTTAAAAATTACAAGTTTAAATATGATAAGTGATTATCCTACAAAAATACTTGAAACTTATCTCTTTAAATATTTAAACTTATCACCATCAGTTGATGAAATGATTAAAAAATTCGGTGAGGTAACCAAAGAAGATTTATTCCATGTACATAAAAAATTAAAGAAAAATATTACTTATATATTAACTTCAGGAGGTGAAAGTGATGAATAAAATATATGTTAAAGGGCCAAATGAAGAAGTGTTTTATGAAGTATTGGATAATGGCTTAACTGTGTATATGTTACCAAATAATAAGGTAAAAACTTATTATTTAACTTTTTCAGCAAAATTTGGATCTGTTTATACAGAGTTTAAATTAGAAGGCGATAAAAGTTATACTAAAATACCTAACGGAGTTGCCCATTTTTTAGAGCATTTAACTTTTTATACTGAGGATGGAGATGCATCAACTTTCTATGCTGATAATGGTGCTAAAAGTAATGCATATACATCAACTCATATAACTTGCTATGAAGTGTATGGTTATAACAAATTTAAAGAAAATCTAGAATATTTGCTTGATTATGTCCAAACACCATACTATACAGAGAAAATGGTTAATGATGAAAAAGGTATAATTATTGAAGAAATAAAAATGTATGAAGACGATCCTGAAAGTGTTTTAACAGCAGAATCAAGTTCATCTATATTTGTTAATGATAACCGTAAATATCTTGTAGCAGGAACTAAAAAAGATGTTAAATCAACAACTGTAAAAGATATCGAAAATGCTTATAAAACATTCTATCATCCATCAAATATGTTTGTTGTTTTAACTGGTAACTTTAACCCTGAAGAAGCTTTAGCAATAATTGAAGAAAATCAAAGTAAAAAAGATTTTGGTGAAAAGAAAAAAATTATAAATAAAGTAGTAAAAGAACCTAAAAATGTTGCCTGCGCATATAAAGAAATAAAGAAAGATGTATCTATAGAAAAATTAGAATTAGCTCTAAAAATTCCAATGTCAATATTTTCAAAAGATGGTATCTCGGAACATGAATTACTTGCTGCCTTAAATATAATATTAAATTCTAATTTTGGTTCTACAAGTGAATTTAGAGAAAACCTAGTTGATGGAAATATAATTAATAATGATATTATTTACTATGCAAGTGTATGTGGAAACTATTTAATAATTGAATTTATGTGTGAAACTCATTATCCAAAAAGACTTGTAAGTTTACTAGAAGAAAAAATAAATAATCTTGATATTGATGAAGTTGAATTTAATAGTAAAAAGAAAGTAGCTATTTCTAACCTTATTTTAGTCTTTGAAGATATTGAAAGAGCAAGTGAGTTTATTTCATCTGGAATAATAAAAGAAAATGAAGTACCAACATATTTATTTGATACTTATTCAAAATTAAATCTAAAAACTTTAAAGAGTATTTGTAAAAAAATAAACACTGATCAAGAAGCAGTTGTAGTTATTAAAAAAAATAACAAAAATTCTAAAAAAGACAAGTAATTTGAGTTTCCTTCTCTATATATATTTGTGAGGAGGAAAATATGAAAGCAAAATTAAAATATATTGTTATTGCTATTATCATTCTTGTAGCTTTAGTTGTTTCGTATGTACTATCTATAGATAATAAAGAAGTAGCTGCAGAAAATGTAGAAATAACCAAAACGGAAGTTGCAAACGTCACAAGTAAAGTTTATGTTGACATTAAAGGCTCAGTTAAGAAACCTGGAGTTTATCAAGTACCAGCAGATTCTATTGTATGGGACGCCATAAATTTATCAGGTGGTTTCACTAAGAATGCTTACACTAAAAATATTAATTTAAGTCAAAAAGTAAAAGATGAAATGGTTATTTATGTTTTTAGTAAAAGTGAAATGTCCAAGATGAATAATACCGTTAAAACCGACACGACTTGTACAACAACCGTAATAAATTATGATAATTGCATAACTACTGAAAAAAATGCAACAGAAACAAGCACATCTCTTGTTAATATTAATACTGCTTCAAAAGAAGAGCTTATGACTGTTTCTGGTATCGGAGCAAGTAAAGCGGATTCTATTATTGCTTACAGAATCAAAACACCATTTAGCAAAATAGAAGATATTATGAATGTCAGTGGAATAGGTGAATCATTATTTGATAAAATTAAAAAATATATTACAGTCTAAATATATTTTTTTTATTTTGCTGCTTATTACAATAATCTCTTCCTTAATAAGAATTAATTTAAAAAAAGTTAATATAGAAACACCATTTGAAGGTATTTTAGAAAATTATACAATAGATGGTAATAAACTGTCTTTTATATTAAAAAACAAATATTCTTTAAAATGCACTTACTATATTAAAGATGAAAATGAACTGAACATCTTAAAAAACTTAAATTTAGGAATAAGTTTAAGAGTAGAAGGTAATGTTGATAATCCCAAAAGCAACACTATACCAAATACATTTAATTATAAAAAATACTTGAAATCAAAAAATATATATAAAGTCATGAGTGTTGAAAATTATAAAGTTATCAACTATAAAACAAATATAATTTATACTATAAAGAACAAAATAGTAAAACAGATTGATAAATATAAGAGCAAAAGGTATATAAGTGCTTTTATTTTAGGAGATAAAAAATACTTGGATGATGAAATAAAGAACCGTTATCAAGAACTAGGAGTATCACATATTTTTGCTATATCTGGAATGCATGTAAGCTTAATCACCGGTATTTTATTTTTTATATTAAAGAAAGTTAAAGACAATTTAAAATACTTTATTGTTATATCTTTTCTAATAATATATGTTTTTCTAACCGGATTACAGGCCAGTGTATTAAGAAGTGTATCCTTTTTTATTGTAAACTATTTAAATAAAAAATATTCTTTTGATTTAGACATAAAAAACGCATTTTTAATAGCTGTGATAATACTTTTAATGATCTATCCAAATTTAATTATAGACATTGGTTTTCAATACTCATCTATTATTTCTTTTTCACTCATCAATTTCAGTTATTTAATAAAAGGAAATTATTTAAAAAAAAGTTTGGCTATATCTATTATTGCCTTTTTGGTAAGTTTGCCAATAACAATAAATAATAATTTTGAAATAAACATTCTTTCTATAATAAATAATTTATTTATTGTTCCTTACATAAGTTATATTTTGTATCCACTTAGTATATTAACATTTTTTATTCCTATATTTGATAATCTATTATTTATATTTTGCAATTTAATAGAAGTGATTTCCTCACATTTGCTTGTATTAAACATCATTATTCCTAAAATGAACATTATTACAATTATTATATATTATCTATGCTTATATATCTTTTTAAAAACTTATAAAAAAATATATCTTGTTGTTATTCTGTGTTTAATCTTAATTAATAAATATTTTTATATAATTGACCCCAGTTATTATATTTATTATCTTGATGTATCTCAAGGCGATTCAAGTTTGATAAGATATAAAAATAAAGCAATTTTAATAGATACGGGTGGAAGTGTAAGTTTTAAAGAAGATGAATGGAAAAAGAAAAAAGAATATCATATAACTGATTCAACAATAACTTTTTTAAAAAGTATCGGAGTAAGCAAACTAAATTATTTGGTTTTAACGCACGGAGATGCAGATCATATGGGTGAAGCTGTTAATTTAGTAGAAAACTTAAAAGTAGAAAAAGTGATATTTAATTGTGGTGAATTTAATAATTTAGAAAAAGAGCTAATTAAGATATTAGAAAAAAAGAAGATTAAGTACAATTTTTGTATTAAAGAGTTAAAAGTAAATAATAATAAATTATATTTTTTACAAACTGGTGTTTATGACAATGAAAATGATAATTCAAATGTAATTTATACAAAAATAAAAGGCTATAAGTTTATGTTTATGGGAGATGCTGGAGTAAATAAAGAGAAGGATATATTGGATAAATATAACATACTAAATATAGATGTTTTAAAAGTAGGACATCATGGTTCAAACACTTCTTCTAGTAAACATTTCATAGATATTATTAAACCAAAATATTCAATTATTAGTGTAGGTAGAAATAATGGGTATGGTCATCCAAATGAAGAAGTATTAAACAATTTAGAGCGATCTAAAATGTATAGAACTGATCGAGATGGAAGTATTATGTTTAAAATAAAAAATAATAAATTAAAAATAGAGACTTGTAGTCCGTAGGAAGGAGTAAATATGAATTATTATAATGAAATAAAAAATAAATTAGTAGATAATGAAATATATTCAAAAGTAAAAGACTATTCGAAGGAAAGACATAAAGTTATTACATATTTTGAAATTGGCAAGTTGCTAAATGATGCAGGTGGAAAATATGGAGATAATATTATAGATGAATATTCTAAAAAATTAGTTGTTGAAGTTGGTAAAAAATATAACAGAAGAACATTATTTAGGATGAAACAATTCTATAGTATGTTTAGTGATGAAAAAGTGTCGCAGCTTGCGACACAATTGTCTTGGAGCCATTATGTTGAGTTATTACCTTTAAAAAATATAGATGAAATAAGGTATTATATCAATATCTGTAGAGAACAAAATATTGGGCGTGATTTATTAAGAAAAAAGATTCGCAATAATGAATACAATAGATTACCAATCGAAACTAAAAACAAATTAATACTTGATGATAAGATTGAAGCAAAAGATTTAGTACCAAATCCAATATTAATTAGAAATAAGAACAATACAAACATTACAAAAAAAATTTCAGCCAGATAATGGAAAGAAAAAGTATTTCTTTGGAGGACTATTAACTGTTGGACCAGAAAATACAGCAGAGACAGATGAAATAAGTTTTGTTTTTTATGATGAAAATGGTGGATGGTATAAAATAACAAATATAACAGTATTTTTAAATAATCAAGAAGTACCTTTTAAAAGAGAAGAAAATAAACCAAAAATGAGTTTATAAATATCTTTAAAGAACTAAAAGTAGTTCTTTTTTTCTTGACCAAATTCGTATGCATAAACGTATATCACCACATGGTGATGCTGATCATCTAGGAGATTCTTTAAATTTATTAGAAAATTTTAAAGTAAAAAAAATCATTTTAAACAATGGTGAAATAAATACTTATGAAAAAAAGTTGCAAAAATATAAAAATAAAATAACTAAAGAATATAATTCAAAAATAAATATAAAATTTTTAAACACTAAAATATATGATAATTAAAATGAATTTTGTATAATATGGAATTAAGTTTAGTGAATAAGTACTAGAGCATAATATCAGTCGGAAAGTTACTTTAAGAAGTAAATGCAAGTTAAATAAAATGCCGATAATATTGAGTTAAATGCAAGTTTTATACTTGCATTTTCTACAATTTTAGATAAAATAGTAGGCGAAAAAGAAAATTATTGCATTCAAAAGAGTATTTTGAAGATAATTTCAAAAATTAAATGTAAGTTATTAGTTATGAAATATCAATTGTTTTCTTATTTTCAATACGTTGATTATTTAAGTATTCTATAACTTAAGTCAACATTTTCTTCATCGATATGATGGAGATGGAGAGTTTTGGAAATTTTCTCTCCATAGATTTTGGTAAAGATTGAGTATGGTGTTTTAAAATCCATACTTTTTCTTTTGATATTATTTATATTATTCATCATACGTGTAATATTTTCGTTACTTAAATTATCAAAAGTGATACCTTTTGGAATTATATATCTTATAAACTCATGATTTCTTTCTATACCACCTTTTTGCCATGAAGAATATGGTTCACAATAGAATACATTTATTATTTTTTCACCTGTATGGGGATCAATCTCTATATCCAATGGTTTAGAGAATTCCCAACCATTATCAGTAAGAATAATTTCAAATAATTCTTTGTATTTTTCTATACCTAATTTTTTTCTAAGATAATTGAAAATTCTTTTAACTTCTGATGTTTTGTATTTGTTTATTAGAAACATAAGCATTAGTTTACTATTTCTAAAATATAAAGTTAGTATGCATTTCTTATCTTCAAATTTTCCAATAACAGTATCCATTTCAACTATATTTGCATTTGGATTCATTGTTAAATATTCCTCTAATTCTTTTAATGTGCGACCTGTTCTTGCTGGATTATCATATCTTATAGTTGGAGCTTCATCTTTTCTTTTTCTAGGTTTGTAGCTATAAGATCTAGGTAACATTTCATCGTTTATGTTTGAAAAATAACCTTCATGAACATAGTTATAAAAAGTTTGAATAGATTTTGGGAATTCTTTTTCTATGGTATTGTATAAATGTAAAATTGGTTGATTTTTGTTTTTTAATTTATCAGTTAAGTAATCATTCCAATATTCTAATTCATCAATAGACATATCGATTCCTTTTCTTGAATAATGTAATAAATAATCATAATTATCTTGTGCTTTTTTATAATTATAATAGTATTTCTTTTTATGACAATTCACTTTAAGATTGCAACATGAACATACATAAGGAAATCGTTTTAATTTGTCACATTCCTTAAGATTACCTTTACTGCAAATTCTTCTTTTTTTAATTTCTCTAGAAACAGTGGAAGAAGTTGAATCAATAGCATCGGCAATATCCTTCAGTTTGTAATTTAATTTCAATAATTGTTCAATTAACATTCTGTTTTCAATTGTTAATCTTTCTTTTTTCATAAGAACCTTCCTTTCAATTGTTAATCTTTCTTTTTTCATAAGAACCTTCCTTTCAATTGTTAATCTTTCTTTTTTCATAAGAACCTTCCTTTCAATTATTAATAAGAAAACAATTGATAAGAATATATTAAATATTATTAAAGAACTAAATGCAACTTTTAAA
>CAKOJJ010000015.1 GCA_934089275.1 uncultured Bacilli bacterium
GAAGCTATTAATGGTTGGATTAAAGAAGAATTATTTATTGATTTTAATATTAATAATTCTAATGATATTTATAAATCTATTGAAGATTACATTCATTATTTCAATTATGAAAGGCCTCAATGTGCTCTTAAATATTTAACTCCAATGCAATATAAAAACATTTATTATATTAAATAAACTAATATTGGAATTCTTATATTCAATACCCCCCTATTTTTTTTACAATTGTCTACTTTTACTTGACCAATGCAAATTCTCTACTGTACAAAATTATTATACTACATATTTGTTGTATTTTGTATACAACATTTTTATTGTGTGTAAAGTTTACTTTTATATTATCATTGTAATTTATAGTAAAAAATGTTATATTTTATTTAAGTGAGAAGCAAAGTTTCTTTAGGACGCGATGCTTACCACAATTGTGTTGTGCACCTTTTTCAAAAGAAAAGGTGCTTTTTTATATCTTATATTCCTTTTCTACAAAGAAGATATAATAATATAAAAATTATAATGATTAAACTTGTTACTAATAGTTCGATTTTGAATGAGTGTTTAAACATTATATATCACTTCCTTACTACAGCTTATTTTGCTGAAAATTCACGTCCTACATATAAGAAAGTGATAAGCATCTTTTCCTTGCTTCTCAAGAAAATATTTAAGCATAATTTTTTTATATTTCAAAACTACAAAATTTTAAATTTAGAGGCTCAGATTTTTAATATTTGTATTGATTTATATGCAAATCGTTAAAATCTGTCAAAAAAAAGCTACCAATTTTTAAGTTTGGTAATTTTAACACTTTTTTACAAAAAAAGAGTATTGAAAAATCAATACTCTTAAGCAAATTAAGTTAATCCTTAAATGCTTTAAAATACTGGAAGTATAAATCACATATTTAACTACTTCCTGTTATTATTATGTGCAATAATTTTAAAATATACATTATTTTTGACAGTTTTCACAAAAATAAGTTCCACGTCCACCAACTCTTATTTTTTTTATTTTATTTTTGCAGTTTGGACATATTTCTTTAGTATGAACTTTTAAATAATCTTGATAATGACCTGTTACTCCTAAAGATGAAGTATAACTTCTTATTGTTGAGCCTCCAAGTTCAGTTGCTTTTTCAATAATGGATTTTGAAGAGATTCGTATTTTATCACATTCATCTAAAGTAATACTTGCTCCACTTCTATTTGGATTTATATTTGATGCAAATAAAACTTCATCAACATATATATTTCCTAAACCATTTATAATAGATTGATCTAAAAGAAGCGTTTTTATTGGTTTATTTTTATTATGAATAGATTTATAAATGTATTCTTTTGTTAAAGAATTATTATCAGGTTCTATTCCTAATTTTTTTATTTCTTTCGAGGAATAAACATCTTCAGTTTTTAAAACTTTCATACGACCAAATTTTCTTGTATCATGATATCTTAAAGTAAAATCATCAAATATAAATATTATATGTTCATGTTTTTCTATTGGTTCTTCTATTTTCTTTATAAAGTATTTACCTTCCATACGAAGATGAGATATCAATGTATATTCTCCTAAATTAAATAGTAAATACTTACCAAAACTACCAACACTTTCAATTGTCTTTCCAATTAAAATATTTTTAAATTCATTTATATCTTGATCAATTATACGATCATATAGGATATTTATATCTTTTATTGTATTTCCTGGTAAACTTTTATTTAAAGTTCTTGCTACTGTTCTTACTTCAGCTATTTCAGGCATAGTTTCATCTCATTTCCAACATTTTTTTAATAACATCATCGGAATTTATATCACTTAGATAACCATTTTCTAAAATTTTAAATAGTTCATAAAAGTTATTTAAATTATTTTCCCCTAATGGTAATCCATGTTCCATGATATCTATAAAACTTACACCAGTTGAATCAATAGTTTCCTTAATTCGATAATCTTTAAAAGTATGTTCAACCGGTGTGATTATTCTAGTATCTGATTTAATTTCGTAACCTGATGATAAATAATATAAGTAAAATAAACTGCATATGTTTTCCAAATCGGTTGATTGATATATTTTCTTTGTTTCTCTAAAACCAACTATATTGGCATGTCTTTCATAACATATATGATAAGTTCTTATCATGTACATAAAAGTCGTTATGAATTTTCTCTTATCTATTTGGTCTATTATTAATTTATATGTTCTTTCAATCGGACCGTTTCCCATTTCTCCTAAACTCATTTGATATAGATGAGTAAGTTCATGTATTAAAAATTCAAAAGCAAATAATAAGTCGATTTCTCTAGCATCAATATCAGGATATTCTTGATAAAAATTCCTAGACATTATTTGTAAAAAAGCTTTCATTTTAGTGGCATTGGCATAGATTGTATAATCTAATTCGTTTAATAAATTAACAAATAATCCACCTTTTTCAGTAGATGAAATCCTTGTTTCTATTCTTTTATCAAATACATGATTTTCATTTATTATATAAGCAAAATATCTAATAAGTTTTTCGTAATCTTCGCTTATTCCGATAAACTCTTTTAAATTAGAAAGTTCACCTATAACATCTTTACTAAGTTCCATATAAACCACCCATTGAAAGCTATTATATCATATTTAATTATTTTGTTTCATATAAATTGATTCCAAAATCAGTTGATACTTTTAAAGGAACTTTTAATGTAACCGTATGTTCCATAATATCTTTAACTAATTTACCAACTTCTTCTTTTTCACTTTCGACAATATCAAATACAAGTTCATCGTGAATTTGTAAAATCATTTTTGATTTGATGTTGCGTTTTTCAAATTCATTATCAATTTCAATCATAGCCTTTTTAATTATATCGGCACTTGTTCCTTGAATTGGAGTGTTTAAAGCAATTCGTTCTCCGGCACTTCTTACCATATAATTGGAATTAAATAGTTCATCAATTGCTCTTTTTCTTTTAAATATTGTTCTAACATATCCACAATCATAAGCATCTTTTATAGTTAAATCCATATAATTTTTTACACCTGGATAAAGAGACAAATACATATCAATAAACTTCTTTGCTTCTTTTGGAGAAACACCAATGTTTTCACCTAAACCAAAGCCACTTATTCCATAAACTATTCCAAAGATAACAGCTTTTGCTGTACGTCTTTCTTGTGGAGTAACTTCACTCATTGGTTTTTTGAAAATATCTGATGCAACTTTAGTATGAATATCATCTCCATTAACAAAGGCATTTATTAAAGCTTCACTTCCAGAAAGATGAGCTAAAATACGTAGTTCAATTTGAGAATAATCGCTTGATAAGAATAAATCATTAACTGGTAAAAAAGCTTTACGAATTAATTTTCCTAAATCATCACGTGCAGGTATATTTTGTAAGTTAGGATCAGCACTTGAAAGACGACCAGTACGTGTTAAAGTTTGTTTATAAATAGTGTGTATCTTACCATCTTCATGAATAAATTCTTTTAAACCTTTTAAATAAGTTGAATTTATCTTTGTTAAGTTACGGTACTTTATTATTTGTTCAATAATTGGATGTAAACCAAGTAGTTTTTCCAAAGTTGCAGCATCAGTTTTATAAGCATTTGTTAATTTCTTTCCATGTGGAAGATTTAATTTTTCAAATAACACTTCACTTAATTGAATACGAGAAGCAATATTAAACTCACATCCAGAAAGTTCGTATATAACTTTACTTACTTCTTCAATTTCACCTTCAATAACTTTTTGCATCTCATTTAAAACATTGACATCACATCTTATTCCTTCAATTTCCATCTTAGCTAGTACTTTTGATAAAGGAAGTTCAATGTCAGTATAAAGTTCATACATATCCTCAGATTTAATATCTATAATATTTTTGTCATGAGTATCATAAATATATTTTGCTTTTTCAGCAACAATGCTTCTTATATCCATTTTATTTTTTATAATATCATGTATTAAAGGTATTGAAGCAGAATCATTATTCATAAGAACAGCAACATCATCTTTAACAACCTTATTTAAAAGATAAGCAATTAAATTTAAATCATAGATTACATTTAAATCAAATCTATTTAAAAGCACATAAGCTTTTTTAACATCAAATGTATATTTTTTTACTTCTTTTGTGTAATCAAATACTTGATCAATATCTTTTGCCTCTACAAAGAAAGCGTTTGTTCCGTCAAAAAGTCCCATTCCTAAAATATTGGCCATATGATAGTTTTCATTGTCACATTCGATATAGAAACTTATCTCTTTTGATCTATCTATTTCATAAACACTTTCTAACTTTTTAAACTCAAATTCATGAATTTCTTCTTTTACTTCATGAGAAGTCATAAGTGAATAAAACTCTAAATCACGGTAAAAATCATTTAAAGTACTTTTTGGGCCATTATATTTCATATCTTCAAAAGAGAAAGGAATTGGAACTTCACGATATATAGTTGCAAGTTTTTTAGAAAAATATGCAGAATCTTTTCCATTTTCTAGTTTTTCTTTTAATTTTCCTTTTATAGAATCGATATTTTCATAAACACCATCTAAAGAGCCATAATCTTGTAAAAGTTTTAATGCTGTTTTTTCACCTATTCCAGCAACTCCTGGAATATTATCACTTGAATCTCCCATAAGTGCTTTTAAATCTATTACTTTAATTGGTTCAATTCCATACTCTTCTTTAAAGTTTGTTGGATTATATCTTGTAAAGTCTTTTGATTTTAAAAGTTTTACTTCAACAACATCAGAAATAAGTTGTAAATAATCATGATCACTTGTTATAACTGTTGCATCCCATTCAGGATCTTCATCAGCTCTTTTAGCAAGAGTTCCAATTATGTCATCAGCTTCATAATCCTCTATACCAATATTTTTTATTCCCATATGATCTAACATTACACGAGCAAGTGGCATTTGGCTTTTTAATTCTTCTGGAGTTTTAGCACGACCTGCTTTATAATCAGCATATTCTCTATGTCTGAAAGTTTTACCGATATCAAATGCAACTAACATATAATCTGGATTTTCTTCTTTAATTATTTTATTAATCATTGTTGCAAATCCATATAAAGCGTTTGTTACTACTCCTTTTGAATTTTTCATCAAATTTCCTGTATAAGCAGTTGCATAGTAACTTCTAAACATTAAGTTATTTCCGTCAATTAAGACTATTTTTTTCACGTTTATCACCTAAAAAAATTATACCACAAATTGGGTATAATTACTCTTTAATTAAATCAATTAAATCAACTATCTCTAAATTGTTATATTTCAATTTACTTAAATACACTTTAAATTCATTTAATGTAAGATTTTTATCAATCTTAATAATTGAACCTCCCTTAGTGTTATTTATATAAGAAGAAATATTAGAACTTTTTAATTCAACTGTTGGTTTTATTATAAATGATTTATTATTTATACATGCTGTATGATTGGATAAATCAACAATACATACATTTTTGTTTAAATTATTTTTCTTTAAGAAACGACGAATATCGTTAAAGTCATTTTCGTCAGAAGCACCATTTATATATGTGATTTCTTTCTTATTTATTTCATCTTGTTTTGTTATTATTTTAGAAAACTTAATTTTTTCAGTTAATAAATATTCTTCAATGGTTTTATTATCAACTATTAAAGCAACATCTGTATCGCTTACATTTCCAATTATGACTTTATCTAAATGATCCATTACAGAAATTTTTGGTTTTATGTAATCATAAACAAAGAAGGTTTCATTAAATGATCCAAAGTCGTTCATTTTTAAATAACTTTCACGTTTATTTAGTTCTCTTCCATTTTTACCAGTTATTATAGTGTTATCTTCAATAATAGCATTAACGGGACTTTCATATAATGAATCTTCGTACATCTTTATTTCTTTCATAAGAGGACTTAAGTTTTCAACATAAAGTATAAGCCTGTCTGATGCATAAAAGGATAATACACATAAAGTTATTACAAGAGCATATTTAACATATTTCATATTTTCACCTATTTAATATATATGTTAAATGCTCATTTAAATAACTAAAAATATTTTTAATCAGCTGAGATAAGAGTTATGCGGGCATATCCATTACCTTGTTTTGAACAGTTTTCAGTTGGTGTTACACTTGTACATGTCGTTTTTATGGTTTTTGTGGATTCTTCAGTTGATTCAGTACAATTATAACAATACATTGCTTTACTAGATAAAAAAGTATTTCCTATGTAGCCTGATCCACCGCCACCACTTGATGTATCATAATTTTCAGTTTGACTCATTCCACCATAGAAACCGCCGCCTCCGCCTGCTGCTCCTGATTGGGCACAAATTGCACTAACAGCATCACGCCCTGTTTGACCTACACCAAAAAGATATCCTGAAGTTTGAGTTCCTCCATTTATTTTAGATAGGTTTGAATTACAAGTTGTAGTTTTTAAAAAACTGCCTCCATTTCCGGCAATTCCTCCTGCTGCCCCTCCATTATTATTTTCAGTATTATGATTAATTGCTCCGCCACCGCCGCCGGCAACAATTAATAGTTCACTTAATTTATTTTTAAAATTTACTAGAAGCCCCGCAGAAAATGCTATATGGGTTGCTCCGCCACCACCAGCTCCAGAATAACAACCCAAAGAGGAAAATGAATTATTTCCTTTACCTCCGTTTCCGCCGCCGTTATAGCCTCCTTTAAGAACTGAAAATTCGTTCATTCCTGAAGAAGTTCCTTCACTTCCTACTACAATATTTATTTTTTGCCCTTTTGATAAAGTTATTAATCCTGATGAGTATCCGCCATATCCACCTATTGCAGATGAACCATTATTTCCACCATATGTGGAAGTATTTGAAGCATTACCACCTTGTGCTCCCCATACTTCTAGTTTGTATGTTCCACTTATTGGTGTGGTAAATACTTGTTCTTCTCCTGTGTAATCAAAACTCCATTCTGTTAAATCTGGATATGTTTTCTTTTCAGTTCTTGATAATTTATTTAATTTCAACTTACAAGTTAAGGATTTTCCAACTACACTTTTTAGGTTTTGACTAGTGCTTTCTTGAGCCACTACTGTTACTTTATCTGTTGTAACGTCTGTAAATGAAGATAATAAAGATATACGTGCATATCCATCTCCAGATTTAGCACAGTTTTCAGTTGCAGTTGCATTGGCACAAGTTGTGGAAACCGTTTTTGTTGATTCATCCGTAGATTCACTACAATTATAACAATACATAGATTTTTGTGTTAATGATGAATTACCTATATAACCGGATCCACCTGCTCCATCTCTTGAACTATAATTTTCACTTGAAAGAGCACTTTTTCCTCCATAAAATCCTGAGCCTCCACCTCCGGCTCCTCCTTCAGACCAACTGGCTGCATTATTTGTTGTTGGGCCACTCGCTCCTTGACCAAAAGAATAACCATCACTTTGGGTTCCACCAGATACCAAAAATGACTTAATTGTTTCCAAATATCCTGGATTTCCTACAAATCCTCCACCATGACTTCCTAAAGTTATTTCTGAACGGTTTAATCCTGTGGCTCCTCCACCTCCGCCAGAAACAATAAGAATTGATGGAATATTGTTTTGTAAAGTTGATAAAATTCCGGAAGATGTTGCTATATGTGTGGCTCCTCCGCCTCCGCCACCACCTGTGTAGAAGTAAGTTTTTGCTGAATTATAACCCATTCCAGCTCCACCAGTTCCGCCACCGTTGTAGCCGCCGTTGCCTCCGTTTACAGTTGTTGCTTCTATTCCTTGGCCGCCAACGTTGATATAAAGTTTTGTCGCTGGATCTAGATTTATAATACCTTCAGAATATCCACCATATCCGCCTTTTGTATTAAATTCTCCATCTGTATTTTTAAAGTTGCTGCTTCCTCCTTGAGCTCCCCATGTTTCCAATTTATAAGTTCCTTTTTTAACGGCTATAAATGTTTCTTCGCTTCCTTTATAATCATATGTCCACACAGAATTCTCTTCTACTTCCTTCTCACATTCTAAGTAAGCTTCAACATCATATTCAGTTGAATCATTTACTATATCTACTGTTACATCTCCATTTATATCGCTTATTGTAAATTCATCTTTTGCATCATTGATTCCACTTATTTCTGCTCCATTTAATTTTAATGAAGATAAATATACTTTAAAATCGCTTATATTTTCTGATAATTTTCCTAAGCCATAAATATTAATAGTTGTATTATATGCTGCATACCCGATTACCATAAATAAAATCATTATCAAAAGTATTGTCGATTTTTTCATTTTTACACCTTCGTATCTTTACATTTTTATTTTATAATACCCCCCCCGCAATTTTCAAGGGATTTGGTTTTCTTTATATCATTTTCCATTATTATTTTTTTATTTCCATCTATTATATTTAAATTATACAATTAATTTGTTGTGCAGTAAATATTCTATTTTTAGTATGCATGAATTTTCAATAATTTAATCTTCTTCTATAAATAATTTTTGTCAAAAAAAACACCTTTAAGTGCATTTTTTTACAAATCTTTATTTTTACTTTTTTCAACTAATTCTTTTATTTTTCTAAAATGATGATTTATTCCTGATTTAGTAATATTGATATCAGTTTCCAAAGATATAATTTCTGCAAGTTCATTCATAGTAGTTTCTGGATATTTAAGTCTATAAGTAATTATTAGTTTAGTTTTATCATCTATTAAAGATTCTAAATCATTTTCTTTTAGATAATTTATATTTTCTATTTGTTCATTACAAGTCTTTAAAGATTTTTCAACATTAGCCTGTTCACAGTTATTTAACCTATTGACCATATTTTTATGATCTCGATATATACGTATATCTTCATAGTAAAATAATGCTGTTATAGCTCCAATCATTTTTATAAAGTCACTTATTTCTTCAGCTTGTTTTAAATAAACCATATAACCTTTTTCTCTTTTTAAAATCTTACTTGAGAATCTAAAGTGTTTTAATAGTTTATCAACTAGTTTTGCTTTCAACTCATCATTAATTAAAAATTCCAAATGATATTTGCTTGTTTTAGGATCATTTATCGAACCATTTGCAAGAAATACTCCTTTCAAATAAGATGCTTGTTCTTCATCAGAAAAAGAAGTAATAGATTTATAAATGCTTTCTACATCAGTGTTTATAATATCTATTTTTTCATTTACATATAAGTAGTAAACTGTTTTGCTAAAAAACTTCTTTTGACTTCTAATTGTTAGTTTTATATCTACTCCATAAATTCTTTTTAAAAGATTAAATATTCTTCTTGCTACACTTGGATTTTCGGTTTTTACTGTTAAAATTTCCTCTATAGCATCATTGTATTTTAAAAAAGCACATAATTCACTTATAGATTCTAATTTATTAGTTTCAATTTTACTTATTTCATCTTTAATTTGAGTAGTGAATGATGCCATAAATTTCTTCCTTTCTTAAATTTCATAATAGTATAACATATTATTTTGCTTTAATAAAACTCATATTTAATGTGAAATTATATTTTTGATAAACATCAATTGTTTCTTCATTATTATCTTGAACGTGAATAATTATTTTTCTTCTAGAATTTTTTTCAATTGTATCTGTTTCTTTAATTTCTTCACCATTATCCCAGCTAATTGTATAAGTTATATTTTCTGGATTAGAACTTACTTCACTTGCTTTTGTTATTGATAATTGGTTTAGTTTAACACTTGTATCTCCATCATTTACAACATCTAAACTATAATCATAAATGTCATTTGCTTTTAAAAAAGCAGAAAAAGATAAAGTTGTTGAACTTTCATTAAAGTCTAACCCTTCAATTTTTTTCTCTTCTGGAACTAGTACCTCTTGTGGATTTTCAAAATGAACATCAAATTTTTCAGGTTCTTTTATAGGTTCTTTTTCATTTCTTATTGGATTAATAAATATTCCATAAATAATAGATAAAACAATAATAATTATTGCTAAAAATATTATCAATGGATTTAATGGATTTTTCCCCTTTTTCATATACTTCAACTCCTATTTATTATAATAAAGAAAGAAATGCTTTTTGCATTTCTCTAGAACAAGTCTTTTAGTTCTTTTTTTACATCTTTAATAACATTTAAAATATCTGGATTATATTTTTTATCTTCAACTAGCAATATATTTTTTATAGCTGTATTAAATGATTTATTTAAAGAATATTGAACTATTCTTACTGAAATACTTGTAAGTTGAGCTTCTATTGGAATATCATTACCTTTTAAGGCATTTGGATATCCTGTTCCATTAAACATCTCAAAACTATAATTTACTATATTTGAAGCTACTTTTAAATGAGCATCGTCTTTAATATAATTTTTCAATAATACATTTCCATATTCAATTTCTTCTTTTATAGAATCACTTGTAACAACTGAATCTTTAGATATTGCAATTGATCCAACATTATATAACGCACATGATTTAACTATATTATCTATTTTTTTAGAATCTAAACTATATTTTGGATATTTGCTTGCTAATGTATCACTTAATAGTTTAACAACTTTTTTTAACAACATTGATTCTTTTGATGTTTCTATATTAGTAATAATTTTATTTATAATTAATTCTAATGATTTGTTTTCATTTGCATTTTTTAATTCTTCATTTTGAACATCAACAATATTTTGTAAATTATTGCTTGATTGATATAAATTTACAATCTTACCAAATCTTCTACGAATATTTTCTGTATTGAATGGTTTTTCAAGCATATCGACAATTTCATATTGATATACTCTTTTTCTTGTTTCTCTTGTTTCATCACCACTTATAATTGCAACAGGAATTTTATTAAACAAATCATTTGCTTTCATAAATTCAAGAACTTCAAATCCATCAGATTCAGGCATAACTAGGTCTAAAAGCATACCAACAATATTTTCTTTAGACATACTCATATTATTTGATAAAACATTTTCTGTAATGATGTTTATAGCTTCTAATCCGTTTTTAGCTATTAAAATTTCGTAATCATTAGAGAATATTCTTTTTAATGAATTTCTTATTATTGATGAATCATCAACAATTAAAATAGATGGTTTTCTATAACTTGTTACTTCAGCCATCCTATTTAATATAGCTTTATTAAGTTCAGGGTGATCTTCAGTTACTTTATTGAATACGGAATTAATGTATCTCTTTGTTTGTTCGCTTCCATTACTAGTTTCAAGAGCATGATTAATTAAATAGATGGCATCACTTATGCTTTTATTTTCTCTATCTAATCTTTTTTTATAATCGATAACTTCAGTTTCAAGTTTATCATTTTCACTTTCAATATCTGTAAGTCTATTACTTATATCTTCACTCATCATGAAAATTAGCTTTTTACCTTCATAAGGTAAATAATTAATTATGTTAACAAACCATTTATATTCACCAGTTTCACATAACTTACGATATTTTATTTTTGTTTCGTTATTTCCTCTTTGGCTTTCTAATTCCAATTTATTTATAGATAAAGCAGCAAAATAAGCAGATAAATCACTTGCATTTACAAATCTTTTGGCAATTTCAATAAAATCAGTGTAAGTAGTTACTTCCTTAATCACCAAATTATTACTTATTGTAAAATCAAAGCGATATACTTTATCATCTATGATATCTATCACATAAATATTCGAATAATTAGCGTTTATAATTCTTGATACTTGTTCAATTAATCCAGTTTCGTTCATTGTTATCCCCTATCCTTACTATACTCAATTATAACATGGATGTTTTAAGATGTAAATTGTTCCTTTTAAAGAAAAAATATCAAAATTTCTTTTGATATTTTATTGATATACATATAGTCCGTATAACTCTTTATTATTTTTAGATTTCTTAACAATTAAGAATGCTTTTTCAGCTTCATCATTTGTCTTGAATTTTGATAATTCAACATTATCTATCTTTTTGATTACTTTTCCATTAAAGTTAATTACTTTAACGTATTTTTCAGTACTATTATTTATAACTAATGTTTTCTTATATGGTGAAATCATTGATCCACTTGCATCGTTCATCTTTTCAGAATCTTTCATTGTATAAGAATTAGTTTTATTTTTATCTATATCATAGATATTTAGTTTACCATTTGCTATATAGATATAATAACTATCAACATTTTTTAGATAATCATTTTTACTTACTTTAATGATTTCTTTTCCATCTTTATCTAAAATGTAAGTGTTTGTTTCATCACTATATTTATAAAGCATATTTTTATAATCATCAATGATATATACTGTATTTTCACTTATAACTTTATTGTCTTTTGATGAATAAAGTATAGCTGAATATGTAGGCTTGTCACCTAATACTAATTCAGAATCAAGAATTAATACTACATTTTTTGATGAATATAAATTTTTATTATCTTTATCTAATACTGAATATCTATCAGTTGAATTAGATAAACCTACAATTTTGTATCCATTTTTATATTCTGAATAACTTGTTATGTAGTTTTCACCTTCATAACGATATAGTTCTTTATTGTTCTTAACATCATAAATTACTGATTCATTTTGTACACATGATGAAGTACATGTAAATCTTAATACTAAACCGTTTTCATCAGAATTTTTTACATTGTATACACTTGAATAAAAGTATGATTTTTCTTGATCATATTTATATAATTCTTTATATTCTTTAGTGTTTACGTTATATACACCCATTGATTTTTCTACTTTATTATTAACTATAATATTTTCTTGATCTTTTGAATAAAGACTGCTACTAAAAATACTATAAGTATCTGTATCTACTTTATCTTTAAAATCTTTAAAGAAATTATCATTTGTAGTTGTTGTTTCTTCAGTTTCAAGTTTAGTTTGTTTTCCATCTTTAGTTAATGTATATTTTACACTTTTTTCATTTTCTTTTTTAGTTATAATAAGAGTTCCAACTTCATCTCCGTTAGTATAACTATTGAAACTATCTCCTACAATTGTTGCCTTTAATAGATCAAAGTAATTATATACTTTATCTTTTTCATTTCTTACAACTGCATATAAGTATTTGTCTTCTTCATCTTTTACAATTTTAGAAATTGAATAATCACTTAAGAATTTTTCTCCTCTTTCATTTAATAATGCATATGAGTTATCAATCTCAATTTCAATGATCTTTCCATTGAAATATGATTCATAGTCACTTACATTGCTATATAAAAGATTTCCTTTTCTGTCAATAATTGAGTCTTTACTACTTTCTTTATCAGTTGTAGTTACTAAATAATTATTTAATAATGATATTGATTTTTCTGAAGAATAAATAACTTTTCCTTTTTTATTCTTCATATTATATTTTTCAGTACTCAATTTGCTTAAGTTAGTAACTGAAGTTAAGTAGAAGTCTTTTCCAATTGCATAAGGAACTTCAGTTTCTTTTAAATTAGCATTGTAAACTTCTTTATAGTCTGCTACTTTTTCACCATCAACATTGAATAAAACTACTTTATATTTTGTTAGTTTATCTCCTTCGATTGCCATAAATCCATTACAATCATAATCAATACAAGATATTGAATCATATTTTGTATCTAATAGTTTACTTACGCCGTTCTTAGATGCTCCAGACTTAAATACAAAAAATTTAATTGCTAATGCGATCAAAAGAACAACAATAATTGCACATAGGATTTTAATTAGTTTATTTTTGTCTATAAGTCCTAAAAATAAATCTTTTTTAGCTTCTTGTTTTTGCTCAGGTGTTTCTGTTTTTACTTCTTCAACTGGAGTTACAATTTCTGTTTTTTCTGTATTAACAGATTCAGTTGATTCAGTATTATTTGTTTCTAATGAGTTATTTTCTTCATTAGATTTAACATTATTTTCCTCGTTCATATCAAACTCTCCTCTACCATTCGACTATAACATATATCAAGTTAAATTACAATTGATTTATGAAAATAAAGTCGAAAAAAGTTAAACAATTTGCATAAAAAAAGTTAAAACTATTTGTCTTGAATTTTATAAGTTCTAACTTTAGAAAGATGGTATCCTTTTTCAAACGCTTCATAATATCTTGTTACATCGGCCATTTTTGTTGGATATTCTACAATCTCAAATGCATTTGAATCCTCTACTAAATTTTCTGGAATTTGTGATAATACTTCAGCAATTTTTGGAATAAATGAACCATAATAATGAAATTTATGAAAACAGATAAATTCATCAACAGGATCAATTGAAGATGGACTAATTTGTTCTTTTATCGATGTTGATAAACTTTCTATATATGAGCAATAACGTAGTTGATATAAAGTATATTCTTTTAAATAATATTTCATTTCATCAATAGTAACTATAGGTTTTAAACGTTTATAAATATGAGTTAACTCTTCATCTGTCATATTTGGAATTATTAAATTAGGTAAAATAATGTCATTATTTTCTGAACCATATAATTTTTCCATATATTCTCCTTTAATAACTAAAAGATTCTACTATTCTTTTTTAACTCTTTAACTATTTCAGTTCTAAATGCACAGTAAGTTTTTAAATCTATATTACTTTTAGTAGCTGGACCAGCTAAATCACTTAGAACATCGTATCCTTGAATAGATTCTATCGTTCTGAAATTAGTTAACTTTTGATATTCTTCTTTAGTCATACGTAGATTTTTAGTCCAATCAAGAATAATAGTTTCTTCATTATCATCATATTCAACGACTGTATGCAATATTCTTTGTTTTTCTAAATATACGTATCCCGTAGTCAATCTAAATTCAGGATACATTCTAACTAACATAAGCGATTTAAAATGACATTGATGGATTCTTTTATCAGAAGTTAATTCTGTTTTAATTTCTTCAGCTGTCATATAATCCGATAATAAATTAAAAGCAATTTTAAACTCTCCATTTTGAAATACATAAGAATTAAGTTCATTATTCCAAGTAATAGTTGCGAAAACATAATCTTCATTTGAATCATATACTCCAGACATTAAAGACCATATTTTTGCATTATCTAATTTGGTAAATTTGCTAATAATACAAAGAGCTTCTAAACTTTCATAACTTCCACTTTTTTCATTTGATTTATTTTTAAGATCATTAAATAATAAATCATAAGTGTTTTTATTAATTCCTTTATAAAATGACTCATCATCTCTTGTTAAAATATTTTCCATATAAGCACCCCTAAAAAACATTGCGTTATTATATCTTATATTGCTTTATTTTTCAACTTTTGATTAATTGTATCATTCTACATTTTTTAAATTATATTAAAGCTATAACAAATTCTTTTATTCAATGAAATAGCTTGATCCAATACTATTGTTGATAGTTCCATTTTCTTTTTGAAAAAACAAACAATATGTATATATGACTTTTCTTAATCGATAGTTATAACTATATGATATTTTTTCTTCTATCAACTTTTCAGTACTTTTTAATTTCTTTTTTTCTTGAACTGTGTTTTCTTTAAATTTTTCTACTTTACTTATTATATCTTTTTCATCAATATTTTCATTAAGATAAGAATAATAAACCATATCAACAATATCATCATTTATTTCGAAGGTTATTGCTTTATTGGTTTCAATTTCATCATTTAGATAATATACAAATTTTATTAATCCATAATCAGATGAAATAACATTTTTTTGATATTTCCATTTATTGTTAATATTTATATTAAAAGTATTTTTTATATAATCTAATATAACTTTTAAATTGTCATAATCTTTTTCTTTATCAAAAAAATGATATTCAGTTTCTTTGCCTAGTTTAAATTTTATTTTTCCAACTTTCTTTTCTTCAACAATTGCTTCGGTTTCTTGATAAGTTAAATCTTTTGTATCATCATGCATAAGCTTAAGTGTTGTTTTATCATTATTATTAGCTTCTTTTTTTGTGTTAAAGGAAATATTATTTTTTAATAAAACTAATAATATAATAAACAAAGCAATAAATAATATATAATTAATTTTTTTCATAAAATTCACCTTTAATTGCTTATTTTATTATTTCAATAAACATTTCATCGTTTTCAACAGATTTTTCTATTAATTTATTATTAATAAGTTTATTTATCAAGTAAATATAAATAAAATCAGCATATCTTACAGAAGGTATAATAGGATTTCCCATTAAATCAGCAACTAATGTATGTATATTTACTTTACCTAATTTTTCTATCCTTTGTAATATATCATTATCAAAATAATTAATGTCTTTTGAAATAACTTGACCATTTATCATAAATCTGAGTTCTGTATTATCATTAATTAATTTTAACCATTGATTACTAAAGTTATCTTTTTCTATTTCTTTTAAAACATGTTCTTTTTGTTCTAATATTTTTACTTCTTTTTCTGTTATACATCCTAAAGTTGTTGCTTCCCAATCAAGTTCTTCTGTATATATTACACTTATATTTTTTTCTTTTAAAAGATAACATATATATAATAATAAACAATAGTCATCACAATCTAAATGACTTGACCATATTCTAATTTTAGATGCTTTGTTTGCATACTCCATCAATTTATCATATTCATATTTAAAATCTAATCCATTTTTGAATAATTTATTCTCATTTGGATTAATGTATTTCTCTAACTCATTTCTGTTTAAAGAACTCATTCCATCAAGATTACCAATACATAAACATAGAGGTAAACAAATTTTTAGATTTTTGTTTCCACTTCTTTTTAATAATCCCATTCCAAAATCATTAGAAACTATTTCAATTACATCAACATTTTCAGATTCAAGCATAGTATGCACTCCTTTATCTTTTATTTAGTAACACTACTGTATTTTATACAAGTTTTCCTTACATATTTATAATAACATAAAAACGACTTCTTTAATAAGTCGTTTATTACTTGAACAGCTCAAGTTTAATATCAATATGGTGTCCCGGATGAGAATCGAACTCGTATCTAAGCTTTAGGAGAGCCTTGTACTATCCATTGTACTACCAGGACACATAAAGATTATAACATAAATACAAATAAAAACAATGAGATTATTTTCTTCCCATTGTTAATACATTAAACGCAAAAATTAATGATAAACTTAATGCTGTTGTTACTTTTCCAGTAACTTTTGTATAACTAAATTTGTAACTTGCATACTCATAAATAGCAACTGCTTTATCTACAAGGGTTAATACCCAAGATTCTTTATATTTAGGTAATGTCATACATAAAGGGAACATATGAGCTGCTATGGCATTTTCTTCTATTTTATTTAATTTGAATTCCCCTTTAGCGTTTGCTAAAGCAATATCTGGATGAACAACTCCTTGAATTAATCCATGATTGCTTCCAAATTCTTCATTTGTAAAGAAATCATGTAGAATTGCAGCTCTTGTAGCTGAAACATAATCCATATTTAATCTTTTTGATACTTTATAAACATTTCTAGCTACACGCATAGAATGAATATATCTTGTAATCCCATGATGAGATTCATTTTTTAATTTTAAATATTTTTTATTTACTATAATTTCTTTAGCTATATCATCAAAACTTAAATCAGTTTTCATTTTATCACTCCACTTTGAAAAAATTATATCATATATCAATAATTATATATTCTATTTTTTCATTACTTAACAAGTCGCTTTACTTGTCACGACCTATTAATTATATCAAATTATCTACTAAATATCAAATCTATGATACGTAAATATAACTTACATTGTTGAATAATAAGTCATCACCAGTTTTGATATATGTATTGTTTCCAATGATGATTTTGTCACTTTCTTCCGTAAAACTATCTTCGTTGACAGTTCCATCACCTTTTATAATATATGCGTGATTATAATTATCTGACGCATTTAAAAGAATTATATCATCATTATTTGTATAATATTTATATTCACTGTCATCTATAATGTAATCCACATCATTTATAGCACCTTTTTTAGTAAACACATATTTGAATACATCATTTCCATAATGAGTTTCAAAACCATCACTTAATATATTATATGTTCCATATTTATTTGTTATTAATTCTTTATCACTAATATCAATAGAAATAACTCTATTGTTGGAAAAAGCTGGTAATAAATATATTACTTCTTTTTCACTTCTTAACTTTCTTATTTTATTTATATCATTTATATATTCTCTTGCAGGATCACTTGCTGGTTCCGTTGTAGTAGTGCTTTTAGTTATATCATTCATTTTTTTTGTTATATATTTAACCCCATAATATGTTAATGATATAGCTAAAAATAAACAAACTAAAATAATTAAAAATGATAGAAACTTATTTTTCTTTTTGACTTTTATTTTATTGTTTACGTCATTAACTTTTTGTTTATTAACATTATTATTTGCTTCAATAGTTGCTTCTTGAATATTTTCTCTTTCTCGATCTAAGAAAGGAATGTTTTGATTATTCATTTACTTCACCAACTCTATCCTTGTTTGTGCTAATAACTTGTTGGTTTATACCATTAGTATTGATTGTCTTAATAACTTTTACTTGAGGTGCTGGTGTATTTGGACTTAATATTTCATCATTTGGAGCATCATTTACTGTATGTGCTGCAACTACTTTTGTTGGGATAACAATACGTTTTCCAACTCCAACACTGCTTTCTCCATTAAATGTAGCATTAACTTTCATATTTTGTGAAACTGTTTCACGTTTTTCTTCAGCAATTTTGTTTATGGCATCTTCTTTGATTTTTTTTGCTTTTAGTTTTGATAAGAATACAAAAATTATAAATGTTCCACCCGTAGTAAAGAAAAGAATCATGAATATTAGATTACTATAACTTCTTTTAATTGTAATTGTATATTTTGTCTCATTTAGATCTCCAAATGATGAAGTTACAACAATCGTGTTATTTCCTTTACTTAATACTTGTAAACCATCATTTCTTATAGTTACATTGTCATCTTTGGCAACTGCCATTATATATATTTCATTAATATTATAAGGAATTACTACTTTATATTCCAAAGTTTCAGGATTAAAAGTAAATGGATAATTAACTATTTTTAATTCACTTAATTTGGTATCTACTTCTTTTTCTCCATTTGGTTTTGTAATAATTAAACTTATTGTTGCTGTTTGATCAAAAGTATTTCTTAAAACTAATTCAACAACATTTTTTCCATCAGCTAATGTACGTTTACCTAAACCTATTATAGTTATTCCTTCTTCAGCTGTTGCATTGATATTTACTTCTGTTGTATCTTGATTAACTGTTACATAGTATATCCCATTTTCATTTGTTACTTTGAAATCATCTACAGTTAAACTTGTTAATCTTAAAGGAGCAATATATTGAGTAGTTGTTGTAGTTGTTCTTTCAGTAACTGTATTGTTTGGAGCTGTGGTTACTCTTTTTGTTGTAGTAGTTGTTGTTGTATGATCATTAATTCTAAAACTACCAGTTGCATTGTTAATTCCACTTATGTTATCAAAGTTTGAATCACTTGCTTCAATTCCAGAAACCGTTAAAGAAGCACTTCCAACACCAGTTGTTTTTAAAGTAACTGTACCTATGGAAAATGAATTAGATTTCATTGTGTCAGTATATAAATCTATAACACCATTACTTCCTTCTCCAATCCATCCGGATCCAGCTTGAAAACTTTCAAAAGAAGCATTTCCAGAAACATTTATTTTTCCATGAAAACTTGATATTTCTGTTCCACTTGCAGTTCCTGTTAAAGTACATTTTGTTGTATTTCCAACTTCAACATTATTACATTTAACACTTACCCTAAAACTACCAGCAGCTTGTACTTCTATTGGTAAAATTAATGCTAAACTTAACACGATTAATCCTACTAAAGTTCTACCTTTCATATTTTTTCCTCCTTCTTATTAACTCAACTAATATTAACAATATAAATATTGGTAATATCAATAAATAATAATTAAATTTTTTATTTTCATTATTATAAATAATAACTTCGTTAAATTCGTTGTCACCATAACTTAAATATGTTGACTTTATTTTTCCAGTATATGTAATCTTACCTATCTCAAACTTTCCTTTTTTAAAGTTATCAGTATACAAAAGAATTTTATTATTTTCATAATCTCCTAAAAAATCATTTGTAGCTTCAAAATTTTTTATATTTCCTTTTAAGTGGTATTCTATTGCACTTACTTCAAAATTGGAAGTTGCATACATTACACATTCCTGAACTTTATCATTTTTTTTGCAATCATATTCAATACCTTCTGCAAAACATATTGTAGGTATAAGTGATATTAACAAAATTATTATTTTCATTATATATCACTTATCCTATCTCTTACAAAACTATATAACTTAGAAACGTCAGCTACTTTTATATCGTTTTGTTTTCTAATTCTTGCGGCATTTAAACTAGCTTTATCAAGAGTTGTCTTTCCTCTAACATAGTTATAAAGCATTGATACATCAAATACATTTATTTTTCCATCTTTGTTTAAATCACCTAGTATAGAAATAGTATATGTTTCTTCTCCATTAACAAGAAGCATTCCTGTTCCTATTTCCGTCACTTTATTAGTTATGTCATTATGATTTTTATCAAGAATTGTATAGTTACTAACAAGTCCATTTAAATTGAATAAGAATTCTGTTTTACTTAAAGATTTTTTATTCATACTTAATACACTTATAGTAAATTCATCATAATTTACTGCATAAGTATTTGAAGATAATCTTTGTCTAGTTGTAACTTTAATCACCTTAGTGAAATCCTTATTACCTATTTTTAATTCACATGAACCTATTCCATTAACTTTGATTCTACCATCATCTAATATTTTTATTATGTTTTCATCTGAAGAAATTATTTTAATATCACGATCTGTATAGTCTACTGGATCAATTACATAATTTATGTTTTTAAATTCTCCATTAAACAAAGTAACTTCATCATTTATTTCCATATTATCAATAATAACTTTAATATTATTTACCTTTTTATATTCATAAACTTGTTTAGTTATCTTAGTATATGGTAAACCATTAATACATAAATAGAAATCGATATCTCCAGTTACTAGAGTTCCAGTTTTAAACGTTGTCTTAAATAAAGTTGCACCATAGAAGTCTACTTCTTCGATGTTAACTTTAGTTTCATCAACTAAACTTAATCCTTTATATGCTCTGATTGAATATACATCTTTTTTAGATTTATCATATGTTGTGCTAAATGTATATGTACCTTTTGCTCCATCAACATCATAGATTAAATTATTTCCATAATCTATTACTGGTTCAACATTTGATTCATTGTTTAAGGTTAATTGGTAGTAATTTCTATCAATTGTGAATGATAATTTATTTGATGTAGAGAATGAACCATCTGCTTCAAAATATGCTAATTCAATTGTATATTGACCAGTTCTTGCTGCAAATGGAATTATATTTATATAATATTTTTTTTCTTCACTGATTTTGTTGATAAGTTTAAATAAATTATTTACTTTATCTGAAGCAATATCACTGTAAACAAGGTTACCTTCAACATCGTATATTCTTGCTTTTATATTATTTAATTCATTTCCAGTAATAACTGTATTTACATCAAATGAATAACTCATATTATCAACATCAGCATAAATTGGAGAATTGTTTGCTGACATATTCGATATTTTTATTTCCTTATACGCTGAATTCATAATATATTCAACATTTAAAGTGTATTTGTAATCTTCATTTTCTTGATAAGTTAAAGATATTTGATAATTGTCGGCAGCAATATTTGTTTTTCCATAATATTTTACTTTTATAACATCATCATATTTTTCGATTGTGAATTTACTTGTTACATCAGTACCATTAGAAGATTTAACTACTACATTCATATCTGATGCAAAAATATCATAATCACTTGAATAGTAAATTTCAAAAACACTGTCAACATTATTATGAAGTCTTCCGTCAACTGCATCTGTTATAATTTTTGTTTCTTTAATTGTAAAATCTTTTTTGTAATCTCCTACAACAAATGATGTTTCTTTTTCTAGACGATATCCATCCATAACATAGTATGTAATAACTTTATAAATACCTGGTGTAATTGCATTTTTTTCATAGCTTATATTTAATATCAAATTTAGAAGTGAAGTTGAACTATTTGCTGCTGTTATAGTGAATGATGATGTAACATCATTGTTTTCTTCATCAATAATTCTTGTGTTTTTACTGAATAAATGTTTATTTGAATCAGCATCTATATGACTATCACTTATTTGAACATTTGGAATATCTTCAGTTTCTATTTCAAATCCAACTTTTCCAACCGTATTTGGATATAAAGGGTTTGGATCATATGTTGGAGTTTTAAAACGGAAATTGAAATAAGTTTGATTTACCGTAAATACAAGAGAATCGCGGACCGTTGTTTTATTGTTAGAGTATTCCATTGTAATCATATACTTACCAGTAGGAATTATCTTACTTGTATCATAGTTTATTTCTAGATTATGTGAAGTATTAAAATCATTTCTACTATAATTGAAGTATGAACCGTAATCAACTGTTCCATCTTCATTAGTAATTTTTATTTTTAAGTCTTCATCTGAATAATCGATTCCATGTACTTTAACTGGAATATATATCTTTCCTACTTTGTTAGTAAATAAGTTATCAACAACTAAATCATCAGATATTTTAGAATAAATTAATGTATTTTGTTTATCAAATATAATATTAGCATATTGACCTTTTACTTCGAAATTATAAACACGATAATCAGTATTGCTATAATAAATAACTAATGCATAAGTGCCTTCGCTTAATTTCATTTCGTCACTTAAATTGTCTTTTAATACTAATTTTATGGTATCTCCATTTTTAGTATCATTTGTTTCTATAAAACGATCATTGTAACTTGTACCTACTGTTGGATCACACGTTCCATTAATACAATCTTTGTTTATTGACCATGATGCTTGTTTTTCAAATGGTGAATTTAATTTGGCAGTAATGGTTACATTTGATAAATTGTTGTAGAATCCATTTATTTTTATCATCGTACCATTATCGTTATAACTACTACTTATATCAACGCTTTCAATTTTCCAATCAAATAAACTTTTTAATGATCTTCCATAATCAGTTAATTCGTATTCATTTTCAGCATTATGATATTTAACAGTTATTGTATAAACACCATCCATGTCAACTTTATTCTCAATAAGTTCTATAATAACAGTTCCTTGATAATCTGGACCTGTAGTTAAATCCCAATTATCACGAACTTTAAACATACGATTTTCAGCATTTTCACTTGATACATCAACATATTTTCTTAGTGACTTGTCATAGTAATAAATCGTATATTCAACATTATCTAATTCGCTTTCTAAAATGTTTTTTGTTGAAATGTTATAGTTTATGAACATTCCTTCTTCATTTATTCTTGGATTTCGGTTGCTTAATATTAAAGTATATTCTTCTTCAGAAACTGAAAAATCAATATTTTTTTGAATTAAGTCATTGTCGCCATCCTTATAAGATAATGTTAAAACATATTGACCTACTTCAGCATTATTTACAACATTTGTTAATAAGAATTGATAATCCTTTTCTTCAGATGTTTTTGATTCTTGATGAGTTTCATATGAGTATTTAAACATCGCTTTTCCAGTAGAATCTTTAAAAGTTTTATTTTCTTTGTCTAAAACTAATGTTTCACTGGTAGTACCAGCTCTTTGCATAACAATACTTGGTACAATATTTTCAAGGTTTTCTACATAATATGTTCTAGTGTTAATAGTTACAGTCTTTTCAACATTTTTAGCAAATATAATTGTTTGATCATCTAAAAGTTCAATATCATAATATTTTCCTGAAATAGTAAACTCTTTTTCGCAACTATCTGTTATTCCATCTTTTGTATAAGTAACAATTATTTTATAGTCACCTACACTGATGCTTCCTGAATTAACACCTAGTGTTATTGTTGATGTAGCATCAGTCTTTTCTTCTGGCATATTATATACTTCATGAACATCAAATTTACTAGTTACGTCATTATAGTTATTTCCATTTTTTTGATATACTTTTACATTAAATAAACTCTTACCTGAAGAATCAGTGTCACTATAAATATATTTAGTGTTTAAATCAAAAACCACTTTTCCATCTACGTTATAATATACTTTATTTTCATCATTTCTAACATTGCTTTGAACAACATTACCAATTTCTAATTCATAATCTGGATCTTCATAAGAAATAGAAGTCATATGAACATTTTGAAGCCACATTTCTGGGTATAAGTCTTTACTAATTGTAGCTTCAACTTCTTCTCCAGTTACTGGATCAATCGTATTTTTATTTATATACCCAATTGCTTCCATAGTATCATATTTAGTATAAACATAATAAGTTCCTTTAGGTATTTCCGTTTTAGGTAATATAGTAATTGCACGATCAACATTGCTTAAATCATCATAGTCAACATTGATGTTAAAGAATTTCGTTAACTCTTTACCTTCTATTTTTTCACCATTTATTTCATATACTTTGTAATCCCCACTGAAAGTTCCACGAATAATGTTTCCGTTTGTATCATATACAAACTTGGTTACTAAATATCCATAGATATCAGGATAATTAACTTTGAACTCAGTAAGTGACATAGTTGCATTAGCTTTTTTTAATGTACCATTTGCATTGTAGTAGTCATAAACAACATCAATATCTGTTCCCGTAGAATTAGATTTAAATGACTTAATTAACATTTTATATTTAGTTCCATCAGCATCTGTGTGGAAGAAATTGTCATCGCTGCTAACGAAATTGCCATTTGTATCAAACTTATAGCAACTTAAGAAGTTTGCTCCACCACATGTTGGATATCTTTCATCAATCTCATAAGTTTTAGCAAATTCAGCATAACTCATCTCTTTTGTTACAAATGCGCTTCCATTTATTGATACATTAAAATTAACTATGTTTGTTGAAGAATTATAACTATTCAAACGAATTTGATAAGAATTGACATCATAATATTTTAATATTTCGTTACCATTATCATCTAATAAAGCATTTCCATCTTGGTCTTTTTCAACATCAACATGGTGATCAAATATTCTAGTTGAAATTGCTCCTTCAGTTCTAGTATCAACTTTTTTACCACCTTTAATAAGATATAACCCTAAATAGTATTCATATCTTTTATTTCCTGGAGGTAAAGTTGCAGATGTCAATTTATCATTGCCGTTTTCATGTTTATCAAATTGACTTGTAAGATAATAATCAGTATTTTGATCATATATTTCAAATTTTATAGATTGTTCACTTGCATCTTCAAAAGGAAAAATAATTTTGTATACTCCAGTGTATTTCTCAAGAGTGTTATCATAATCAACACTACATTTTATTTCTCCAGTTAATGTACCTTTTGTTGTATATTCACATGTTAATTTAAATCCATCTTTTTCTCCACATATACCACCATCACAAGTTTTTGTATCATTGTTTTTTACGATATATGGTTGAAGATCTTTAAATTCTTCTTCTCTTACTCCTTCATAAGTATAAGTTTTTGTTATTATTCCGCCAGATAAAGCAAATATAGTTAAATTTTTATTGTTTAAAGTTTTTACTTCTTCATTTACTAAACAATTCAATTTATAAATTAAATTCCCATCTGTTGTATATTCATATAAACTTATTAAGTTATTATATGCATCAGCATATTTTGTTTTAAACGTTGCCGCATCTTCTGTTTGACTTGTTTCATTTAATAAATAAGTTATATTTGTTCCGTCATAATTAGTAATTGTAAGAGAAGCATCGTAAGGATATATTACATTTCCTTCAGAGTTTACTGATACAGTGTTTAAATTTGCTCTTGTATATTTCTTTTGAAAATCATTAAGAGTTTGTGTATATTCAGTACCATCTGCTGTGTAAGTAATTTTTGAGTTTTTTATTGTTTTTACTTTTAAAACATGATTGACATCCATCATTTGTCTTACATATCTATGAGATACAGAACTTTTTTCAGTCAATTTAATGTTTTTAGAACCAATTGTAAAACTTGTACTTGCAGATTTAGTTACTGGATTAAAACTGTTATCTGTATGAGTTACAGTCACATTATAAGTTCCAGAACGTGGAGACTCAAAGAATCCGTTTTTGTTAGTTATATATATTTTGTCATTTTTCTTTTCTATATCAAACTTTGTAGAGGTTACATCAACATTTCCATATTTTATAGTGACATTAAAATCATCAACATCACCAGATGAAACTTTATTATATATTTGGTCAGCTAACCCTGTAATATCAATTTCCCATTTATTTGCCTCATTGGCATGTCCATTTCCACTAATTAAAGTAGGACCTTTAAGTGAAAAATTATTGTAGTATCCATAAACGGTAAATGATACAGACACTTTTGATGATTTGTATGCACTATTTGTTATTGTAGCTTTATATGATCCTACACTTGGTGCAGTTCCACTTCTTTTTAGTTTTATATATAAAGTATTTCCTGTCTTATATTTATCTACAACACTCCAATTATTGTCAGTTGCACCATTTGGTCCAGTTATTTTTAAAGTATATTTACTAGCATCATAATCAGCATTACCAACTTTAATTGTGACACTATTAATTTTATCTCTATATAGTTCACTAGTATTCATCGTGTTTTTTGTTTCTACGGATGCAGTTAATGCTGCAAACGTTGCAATATCATTTTGGATGAAATTGGCATTAAAAACCTCGCCTATTTTATTTGAATATGCTAAAGATAAAGAATTGTTGCTATTCTTATTAATATTAACACCTATAAAATAAGCAAATATAAAAGTAATAATTGTAAATAACTTAACAAAATACCCTTTCATATCATTCACATCCTATACTAAAATTATAACATTTTCAATAATTCATGTAAACTAAAAACACGACAAAAATCGACAATTATAATCATTATTTATTATGGCGCAATTTTGCTTTTTTAGTCTTTTTTTCTTGTGATTAATAACTAATTCATTTATAATTATTTTAAGGTGGTATGCTTATGTATTGTAAAAAATGTAATCATTTACTTGATGACAGTAAAAAAGTTTGTCAGCACTGTGGTTATGACAATTCTTTAGTAGAAGACAATAAACTAAAAGAAATGAAAATGACAAAAAACGAAATAAATAAACACTCTATATTTATTATAGTAACGTTAATATTTATTGCAGTTACAATTTCTTTAATAATAACTTACACCATAAAAGATATTAAAAAAGAACCAACTTCTAATATGTCTAGTACTACTACAACAGAAGAAATGAAAACAAAAAAATTTAAATACGATAACTTAATTATGGAATACCCTGATAACTTTGGTGTTGCATCTAATGTAATATTTTATAAAGATAATTCAAATATAAACATTGAGATCAATAATATTTCTTTAGAAGATTATAATAATTATATTCAGCTAAATGAACACTTAACTAGTAAAATTGGAGATATTGAAAGCATTACTTTTGCTGATGATCTTTATTATGCACACCTTATACAAGTGGATGACAAATATTATATTATTAAAGTCAACTATGTCGGTGATACAACAATTTATACTGAGAATATACAATTAACGATCTCAAAGATTTTAAACACATTAAAAAAGAAATGATTTTTCATTTCTTTTTTAGTTCATATATAAAATCAGCATATTTACAAACGTTTTCTGAATGGGTAACTATGATAACACATTTACCAGATTTAGCTTGTTTTTTAAATATTTCCATTATATCTTTTTCTGTTTGAGGATCTAAGTTTCCCGTTGGTTCATCAGCTATTATAATATTAGGGTTATAAGAAATGCTTCGAGCAATAGAAACTCTTTGTTGTTCTCCTCCAGATAATTTTAGTATCCTTCTATTAGCATAGCTTTCATCTAAACCTACACTTTTCATAAGTTCTAAAGCCTTTTCGCGTTTTTTAGCTTTCATGCCATTGATATTCATTGATAGCATTATATTTTCGATTGCCGTTAAAGATGGTAAAAGATTATAACTTTGAAAAACGATACCAATATCGGTATTACGATATTTATCCAAATTGGTTTTCTTTAGTTCTTTATCTTTGTAAAGTATGCTTCCTTCATAATTGGTTTCAAGTCCACTTATAAGAGATAAAAATGTTGTTTTTCCACTTCCACTTTTTCCTTTAATAACATATAGTTTTCCAGTATCAAATTCATAGTCAATATTCTTAAGAACATATTCATCTTTTTTGGCATCTTTGTATCTATATGATACATCTTTTAGTTTTAGTATACTCATTATCCTCTCTCCTTTAATATGGTAAGTGGTTTAAATCTATTTATAGATATGATCGCTACAAGAGATGATGTTATTGTTAAAATCACAAGTGAATATAACATTGATGTTATTACTTTAACATCTACAACAGCTTTTATAGAATCTACTTTTGCTATTGTTTGATTTGGTTTAAAGTTTTGTTTTCCATGATTACCAAAATTATCATTTATTTTACTATTAGCATTTTCTTGTTCTGTTATTTCATTTTTCAATAAGTTATTAGCAACATTTACACTTAATGTAGAACCAATACCTGTTCCGATTATAAATGAACATATAGCAACTATAAATATTTCTAAAACAAATTGAAGAGAAACTAAACTTTTTTTCATACCTATTGTTCTTAATACACCTATTTCATATTTTCTTTCTCTGATGATTAAAGTATTTATAAGTACAAGAATTGAACCACCAATAATCATTGTTATGATTAAAAAAGTATTTGCAAAATTTTCTAGATTTTTTATTGATGATAAGCTTTCTTCAATTTCTTCTTGATTTGTAGTTATTGTGTAATAATCACTTAAACCTTTTTCACTTACTTCAGCAGTAAATGCTTCAATAGCATCAGCAGAAGTTAAAATAAATGTTGGTGTAATTGTTGCCGTTAAAGAACTATTTCCATCTAGTATTTTATTAACAACAGTTGAATTAGTTATAATTGTATTAGCTGAATCAGAGAACATTTTAGTTAAATCATTTGCTGAATCGCTTTGTTCTTCATAAATACCAGTTACAGTAAGTTTATAAGTTTTTTTAGAATTTTTAGGATCAACTATGGTAATCGTATCACCTACACTTATACTATTTATTTCTGCAAGTTCACTTGAAATAACACAAGTATCACTTTCGAAATCTTCAGATATGTTTCCTTCAGTTATTTTGTATTTTCCATTGATGAATTCACTCATAGAAGCATAATCACTATAACCAATTAAAGAGAATGCCCCATCTTGAGCTTTTTCATTATAAATCTTTTCAGTCTTTTTAGTAGTTGTTTTAGTTTGCTCATTTGGAGGTGTGTTTCCAAATGGTCCACCATTTTTAAAACTCTTTGTTTCAGTTTTAGTTTCAGTTGTTTCTTTAACAAGTGAATCTGTTGCTTCAGTTAAATTTTTCGCATCTACTCTTAAATTATATGTGTAATAATATGATGAAACGTAGACACTATTGGCATAATTTTTTATTTCATCAAGCGTTACTGATTCAATATTATTAAAAGCATTTATTTTATCTTCTTGAGAATCACTTTCATCAAGATGTTCCATTAGTTTATCTCTGTTCATGCTAATATTTGCTTCAATATTGTTTTTACTTTCATAAGACTTAACAATATTACTTGCACTTTTTTTAATAGCAAAAGTAATAGATAAAATTGATGCAATAACAATAAATATTAAACCTAGTAATATATTACGCATTTTGTTTCGGCTTATATTTGTAAGCGCATTTTTAAATATATACATTCTTTCATCTCCCAAAATAAATATATTAAATTATTTTGAAATATTTATGAAATAAAAAAGAAGTTTGTGTGAAAAACTTCTTTTTTAAATTTATGCGATTTGGAAAGCAGGAGAGACCCCGTAAGGAATGCTCGCACTTAAGCCACCAATATTACCAGCACCCATGATGCTATAGATGATAGAAGTAGCTCTAGAAGCAACCGAACGAAACCAGCACTCACAAATGCGTCCATTATATAGTTTCTTTGCTTCTTTATAACTGCCCATTGTTACTCCTAAATTCTTATAATAATCTAATTGTTTTGATGTTCCTACTGATGTATCATCGTCAGCAGATGAGGATATTGCAAAATCACCATATATTTCTTCTAAAGACAATAAATATAATTTATCTTGTGTTTCAAAATTTGCAGAATCGCTTTTTCCGTGACTTGATATTACTTTTGTTGCTTTTATTACATTTTGTAAATCACTTGGTAATGCATTATATATTGTTTCGTTAACATATGTGCGAAGTTCTGAATCCTTCCATCCTCCTACACTTGTAGCTGTGCTATTGAATTTTTGTTTTGTTATTACATCGGCAAATTCTACTACAAATCCACATGCAGTTTCACTTGTTTCTTCATTTGTACATGCACTCATATTTGATATTCTCACTGTGTGTGTTCCTAAGTCTCCTAAGTCTACTTTTTTTGTGTCTCCTACATTATATTGACTTGTGTTTCCTGCTTTTACATTGGCTGCTATTGTTGACCAACTATCTTTTTGGAATTGATTTTCTATACCTACTGTTTCTCTTTCTACGGCATTAAATTCTAACTTACATGTATATTCTTCACTTACTTCTTCTGTTGGCATTTTATCAAGAGTTATTGTTAATATTCCGTTTACGCTTTTTTTAGCTAATACTTCCGTTACATAATTTTCTAATTTGTTTTTAATGCTTGTATATTTTGCTGTTGTTCCCTCTTTTGGTACACATGTTATTTTTACTTCTGCATCATAGTTACTTGAGTTGTTTGTTACTTCGTATGTTAAGATACTTGTTTGATTTAATGTTTTTAGTTCTGATGTTTCAAATGTTATTATCTTCTTTGTATCATCTATTACTGAATTATATACATCCTTTCCATCTATACTTGCAGCTGTGAAGATTACACTGAAATCTTCTTCATTTTCGCTTACGTTTGCATTTCCATTTATTACTAATGTTGTTGATACTGCTGCAAAACCAATTGCCATCAGTAATATTGCTACTATAAGCATACTTTTATTTTTCATATTTTTACCTACCTTTTCTACATTTTTATTTTATAATACCCCCCCCGATTTTCAAGGACAACTTCCTTGTTTACATCTTTTTTGACAACAAAACAAATACACAATGAAATTCATTGTGTATTTGTTATTATCTTTAAATTGTTTTATTGTACTACGTATGGATTTGTACTTGTTCCTTCGCCTGTTACAAGTGTGCTGTCCGCAAGCGAAACTACGGGACGGACCCCAAGAGTATTGCTCACAATGTCAGAGTCCACACAACCAGCACTACCGACAGAACCAACATTAGCATAAGTAACATGATATAGATGTGCAGGAGAGAATGTCCAATAATAGTTATTTGTATTTAAATAATTTGTTGTATCTTCATAATCACTTGTATTTGAAAAATATGTATTAAACCCTGCAAGTATTACTTCATCTGATGTTATTAATCCTACTGAATTTGTTAGTTTTCCATTTCCATTTCTACTGTCTACTGTAAATTTATCATTTTCATTTTGACATACTAGACTTGGATTTGGATTATTTGAATACCTTAATGATCGATGTGCTGCTCCATATAATGTTGCATTGTTTCCATATCCTAAATCTCCATATGTTGAATATGAAATGCTTCCTATTGTGTTTGCATCATATGCTTTTGTACTTCGATCATTACAGAATACTGTATCTTCTAATTTTGATGTTGTTGTTTCATCAAAATTTTGACTATACCAATTATCTATGTATGTTTTTATTGTTGATTCATTTGTATTTGCATGTGTTGCTTCATAGTTATCACTTCCTGCTGTTCCATACATATATCCTACATATGCATTATCATCACGACTAGTATTAAATTGACTTCTTCCTATTTGAGTTGATGTTCCTGTTTGAGTTTCACATTTGCCATCTGTTGGAACTCCATTATATATTATTTTTATTCCACCTGTCTCTGTTGTTCTTATTATCTTCCAACACATATTATTGAATATTATATTATTATTTACCTTATCAGCATCGCCTCTAAAATAATATACTGGTACTTTTCCATCAGTAGCTGTTGTTGTATATATTCCATTTGTACCACTTACTCCTGAACGTATCTTATAATCTATCACTGTTGTTGTATCTGCTTTATCTTTTATTAAGTTATATAAACTTGTACCACTTACAGCAATTGTATCTCTTTCTATGGCATTGAATTCTAACTTACATGTATATTCTTCACTTACTTCTTCTGTTGATGTTTTATCTAATGTTACTGTTAATGTTCCGTTTAATGTTTCTTTGGCTTTTACTACTGTTGCATCATTTTCTAATTTATTTTTGATGCTTGTGTATTTTGATGTTGTTCCGTCCTTTGGTACACATGTTACACTTACTTCTGCATCATAGTTACTTGAGTTGTTTGTTACTTCATATGTTAATATACTTGTTTGATTAAGTGTTTTTAGTTCTGATGTTTCAAATGTTATGATTTTCTTTGTATCATCTATAACTGTTGAGTATACATCCTTTCCATCTATACTTGCTGCTGTGAAGATTACACTGAAATCTTCTTCATTTTCACTTACTTTTGCATTTCCATTTATTACTAATGTTGTTGATACTGCTGCAAAACCTATCGACATTAGTAATATTGCTACTATAAGCATACTTTTCTTTTTCATATTCTACCTCTTTCTTCTATTTTATTTTATAATACCCCCCCCGATTTTCAAGTCGTTTTGAAGGGTTTACGTTATTTTGTCAAATCCTCTACTGTACAAAATTATTATACTACATATTTGTTGTATTTTATATACAACATTTTTATTGTGTGTAAAGTTTACTTTTTTATATCATTTAGAATATGTTTTAAAAATGATATATTTGTTAGCAACAATTAAAAATCTGCGTATTGCAGATTTCTAATTGTTGCTATATGTTTTGCTTATTTATTTTTTGATATATTTAAAATAATTCCCATCATTATTAAACAAGTAAGTAAACTTGAACCACCATAGCTTAAAAATGGTAAGGTTACACCTGTTACTGGAATTAAACCAACAACTACAAGTAAATTTAAAAGAGTTTGGAGAATTAGTTCTAGAATTAATCCAAATGCTAAATATTTTCCAAATAAATCTTTTGTTTCTAAAGATATTTTAACAACATTATAAAATAAAGTAATATAACAAGCTGCTATTATTAATATACCTACAAAACCTAATTCTTCAGATATAATTGCAAAAATGAAATCTGTTTGAGGTTCTGGTAAATAAAAATGCTTTTGAATGGAATTACCAAGTCCTAAACCAAATAAACCACCTGGACCAATTGCATATAAACTTTGAATTATTTGAAAGCCACTTCCTAAAGGATCACTCCAAGGATTAAGATATGCAAGTATTCTAGCAACACGATAAGGTGCTGCAATAATTAACATTACTACTCCAAATACTCCTAAAAACCCAAGTTTTACAAAAAAAGATATTTTTATTTTAGATGTAAATATTAAAGCTATCAAAGATAAAACTAAAATTGCACCACTTCCAAAATCTGGTTCTAATAAAATTAAAAGAAAACATAAAATCACTAATAATAATATGGGAATTGAATATTCTTTTATGTTATCCATATAATTATCAAATTTTGATAAATACTTTGATACAAATATAATCATTGCTAATTTAGCAATTTCACTTGGTTGAATTCCAAAAGGTCCAATTCCAAACCAGCTTCGACTACCATTTCTTACTATTCCTATTCCTGGTATTAAAACTAAAATTAATAGAATAAAAGAACCTATTAATATCTTATTGGCATGTTTTTTATATAACTTATAATTAGTCTTACTACAAACATACATCAAAACAAAACCAACTATGGCAAATATTAATTGATGAACCATATATTTACTTGGATTATTAAATTTATAAGCTGCCCATACACTTGAAGATGATGCAACCATAATTACTCCAAAAAGCGTTAAAAAAATTGTTACAATTGTTATTATTAAATTTCTTCTCATACTACATTTTATGAAATAAAAAAAGGAGTATTACAACCATACTCCATATATTACTCCAAACATAGCAAGTAAGAATCCTGCTACCCAGAATACTTTAACAATATCTGTTTCACTCCATCCTAACTCTTCAAAATGATGATGAAGAGGTGCTTTTAAGAATACTTTTCTATTAAACTTTCTTATTGCAATTATTTGAATAAAGCTTGATAAAGTTTCGATTACGAATACTCCACCAATAATAACAAGCGAAAATTCATGATGCGTTAGAATAGCAATACTAGCTAATGCTCCACCTAAGGCAAGAGATCCCGTATCTCCCATAAATACTCTAGCAGGATGTGTATTAAATAGTAAAAATCCTAAAATAGATCCAACTAAAACAAATGAGAAAATCGCCATTGTGTCATATCCAGGAATCCAATTACTACCCCAAGATATAACTCCATATGCTAAGAATGCCATTACAGAAAGTCCGCCACATAAACCATCAAGTCCATCTGTTATGTTTACAGCATTTGTTGTTCCAACTAATACGAATAGTATAAATATACCATAAACAAAACCTAGTTCCCATTTTATACCAAGTAATGTTACTTCTAATGATGTTGAACCACCATTATATTTATAAATTGAATAAAAAACTACTGCTATAAATATTTGACATATAAGTTTTGTTAAAGTAGATAACCCTTTATTGTTATGATATTTTATCTTTAAAAAATCATCAATAAATCCTAATGCTGCATATGCAAGGAAAACAAACATAACAATTATAATATTTGTTGATAAAGTTATACTTCCTTTAAGATATAAAATAAGCATCGTTATTATTGGAGGAATAATAAATATTAATCCACCAAGTGTTGGAGTACCATTCTTTAATTGATGTCTTTTATTAATTAAATTGCTTACTGTTTGACCAGCTTTTAGTTTTTTTAAAACTGGAATAATTAATAATCCTACAATTATTGCTAGAACAAACCCAAGAGTTAGTCCTAATATAGATTTTGCTAAAATTAGCATAAACTCACCACCATTTATATTATTATATAATAATTATGAAAAAAAAACTAAAAATATACACCTTATTTACATATATTATACCTATTATAATTATATATAAAAAAAAGAAAATATTAACTATATATTCTCTTTTTTTAAACTTTTTATACCTTTAGCATCGTTGATTTTTCTAACTATTTCGTCTATATCACTTATATTTGGAATATATCTTACTTTCTTTCCAGTTTCATTATCACAATATTCAAACACAACATTTTTCAATCCTGCAAGTGTTGTTGCTTCTTCAATAGAACCTGTTAAACTAACTTTTACATTATTACAATCAAATGATGTTTTGTTAGTTACAGAAACTCCATTTAATATTAATTCACTTTCTTTTACACCCGTGAAATTAATGTTTCCAAGTTCAACAATATTTGAATTACCACTTAAAATAGTAACTTTTGCTTCACCTTTAATATTTAAATTTAATTTATTTGTAGCTAATGATGTTTCGTCTAAAAGAATATAAAGACTGTTAACATTAAGCATTGAATTATTAATATAATTAATAATGTCATCATTACCAAATAAACCTAAATGGGAAATACCATCTAAATTTAATTTTTTTAAATCTAAACTAGTCGATAATTCTTTAGAAAAGCAGCATAAATGATTAACTGATGAATAACTTAATAAATCATTAAACAATGTATAAAAGTTTTCAGGAAGTTCACTAAAGTCATAATCTTCTAATGAACTAACTTCAATACTATTAAGTTTTTCACTATATTCACAAGAAACTCCATAATTTTTAAGTTCACCTATTAAGTAATTAATGTTACTTCTAGTAAATATCTCATCTATTTTATCAGTACTTCCTGATAGAAAAAGATCTTCTACTTTTGTTTCTTTTTTATTTTCGTTTACACATGAAGTAAGACAAACTCCTCCTCCAGATAAAGCTATTGTTAAAATAGCACTCATTAATTTTATATTTGATTTTTTCATATTGATTTCCTTTCGATAAGCAAAATACAAGGATTAATTTTCATTAATCCTGTACCCTTTATTTTTTTATTCTATTTGTGTTTTTTTGACATCTTAACGTCGTCATCGTAATTCGCGGGATCTGAATAAGCAATATCTTCACATGAAGGATCTATATCAAGATCTTCTTCATTTTCATCTTCAGTTCCATATACTATATCAATAGCATTTTCATCATTTAGATATCCTAAGCTTTTAATGATTAAAGCCGCAATTGCTGAAGCTGCAAGACCAGAAGCAATAGCAAATATTATCTTTTTACCTTCTCCAGTTTTTGGAATTGGAGCTGGTTCTGGTGTTGGTGTATCAGGTGTTGGAGTATCAGGTACATCTGGTGTTGGAGGTGGAGTTACTAACCCTTTTCTTTCTGCTTCTGTCTTAACAGAATCAGGAATTTCTAATCCAGCATCTGGTTCTGAACTTGGATCCCAGTTTGTATCATCAAGTGTTACTTGTTTAGTTGGCGCTGGTGTTGGTGCTGGTGTTGGTGTAACTAAAGAATTATCAGGTTGAAAATCATTTATATCTTCTTCATGATGATCATCTTGATTATTTTCCCATAATACTTCTTCTTCAGCATGTAAAACTACAGGTGAAGAACAAACAATCGAAGTTGCTAATCCAAATGTTGCTCCAAATAATTTTAATTTTTTAATAACTTTATTCATTTTTATCTCTCCCTTTAAATTATTATTCCAATGTTTTTTTCATTGTTTCTTCTATTTGATATATACTTGTATATTGCTTTTCTAGTTTAAGATAAACAATACATCTAGCATTCTTTCTTTCATAAGTACAAGTTACTAATGCAAGTAATTTGTCATCTGTACTTACTTTTGTATCCGTTTGAATTAGTGATGATGCTAATACATTATCTAGATATGCTTGATAATCTTCTTTAGAATCAAACTTATTTTTAAATATGTTTTCATCACTTGCACCATCTACGATTACACAAGCAACCACACTTGCTTTATAAGCATATCCATCTGGAGTATAAATTATACCATACTCATGATCTCTATAAAAGTCTTCACTTTTATAATTACATATTTCAGTAAGCATTCTTCCATTTTTCATATGGTGTCCATAAACAAATGTTATGTCATCAGGTACTTCACTAGATAACGCTTGATTTCGACAATCTATAAATAACGTTCCTGATTTACTCTCATTATTTTCAATATCATGATGTAAATAGTATTCATTATCAGTAGATTTAACTATTGGAAGATCAATTTTCGTTCCATCAATTATAATCCATGCATCTGAATCAGGATTTATTTGTTTTAATTCATCAAAATCAATTTTATCAAATTCATATCCTTGATCCAATAATTCTGAGTTAATTGGCATCTTTTCTTCTGGTTCTTCAACTGGCTCTTCTTCTACAACATCGCTTGGTTGTTCTTCTTCATCAATTATATCATCGATTATAATTGGAGATTTAGGAATCCAAACTTCTTTTTTTACATCCTCAATTACCTTATCATCTTGAATATCACTTGCAAAATCTTTTAGTACATAACCACCAGCTAAAGCAATAGTTAGAATGTAAGGTGTAATAGAAAGACCAAACTTGAATCGCCTTTTAGTACGATCTTCCATTTTATTTCCCCCTCTTTTTTATTCATTAAAGTTTTTACCTCTTTAAAAACTTTACGCGCTATATAATAGCAAATTATCACTAAATAGTCAAATTATATAGATGTTTTAATGTTTATATTGTAACTACATGTAACTTCTTTAGTCGGATAAATATTTTTACTATAGTTAGATATCACATAAATATAAACTGTTTCATTTTTTTCTAGCTTAATATTTTCACTTTTACTGTTTTTATCTTTAGAAAATAAAGTTTTAATTTGAAGATTGTTTTTAACTAATTCTTCATCATCTTCCTTATTTTCTCCATATCCAGTACATTTAATACTTATACTTGATTGATTCAAATAAATTGGATAACTATATTCATTTTTATATGTTATAGTTTCTTCTTTATTTGTTGAAGAATTATTAAGTATTTGATCAGGTAAATTATAAGCTATATTTGTTTCTTCATTGTTGTTAACATCACGACTGTAAGATTTTCCATCAATATATTTATTTGTGAATAACATTACTATAAGCAGCGATAGAATAACCCCTATACTTCTACCAACTTTCATAATCCAAATCCCCCTTGAATTGCCGTATATACTAACACTTTAATTGCTTTTTGTCAAATTTTGAGCATAAAAAGATAGTGTTTCCAAAGTGTGGAGATTTTGGTAGTTTTGCCCTTAAGATCAATAAAAAAGGCAAAAACCTAAAAAATG
>CAKOJJ010000016.1 GCA_934089275.1 uncultured Bacilli bacterium
TCCTCCTTATATCATTTTTGTAAAGTGTGTATATTCCTGTAAGTAATAAAATAAAATCACCTAATACCATGAACCATCTATGGTTATTAGTAAATATATTCTCCTCAAACAACTTCCATAAAATTTTATCATTTTTTTACAAAAATAAATGTTTTTTTATCAAAAATATGCTTTTTTTGATAGGCATTGAATAAGTTGGCTTTTGTCGAAATATAAGACTTTATTTAAGATTTAGAACACATACACATTCAACATGATAAGTATTTGGAAACATATCAAGTGCATTGATTTTTTCAACATTATAAAACTCATTAAAATAAGTTAAATCACGAGCTAAAGTAAAAGGATCACAAGAAACATAACAAATATTCTCAGGTTTTAACTCTAATATTAAATTTCTTGTTTCCTCATTAAGTCCACTTCTAGGAGGATCAACTATGATAGTATCAAAATAAACATCAATTTTTTTTAAAACCTCATACGTATCCCCAGCAAAAAAGTGAGCATTATGGCAATTATTTATCAAAGCATTTTCTTTGGCATCTAAAATTGCATTTTCAATCTTTTCAACGCCATAAATTGTTTCAAAATTATCCTTTAAACTCAACCCTAAAGTCCCAACTCCACAATATAAATCAAGCAAATTTTTACCCTTTAAATTGCTTTTTAAAATCATAAATATATTGCTTGCCATATAATTATTAACTTGAAAAAATGAGTTATAACTTACTTTAAACTTAAAATCCCCAATATAATCATAAAAATATGGTTCTCCATAAACGCATTTATCATTTACAACAATTCCAGCTATGTTGCAATTATCTAAATCATTAAAAGAAACATTTTCTTCGCTTTTTACCGAAACTAATATCTTTCCCTCATAATTTACTCTTATGACAATTTCACCATTATTAACATTTATTAAATTCTTTTTAATAAATTCATTTATTTCATTGTTAACAATTAAGCAGTTATTAACATTAACAAATTGATGAGTTTCATCATTATAGTATCCGACTTCGCCATTATGTACATGCAAAGTAATCTTATTACGATAAAAAAGTTCTTTATTGTTTTTTACAAATTTAACATTATCCGTAATATGTGCATACTTTTTTAAAATGTCTTTTACTTTTTCGTACTTGTATTCCTCTTGATAATCAATACCAACGTGCATCAAATTACATCCACCACAAACATCATAATAAGGACACTTTGGAGTGTTTCTTAAATCACTTGTTTTTATAAACTTTTCTACTTCAGCTGTAAAATATTTTTTATATTCGCAGGTATTTTTTAATACTACTTCTTCTCCAGGTAAAGCATTTTTAACAAAAATAATTTTGTTATGATAATAGCCAATACCTCTTCCTTTATTATCAAGTTTATTTATTGTTACTTGTTCCATATTCATATAACCTTTTTACTTCTTTTATAGTTAAGCTTCTGTATTCTCCACTTTTCATTGTTCCTAAAGACATACCAGCATAACTTGTTCTTGTTAATTTATCAACTAAGTAACCTAATTCCATAAATAATCTTTTTATAATGTGATTTCTTCCCTCAACAATTGTAACTTCTACATAAGCATAATTTTTAATTTTATTGTTTTCTTTTAATCTAACTTTGGTTGGTTTACACATTCTTCCATCAATCATTACACCATTCTTTAATTTCATAAAATCACTTGGTTCTAAAAATTTATTAAGCTTAGCAATATAAGTTTTTTCAACATTAAAATTTGGATGTGTTAATATATTTGAAAGCTCACCATCGTTTGTCAAAAGTAAAAGCCCAGTCGTATCATAATCAAGTCTACCAATTGGATAAATTCTTTTATCAGTATCAATTAAATCTACAACTGTTTTACGATTTAATTCATCCTTAGCAGAAGATATAATACCTCTTGGTTTATTAAGCATGAAATATACTTTATCCTCTTCAATTATACTCTTTCCATTAACACATATTAAATCATTTCCATTAACTTTTGTACCAAGTTCAGTTACTTTTTCTCCATTAACAGTTACGCATCCTTTTAATATTAATTCTTCAGCTTTTCTTCTAGATGCAACACCTGAAGCAGCTATAACTTTTTGTAATCTTTCCATAAAATCACCACTCATAAGTATTGTACCAAAAAAAAAGATAAATTAATATCTTTACTTAAAAATTGAAAGTATTTTACTCTTTAATTTATAGAAAAAAGAATCTTCTTTTTTATCATAAAAATAAATATCCTCTTTATAATAAACTACATCATTTAAAGAAACATTTATATAACCAACACGATCTGTTACGTCATCAGTATAAACAACATCAACCTCAACTTTTCCAATTTCATCATCACTTAAAAGCATATCAATGTCTTTATTAACTTTTAAACCTTCACTTTTTAAAAATGTTGAAGCGTCAACTACTTTTACTTTTTTATATTTTTTAAATGTTGTTTCATATAGATATTTATGTTTATCAAAATCATTTGCTTCATCTAACGTTACAACAACTAAATTTTTATTATTCTTGCTGGCACTGGTAACTAAAGTCCTATAAGCTTTTTTAGTAAAACCAGTTTTTCCACCAGTTGTATATTTATACATACTCAAAAGTTTATTTTTATTGTACCAATCATAAGTCTTATAATTAGTTTTTACTACATGATGTTTTGTCGAAGTAATACGTCTAAATATATCATTTTGCATAGCATAACTCATAAGTATTGCCATATCTTTTGCTGTTGAAATATTTCCTTCACCCTTCTCATTTTCAAGTCCGCTTGCGTTAATAAAATTTGAATTAGTCATACCAATAGAAGATGCCAAACTATTCATCAGTATTGAAAATCCTTCCATTGATCCTCCAACATAACATGCCAGTGCAATAGCAGCATCATTTCCACTCCTTAAAAGAAGTCCATAAAGTAAGTCTTCAACACTTATCTTTTCACCAATTTCTATATAAATACCCGATCCAAAACTTTTTAAAACATTTTCATCTACTTTGACTATATTCTTTATATCCGTATTATTGATTACTACCATAGCAGTTAATATTTTTGTAGTTGATGCAATTAATTTAGTTTCATTTTCAGCACTTCCCGACAAAACTCTTTTAGAATCCATATCCATAACAACACTAGTTGCATTTACAGAAACTGGAATAAATAAACAAATTAATAAAATTAAAATATATTTTCTCATACTAAATAATATAAAAAAAGAAAAAATATATAACTACTTTTTCTTTGATTTCAAATATTTTGTTAAAGTCATTCTTGTTATATCATTTATCTTAACCATAAATATTAAACAGAATAACAAAAGTAAACAATCTAATATTTTATTAACTAAACTTAAACGAAGTGAAAAATCTACTATCATCATTATAACTGCATATATAATACCTATTATGCAAAGTATTTTAATTCTATTGATTTTTTTATACATTTTTTTATTTTCTTCAGTACTATTTTTATACTCATTCTTTAAAGCACGTTTTTCTTCTTTACTTAAAATATCATATTTATATTTCATTACTTCTAAATCCTTTCCTATATAACTTTTCTCTTATCTTATATTCTAACACATCTCCAGAATATTTTTTCTCTAAACTTCTTTTTATTTTTTCATATTCACGTTTTTTTGCTTCATCATCATTTATTTCTTTAGAGTTAAGTACTTCAACTATATCACTTTTTTCATACCCTAAATTTATTAAATCAGTCATTATTTTATTTTTAAGCATATACATTGAACTATTTTTATTTGTACTTATTTTCTTATCAACATACTTATTTATTTTGGACATAAACACTTCATTGTCTATATTATCTAAATAAGTACTGGCTGAGTCATTATCTATACCAAGTTTTACTAAACCTTTAAGTATTTTATTTTTTCCATTATTGGTTAAATTTATTTGATCATTAACGTAAGCTTTAATAAATAATTCTTCATTTAAAAAATGATTATCTTCCAATTTTTTTATTGTTTCGTTAATTACTTTTTCATTTACCATTTTTTTTCTTAAAAACTCTTTTATCTCCAATTTAGAACGCATCTTTTTGGTAATATATCTAATTGAATCATAATAACTTGAAAGTTTATCATTTTCTTCTACAATTGTTTTTAGTTCTTTTTCACTTATTTCATCTTTTAAAAGAAGTGAATATTTAACTATAACATCATCATACAACGTATAATTAATATCATCAATTAATACTTTGTATTTATTGCCTTTATCTTTAGTATATTTTTTTATTTTCATAATGTCTCCTTAATGGAAATTATACCACAACAATAGCTTTATGTGATAAAATTTAATCAGGTGATTTTATGAAATTAAAGAAAAATATTTTAGCATTTTTACTAATACTAATTCTTATATTCTTATCATTGATATATATTACAACAGGTAAGATAAAGAAAAATGAAACTAAGGTTGATAAGCCAAAAGAAACGATTACTAATGTTGTTGAAAATAAGAATAAAGAACTAAATTTAACTGTTGTAGGTGATCTACTATTTGAAAGTCCTTATGAGAAAGCAATAGAAAATGGCGAAAGTAAAGAGTTGTATTTTAATCGAGTAAAAAAATATTTTGAAAATGATGATATATCAATTGGAAATATGGAAGTAGTTATTGGAAATGATAAAATGAAAACCAGTGGAGATGGTTATAACTTCTGTGCTCCAAGCTGGGTTGGTTCTCTTGTTGCATCTCTTGACTTTCAAATATTATCAACAGCTAACAATCATTCATATGATCGAGGCTTGGATGGAATAAATTCAACAATAGATTTCTTTAAAAATAATACAAAAATTGAAACTATTGGAACTGAAAAAAATTCAAGTAATCAAAAAACTAGGATACTTGAAAAAAACGGAATAAAAGTTGGATTTGCATCCTTTACTTTAGGAACAAATATTAAACCAACAAAAGAAAATGTTGACTTAATAAACTATTATAAGGATCCATATACTAAAGAAATATTAAAAGATAAAATAAAAGAACAAGTAAATTATTTAAAGAAAAATTCTGATGTTGTTATTGTTCTAATGCATTGGGGAACTGAATTTACTTTTGTACCCAACAATGAACAAAAAGAATTAGCTAAATATTTAAGTGAATTAGGAGTAAACATTGTCATTGGAAGTCATTCACATTCTATTCAACCAATTGAAATGGTTGGTAATACTTTAGTTTATTATTCACTTGGAAACTTTGTATCAGCCGATGATGATATTGCAAGAACTCCTAAAGGACAAGAAACATTTGATAATGCATATCAATTTGGATTACTTTCAAAAATAAAACTAGAATTAGATAAAGATAATAATATAACATTTAAAGAAATCAAAGCCGAACCAATCATAAATTACTTTGATTCTTCAATGAAAAATTTTGAACTAATTCCTTTCAGTGATTATACAACAAAATATGAACAAAGCCATTATAGATATAGTTTGGGACTTACTCATGATTTTATAAATAAAACATTTAATAATGTGATTGACGAAAAATATAGATAATTCTATATTTTTTTTCATGAAAAAAAAGAAGCTATTTTGCTTCTATAATAAGTTTAATTGCTGTTTTCTCTTCACCTTCAATTGTTATATCCGAAAATGCAGGAATAACTACTAAATTTTTACCACTTGGTGCAACAAACCCTCTTGCAATGCATACGGCTTTAATTGCTTGATTTAAACTACCTGCTCCAATAGTTTGTATTTCCACTGAACCAGTGTTTCTAAATACATTTGCAATTGCACCTGCAACCTTACTAGGATTTGATTTACTTGATACTTTTAATGTTTCCATAATTATTTTTTCCTTTCTAATTAATAATATGAAAACAAACAAAAAAAATGCAGATGTTTTACCATCCACATTTTTTACTACAGAAATCAGAATCGGATTCAAATCCGTTCTCACCATACGAAACATCTTTCGTTGTGTATAAAATACCTGAAACACGATTAACAATGTTTACTGTATTATCAGCCTCATTATCTCCAAATGTAGAAGTATTACTATTGGTGATTACTTCTACACTGGCAGCTGGAGGTTCTTCATAGATTTGATAGAAATTTAATTTGTATGTTTTGTTAATATTTACAACTTCTGAAAAACGTCTTACAAAATTTTCTGTAAATTTTTCAGCGTTCATTTTTAATCTACCTGTATCACGATAGAAAGTATAATCTACTGATTCATTCATTGAAGCTTCAAGAACTTCTTTAATTAAGTAGTAGTCTTGTTCACTAGTAGTAGTATAGTTGTGTAAAACAACCATAACACCTACTATTGAAATTCCTAAAACTACTATCCAATATCCCCATAAACTTTCTTTCATTATCTATTCACCGCCCATATAACATTTCCTGAGTTTCTAACTTCAGCTATTGTTTTATCGCTTCTATTCCATCCACCACTCAAGTTACTGTCTTTTAATATTTTACCACTTGCTAAGTTATCCAAGAAACTACTTGTACACTTTGTACAACTCTTTCCGTTATCTTTATTTCCTTCTCCTTGAACTTCACTACAATCACAAGTTAAATCAGAATCAGTATATCCACCATAACTATTCATTATTGAATTATACTTTTTAATTTGTTTCATGTCACTAGGAGTTAAAACAAATGAATAACTTAAAGTCTTTGGACTATATGTGCTTAAATTCTTTCCTAATTCTTCAATTGCTTCTCGAGCAGTATTTCCTAAAGTAGTTTTCCAGTTGTCTGCATATCCATCAGTATCAGCTGGGAACATCTTAGCAGGATCCACAATTTTAAATTCATATTTTACGGCTTTATCATTATATGAATCACAAGTTGCAGTGCTATAAGTAGTATCATAAGCATCTCCACAACAACATCCATAGAATGAACCACCATGGAATGAACTTAAACTACATGTTAGCAATGCTGTATCACCAGGATTTTGATTAGCACAAGTTCCTCCACCTGCTTCAAAATATTTATCAAATTTGTTACCTTCACCTAATCCTTTAAGATCCCAGTAAGTTTCAAATTTTCCATCGTATGAAGTTGAATATGAATAAACATATTCGTGTTCAGAATAATTAACTAGAGATGATTTATAATTATATATTTCTCCTCTAGGAACTAATCTATAAGCACTATCATCTGTTGATGGATTTGTTGTAACAACCTTTCCATCAGTACCAACTGTGTATTTATCAACATCAGTTCTATACCAATCACAAGTTGCAGTGTATCTTCCATCATGCCAGAACATCTTATCAGCTGAATAAGTACTTAAAAATTGATTAAAATTCGTAGTGTAACTTAAAGCTTTAGATGTATTAAATACATTCATATTTGCAAAGCCTTTTCCATAAGTATCGGAATAGTTAGTTCCAGTTCCACTTATTGCAAATGTATCTGGACTGCTAACATCAGACTCACGTTTATATTCACATCTACCATCAAAACCAACCGTTACTTGAGTTTCTTTAGGATTACCATAATCATCTTGATATACTTGAGTGTATCTAAAACTTGATAAACTTGTTGGTAAATTATACATTTGCTCAGCTGAATTAGTCGAAGAAACTGAATCATCAACAAAGTATTTATCACATCTTGTTAATGTTTGTTGTAATGTTTGAACTTGACTAACTGCAGCAGTATAAGAATTATTGTTTGCAGTAGCTTGGCTTGAATAATAATTAGCCTTACCAGCTACATCATCAAAATACAAACTCTTATTTTCTTCTTTTCCAGCATTTTTGTACATATCACCTGAAACACTACAGCTTCCATCAGAATGTTCATTAATATATGTATTAATATCTTTTTGTACAGTATCATAATCAGTAATTCTATAGGCTGTAGAAAGACTTATCGAACCTAAGCCATCACTTACAATTCCTATTCCATTTATACCAGAAGATCCTGATTGTTTAACTTTAGTATAACTATATGTTGAGAAATTATGTACATAATAATGGAAACCAAAAGTTTTACTAACGTTATATCCATCATCGTAATCAGTACACTTACGAGTACCATCTGGGTTATAACCACCATATGTTTTACAAGTTTTAGCTTTAGAACAGTTAACAGTAACAGTTGCAGATTTTAAATTTTTCAAGTTTCCAGCTGCATCTTTTTCTTGTTCCTTTTTTACTTCTTCATTATAAGCAGCTTCATAAGCTTTATTCTTTTGATATTCATTATAAGCAACAATCGACGCATCAACTTGTTTTTTATAATCTGTTAACCATTTATCATATTCAATTCTTATTCTACATCTCTTTGTAGATTGAGTATGTGGTGCATAAGTTCCTGTTATTGGATTTTGAGCTAATTTAAAATATTTTCCGTTTGTTGCTGTTAAAGCACCAGGAATATCAACTTGAGTTCTTTCAGTACAATACATTTGACAATAATTAGAATCTAAATCTGTAGTTGTTTGAAGATATTTGTTAATTCCAGTCTTTAAGTCATAGTAATCTACTTTTAAATCATCGTCTCTACAAAACAAATCGTTTAATACAGGTTCACTTACTTTTGAAGTTGTGCTATCTTCACAACAATTGTTAACTTCAACTTGATCATCTGGAATAGGAGCACATCCTGTTGGTTCACATACACCTTCATAATAAGAACCCTCATTTATTGTATCGGAGTATTTTTGAGTAGGATACCCAGACGTATCAACACCACCATCAGCACCTGGTGTAAATAATTCTGAGCCTACAAATATTTCGATTTGTTGAGTTTTGTCACCAGCTGACGTACAAGTATAAGCGTTTGATCCAGGATAATAAGCATTTATTTCATAAGAACAATCATTACCAGTATCTTCTACAATTAAAGTTCCTTCTGTACCTGTCCAAGTATCTTGAATATTATTTTTTATATTACAACCTGTACATGTAAAAGCAAGCTTAGATTTATCAATTGGATTATTTGATTTAACCGTATAAGTAACTTCTTTTCCGTTAACTTTTTTATTTGTAAACGTTAAACTGTTTGTTGGAGTTTCAAGTGTATAACCAGCATTAACAGCAGCTATAGCCTCATCAGATTTTTTGTAAGCCTCTTCCAATTGTGCTAAACTCGCATCATCACCAGTAAGAGTATCATCTGAAGAATAATCATCAGCACTTAATTGACCTGTTCTAATTTGCAACCAAATAAGCATATGTTTAGCTTTAGGCATAGTTTCATAGCCTTGAGATTTATCCAAACGTATAGCAATAAAACGCATTGTCAATGTATCTATTAAATGATCGCCAGTACGATGTTCATATGCATAAGTTAAAGCGGCTGCTGCTGCATGAGTATCTGGATTACACGTATACACCATTGTTCCTGACGCATGAAATGAATAGTCAAGGCAATAGCCAGAATATGTATTTCCATTAAAATTAACATTAAAGCCACTACTAAGAACTTCTTCACCAGTATTACCAATAAATATACCAGTATGTGCACGTTCTCTATAAACTTTTACAATGGCATTTCCAGCTCTTTCAATTCTATCAGCTTTAACAGAACACGTTCCAAAGCTTAAAATTATTAGTAAAACAAAAAGTAATGTTTTCTTATTTTTCATAGTTTACTACCTCTTCTCTTTTTTATCTTCACACAAATAGTAGCAACCCCAATTATTACAATTACTATTCCACCAATAATAAACAAATACTTGTTATCTTTTACAAATGTCGTAACAACATTATTATTAGTAGTTTCATCACTTTTTTGTTCTTCATTTTTCTTAGCATTGACTTCTGTAGAAAATTCTTTAGCAGATATTTTTTCAGTTACAAACATCTTACATACTTTATTTTTAGGATTATCACTACAGAATGGATATCTATAATAATAATTATATATAGGTGTTGTTAAAGAAATTTTTCTATAATCTTCATCTTTGCAATTTTCATTTTCACTTTTTACTTCAAAAGTGAAGTTAACTGCTTCATCAGTTGCTATACTTTCAAAAGTTTTTAAGCCATTTTCAGTATCAGCATAATGATAAGTAAATACATCATCTGAATAATCATTTTTTACTACTACATAAATGTTATCCGTAATATTTTTTATAGCTATTTCAAAGCCATAATCATATTCATCAACTTCTGGCATACCTTCTGTATCAATATCAATAGAAGTACCAACAAACATTTTCTTTATAGTATAACTAATTTCTACTGCTTGAGCTGCCTCTCTTACTTTCTTTGATTCTTCATTATTACATTTAGTTCCTGAAGTATCAATTTTTAAATCTTCAGAATTTTTTATTTCTTCGTCTATTTTGATATCAAAATCTTCTTTTTTATCTAAAACAACAAATACAAGACCAGTAATAAGACCAATCAAAACAATGACTGCTACTATAACTGGAATATATTCCCTTTTAAAAGGCTTACGCTCTTTATGCTTTTTCATATACTATACCTCCTAATTCTGATTATCATAAATATAATAGCTGAAGTATCTAATACAATACCACCTGATAATATAGCTATTAACATTATTTTTCTTTTTTCATATTCACTTTTAGCTTTTTCTTGTGCTTCTTCTTTTTCGCATTCAATACATCTTGTTGTAGTCGACTTTTTTAAACTTTCTCTTTTGGCTTTAATTCTTTTTTCAATTTCCTCATTAGATCCTTCAAGTTCTCTAGTAATCCATTTTTGACAGTAATAATAATCTTCCAATTCTTCATATTTACATATATCTAAATCACTAAAAGAATTTTTCTTTGGTTTAACTAAAGTCAATGTTCTAATATCGTTTATACATCCAAACTTTAAGCTCCTAACAACAAAAGTATAAGTAATGATGTTATTAATATCTTTAACATTAAATGTATAAGTTCCATCCGTAGTCATATTTGCAAAAACTTTTGTATCAGTTCCTTCATTACTTCTATATGAAACATAAATATCATCAACTATATTATATATAGAAATATCAAATGAAGTTGAATTATCATCTCCATATTTTAAATCATAAGAAACTTTAACATTACTCGCAAGTCTATTTAAATATGCACGAGAATTATAATTACACGAAGTATCTTCTTCAGCTAAAACAAATGTAGAAAATAGAAAAAAACTTAAAAGAGAAAAAATACACATCACATATTTATTTCTCATATTTAAACCCATCCTATTCTATATAAAGTATATCAAAAACAAATTTCATATGCAATATAATAAATCACAAAAAAAACATATAGCTGACAACTATATGTTTCCTAGTTTGAAGATCAAATTTCAACTGTAAATGTCAGTTCACGATCAAAATTTGCTTATCTAATAAATGAGTTTTCTTTCTCAATGTACGTACACACTTAGTATAGATAAGATCCCTATTGACATCCTGGGTAAAAAAAGATTTTCTTACTAAAACATCCCGTCCTAATAATCAACCTTAACTAAGTGAAATCGTGTAGTGTCTTACGACTTTTTACGAATAGATTTTCTAAATCTCATTCAACGTAAAACATACAATCAAAAGAATAATATGTAATTACTGTTTGGATTAATAATTACAAACATCTAAAACTTAGTTCACTACCCTACTAAGTAACTTAAGTATAAATTAAGAGCTAAGTTTTGTCAATATAAAAATTTATTATAAAAGAAAAAAGATTTACAAAAGATATTTGCTTTGGTATAATTCATAGTGAGAATAGAGAGGTAATATAATGGATAATTTAGTGAGTGAAACTAATTTAAGATTACAAGAAGTAATTGATAATTTAGCAACAATAAAGAAAGAATATGAAAAAAAATTAAAAGCCAACGATAAACAAATTAATTCTGAGTTAGCAAAAGTAAAAAAATATAAAAAAGATTTCTTTGAAGCAAAAGAAACAGTAGAAAAAATGAATGCTGATATAGTTGGTTTTTCAGAAGACTATAAAAAATTAGTAGAACGTTTTAAGGATGATGAGCTTGCTAATATCCTTATAGCAGCTAACAAAGAAATATCTTTAAAGATTGAAGAAAGAAAAAGAAAAATAATTAAAGATAAAGCATCTATGAATGAATTAGTAGAAAAAGCTGAAAAAGTAAAAGAATCTCTAGTTGTATTAACTCAAGAAAAAAATGCTTTAGAAAGTTGCTATGTAAAAATATGTGATGCTGAAGAATATTATCGTAGATCTTTAAATGAAATAATAGATTATTCAACTGAAAATAAAGATAACTTATGTTCATATTTTGATGATGCTAATGCAATAATTGAAAGTGCTAAAGAAGAAGAACCTCTAGTTAACTTAGATGATATGAGTATTGAAGAACCTGAGGAAGATACTGAAAAATCAGATATAGATACAACTGAAGATACAGAAAACGATGAAGATTCAGACGAAGAAACAAACATTGAAGATTCTAATACTGAAAACACAGATGAAGAAGACGAAACTTCTACTGAAGATACAGAAAAAGAAGAATTCAATGACGAAGAATTTATTCTTTCAGAACCTGAAGATGACATTGAAGGTAAAGAAGAAGAAAATGAAAGTAATGAAGAATTTACATTTGAAGAAGTTCCTAATGAATTAGATGATATTGATTCTACTTTAGATAATATATTCAATACCAACGATTCATTAACTGACGATAATTCAATATATAATAAAGACGAAGAAAATTAATTCTCCGTCTTTTCTTTTTCCCATCTAGCATAAATTCCACAAGGTAAAACAAGATCACTATTACTCATATTAATACCAACTTCATCAATATCAATGAATCCTTTAACTTTTTTATTAACAGTTAAATTAAGAACATCTTTTAAAACACTCATTGAAAGACCCGTCGTATATGAATTTATTAAAAACATTATAGGATCATCACTTAATAGTTCCGTACAGTTGCTAACTAAATCAAAAAGATCAGTCTCAATACTCCAAACTTCTTTATTTGCTCCTCTTCCAAATGAAGGAGGGTCCATTATTATAATGTCATATTTATGACCTCTTCTTATTTCCCTTTCAACAAACTTTTTAACATCATCAACAATAAATCTAATTGGTTTATCTTCTAAACCTGAAGACTTAACATTTTCTTTTGCCCAATCAACCATTCCTCTAGAAGAATCAACATGAACAACACTTGCTCCAGCACTTAAAGCAGCAACACTTGCTCCTCCAGTATAGGCAAATAAATTAAGAACGTTTACCTCTCTTTTAGCATTCTTTATTTTATCTCTCAAAATATTCCAATTATATGCTTGTTCCGGAAATAATCCTGTATGTTTAAATCCCATTAATTTTAAATTAAAAGTCATATCTTTATATGATATTTGCCAAGAAGTTGGAATACTTTTATTATAAATATGCCACATTCCTCCTCCAGTATTACTTCTATCATATTTAGCATCAATATTACTCCACCTAGATTTATCAGCATCACTTTTCCATATTATTTGAGGATCAGGTCTTGATAATATAACATTACCCCAACGTTCAAGTTTTTGTCCATCCTTCATATCTAAAATTTCATAATCTAAAAAATCATTAACTACTTTCATTTCATCACCTTTATATATTCATTTCTTAACAAATATTCCCAACTATAATCAATAAAATCAATTGCAGCAATTAAACTAACAAAGAAACCAAACATTATAGTTTGCAACACAAAATCATTTAACATATTAAACGCTAGTATTATACCAAAGAAATCTAAAATAACAAATAAAATAACTTTCATATAATAGTTTTGTTTGTTTTCTTTTAAATAAAATATATCAATAATTTTTATTGATGATATAAAAAACAATAATACCATTAAACTTACTGGTGTTACTAAAAATGAATGAATATATTTAACTAAAATAGAAGTAACAAGTCCCGTAATAGCAGTAACAACACCTAATTTTAAATTATATCTATCATGATTCATAAAAAACATTGTTAAATTAAGCAAAGAATATATAATTATGAAACTTAGAAACAAATTTCCTGTTTCTATTTCGCTCATAGCTTCAAGTCCATAATAAGTAGGAAATGATAAATAAATAACCCCTAAAATAAATATAATAAAACTACAAATAAAGTTATAAATAGATACTTTTTTCACAATTATCAACCTCCAATTCCATATTAGAATACTAAAAATTAAAAGTCAATGCTTGTTGTATTTTTGACACATAAGTTATACAATTAGATTAGGAGGAGTTATATGGAATTATTTATTATTATAATTGTTTTTATTGGTATTATTCTATTATGTTCAATAAAACAAATCAACGAATATGAAAGAGGTATATTATTTAGTTGTGGTAAGTTTAAAAAGATACTTAAACCTGGTTGGAATATTGTATTACCAATTGTAAATTCAGTTAGTAAAGTTGATATCAGAACAAAAGCTGTTGATGTTCCTGAACAAGATGCAATTACCAAAGATAATGTTTCAATTAGAATTAATGCTGTTATTTATTACAAAGTATTTGATGCTGCTAAGGCTATCATAGCTGTTGAGAGATTTCAATATGCTGTATCACAACTTGCTCAAACAACTATGCGTAATGTAGTTGGTGCTGTTTCATTAGATGAACTTTTAGTTGAAAGAGATAAAATATCTGAAGAAATATGCAAAATTATTGATGAAGCAACAGATCCTTGGGGAATAAAAGTTGAAAATGTTGAACTTAAAGATGTTAAACTTCCAGAAGAAATGCAAAGAGTAATTGCCAAAGTTGCTGAAGCTGAAAGAGAAAAACAAGCTGTTATAACTAAATCAACTGGCGAAAAAGAAGCTGCTGAAAATCTAGCTGAAGCTGCTAATATTATGGCTTCAAGTCCTGGAGCACTTCATTTAAGAACTCTTGCAACTATTAATGATATTTCATCAGATCAATCAAATACAATAATCTTTGCAATACCAATTGAAGTTTTAAATGCTTTTGGAAAAGAAAACTTAGTTGAAACAGTTAATAAAATTAAAGAAAAAAAATAAGAATTGCTGAAAAGCAATTTTTTAATTATAAAATTTTATAATATCTACCTTCTATAAAAAAAATTATACTTTTTCATAATTGCTATAAGAATCGAAAGATAGTATAATTTAACCAGGTGGTAATATGTTAAAAAAATATGATATATGTAAACATTTTAAAGGAAAAAATCTTTTAGAAAAAAATATAATTGGAATAATGGAAGTAAAACTTACATATACTGGAACTTCAGAAGCATTTCCTGAAGTTGTAATCTATAAACCCTTATTTCAAAATGGTCGTTCATATTTAAAAGAATTTTTATTTTTAAGTGGTAAAATAAGTTTTGACGAATCTCTTGATTTAGATGGATTTAATCATCTAACATGTTTTATAAGAGAATATGGAGAACTAACTGAAGAATTAAGTGAAGAACAAAAGAAAAATAGTAATCAAGAAAATAGAATAAACGTATTGTCTGATGAAGAGTTAAGTTTTATTCTAAATCAAGAATTTATTGATGAAAAAATAGAATACGATTTAAAAAAGAGCCGTTAAGCTCTTATTTTTTTGGATCAATTAATATTTTAACGGAAGGACTTACACCACTAGTAAGTTCTTCAAAAGCATCTTGAACTTTTTCTAAAGGCACCACTTTATCAACAAATTTTAAAACATCAATACGTTTATTAGCAATCAAAGCTAAACAAGTTTTAAATTCTTCTTCAGTATAAGCAATCGCACCTTTAATAGTTTGTTCATGTAATACACTTACAACTGTTGGAATAGTTATTGGTTTAGTTGAAACACCAACTAAGACAATTGTTCCTCCAGCACGTGTAACCATAATTGCACTTGTGACTGCAGCATCATTTCCACAGCAATCAATAACGATATCAAAACCATCACCAGTTTTGCTATAACATTTATTCACAAAGTCATCAGTTGCATCTAAGTATTCATCAGCTACTTTTAAATCAACGGCTTTCTTTCCACGTTCTTTATTAGTTTCAGAAACTACAACATAACTTGCGCCTTCCATCTTAGCAAACATGGCACTTACTAAACCGATAATTCCACCACCAATAACAAGAACTTTATCGCCGACTTTGATATCAGCTAAATGAATAGCATGTAATCCAACTGCAGTAGGTTCAACCATTGCACCTTCTTCAAAAGAGACGTTTTCTGGCATTTTTACAACTAATGATGCATCAACACTTATTCTTTCAGAATATGCTCCTGGATTAGTAAGTGCAAGTCCCAAAGCATCCTCCCATGTATGTGAACAATATTGAGGATTACCTGACTTACATGCAAAACATTTTCTACATGGTGATATTGGTAAAGCAGTAACATGATCTCCTACTTTTAAGTCGTTTCTTGAACCTGGGTCAACTACTACTCCAGCAAATTCATGTCCCATTACTAAACCAACCGGTTCACCTGATTCAAAATTATGAATATCAGATCCACAAATTCCTGCCTTTTCTACATCTATAATTACTCTTTTTTCTTTTTTTTCTGGATATTCCATTTCAGCTTTTTCAAGCTTTCTTGGACCAACTATCTTAACACATTTCATACTAAGCCTCCTACATTAAATTATAGCACAACATCATTAATTTAAACGTTTTAAAAAAATCACTTTACATAAAAAAAGTCGTTAAACACGACTCTTTCTATCTTGAATTTTATAAGTTATTTTAAGAAGTAATTTTCTAGGAGTAAATCTTGTAAGAAAAACAACTGCCTTCATTTTAAATGATGGAATAATATACAATTTATTTTTAAACATTTCTTTAACAGCATACTTAGCAACATATTCACTTGATAAAGATGATGTATGAAATTCTCCATGAGCAACTTTATTAAATTCAGTATCAACTGGACCTGGACATAAACAAGATATTTTTACATTGCTTTTATCAACTTTTAATTCCTCATATATAGCTTCTGTAAGTCTTAATACATAATTTTTAGTTGCATAATATGTACTTAGCTTTGGACCAGCCATAAATCCTGCAGAAGATGCAACATTTAAAATATGTCCTGAATCCTTCTCTTTAAACTTAACTAAAAACTTCTTAGTTAAATAGTGCACTGCTTTAATATTAACATCTATCATTTTAAATTCAGTATCTAAATCTGTTTTATCAAATTCTCCAAATAAACCAAATCCTGCATTGTTGACTAAAACATCGATATCTTCATCTTTAACTTCATTCCACAATGTTTCAAGATTATCCTCTTCCGATAAATCCAAAGGTATAACTAAAACATTCGTTTTAACTTTCTTTTTTAATTCATTTAAAATAGTCTTTCTTCTAGCAACAACTATTAGATCATATCCAAGATCACTTAATATACAAGCAATATCTTTACCTATTCCACTAGAAGCTCCTGTTATAAGTGCTTTCATACAAGTTTTTTCCTTTCTAATATATGAATAATTAAAAATAAGACAACAAGACCTAAAAGATATCCCCCAACAACATCAGTTAAATAATGTACTCCCAAATATATTCTAGATATTCCAACCAACAATATAAATGTTGATAAACTAAAAGTTATTAACTTTTTATGTTTTACATTATATTTATTAACTAAATAAATAATGCTTCCAAAAAACAAAACCGATATCATTGAATGACCTGAAGGAAAAGAATATGATTTTTCTATAACCATTCTTAAATAATTAGGTCTTTCTCTTTTAATAATTATTTTGACCAAATTATTAAATATTACACTTGAAACGCTTGATAAAACAATAATTGATAATTTATATTTCTTCTTTACAATTATAAAAATAAACAATAAAACATTTAAAATAATCATAAATTTTGGACTACAAATAAACGATATAATTTTAAAAATATTAGTTAAAATCATATTATTATGTACTGAAAAAAATAACGATATAGCATTATCAAAACTACTACTAAATCCAGTTATAATCATAATAAGATCAACAAAGAAAAGAAAAACAAATAGATAAAAAACCTTTTTCATATTATTTTAACCTCAAAAAATGTTTTACTTTTCCAACACCAAAAATAATATTATCGGCATTTTTAATAGAAATACTTTTAAATATTGCTTTTCCACCAACAGTTAATGATGAGATAAATGCTGAAACCAAAACTGATACAACGACACTGTTAAATCCAGTATTAGTAGATAAGGATATAGCAATAACAGCACCTAACCCACCAGAAATAATTCCACAAACATCTCCAATGATATCATTACATATACTTGATATTTTATTTTTGTTTTTAAGCATATTTATTGCTTCTCTCGCACCATTTATTTTTTTACTAGCAATTGCATGAAATGATGCTTCATTGGCACTCATAGTTGCCGTACCAACTATATCAAATAAAATACCTATTCCAATAACTAATAATAAAATAATAATTAAAAATATATCATTTAAAGAAGCAGTTAAAACATTAGTAATAGAACTAAAACAAACCGATAAAACAAATGTTAAAATAAAAACTTTAATAATCCATTTCTTTTCCATATTATCACCTACCTTAATTATATCAAAAATATTGCAAAAAAAAACTTTAATCCGGCTTTCCCCAAAAATTAAAGTATAGTTGTATGGTATATCATAGATCAATTTTACGGCTTTGGTCGAGTTGAATTTCTCTACTTTCATACTTTCGGTTACCCTAAAGCACTTTCGTTTTAAATGAAGCAGCTAGGCGTTGCCGGTCTAACTACTCGATTACCACTTAGTCCGCACTTTAATACCTACGATATATACACGCTAGAGGTTTTCCCTAACATAAGTGACTATCCTTATATGCTTTTGCAATTACTATTTCAAATAATATCCCTAGTAATCACTCACATCATGTACGTTAATCATTATTTGTATAAGTGAGGCAATAAAAGGAATGTTTTCATATGCCATTATGAAGTTTCCTTAGATTTTAAATCATATATTCACCCCAACTTGGGCAGAAGAAGCAAATACATGAAGTCTCATTTGTACAATTGGTAGATTTTTAGCCCTACCTTCAAATAGTGTAATGACTAGCATAATGCACCACACAAATAGAATTATAGCAAAAATATAGAAAAAATGCAAATCTGCTACACTAATATCATATGCTAAAGCTTATAAAATAGTTATATTTTTTATAAATGTTCTACAACATCCATTATACAAGGCACCATTTGTTTCTTTCTTGAAACTACATTTTTAATTAAAGTTCCTTGAGTTAACTCATCAATATTATATGCTTGTTCAAGTATACGTTTAGAGTTATCAGAGTATAAAATATTTGAATCATTAGTTAAGAAATTAGTTACAAAAAGTGCACAAAGTACTAAATTTTGATTAGCAGCTACTCTATTTAATTCTTCAATTAATTCACTTTCACGATCCTTAAATAACTTATAGTCAGTTGTAAATACTTGACCAATTGCCATGGAATGTTCATTTATTTTATAATTTTTCATATCTTTAAAGACAATTTCATTAGCAGTTAAATCTTTTATATCTACTCCACTTTCTAACATATCAAGACCATATTTATTTAAATTAACTTTAGCTATTGACGCCAAAGTTTTAGCAACTTTTCTATCAAGGTCAGTAGTTGTTGGACTTTGTAAAAGAAGGGTATCAGATATTATTCCACTTAACATAAGTCCTGCTATACTAGAAGGAATCTTAACATTGTTTTCAACATACATTAAATAAATTATTGTATTAACAGATCCTACTGCCATATTTCTAAAGTTGATTGGTGCTGAAGTGTTTATATCTCCAATATTATGGTGATCAATTATCTCAAGTATCTCTGATTCATAAAGACCATCTACAGATTGACTTGTCATATTATGATCAACTAATATAACTTTTTTTCTTCTAACTTCATGAGCTTCAATTGTTCGAAGCATACCAAGACAAACACCTTTATTATTAACAATTGGATAATTTGTATGTTTCAATTTATTTGTTTCATCTTTAAAGTAACTTAAATAATCAAGTTCATTAAAGAAAACAGTTTTTTGTCCTCTTTTAATTGTTTTTATAGGATTAGCTAGACACAATACACGAGCAATTTTAAATGAACTTTTCGAACTACAAATAACGTTAATCTTGTTTTCAGCTGCTAATTTTCTTAATTTGTCAGGTATACTTTTAGATTTAACTAAAATAATTAGTTTAACGCCTTTTTCTATCGCATATTTAATTAATTTTTCTCTATCTCCAACGATCAAAATAGATTCATTATCAATCTCAATATTATTAATAAAAGTTTCATCATCAAAAGTAGCTGCATGAGCATAACCTGTAATATGTTCATCAAATTCTAAATATTCATTAGAATCAAGTACACTTACCAAATTACTAAAATCTGTATCAACCAACAAATTTTCATTATATATCATATCAGCTGCTACTTCTTTTAAAGAAACATATCCTTTGAATTTCTTATTATCATCAACCAAAGGAATACCTGTTATAGCATTAACATTCATTACATTAAAAGCATCTATTATAGGTTTATTTTCATTTAGCATGAAATTTTTATGATAATTAACATCTTTAAGTTGAACCTTAACATCATTTAAATAAGCTGGTCTTTCTACATTAAAATAATTAAGAACATATTCTGTTTCTTTATTAATTGAACCTAAAACTTTAGGTTCAGCTTTAATATTTAATTTATTTTTCAAATATGCATAGGCAATCGCACCACATACAGTATCTGTATCAGGATTTTTATGCCCAAAAACATAAATTGGTTCCATTTCTACTACCTCTATTCTACATTAAAAACTACTACTTAGTTTTTGTAGCAGTTTTTTTATTTTTATTATAGTATCTTCTCTTTTTTGGTTTATCTTCTTTTTCTTCTTTTACTTCAGTAGTCTTCTTTTTTACTTTTTCAGTTTTAATTTGTTCTTTTAAAGTTTCGATTCTTTTATCAGTATCATCTGCTTTTAAATTTGATAATTCTAAACTCTTCTTTTCTAATTGAACACTTAAATCGTATCCACTTTCAATTAACATTTTTAAAACCATTGATACAAATAAGAATATAAATCCGAATAAACTTATATTTGTAAAATCTAACATTCCAACAGAAATTACTACAAAGAATTTTACAATTGGTAAAATAATTGCTAGTAATAAAGAAAGTGGAATAACTTGATCCATTAATTTTAAATTTTCTTTAGTATATAAATTTCCTGCCATAAACGAATTAAATAAAGCTTTTAATCTTGTTGATATCATATAAATAAATAGATTATTTAATGATACTGCTGTTCCTAAAAAAAGTGTTCCGATTAAAGCATTTGTTTTACCAATTCTACTTATTAAAACCGATGCCTCACTAAAAGAATATCCAGTTACAGCAGACACCATAGATACAAAGAAATTACTAATTTCACTTGTATGTTCAATTAAATTCATGATGGCAAAACCTATTGTAAGTGCTGTATAAATTACACAAGCACATAAAGATAACCATTTAAGGATAAATAACACAAAATCAATAAAGCTTAAAACAACTTTATTCTCATAACTTACATTTTTCATAACACCAATCCCTTTTCCAATTAAATAATACCATAAAATCTTAAAGAAAAAAAGAATTATTGACTTTTAAGTTCAAACAATATATCTCTAAGTTCCATTGCACGTTCGAAATCCAAATTTTTAGCTGCTTCTTTCATCTCACGTTCAATATTTTCAGCGATTAATTCTTTATCTTTTTTACTCATCTTTTTATTTTCAATTATCTTTTCTTCATCAGTATTACTGATTACTTCTTTTATTTCTTTTACAATTGTTTTAGGAATTATTCCATGGACACGGTTATATTCTTCTTGAATACTTCGTCTTCTTTCAGTTTCTTTTATAGCTTTATCCATCGATTCACTTATAGTATCAGCATACATTATAACATGTCCATTGGCATTACGTGCACATCTACCAATTATTTGGATAAGTGATCTATCGCTTCTTAAGAAACCTTGTTTATCAGCATCCATTATAGCAATTAAAGAAACTTCAGGTAAATCAATTCCTTCTCTTAAAAGATTGATACCAACTAAACAATCATATTTTCCCATACGAAGTTCTCTTATAATTTTAAGTCGTTCAAGAGTATGTACTTCACTATGAAGATATTGAACTTTTATTCCAACACTTTTTAGATAAGATGTTAATTCTTCTGCCATACGTATTGTAAGTGTAGTAACAAGAACTCTTTCATTCTTTTCCATTCTAGTTCTTATTTCACTTATTAAATCATCTATTTGACCTTCAGTCTTTTTAACTTCAATAGTTGGATCCAAAAGTCCAGTTGGTCTAATGATTTGTTCAGCACATTTTCCATTTACAAGTTCAAGTTCATAATCACCTGGAGTAGCTGAAACATAAATTACTTGATTAACCTTTTTATTAAACTCATCAAATTTAAGTGGTCTATTATCCATTGCACTTGGTAAACGGAAACCATAATCAACTAATGTTTGTTTACGCATTCTATCTCCATTATACATACCTCTTATTTGAGGAACTGTAACATGTGATTCATCTATTACAAGTAAAAAGTTTTTAGGAAAAAAGTCTATCAATGTTGATGGAGTTTCACCTTCTGCTCTTAAAGCAAGGTGCCTTGAATAGTTTTCAATTCCATGACAAAATCCTGTTTCACGAAGCATTTCTATATCATATTCACATCTTTCTCTAAGACGTTGTTCCTCCAAAAGTTTATTGTTATCAATCAATTCTTTTTCACGTTTATGAAGTTCATCTTCAATTCTATTACATGCTTCTTCAAGCTTATCTTTATTGGTAACAAAATGAGTTGCTGGAAATAAAGTAACACTTTTTTTGGATTTTATAATTGTACCAGTTAAAATATCAAATTCACTAATTCTATCAACTTCATCTCCAAAAAGTTCAATACGAATTCCATTTTTCTTTTCAGCTATTGGGACTATATCAATTGTATCTCCATTAGCTCGAAAAGTACCTCTATGAAAATCAACTTGATTTCTTTCATAATTCATATCAATTAAACGATTTAAAAGATCATTTCTAGCAATTGTATCTCCTTTAGTAAGTATTAACATATGATTTTTATAATCCTCAGGATCTCCTATTCCATATATACATGAAACACTTGATACAACTATAACATCATCATAAGTTAAAAGAGCACTTGTTGCTGAATGTCTTAATTCATCTATTTCATCATTAATACTTGCATCCTTTTCAATATAAGTATCACTTGAAGGTACATATGCTTCAGGTTGATAATAATCGTAATAAGATACAAAATATTCTACATGATTTTCAGGAAATAATTCTTTTAATTCTGAATAAAGTTGTCCTGCTAAAGTTTTGTTATGAGCTAAAACCAAAGTAGGACGATTTGTTTTTTCAATAACATTAGCAATTGTAAATGTTTTACCTGTTCCTGTTGCACCTAAAAGAACTTGATCACGTACACCAGCATTTACACCATCTACAAGTTCTTTAATAGCTTCAGGTTGATCACCATTTGGTTTATATTTTGAAACTAATTTAAACATAAATACCTCCCTTTTAATTATTTGTATTTTATCATTTTATATACAATAAAACAAGAATGGTTAAGAACTACACAAACGGAATATTTGATATTTCGACTTTTTTATGATACAATACGTCCCATAAAAGAAAAGGAGTGGAAAAAAATGAAAAAGAGAAATAATTTATTGGCTTTAAAAGTAAAATTTTGTGGTTTAGCTTTATCTAGTGCTATAGCAGCATCTGTAACCGGTTGTAGTACAGAATTATCTACTAATGGAGATATTGAATATTCAACATTAGATCAAAACGATAATGATGCTTTAGAAAATGGTGTAACTCAAGTTATTGATGTACCAAATAACGACTTTAACTTAGTTGTAAATTACAAATTCGATTTAACTGATGGTGAAAAATGGACAATTACTGATGACAAAGATATAGTTATGGAAATTGCTACTGAAAATCTTCCAAGTGATATGGCAGTATATATTGATAATGTTCATACTGATACAAAAATAGTTGCTCATGATGCTTACTATAATGGCATTTTACAAGATACAATGGACGATAGAATCCATAACTCATTGATGCTTGGTTTCCCAATTTCTGATGAAACTAGTTATGTCGGAAGCAATCATATTGAAGGTCAAAATGATACATTTATTAGTGGTTATAGCCTTGGTGTTAATGGAACTGCACAAGGTAAAATTGATGAAAAAAGAAGACTAGAATCCGATTACTTAGAAGCAGGAGTATATGCTAATCAAATTAGTAGTGTTATTGATTTAATCATAGTTGATCAAAATGGTGAAATTTCTTGTGTTAGTGTTAACTCTGATATAAGTGTTCCAGTTTGGCCATTTGTAAAATACATAAACAAAGATAAAATTTATTATAAATATTATTACTACAACGGAACTGAAATCGAAACAGAAAAAATAAGTGAAGATGAATTTCAAAATCTTTCTAATGAAGATGCTGATCAAAAAACTTTAAATTTAAAATAGTAAAAAATATATTTAATTTTAAAAAGATTATTCTAAATATATGAATAATCTTTTTTTATTTAACTTTTAAATATTTCTTTAAAAATTCAATAACTCCATCGTTATCATAATCATATTGTGTAACATAATCAGCTGCTTCTTTTACCTCAGGTAAGGCATTTTTTAAAGCAACTCCAACACCACAATTCTTTAACATATCTAAATCATTTAAACCATCACCAAAAGCAATAATATCTTTATTGTTAATGTTTAAAATATTAGCTAGTTTAGAAATCGCATTATATTTAGATGTCCCCTTTTTAAAAACTTCAATCCATTGCTTATTAGAATAAGAATCTTGCATAATAATGATATTTAAATCTAAAAATTGTTCTTTTAAATCTTTATAAACATCTATAACATATTCATTTGCATTCATCGAAATTGTAATATGATATATATCGCCACATTTTTCAAAAATAGAATTCCAATCAGTTTCTACTTCTATATAACTCTCAAAAGAGTTTCTTTTATTTTTTGTATACTTATAAATTTTTTCTTTAGTACAAATATCTATATAATTACATTTATCAGAATAATATTGTTTTAATTTTTTAGCAGCATCAACATCTATTGGATTTGCAAATACAATTTCAGACTTTCCTGAATCATAGCATGTTGCACCAGTATCGGTAATAATATAATCAGCAAAACCAAAATCCTGAACAACATCTTTCATAGACTCAAACATTCTTCCAGTTGCTATAACAGTCACATATCCCATTTCTTTTAACTTTTTTAAATAAGTTCTACTTTTATCACTTATAGTTTTATTACTTGTTAATAAAGTACCATCTAAATCAAAAACTATCATTTTCATAAACTATTCTCTCCTAAAGTATTATAACATAAAAAGACTGATTACTCAGTCTTAATTAATTATTCTTATTATAAGGTTTATATTAACAATTCTTTATTTAACATCAATATGAATTGAATTACCCATTGTTGAAACTTTTTTCTTACCCTTAACTCCATTTAAATTACTATAATTGTTGCAATATCCATAGCGACTATTTGGCATATAATTTATCCAAAAGTCTATTATTTTTTTTCTATATGATAAGCTTTTAGTTTTATTATTATAGAAATCTATTGCCTTTGTTCCATTTTCCTTATTGAAATGACGACTAGTTTTAGCTCCACCAACCCTTTTATTATGTTTTTCACATCGACAACCACTAGAAATATACATAGGTTGATTAAATTGATATCTTAAAGCATACAAATTATATAGTAATTGCTTTTTTATTGTTTCATATCCACATCGGTCATTACATGCAATTTCCCCTACTTTAAAATAGCCTGTTTTAGTAAAATCTTCTTCATTTGCATTTCCTGTCATAAATTTTTTATAAACTTGAGCTAGTTTTCTATCTGTTTTAGGTCCATATATTGAATCTTCTTTTAAGTTATTATCTTTTTGAAATTCTAATGTAGCCTTTTTACTTTTTTTACCCCAGATTCCATCAAACTTTCCATCATAATAACCAAGTTGAAAAAACATTATTTGACGAGTTTTCTTACTCTTCATTCTTATCATCCTTTCTAAAGTTATGACAGAATGATTCAATCATCAATTTTATTTCGGTATCATCCATTTTTATATTTTTGTTTTTCAACATAGTTTTAATATTATTAAATGCTAAATTATATTTTTCTTCAGAATCATTTCCTGTATATAATTGTTCACATGCATTTACGCATATTTCTGTAATACTTTTTTTCATTTCATCGGTTACATATTTATTATATAAATTTTTGATTTTTATAGTTAAATAAGAAACAAAAGTTGTTAGTAATAAATATAATAATTGCAAACCATTATTTATTAAAAATTCAATAATTTCTTCCATAAAAAATACCTCCTACTATTTAATATGTAGAAAGTATTTTTTCGCGTTTACTAATCAACTATTTAAATAATCTAGCAAGAATACTTGGTTTTTCTTTAACAATTTTAGCTCCATAAGCAGTCATTATTGAGTCTAAATCATTATCAGGTTTATTTAATGCATAAGGAATTACGCAGTCTCTTATAAATTCTTCTCCAGTTTTTTTACCATTTGCTGTTGTTATTGTTGCATCAACTGGTATTTTATTTAATATATCAATATCATCAAGATAATTTAATAGACTCATTTGTACACCTTCATAATATATTTTAGTATTTAAAATATTGATATCATTAACAAACGCTTGATATTTCTTAGATCTTGTTTCAAAATTTTTCTTTTCCTCTTCTAGTTGCATTTCATCTAATAAAGCATCAATCTCTTCATGCGTTAAATCAGTTGATTCACTTACTGAAGCATTCTCATCATTTTGAGAAGAAGAAACTGGATTTTCTATTTCCTCAGGAGATACACTATTCTTTGGTTCTTCAGTTGAATTATTAGGTAATATTGAATTCAAGAAATCATCAAGAGCTTTTTCTGTTGAATCAAGTTCAGAAGAACTATTTTCTTCATTTAACTTAGGTGTCTCTATTTGAGGCTCTTCAATTACTGGTTCTACTGAAGTTACATCTTTTGTTTCTTCAAAAGCCACAGTTGGTTTTGCTACTCTTATAACAGTTTCATCTAATTGAACTTCTGGTTCAAATTTTTTTAGAGAACCATAATGTTCTAAATCCAATCTAGAATTCATTAAATTATGTTTTAAATTTTCAATTAACATAGCTTTAGCATCATTCAATGAAAATGCATCTAACTTTTTATAACGATCCAAATCATTTTCTGGAACTTGTCCATATGCAGCTAAAGTATCATCAATTGCTTTAATAAGAGAATTGTAAACTTCATTATAAACATCTGTATTCTCGTGAGACACTTCTCTAAAACCAACTACATTATCAATAGGTTTTACAAATCTCATTGGCGCTAATAAAACATCAGAACTTTTTGCAACAAACTCATTTAAAACAGCTAAAGTTTGATCTAAATATTCCTTTGAACAACCAATTGTAATAGTGTCATTAAAACTAACAGAAAAATCTGAACTGATTGCCATGTAATAAGGAATATTAGCTTTTTGAGCTAAATTATAAAGACCTTCAAAAGCGTTTATTTCTAAATATTTAAAAGTGTTCACTACAAATTCATAATCAATACTATCTTTACTTAGTTCATCGCTTTTAAGAACAATTTGTTTTCTATCTTCACTTATTATTGAATTAAATATTTTTTCACTTATTTCTGCTTGAAATTTTTTTCTTTCTTCATCAGACATAGAAAAAATATTTATATTATTTTTTTGTAAATAATGAATAACAAGAATTTTATTAAAAAATGCTGAAAAAGATTTTTCGTTTATTTGAGTAGGGTCATCTTTTTTTCTTGCAGCATACTTAAAGCCTTCAACACCAGTTAGTTCTGTTTTCCTAAGACCAGAATATATTGAAAGAGCATCAGTAATATAATTATTTAAAGCATCACTCTTTTCAAATAGCTTTTCCTTTGTAATTTTTTCTTCCATAGCATTTCCTCCAACCACACTTGTCTACTATAATCAGTATAGCAAAAAAAAATAAGAAAGTATACACAAATTAGTACATTTTCTTATTTAAATCTAAACCAATTAATTGTAATTTTATAGAAACATATTTTATATCTTTGTCATTTAAACCACAACTTTTTAATTCTTTTTTTGTTTTTAACCATAAATCATTTACAGTTTTTATTTCATTTGCTTTAAGTAAACTATTAATATTATCATCAAGTTCCAATATTGATATATCTTTGTTGATATATTTATTTTCTTTTTTCATTTTATCTAACCTCAATGATAATTATAACATTTTAAAAATTTTTTAGTAAGGAAAAATTAAGAAACTCGCATTACGCGATCAGCATCATTTTCTACTTTTACTGCTTCTTCTGTTATTTTTTTTATTTCGTTTGATAAGCTTTCTTCTATTTTATTAGTAATTTCTGGTAGTTCTTTTGAATAAGGAAAACCTTCATTAAGTTCAGACATATCAAATTTTTTAGAAGAACATAATAAATCTAAAACATAAAAAGCAATAACTTTTGACATATCATCGTCAGAGCTAAACAATTCCACAATCTTTCTAGCATCAGCATGAAATTCACGAATTAACTTTCTAGCAAGTGGATATTTTGAATCTAAAGAAGCTTCTAATTTACGTTCAGAAATCTCAACTTGTTTTTCGTTTAAATAAAGTCTTTCTTCAAATGATTTTAAAAATTTTTCTATATCAAAAGCATCCGAACTTGCCTTTGATTTAATATAAATTGCAAATTTTTCATATACATCATTTGCTAATATAATTTTGGTTTGAAAAGCATCAAGTATTTCACCAAATCCAGCTGCTCTTAATTTTTGTTCAGCAATTTCATATTCTCTTCTTTGTAGTCCAATTTTCCTCAATTGTTCTTCCTTTTGCACTATATCTTTTTCCAATTTTCTTAATTGATTTTTATATAAGGCTCTAGAATAAGCTTGACTAGATAAATCTTTTTCTTGAGAATAATCTTCATTTAAAGATGTTTTTAATTCTGCTTCTGTTCCATCTAATTCACTTAATCTAGGAGAAAGAGTAATGTATCTTTTAAAGAAAGTTGTATAGTTTACGCTTTGTTTTAAAACTTCATAACATTTCTTTTCTTTCTCATTATTAGCTTTCATTTGTTCAATTCTTTTTTCTTCATCAACATAAACTTTTAGTTGTTCAAATAGTTCCTTATCTCTCATAATCGAATATATAATCGTCATTATATTTTCATCGACTACATCACCTTTAATTAATTCAGTTGAAAAGTAACTATCATAGCCATCTGTTAATACTTGTTTAATAATTGCTATCAATTGTCTTGTGCTACTTACTTGATTATTCATCGCGATAACATAAGAATTGAAATTTCGATTTTTAAGAGTCTCATTTAAAAGTTCTAATCTTTCTAAACTTCTTTCCAAAGCTTTCAATTTAATTCTAGTACGAATATTCATTTCCGAACTACCCGATTTAACATGTTCATCAATTAATAAATTTTTATACAAAGTTATTTTATCAATCATATTTTTTAATAAAGTTTCTGCATCTTTTAATGAAGGACTTTCAGAAACCAATTTTTTCATAAGATCAAACTCAAGTTGATAACGCAAAGTCACTGAAAGATCTTGAATAACCCTTTTAGTTTCTGGATCTATATCCGGGTTATTTCTATATTTAGCTAAATCAGTAACTAATTGTTTAAAATCTTCTAATTCTGGATTTACTTCTCTACTCGCCTTTTCCATCTTGCTTATCATCCTTCTTGTCGTCTTCTTCCATAGTTGCAATAAGTTCATCCAACTCTTCTAAAAGTTCAAGTTCTTCTTTTAATTCGTCCATGTTATCAACCTCCATTATAAGTTTAGCATAAACACACGTATTTTATAATACAATTACATTTATTTTACATTGAATTAAAATAAAATTATTGTTATAATTCTTATAGGATAGGTGATAATATGGAATTACCAAAAGAGTATTTTGATACAAATAATTTAATGGAAATTATGATGAAGAAGGTATGGGAATCATATCGTGGTGGTCTTGCAGGTTGTAAAATTTCTTTCGAAAACATTAGATTAAGCATCGACGATATAAAAAGAAGTATTCAAAAACTTGATGAAACTAAAAGAGAGGATCGTCAAAAATATGAAGCTTACTGTAATGAATTAAAAAGAATTTATAATGAGCTAATAGAAGGAAACAAATATAGTTTACGTGAATTTATTGATAGACTAAACTGTGAAAACTTAGGAATCAATTATGACGAATTAAAAACTATGGATGAAGATAAACCAATTTTTGATGTTGAAGACGAATCTATGACAAAAGATGAAACTCAAGCTTTATTAGATGATCTTCAAGAAGAAAAACGTGAAACTGTTTATCCAACTCAAAATGTTGATCAACTTTTTGAGCCATTTAATTTTCCAGACATTAAATCAGATAACCCAATTCAGCCAAGTGATTTAGAAACTCATAATAATTATCCAAGATAAAAAAATAGTTCACATTCAGTGAACTATTTTTTATTTCTAATAAACATAAGCTCATACATTTGCTTATTTTTTTTCACTATTACTTGTAATATTACACCAGCAATCCATAAAAGAAGCGATAATGTAATTAAGAAACAAGCAAATATTAAACTTGGGAATTTCAATACTAACCCAGTTTTAAAGTATTCAATAAATACAGGTATTGCTAAAATAACACCAATTATAAAGAATAAAATTGCAAATATATCAAAGAATACTGCAGGACGATATTCTTTAAATAAAGTTCCAATTGTTTTAAGAACTTTTAAACCATCAGAATAAGTATTAAGTTTAGATACACTTCCTTCAGGTCTATCACGATATTGAACTGGTATTTCAATTAATTTAAAGTTCTTATCTACAGCATGAATAGTCATCTCTGTTTCTATTTCAAATCCTTTAGATAAAACTGGGAAATTCTTAACAAAATCATATGAAAATGCACGATATCCAGTCATTACATCTTTAACATTATTTTTAAATATCTTATTGATTAAAAATCTTACGATTCTATTTCCAAAGTTATGAAATGGTCTTTTATTCTCTTCAAAATAGGTACTTGAAAGTCTATCTCCAATAACCATATCAGCACGTCCATTTAAAACTAAATCGCACATTTCACGAGCATTTTCAGCTGGATATGTATCATCTCCATCAATCATTAAATAACAATCAGCATCGATATCTCTAAACATGCTTCTAATAACATTTCCTTTACCTTGACGATATTCATAAACAACTTCTGCACCAGCATCTCTTGCAATTTTATCGGTTCCATCACTTGAATTGTTATCATAAACATATATAGTTGCCTCAGGTAAAACTTTTTTATAGTCTTTTACAACTTTTTCAATCGTTTTTGCTTCGTTATAACATGGTATTAAAACAGCAATTTTCTTTTCTTCATTTTTTTTCATTTTTTTCACTCCTATACTCTTGAATATTTAAAATTATTAATGTTGGTAATATAAACATATATGGCATTGCATATCTAAAATACGTATTTGCTGGTGATATAAAGCAAATAAGAATAGATAAATAAAGTGGAATATAAGCAATTAAATATTTTTTCTTTTTTACATAAACACTTAAAATAAGAACTATCCACGTTGAAAAACCAATTGAACTAATTAAACCTATACCTGGTAAATAAGGGAATACACTTTCATAAAAAACAAGTGAATCTCTCATAAACTTAGTAGATTTATTAAAATGGTAATCAACAGCTCCAGCTTTAACTACTCTTTTATCATACGTATCATATACATACCAGTAATGTTGATTTGGATAAATATAACCATATGTATTATCAATAGTCGCATTGATATAAGTAATTGGATATTTAGTTAAATATTTAAACCAAACTTTAAAGTAATCTTTCAATTCCTCTTTTGTTGTATATTTATTAAATTCATTTTTTACAGCATCTGCAAGTCTTGGATTATATCTACTTGCTAACGTATCATAAGTTAAAACTTTATCAATTATTTTCTTGTCCTCATCACTTATTCCATCATCATGATATTTTGCTAATCTAGCAGTTTGTTGAAAAGGAACAGATAAAGTTTCTCTTATGCTCGCATCAGCTATGCCTAAATAAGGAACAAGAACTTTATTAAAACTAATAACTATTCCAGAAAATAGAAATAATGATAACAATAATTTAAAAGCATTTTTTCTAGTAAAAATCATCAAAGCAATAAATGAGATTATAGCAATATATAACCCATTGTGTCTCATTAAACTCATTAAAGTTACTATTAAAGTTATAAATAAAATATATTTCCAACTAATGCTTTTATCCTTATAATTTCTAACTATATCAAGCATAAATAAAATAAGCCATATCATAAATGCTGTATACAAGGTATCCTTAACAGCAGAAACTGTATAAAATGCATAATGAGGAACTAAAGAATATATAAGTAAAAGAACAAATCTTAATTTTAAAGATACTCCATTATTCTTTAAGAATTTAATTGTATAAGCAAGAGTTGATACATAAATTAAAGTTTGAATCATTGTATATATAAACAATCCAAAATTATCATTTAAAATCATTCTACCAAAATCAATACACCAACCAATTAAAAATGTTTGCATAACTGGGTGATGATTTGTCATAAATACATTTTCATTTCTAAGTATTGCCCAATCAACATAATCTGTTTTAACATTATAATATTGAAGTATTTGATTTGATGGATCAGGCGATAATACAATTGGATAAAAAGCTATAATATAAATACTAAAAAATAAAAGTATTACAATAAAAGATGTTAAAAAAGGCTTTTCATCAAATATCTTTAAAAATTTTAGTATTTTAGAATTTTTAATTTTCATATTCTTATTCTTAAAACCATTTAAAAATAAATCTAAATAATAAAAACAAATTTTAAAAATAGTGTAATAACCAATTGATTTTAAAATAGTCATCGCGATTGTTGCTGCATTTTTAAATATAAGCATTATATTACCTATACTTGATGCACATTCTCCAATTATCATAAAGCATGTAAATAAAGCACACAAAACCTTTTTTGACTTTGATACACGAATATTATCTTTGAATAAAACTCTTATAACCAAAGCAAATATAATCATCATTCCAAAAACATTAGTTTTATAAAGAAGACTTAACTTATTTAAATCTAAACTTTTAAATGAAGCGATACTTATAAATAAAGCAAAAGCTGCACATATTGAATAACTGATGTTTTTCAAAGTTTTTTTCATGTTTTCACCCAATTCATAAACTTAGTATACTATCTTTTAACTATCTAAGCAAACAAAAAAGAGTTAAAAAACTCTTAATCATCATTTTTACTGATACTAGCAAATGTTCTATTTCGTAAATCACGATATAATGCACATTTTTCATATACATCTTCATTTTTACCTTTACAAATAATTTTACCTTTATCTAATACAATTATCTTATCAGCAAGCTCCATCATCTCGGGTTTATGAGTAATCATAAGAATTGTATGATCAGCTTTTAAATCTCTTAAAACAAGACCAATCTCGCTTGTGTATGCTTGATCAATATTACTTGTTACCTCATCAAATAGTAATATTTCAGCTTTAGTTAATAAAGCACGAGCTATTGCTAAAAGTTGTATTTGACCATCCGTAAATAAATGGCTTTCTTCACTGATAACAGTATTATATCCTTTAGGTAATTTAGAAATATAATCATGGATACCTACTCTTTTACAAGCATCAATTTGATGTTCTAAATTATTATCCACCAAACCTAAATTTTCACGAATACTCATATTAAAAACAAATGATTTTTGAAATACTCCTGATACATTAGAAGCATAAACCTTTTTTGTATAACTATATATATTTTCATTATCAATATATATTGAACCTTTATTAATTCTTGCAAGTCTATACAATAGATTAATAATTGTTGTTTTTCCACTTCCAGAATGTCCAACAATCGTAGTAATTTCATTTGGATAAGCTTTAAATGAAACTTTATTTAAAATTGGTTTTCCCTTAATATCATAAGAAACATTTTCAAATGTAACAAGACCATTTATATAGTCATTATCAATATCACCAAATTCAGCTTCACTTCCATCCTTATAATCAAGGATTGTTTTTATTCTATTAACTCTTACTTCATAATTACTAAGTTCTAGAAGATAAGAAAGAAGTTTATCCGTACATGTAACAATTAATTCAAAGTATCCGATCAATAAAACAAGTTTATCAATACTCATTACTCCATTTACAACTAAATAAGCAAGTACAATATAAAGTGCAATTTTAACAACATATACAAGATATGGAATTACACATGATCTATTATATAAATGTTTTCTCTTATTATAATATTCATCACGCCATTTTTTTCTTGATTTATCCAAGTTTTTATTAATATTTGGCATGATATTTAATGATTTTATTTGTTTAATACTTACCAACATTTGATTTAATGTATCAATTATTTTATCCTCATATTTTCTTGTACCTTCATAATATTTAGAAACTTTTTTAGAATTATCATTCATTAATTTAATATAAATTAGATCAATTAATACAACAAATAAACCAATATAAATATTATAATACATAAATATAATACAAATAATTACGATTTGAATTATACGCATTAAAGCTTCACTTGCTGCATTTACAATATCAACTAAATATCTGATATCATCACTACAAGTATCAACTATTTTACCTTTTGATATCTTAGAAAATATAGAATCATTATTAGAAATATGATCAAATAATTGTTTTTGTACTTCCATATGATAATAATCAGCAAGTTTTGTATATGTAACCGAATTCCATCTTAAAAATGAAAAATACATTATATAAAATATTATATACATTAAAACATAAATCCAAATTCCCTTAAAATTGCCGTCAGATATGACAGCAATAATTCCTGATGTAGCAATTGGAGGTAAAAGAGTACAAAGATTATAAAGACCACAACTTATAAACATTTGTATAACAACAAATCTTTTACCTTTAGCTATTTCAAATAATTTTTTTACCGAATCGATATATCTTTTCATTATTTATCGTCAAAGTTAATGTTTTTATCAAGTTCTACATCATTAACTTTATATCTTCTATTATTTTGAATAAATTTTAGGAATTTGTTTAAAGAAAGAACTATAAAAGCTAATATAAAGAAGTAAACTATACCAAATACTGTAAATTCTGGTTGACTCTTTGTAAGCAATCCAATTACAGATGCACCAGCACTCATACTTGTAACCAATGTTAAACTATTAATAGATTTGTTACTAACATCACTTTTTAAGCCATTGAACAATTTTTGAGCAGATGAAACATAGTTTTTAGTCATACTCCATAAATGTTTAATATAATCTAACGTATCTTTTAAAGTTTCATATCTATAACCTGAGATATTTAAAAACTCAACAAGTTCTTTATCACTTTTAGCAATTTTTTCACGAGTTGGTAGATATGTACTCATTTGATTAATACGTCCTTCAATCAAAGTTATTGTTTTTGCATATGATTCAAGTTTAGCGTTAAATGAAACTATATCAGCACCTTTAACACTTGCACGATCTTTAACATTATCAATTTTTTCCCAAATAATTCTATGAAGATTTAAATATCTATGCAATTGACCTTTAAATTCTCTTATAAATATTTGTTCTTCAATATATCTTTCAATATTTTCAGCTTCTGCTTTCTTATTATTAATAAAATAATAAACGTCTCCTCTAATAACATCATATTTTTCATTATCAAATTCAAAATACTTTTGCTTATCAGTTCTTGTTAATAAAGTATTCATTTCCTCTTTTGTTGCTTTTTCAGTAACAACAAAGTATGGATAAACTGTTTCAATATGAGCAAGTTCTTTTGGAACAGGTGCTCCTAAACTAAATAAATAACTGAATGCTGGTGATAATTTCTTTTCATAATAATCTGTTAAAGCATCAATATCAGCAAATAATGTATCTTCACTTACATTATGATTATTTAAAATAATTAAACCATCTTCAAATATTTTAACCTTAATATTTAATGCAGTTGTAAATTCAATATATTCTTCGCCTTGAACACCATAATCAATTCTACCAATTTGTAAATTCTTACGATATTCAATTAATTTATCTTGATCAAGAGCAAGTTGAGTTTTTGCTTCTCTTAAAAAATCATAAATTTCAGATAGTTGTAACATTGTTCTTTGAAACCAACCACCTATATAAACATTACTTATCTTCATAAAACACCTCTAAATACTCTTTGAAAAGAATTTTGCATCAACAACTTCAAAACCATAATTTTTATAACAAGCATGTGCTGCTTCTCTAAAGTTTTTACTCCATAGTTCTAATGCAACACAATTTCTACTTTTTGCTATTTGAGTTACAAAGTCTAACATATGAGTTGCTACATTGTGTCTACGATATTCTGGTTTAACACAAACATGGTTTAATATTGCATATGTATCCATTCCTTCATACATTGTTGGAATAATTGTTACTTTTACGTGAGCAACAAGTACATCATCAATATAACCATTAATATATATTTGATTAACATCAAATAAAGTTTTTCTAAAACTTGCCTTTGCATATTCATAAGATGTATTTTCGTTAAAACATTCATTACATAAATCAACGATTTCTTCTACATCATCCAATGTCGCGATTTTAAAATCTACATTCATACTATCCCTACCCTAACTATTTTCAGTCTATAATACCCCCCCCGATTTTGTCAAGCCTTCACACGATATTTACAAAAAATAGACATCATGCAGTGCTATACTTAAAGTAGACAATTGAGGGTGTTCGTAGACAACCAATTTTAACAAGTATACAATATCTCTT
>CAKOJJ010000017.1 GCA_934089275.1 uncultured Bacilli bacterium
GCTGTCTCCCGTAGGAGTTTGGGCCGTGTCTCAGTCCCAATGTGGCCGATCAACCTCTCAGTTCAGCTATGCATCGTCGACTTGGTAGGCCATTACCCCACCAACTATCTAATGCACCGCAGGCCCATCTCCTAGCGAAGCTTTAAAGGCTTCTTTAATCCATAGATCACATTCGGTATTAACAATCGTTTCCAATTGGTATCCCCATCTAGGAGGTAGGTAACCCACGTGTTACTCACCCGTTTGCCACTAAGTGGAAAATCCAAATCATTATTCTTCCACACTTTGAGCAAGCTCTCCGTGCTTCTAAATAAATCATTGGGCCACTTCGTACGACTTGCATGTCTTAGGCATGCCGCCAGCGTTCATCCTGAGCCAGGATCAAACTCTCATAAAAAATAATTTATTATTTAAGTTTAATCTAGCTACTCAATTTCTTGACATTTTACTTAGTTTTCAAAGATCGTTTTTGCAAGGTCGTTTTGACCAGTGCATTAGTAATATATCAAATTTTAAATTTATTGTCAACACTTTTTTTGACATTTTTTTAATTTGATATTTACACCTTTTTTTGTGCCTCACTTTACATCTTTTTTGCTGAGTCACGATATTGATTTTATCGTACTTTTCAGTAGTTGTCAATACTTTTTTTAAAAACTTTTTTAAAATTATTTATTGACACTTTTTGATGTCTTCTTTCGAAGCACAGTTAATAATATACACTCTATTTTTATAAAATGCAACACTTTTTTTACATTTTTTTAAAATTTGTTGTTTTTTTGCATTTTACCCTATATTCTATGGTCAATTCGCAAAAAAAATTACAGATTTTCTGCAATTTTTATATACTTTTCATAATATTCATTTACGATATTTCTATCAAACGGTCCCTTGTTTGCTCTTTTCAATTCTATCAAAGAACTTAACTCACTTTTAACAATCTCATCTAATTCATCTGAATAGTGCATAATTTTCTTATGATAATTATATTCATTTTTATCTAAAATTTTAAATCCACCATCTGGGAACACTCTCAAATCAAGATCATAATCAATATATTTTATAATTTTATCATCTATTAAATATGGTGTTGCAATATTACAATAATAAAACAAACCTTGTTTTTTAAATTGCGCTAATACATTAAACCACCTATTTTTGTAAAAAAACATTATTGCCGGTTCTTTTGTCTTTCGTGTTGAACCATCACTATCCGTTATTGTAGTCTTATAATCTCCACAAACAATATAATCATCTTTTATATCTAATATAGTAATTCGATCTGATGTGCTATTTATTTTGCCGTTGTGTTTATAGCAATGTAATTCTAGATTATCTCCTACTTTTAATTCATTCATACTATCACCGCTGTAATCAATTATACAACATCATTAAAGAAAACTCCAAATTATTTGAAGTTTCATATTTTTAATTTGTCTAATATTGTATTTAACTTTTCAGTATCCAAAGCATTAGAAGATAATATATATCCGTCTAAAGGTAAATCATCTAGTTTTTCAATTACATTTTCATTTACTCCACCGCCATAAATGATTGCATGGTTGATATTTCTTTCTATTAAATAATCTTTTATCTTGTTTATTACTTTCTTTAAATGTTCTTTATCAATATTGGCCATTGCATCTTCCGTTCCAATTAAATAGTTTGGTTCAAATGCTATTACTATGTATTTACAGCTGGCCGGTATAGCTTCAAGTTGTTCTTCAATATTTGTTAATTCCTTATCATTTTGATAATCATCTAAAGATTCATCAACACAATAAATTGGAGTCATGTCATTATCAATAACATTTTGTAGTTTCATCTTAAAATCTTTAACATCTTCATGAAAATATTTTTTTCTTTCAGAATGACCAACAAGTACATATTTTACGCCTAAGCATTTCAATCCCTTGGCACACACTTCTCCAGTATAGCTTCCTTTAGAATATTTTGAAACATCTTGACTACCTAAATAATAACCACCTCTGCTAAAAAATATTAAATATGGATATTGTGGCAGTACAATTACTTTTTTATTATGAATTATTTGTTCATATTCTAAGATACTATTTTTCGTTAAATTCATTTTTAAGTTAAGTACTAATATCATAGGTTTTCCTCAAAACATTGTATTTTTTCATCTGTTATATATTCAAGTGTTGCTCCTCCACCAGTAGACAGAAAGTCAAAACCATCAGCTAAATTAAATTTATTAATTGAACTAACTGCGTCTCCTCCACCAGCAATCGTTATAGCTTTTGATTGAGATAGTATAGCTAGTACTTCTTGTGTGCCAGTCGCAAATCTTTCATCTTCATATAATCCCATAGTGCCATTTATAAATATGGTTGCAGATTGATTTATAAATGATTGATATTCTTTTATAGTTTTATCTCCTATATCATAAATGATATCATTATCTTTTACCTCTTTAATGTTACAAGTAATTACTTTATCATTACTCAAAACAGTTACATCATCTGGTAAAATAATTTTATCAGCATATATATCAGTTATATCTTTAACATTAGCCAAAGCTTCTTCATTTAATAAGGAAGCACCTATGTTATATCCTTTAGCCTTTAAAAATGTATTAGCGATGCCACCTCCAACTAAAAGATAATCGCACTTCTTTAACAAGGATTTAATTAAATCTATTTTATCATCTACCTTAGCTCCACCCATAATAACAGTAAATGGATGTTTTATATTACTTCCAATAATAGGTTTTAATCCTTCAAGTTCTTTTTGAAAAAGCAATCCATAATATGAATCTAAATATTTAGAAATACCATAATTAGACGCATGCTTTCTATGGCTTGTTCCAAATGCATCGTTTACAAATATCTCTCCTGCACTTGCCCAAAATTTTGCTAACTCTAAATCACATTTACTTTCTTTTTTATCTGGATAGTCCATATATCTAGTGTTTTCAAGTAAAACTAGTTGATGCTCATCTAATATATTTGGTATTTTAGAATCAACTGGATTTTCAACAAAAATTATTTCCTTATTTAGTAGTTTACTTAATCTTTCACAGACAACTTTTAAAGAATTAGTTTTTAAATCATCTTCCGTTTTTATTTTGCCAAGATGACTCATCATTAGTATATGACAATTATTATTTAATAAATAATTTATTGTTTCTAAAGACTTTACTATTTTAGTATCATCTAAAATAACACCATTTTTTATAGTTACATTTAAATCTAAACGTAAAACTATTTTCTTATTTTTAATATCTATATCTTTTATATATCTCATATTCATCATCCTACGATAATTATATACAAAAAAAAGAAGAAATACAAGTTATGCAATTTCTTCCTTATTTAGCAACAAATTAGCTCCAATTACTTGTTCTTCGTAATTGTTATATTTTTTCATAGCTGTTTGAACTAATTTAACCCAGTGTGGGCTTGCTATCTTATTACCAAAACTATCATATGTTGGGCAATACTTTCTTCCAATACTTTCAATAGATGTTAAACCTTTTTGATAATATTTAGTAGAAAGCATTCTAACATAGGATAATACCCCAAATTCTATATTATTATATTTTATGAGTCCGTTTTTTCCCATACCGCCAAATACATTGTTACAACGTAACATATATTTAACTTTATAGTACCCGGATTCACTTGCTCCTATACTTAATGCTAGAGATGTATCAACATTTGTATAAATTTGTTTAGTGTAATAGATTATAAGATTTTCTATATACTCAGCACTTCCTGTATATGGTATCCTTTTTTTGTTTACTTCTTTAGGATGTTTTTCTACATAATCATAGAAATATTCGACCAACCCATATAAAACATTTTTATACTTCTTTACATTTCCGTCGGCATCAAGTAAAAAGCCTACATTTGTTTTATCAAATTCTTTATCTAAATTTTTTTCATAAATATTTTTAAGATCATTTATAACATTATCATAATTTACTCCAAAAGCTTTAGATAACAATTCAATATCCGCACTATAAGTAGTAATGTAACTATCTATATTAAATTCTTCAACAGTTACTTCCTTTTTAGGTCCAGCTAAATTAACCTCATTTTTTTTGCTTAAGGGACTTAATTCAATTATTGTACTGTAAGTTCGCAGGGGTATCGTATCTGATGAGCTATCTGCAACAGCATCATCACTAAATCCTTCAGCATTAATATGTATACCTATTGTTAATACAAATATTACTAATATTATTAAACAACAGATTACATGCTTCCAAGGTATCTTAGAAGCCTTCATTGTGTCCATTCTGGTCCTCCTCTTTGCGGTCGAACGACAATATAGTATCAAATTCTAAAAAAAAAGTCAATTTTAGTCATAACTACCATTAATTAAGATGATATATAATTTTATAAAAAAATAAAGCAAGTTTTATTTAATTCTTGCTTTAAATTTCTTTTCTAAATCTTTTTTTGCTGTTTGAGTAATAACCATTTTAGCATTTTTCATTTCAATTTCAACAACCATTGAATTATCTAAAACTGTATTATTATTCACTTCGTAAACATAGTAATACCAGTTATTGTTTTCCTCTAATTTATCGACTACGATATATTTTCTACCATTCACTAATTCTATTATATCATCAATATTTAATCTCATGTTCAATAATCCTTTACGCTAATTTTCTTTCATTAAGTTCATTTAAATCAAATAGTTCTAAAGGAAATCTTAGTTTAACTCCATCTAAAAAACCTCTTTTTGTAGCTATTATTTCGGATTTGACATTAGATTTTGCAGCCAATGAATCAATTGTGTCTTTGTTTGTTGAGTATAAATAAAGTAAGCGCCAATAAGCACCATTTCCATAAACAGACTCGGCTATATCAATTAATGTCATATTTCCTTTTATTTCATATTCTAAAAATGAATTATCTTTTTGATGAAAATTTTCCATAGCATTATTTGTAGTTATTAGATCTTTAACTTCTATAAGAGGTACTTCTTCTACTCCATTTTTCTTAAAAAGTTGATTTTTACTTTCAATTATTTCTTTTGTTGCTGGATAAACAGATATCACTTCCATCAATCCTTTTGATTGATATCTTTTTTTTCGATAATAATCTAAATCTATTATAAATTCTTCATCCTTATCGAATTCTTGAGGATTCATTAGATTTATTTTTTTGCTAAGTTGTTCTAGTTCCTCAGATAGAGTTAATAGTTGTTTGTAATATAGATCCAAGGCAACTGCATAATTTTCAAAGTTCAAACGTTCTTCAGGAATTAAATTCGATAGTCTTCTGATTTCAGCAATCATTTCTTCATGTGTGCATTTGTCTAATGATTTTGAAAACTTTAATCTATTGCTTTTTACTATGAAAATTATTTTTTCTTGAATCGCTGCCCATTTTTTTCTAACATCATTTAATTCGTTCCACTTTTTATTATATCTATCCTTAATTTGATTAATGTTAAATTCAATAGTGTTGTACGTTGCATCAAACGAAGCTTTGTGGTTTTTTAATCCAGTTGCATGAAATAAATCCATAAACGATCACTCCTATTGTAATTAATTATATCATAATTTGAAATTTATTAAATAAAAAAAGCACGGCGATTTACCATGCTTTTACTTACTAAATGGCGCCCAATGTAGGACTCGAACCTACGACCTAACGGTTAACAGCCGTGCGCTCTACCGACTGAGCTAATTGGGCATCTTTTGGAGCGGATGATGGGAATCGAACCCACGTTATCAGCTTGGAAGGCTGAAGCTCTACCATTAAACTACATCCGCTTAAGTAAGCAATTTAAATTATACCATAATGATTAATAATTGCAATACTTTTTTTGAATTTTTTTTATTTTTTTTAAATTTTATGATTTTTCTAGTAAATTATTCCTTAAATAGGCTTAAATTTACTTTACCTTTTTCAATATCTACTTTATCAACATAGCATTTTATAATATCTCCAACATTTAATATATCATTTGGATTTTTAACAAATTGCTTACTCATTTTAGAGATATGCACAAGTCCATCATCATGAAGGCCAATATCAACAAATGCTCCAAAGGAAGCAACATTTCTTACAGTTCCTTCTAATTCCATTCCTACTTTTAAATCTTCAATATGTAAAATATCACTTTTTAATATTGGTGCTTCCAATTCATCACGCGGATCTAACCCTGGAGATAGAAGTTCTTTAACTATGTCACTTAAAGTATATTCATCAGTATTAAGCTTTTGAACATAATCTTTAATATTTACTTCTCTTAATTTAGTTTTAAATGCCTCAGTGTTAATATCTTTGATATCTAAATTAAGTAAATTTAATAGATTTGCAGCTATTGGATAACTTTCCGGATGGATTCCTGTTTTATCAAAAGCATTTGCTCCATCCATAACTCTTAAGAATCCAATACATTGTTCATATACTTTATCACTTATACCTTTAATATTCTTAATTTCATCTCTGTCAGTTATTTTATTTTTTTCTTTATAATCATAAATTTTATCAATTGTTGTTTTAGTAAGACCAGAAACGTATTTTAAGATGCTTTTTGAAGCAGTATTAACATTAACACCAACCTCGTTTACAACTTTAGACACAGTAAAGTCTAAGTTTTCATTTAACTCTTTTTGATTTACATCATATTGGTATTCACCTACACCAATACTTTTTGGATCAATTTTAACAAGTTCAGAAAGTGGATCTTGTATTCTTCTGGCAATAGAAACTGCACTTCTCTTTTCAACTTCCAAATCAGGAAATTCTTCTATTGCAAGTTTAGAAGCTGAATAAATTGATGCACCAGCCTCAGAGGTTATTACATATTTACAATTAAGATTGTATTCTTTAATTAAATCTGCACAAAAACTTTCAGATTCTCTTGAAGCTGTTCCATTTCCAATTGAAATGATATCTACATTATATTTTTCTATTAAATTTTTTACAATAATTTTGCTTCCAACAATAGCTGCTTCACTGGCATTCTTTAAAAACGGTTTTATTACACATGAGTCAAGATAACATCCATTTTTATCAACAACAGCAAGTTTACAACCATTAACATATCCTGGATCAAAACCTAAAACAACCATACCCTTTATTGGTCTTGTTAAAAGTAAGTGTTCTAAATTAACACCAAAAGTTTCAATTGCAAGTTTATCAGCCTTTTCAGTTAATTCGCTTCTTATTTCTCTTTCTATACTTGGAAATATTAATCTTTTACACGAGTCTTTAATCGCGTCTTCTACAACTTTAACAACAAAGGATGATGAATCTTTGATTATTTTCTTATTTAAATAAGCATAGACTTCTTCTTCATTAAAATCGATGTTTACAGTTAGTATTTTTTCTTTTTCTCCTCTATTTATTGCAAGAACTCTGTAATGTTTAATATATTTTACAGCTTCATTGAAATCATAATACATTTCATAAGTTTTTTTCTCGTCTTGAGCATCTTTTTTTACTTTAGATACAATGCTTCCGTTTTTATATATAAAATTACGTATTTCTTTTCGATAATAAGCATTATCGCTTATCCATTCAGCTATGATATAGCTTGCATTTAATATAGCATCATCTGTTGTTTTTACTGATTCATTCAAATAATTTTTAGCAAGTTCTTCAAGAGATCCTTTTTTAGGAAAAGACATAATCATTTTAGCAAGTGGTTCTAAACCTAGTTTAATTGCTTCGCTTGCTTTAGTTTTCTTCTTTTCTTTATATGGACGATATAAATCTTCTACTTCAGTTAATTTTGTACATGCAAGTATTTGATTTTTTAATTCTTCTGTAAGAAGTCCTTTTTCATCAATTAGTCTTATTACAGCCTCTTTTCTTTCTAACAAATTATTATAATAACTATATAAATCATTTATACTTTTTATTTGATTTTCATCTAAAGCACCTGTTGCTTCTTTACGATATCTAGCGATGAAAGGAATTGTTGCTCCTTCTTCAAAAAGTTCTAACACCGTTTTTACTTGACTTACTTTTATTCCTAATTCATTCGCAAGCTCATTTATTACTAATTCGTTCATTCTTTTACTCCTTAATGTCTATTTCTTTACTGATTTTCTTCTTTGTTTCTTTGCTTCATATAAATATTTATCTGCTTCACTTATTAAATTAGCAACTAGTACGGATTCTTCTCCTTTAAATTCATGAATACCAATCGAAGTTTCTACATAATAATTTTTCTCGCATTTTGCATTAAACTTAGCAAAGTTATCCTTTATTTCTCGTTCAATACTAATTTTATTAGTGTTTTTATCAACACATACCATAGCTACAAATTCGTCTCCACCTAATCTTGATACAATTGCATTTTTTGGTAAAGATTGAGTTAGCAAACTTGCTGCATTTTCAATGGCGAAATCTCCTTCTTTATGCCCAAAAGTGTCATTTATTTCTTTAAGATGGTCTAAATCACAGAAAACTATTGCAAGATCGTTGCCAATATTGTTGTTAATAAGTTCAATTGATTTTTCAATAAAACCTCGACGATTGTATATTTTTGTTAATTCATCATAAAGACTTATATTGTTTAGTATTTCATTTTGTTTTTTTATCATTCTTAAAGATTTTTTTAAATCTATTTGAGCTTTTAATTCTCTCTTACGGATTTCTTCTACATAAAGAAGTGTTCCAATTTGACCACATAGTAGTTTTATTGAATTTAAAAGAGTTAAATCAGTTTCACATATTATGAAACCATAGGCTTTTTCATTTGATGACAAAGAGAAACAATAACTGAATGATCCAGTTTTTTCGTCTATAAAAGTATCTAATGCAATATTACTATCAAGTTCATTGTTTCGATAAATATTGGTTTCCTTTTCATTAAAATATGCAGCTAAACTAACCGTAGTGTTGTCTTTGTTATTAAATAAGCATATATATGAAGATTTAACACCTATTTCTTTTAATTCAACAAATACGTTTTCAAACATATCATATTTTGATAATTGATCTTTAAGCATTTTACGACAAATTAAAGATATGTTTGATATTCTATCAAGTCTTAATCCATTATCATTATCAATTTTATTTGTAATGTAACTAAAATACCATGTTTGCAAATCATATAAAACGGTTGTAGTTTTTTCCTTAATAATTGAGTTATTTACAAAATTAATGTATTTTTTCATTGCTGTGTTAAAATATGAAAAAATATCGTGATAATTGCTTATTGCAAATTGGTCATCATCTAATATGGCATTTTTTATATAGTAAACTATTTCATCTGCTGTATAATTTGACTTCAATCTTTTTAAAACATTTGTTGATATCATTTTTAATTTTTTTAAGCTAATATTTGACTGACTTGTAAGAGCACTTTCAGTGATGAAATATTCAATCATCTCTTCTTCTGTTAGTTTTCTTAAATCTTCACTTTTTTCAAATTCACTTCGGCATCCACACGATTTTCTAATAACTAAACTTGTATCTAAAGTTAAAAAACGACTATCTCCATCCATAACCATTCTTACAGCTTCTTTGCTTGCTTCATATCCTAATTTAATAGGGTCTTGAGAAACAGTTGTTAAAGCTGGATGTGCAATGGAAGCTTTATACATATCATCAAAGCCAGTTATTAAAATATCTTTACCAATTTTATATCCTAATTGTTCTAAAATCGGATAACTTGCTAAAGCCATTGTATCATTTGCAAATACAATAGCATCAGCATTCTTGTTTTTCTTTAAAAGAGTTCTCAACTCATTTTCTATTTCTGATCCAAAATTACCATAAGCTATCATTTTATCGTTTATTTTCAAATTGTTTTCAGTCATTGCTTCTTTATATGCTTCTAAACGTTGCATACTATCATAATTGTCTTGAGGCCCTGAAAAATATAAAACTTTTTTACAATTATGGTCAACAATTAAATGATTAACGCTTTCTTTCATTCCTTTTTTATTATCAACAATTATGTTAGATTTTCCTTCTATCTTTAAACTATCTTGAACAATAACATATGGAATATCTATGAATTTATCTAAAAATCCTTCCATTTCAACTTTACTTTTAAATAAAGTTAAAGAACCATATATTATAACTAAAGCATCTATTCCCATAAATTTGTATGAATCAAAAATGCAATCTGAAACAATACTTTCCTTGCTAGATTCTGTGGACACAAAAGTAATTATATTGATACCATTTTCTTGAGCATACTTATTTACACCTTGTGTTATATCGAATTCAAATCCGGGATTTATATTACCTAAAATTAAGCCTAATGTAATTTTTTTCATGTCATCACCTATAATTAGTATACTTTTACTATATTCACTATATCTTCTTTTTTATTATAATATGCAATTTCTAATTTATCTCCTGCACTTATAAATGGTAATTTATCACTTAGTTTAATTGATGCAATATACTTATTACTATTTTCATCAGTTATATAGAATGAGGTATCTCCATTTTTAGTGGCAGTTGTTATTCTTTTTATTGTTATCGTTGTCTTCTCTAAAAGGTCATCTGATATTTCATTGTTTATACTTGCTAAATAGTTTTGTGCTGCAACTTCTATTCCTTTTGAAGAATCAGTTACAACTACTTTTTGATAATCTGCTACATCAACAAAACCATACATTTTTACTAGTCCAGCAGCATCTTTTAAGCTTACTAAATAAGTTGGACGATTGTTTAAATTAATTAGTAATGGGAAAGTTGAATCATAATTCATTTGTTGTACTTGACCTTCTGCTGATGCCATGGCACTATATTCTTCTGCTCCTGCTACTGGATAAAATGTAGTTTTACCCGTTCTTAAATTACTTAGAATAAATCCTAAATTTGATTCATCACTTAGTACAGAAGTTATTCCTGTATATAAATAAATATCATCATTTAGTGCAAGATAATTATAACCTTCAGTTGTATTAACAACGTTCTTTTGACCAAATATGCTGTTGATAAAACCATCACGATAAGTTCCCCAATCGTCTACTTGTTCAATAATTAAATCAGCATTATAGGCATTATCAACCCAAGATGGAATGCTATCCATGTTATATTTCTTAGCATTACCAGTTACTGGATCTAAAATAACAACTCCAATTACTCTTGTTTTCATGCTAACTCCTGTATATTTATAAATTGGAGTTATCCAATAAGGTTTTCCATCATTATCAATTTCAAATTTTGAAGTTCCAAATATTGCTGTTGGATATAGAAATCTTAATTTTCTTTTTAAATTTTCATTAAATAAGGCACTTGGCATATAACGCATACCTTTTTCAAGTTTAACTAGTTTGGCTTCTCCATTAACAGAGTTAACAGTTATATATGCACCAATTCCTTTTTTTCTATTGGCAATCCATTTAATGAATCCATCATATTCTAAAGGAGTTACTCTAATAATATCATTATTATAATTTATTTGAGTATATTGATCACTTACATAATATTGAGAAACATATTCACTCATTTGTCCCATTACACGATCTCCAAGTTTTTCACTTGAATCTCTGTCCAATAATGGAATTGATTTAAAATCAACTTCACTTACATCTTTTAAAAAGTCATTAGATTCATTTACTGTAATTCTTTTAGAATAACTTTTAGCATTAAAAAGTGGTGAACATACAACATTAACTAAAATTACACCACAAATGATAGCTAAAATTCCAAATGTAACATAATATACACTTTTTGATACATTAACGTTTACTCCTGATGCGTTAATAGTTTTATATGAATTATCAGATGATATAAAACTAAGCACACCATAAATCAATAATAGAACAACAATAAATGTCCAAAAAGCTAGTGAACTTATATTAATTGGAGGTAAAAACATATAAAATAAAATAGCTCCAATTATCATAGTTATTATAAAGTTTATTATATTCTTTTTCAAAATTATCACCTATTAATAATTATAGCATAAATAAAATTTTAATGATATTATTAATTAGGTGGTTTTAATGTACAAATATAGTTTGGATAATAAACGTTATACAACTTTAAATTATTTTTATAAAACTAAATTCAATAAAAAGGTTTTTAAAGTAAGCCTTAATGCTGGATTTTCTTGTCCAAATAAGATCAATGGATCAAATGGTTGTATTTTTTGTTCAAAACTTGGAAGTGGAGATTTTGCTGGAGATAAAAGTCATGATCTAGTTACTCAATTTAATGAAGTTAGAGATATGATGTTGAAAAAGTGGAATGATGCTTATTATATTGGATATTTTCAAGCTAATACCAATACTTATGCTGAAATTAATCTTTTAAAAGAAAAGTATGAAACTGTATTAAATCTTGATAATGTTGTTGGTTTATCGATTGCAACAAGAAGTGATGCAATAAGTGATGAATGTTTAGATTATTTAACTGAATTAAATAAAAGAACTTTTTTAACAATAGAACTTGGTCTTCAAAGTATGCACGATGATACTTTGAAATTGATTAATAGAGGACATGATTTAAAGAATTTTGAAGCTTGTGTAAAAAAATTAAAAGAAAGAAATATTAGAGTTGTTGTTCATATTATAAACGGACTACCATTTGAAACTAAAGAGATGATGATTGATACGGTTAAATATCTAAATAGTCTTAATATAGATGGCATAAAAATTCATATGTTACATATTATAAAAGATACAGCTTTAGAAACTCTGTATAACAAAACACATTTTCATGTATTATCTAAAGAAGAATATATAGATATAGTTATCAATCAATTGGAATATCTTGATCCTAAAATAGTAATTGAAAGAATTACTGGCGATCCAGTTAAAGAAGATTTGGTTGAACCAACTTGGTTAATTAAAAAATTTTGTGTTTTAAATGATATTGATAAAGAAATGGTAAAAAGAGATTCATATCAAGGAAAAAGACTTCAGTAATTGAAGTCTTTTATATTTGGTTAGGATCTATTCCTTCTTTTATGAATAATTCTCCAAATTCGGTTTTTAATTCCTCAATAGCTTTTTGCTTTGAATCGTCATAAATTGCTTTAGTGTTTTTCATTGCTAAATAAATGTGTTTTAAAGATACGATTGGAGAGCCTTCAAATGCCGCATATGAGAATGCACTAGAAATTATTGTTAGACATATATCTGGATATCTACTTTGTATTTCATAAATTCTTTTGTATTCACTTGTGTATTTTACAAGCCATGAGAATATTCTTTCTTGTTGATAATCGGAATAGTTTAGTTTTATTCCCATCTTTTGTTCAAATTTTGGAACTGTTCCTAATAATACCTTAACTACGGCATCTCCTTGTAATTCGGATACATCTATTTTTATGAAACGTCTTACAAAAGCACGATCTCTTAGAATATATTGCTCATACTCCTCACTTGTTGTGGCACCAATCATAAGAATTCTTCCTCTATCTAAATAAGGTTTTAGCATATTGGCAAAGTCAATCTCGCCATCAGTATTTTTTGATGCAAGTAAGTGAACTTCATCTATAAATAGAATAGTCTTTTCAACATTATCTAGTTCAGATATTAGAACTTGTAATTTTGAAACTTCAACGCCGTTTACTATAATTTTTCCTAATAAAGCTGGAACATTAATTTTGATGATTTTCCATCCTGCTAAAATCGGAGGAACTAAGCCTTTACTGATTCTATAAGCTAATCCTTCTACTAATGCTGTTTTACCTATTCCTGGTTTACCTACTAAAAGAGCACTTTTGTCAGGAGTTATTAATGCTAAAATCATTTGGTTAATTTCGTCATCTCTAGAAATTGCTGGATTTGTTATATATTCTTTGTCTGTTAAAACTTCTCCATACATTTTTATTATACTTGGATTTTCTGTATTCATGTAATTCACCATGTTAATTATATCATGAAGTAAATAACTTATAAATAAAATGTATATTATTTGACGTTATTAAGTATTATTTAATAGGTGATTATATTGTTAGAATTATTATTATTTTTAATTGCAAGTATTATAGGTACTTTAGGGCATTACTTATATAAGCTAAGTGATAGTAACAGCGTTGTTGGTTTCTTTTTTGCAAGAAATGAATCGACATTTGAACATTTAAAGCTAGGTATCACACCTATATTAATTTTATCTATTGTTGAAAAGATAAGACTTTTAAACAATAATTTATTATCGATAAAAGGTATACAAATACTTATTTTTTCTCTAATTATTATAATTTTTTATTACGGAAAGAAATTATTTTTCAAAAAAAATAATGCAATTTATAATATTACATTATTTTATGTAGCTTTATTTATAAGTTATGTTGCCTCCTTCATACTTATTAATATGGTTAGCATACCAATAACCGTCAAAATAATTGGCATAGTATCTATTCTTCTATTTATATTTCTTTACTGTTATAGTTCTATTTTTGAATTAAATTGGTTTATTTTTAAAGATCCGTTAAATCAATCAAAGGATTAACATTTCCACCTTCAACTGTATAACAGTCATTAGTTGTTATAAAACAATTATTATCTATTTTGAGTAAATCATGTTTAAAAGTATAAAAGCGATCAGTTGGTACCACACACATTATTAAGTTATCTTCCGTGGTTTTTATAATAGTGAAACCAAGTTCTAATTCATCTTTTATGTATTTTTCAATATTTTTTGTTTTTGTTGTTTCAATAAAACATATTTTTCTGTTAGAAGTTCCTAACATTATTTTATCAGATACTAAATTAACAATTTTAAGATAAATAATAGCATATATTGTCTTAGGTATACCAAAGATAATAGCTCCTACAACAATTATTATTAAATTAAATATATTTGAAAGTCTCGTTGTGGACACGGGAATATATTTTTGGGAAATTTGAATCAATGAATCCATTCCACCAGTATTAAAACCAGATTTGTAAACAAGTCCATAGCCTAGACCTGAGATAATAGAAAATATTATGACTGTAAAAAGGTATGAATCTAGATTAACTTTTACAATTTTTGTTAAGGGCTCAGTAAGAGAAGCAAGTACGGCATATGTTGCAAAACCAAATACTGAATGAAAAGTTTTCTTTCTTCCTATTAATATGTATGAAATTATTATAAGCACGACTGAAGCAATATCAATAAATATAACGGGATTAATTCCGGTAAATTTTGAAACAATTATTGCTAATCCACCTACTCCACCAGTAACTAAATTATTTGGTACAATAAAAGTATTATATGCCATAGCTATTATTAAACATCCCAAAATGCATACAATTATCCTTTGTATGCGATTTTTTTTGGTAACTTGTTCTAATATTGTACTACTAATATCACTTATATTTTTCATAGTATCACTCTAGAATAATTTTAACTTATGTTATATTTAAAGTCAAAAAAAACTCTACAAAAGTAGAGTTTTTAATTAATTTAGTTTAATTACTTAATGATTTCAGTAACAACACCTGAACCAACAGTTCTTCCACCTTCACGGATAGAGAATTTAGTTCCGTTTTCAAGTGCAACTGGAGCAATTAACTCAACAGTCATTTCTACGTTATCACCAGGCATAACCATTTCAACACCAGCAGGTAACTCGATAGTACCAGTTACGTCTGTAGTTCTGAAATAGAATTGTGGACGATATTTTGTGAAGAATGGAGTATGTCTTCCACCTTCTTCTTTAGATAGAACATAAACACTTGCTTTGAATGTTGTATGAGGAGTAACTGAACCTGGTTTACATAATACTTGTCCACGTTCAACATCTTCTCTAGCGATACCACGAAGTAGTACACCAGCGTTATCTCCAGATTCAGCATAATCTAATGATTTTCTGAACATTTCGATACCAGTTACAACAGTCTTTTTAGTTGGTTTTAATCCAACGATTTCAACTTCGTCATTTAAGTTTAATCTACCACGTTCAACACGTCCTGTAACAACAGTTCCACGTCCTGAAATAGTAAATACGTCTTCAATACTCATTAAGAAAGGTTTATCAGTATCTCTTTCTGGAGTATCAATGTAAGAATCAACAGCATCCATTAAGTCATGAATTGATTTAACAGCTTCTGGATCTCCTTCAAGAGCCTTTAATGCTGATCCTTTAATTACTGGACATTCTGGATCGAATCCATATTCTCCAAGTAATTCTCTAATTTCCATTTCTACTAAGTCAAGAATTTCTGGGTCATCAACTTGGTCACATTTATTCATGTAAACAACAATTTTAGGAACACCAACTTGTCTTGATAGTAAGATATGTTCTCTTGTTTGTGGCATTGCACCATCAGCTGCAGATACAACTAAGATAGCACCATCCATTTGAGCAGCACCTGTGATCATGTTTTTAACATAGTCAGCATGCCCTGGACAGTCAACGTGAGCATAATGTCTGTTAGCAGTTTCATACTCAATGTGAGCTGTATTAATAGTGATTCCTCTTTCTCTTTCTTCAGGAGCACTATCGATTGCTGCATAATCCATGAAGTCTTTTGAGAATTCTTTAGAAATAGCAGCAGTTAATGTAGTTTTACCATGGTCAACATGTCCGATTGTACCAATGTTAACATGTGGTTTACTACGGTCAAATTTTTCTCTTGCCATAATATTTTCCTCCAATTTCCTTTTTTAATTATAACAAATTTATTTTATCTAATTCTTGACATAAAATCAAGTAATTATTCTTAATTTACACTATTCTTCTTGATAATTTCTTCAGCTATGTTTTTAGGAACTTCTTCATAGTGATCTTTTTCCATTTGGAATGTTCCTCTACCTTGAGTATTACTTCTTAGGTCAGTTGCATAACCGAACATTTCTGAAAGTGGTACCATAGCGATAATTCTTAAAGTATTACCGATAGATTCTTGTCCAAGTGGACGTCCACGTCTACTTGTTAAGTCTCCCATAACATTTCCTAAATATTCTTCAGGAACGTCTACAACAACCTTCATTATTGGTTCAAGTAAAACAGCTTTACATTTATTTTTAGCTTCTTTTAAAGCCATTGAAGCAGCAATTTTGAATGCCATTTCTGATGAATCTACATCATGGTATGAACCATCAAATAATGTAGCTTTAACATCAACTAATGGATATCCAGCAAGAATACCACCTTGCATTGCTTCTTGTAATCCTTTATCAGTTACTGGAATATATTCTCTTGGAACAACTCCACCAACGATACCATCAACGAATTCATATCCTTTTCCTGGATTTGGTTCAAATTTAACCCAAACATGTCCATATTGTCCACGTCCACCAGATTGTTTAATATATTTACCTTCACAGTCACCAGCAACAGTAATAGTTTCACGGTAAGCAACTTGAGGTCTACCTTTATTACAATCTACGTTAAATTCTCTTCTCATTCTATCAACGATAATGTCTAAGTGTAATTCACCCATACCAGATAGAACTGTTTGACCTGTTTCAGAATCAGTTTTAACTCTTAGAGTTGGGTCTTCTTCAACAAGTTTTTGGATAGCAATTGCCATCTTATCTTGATCGTTTTTGCTCTTTGGTTCAATTGCAATGTCGATAACTGGTTCTGGGAATTCCATACCTTTCATGATACATGGATTCTTTTCATCACATAATGTATCAGCAGTAGTAGTGTTCTTTAAACCAACAGCAGCAGCAATTTCACCTGCATAAACTTCAGTAATTTCTTTTCTTTGATTTGCATGCATTTGTAGAATACGACCAATTCTTTCTTTTTCTCCCTTAGTTGAGTTTAATACATATGATCCACTTGTAAGTACACCAGAATAAACTCTGAAGAATGAAAGTCTTCCAACGAATGGGTCAGTCATAATCTTGAATGCTAATGCAGTAAATGGTTCAGAATCACTTGGATGTCTCTTAACATCGTTACCATTTTTATCAACACAGTCGATAGCTTCAACGTCAGTTGGTGCTGGTAAGTAGTCAATAACTGCATCAAGTAATGTTCTAGTACCTTTATTTCCTAATGCGTCAGCACATAATACTGGGAAGAAATCAACAGATAATGTAGATTTTCTAATAGCAGCTTTTAATCTATCAACAGTTATTTCGCCACCATCAAGATATGTCATCATTAATTCTTCATCAAAATCAGCAACAGCTTCAATTAATTTAGTTCTGTATTCATTTGATTTAGCTTCCATATCAGCCGGGATAGGAATTTCTTTTAATTCTTGTTTTTCTGTTCCATCATATTCGTATGCTTTCATAGTTACTAGATCAACATAACCAGTATATTCTGATTCTGCTCCGATTGGTAACATGATTGGTTCTCCATTAGCACCTAATCTTTCTTTAATAGTCTTTAAACTAAAGTAGAAGTCAGCTCCTAATTTTTCCATTTTATTAGCACAAATCATTCTTGGAACTTTATATTCATTAGCTTGTCTCCAAACTGTTTCTGTTTGAGGTTCAACACCAGCTTGAGCATCGATCAATGCTACTGCTCCGTCTAGAACTCTTAAACTTCTTTGAACTTCGATAGTAAAGTCTACGTGTCCTGGAGTATCGATAATATTTAATCTATATCCCTTCCAATGACAAGTAGTAGCGGCGGAAGTAATTGTTATACCTCTTTCCTTTTCTTGTTCCATCCAGTCCATTTGAGATTCACCTTCGTGAGTCTCACCAATTTTATGAGTTATACCTGTTAAGAATAAAATTCTTTCAGTTGTAGTTGTTTTACCAGCATCTATGTGTGCCATGATACCGATATTTCTTATCTTATCAATACTAACATCTCTAGCCATTTAAAACACCTACCATCTCATATGAGCAAATGCTTTATTAGCTTCAGCCATTCTGTGAGTATCCTCACGTTTTTTAACAGCTCCACCAACACCATTTGCAGCATCCATAATTTCGTTTGCTAGTTTTTCTTCCATAGTTTTACCACGGCCGTTTCTAGCATAATTAACCAACCATCTAAGTGCAAGAGTTTGTGCTCTTTCTTCACTTACTTCGATTGGAACTTGAACATTTGATCCACCAACACGACGTGATTTTACTTCTAAAGCTGGTTTAATATTTTCCATTGCTTTATTGTATACGTCCATAGGTTCAGAACCAGTTTGTTCTTTAATTCTATCAAATGCGCCATATAGAATTTTTTCAGCAGTACCTTTTTTACCATCTAACATAATAGTATTGATTAACTTAGTAACTACTTTACTATTGTAAATAGCGTCAGGTAATACGTCACGCTTTTCAGCACGTCTTTTACGCATATTTTCTTTCCTCCTTATTTTCTATTTTATTTTTTTGGTTTTTTAGTTCCGTATTTACTTCTACTCTTTTTACGTTCATTAACGCCTTGAGTATCAAGAGCACCACGGATTACATGATAACGAACACCGATTAAGTCTTTAACACGTCCACCACGTACTAATACAACACTGTGTTCTTGTAAGTTATGTCCTTCACCTGGAATATAAGTATCAACTTCACGTCCATTAGATAATCTAACACGAGCATATTTTCTTAATGCTGAGTTTGGTTTCTTTGGAGTCTTAGTACCAACACGAGTACATACACCACGCATTTGTGGATGGTTTGTATCAGTTGCTTTTCTTTCCATTGAGTTAAATCCAACGTTTAATACTGGACTTTTACCCTTACGAACCTTTTTAGCTCTTTTCTTTCTAACTAATTGATTAATAGTAGTCATAATATTTTCCTTCCTACGTACACACTTCCTGGTGTATCGAATTCCCCTTAAAATATAGTTTTACCGAGGTAAAACCTAATTTCAAACGCGTTTATAATATATCAAAAAATGAAAAAATAGTCAACATTTTTTTACACTTAATTTTATGAAAAAAAGAGTAAATATATTACTCCATTGTTTCATATTCATCACATTTAATATAAGGGTTAAAATCTAGCTTATTAATTTTCTTTTTAACAATGACATATCCGTCACATTTTAACTTATCTTTTTGATCACTTTTAATGATATTTTCCTCTATAAGCATATCAATTGATATTTTTTTTGATTCATTTGCTTTAATGTCAACATCTTTAGTTTTTATATAAATATCAGCGGCTTCAACTAAATCGTTTTCTAAAGTTTTGTATTCCTTATTATGCTTTTCAACATTCATTCCAATAAAAAGTAATGACAAAATCAACATAGATGTAATAGTTATCCAAGCTGCCATCATTTTTTTCATAATATCACCATAAACATTATAGCACAAAAAAATATTTTAAATTATATAACAATACTTTATTCAATTGTATGTGTTAACTAAAAAAGGAAAAAGAACTTGTTAATCTTTTTCCAAATTAGTAATTAAATAGACAATATATTTAATTTTTATTGAGCATATAGACCATTATTTAAATAGAATCTACCATATAGTGACGTTCCACTTGTTTTATTAGTCCATATGGCTTTAGTATTTCCACCACCAGTTGGATTAAAGTTTAATTCATATGCTGAATTTAAATTTTTAACTACTGTATTTTGAGTTTGATGGTTCTTCCATAAACCCAATTTATTAACTTGTATGTTTGTGTTTACAGATATAGCCGAAGCATTATTTAACTGATAAGCTTTTATAGCCGTATGAATGTTAGAATCAGCATTGTATTTAATAAATGAAACTGATTGACTCTTTCCATAATTTAACACATATTCGTATGACTTCGCAGAAACAATCGTAGTTGTTATAGCAGCTGCAGTTAAAACTAAACATAAAAATAACTTCTTCACTTTAATCACCTCCTTTCAATTTCATCTTAAATAATAAACATATAGTTATATCATAGATTAATATAAAAATGAGCAACTTTATTATTCTGAATAAGAACGAAATTAACGAATAATTTAAAAATAAATTTAATATCTTAATCAAAAAAATGGATAATAACAGAGATATGGCGTGCAATAAAAATATTCTTTTAAACAAATAATATGTTATTTTATAAGAACTAAATCCTAATATTTTTTCTAAATTAATTTCATTGTTTAAATCATTTTTAGTATTATTACTAATAATTAAGAATAATACTAAAGCAACAAAATATATTAAAACATTAGTAACTTGTAAATATTTTAAATTGTTGTTTAATATTTTTTCTGTTTTTTGCTCTTTTTCATTTAAATTTTCTAGCAATATAACGTTTCCTTCAACTTGATTGTTAAGCTCATTTATTATCTTTACCGCTTGACTATTTTTTGTTATATTAGCTGTATAGATGTAGTATTTACTTTTAGTAATTAATTCATTAAATAAATTAGCTGAAATTACTAATTCACTTCTTTTTTTGGAATTTATAATTTCCATTATCTTAAGATTTATTGGAATGCCTTCATAATAAAAAAGTGAATATTTAGAAATTAATTTCGAAATATTATGCTTGTTATTGGCAAAATTTAATTCTTTTAATCCTATAATCAATTCAGATTCGTTTAATAATTCATTCGAATTTGCTGAATACACTAATACTCCACCTATTTCTTCTTCAATTAGATCATTTTCATTTATATTTTCAATATTACCATAATCAAATATTAGAGTTCTCTTTATATTCGTTATATATTTGTTGTTCCTTAATAAATTTTCATAGTTTTTTTCACTTTTTATGTATAAAAGGGTTGATGAAGAAAAATTATTATCTATAATCTTTTCTATATTTTCAATTAATAAATTTGTTGAATTAATTAAAAAAAATAATATAGTAAAAAGTAGTAAATATATTTGTGTATTTTTTCTTCGAAAAAAACTTGTAAGTATCATAAGCCATTGTCTTTCATAAGTCTAATTGAACTTTGTTTTGTTACCATTCTGGTCATTATATTACAAGTTAATAAAGGTAATAAAAATATAGTTAATACAACAATAACATAATTTATATATAAGCTGCTATCAATAAATATTCCCATGTAATCGATATAACCTTTGTAAACACTTTTTAAACACAATCCTACTATAAGAAAGATAAATAAACCAACTATTTCTGATATCAATAAAATTATTAATAGTTGTAACGAATTTAAATTACTAATTTCCTTATCATCAAAACCTAAAGCTTTCATAAGTCCATATTCATTTAAATTGTTTAAGATTCTTTTTTTTATATAGAGGAAGGAAATTAATAATAGACTAAAGTATATTATAAAAAGTGAAATAAAAGAAATTACATTGATTTGTTCAACATACTTAGTATCAATCGTTGATTGAATACTTGCATCAAATCCCATTTGAATAATATTATCTAAAGTTTTTTCTACATTTTTTTTCTCATCTATAATGACTAGGTATGAATTAAAAGAATTTTCATTTGTTCTTCCAATTATACTTTCGTACATTTCTTTTTTGTCTCTTGCACTTACATAGCAATCATAAGCGTAATTGTTGGAGGATTTTGCATCATATAATCCTACAATTTTAAATTTTTTGCTATACTTTTTATTTTCATTAGAAGATATCTTACTTTCTACTTCAAATGTAGAATTTAATATTTGATTTCCATCAATAAATTTATTATAATTTTTAGTTTCATAATCTATTGATGGATAAAAATTTAAAGGACATATTGCTACTCCTGTATCTTCTTCACTGATTGTTTTTCCGACTAAAACTTTAGGTAAAGTTATTTTTGAACCATATATTAATTCTATTAATCCATTATAATTTTCACTTTCAAAGGTTGGAGATTTAATCGCATAACTATAGTAGTTCATATTGTATATGTCTAATACATGTTTATTTTCTAATATTTTATTAAATCCATAATCATAATTTGGATCATCTGAATGTTTTATATATTCTTCTGCATTTGCACTAACAACAATAGTTCTAAAACCCAAATCAGACTTTATTAAGTTATCTAGTGTATTTATTTTTATATTCTTATATGTTGTGACTATTAATGTCATTATCGTGCATATAGAAAATATAATTGCTAAATATAAATTTTTTCTATTTCTAAATACTTTTATTAAAGAATACTTTAAGCAATCTCCTTTATTCATTTTTTCTCCTTAATCAAAATACCACTTTCAAGTTGGTATACTTCATCGGCAAATTTGACGATTTCATTACTATGACTAACTACTATCACGCATTTTCCTTCAATACTTAATTCTCTTAAAATTTCAAATACATTTTTTTCACTTTCAGCATCCAAATTGCCAGTCGGCTCATCAGCAAGTATAATTTCAGGATCATTGGCTAGAGCTCTTGCTATCGCTACTCTTTGCTGTTCTCCACCAGATAACTCTTTTGGGAAGTGGTTTATACGATCAGATAAACCAACTTTTTGCAACAATTCTAAAGCTCTGTATTTTCTCTCTTTCTTATCAATTTTATTGTTTATTATCATGGGAAGTTCAACGTTTTCATAAGTTTTTAAATACGGATCTAAACAAAAATCTTGAAAAACAAAGCCAATTAGTTTTTTTCGAAATACTGCTTTTTGCTTAGGACTTAATAAATTTACTTCATAATTTTCTAAAAAATATTTTCCACTATCAAATGTGTCTAATAAACCTAATATTCTTATCAAAGTTGATTTTCCACTTCCTGAGTGACCTTTAATAACATAAAACTTACCTTTTTCGAACGTTACTGTTACATCTTTTAATACTTCTATTTTCTTTTTCTTTAAATAATAAGATTTACTAAGGCCATTTATTTTTAATTTATACATTGTATAACCTCGAATCTAATAACTTTGTGTTAACCCAGACATGGCATCATAATAACTTTTAACTGTTGAATCAAATTTATATACTCCGCCATAGCCATTTGTTGAGAATGAATATTTTTTACTTTTACTCAAACTTATAGTGTTTTTAGCATGTTGATAAGATACATTGACTGTACCTTTTCTATTTATAGTGAATGTATTTATAATACTTATTTCCTCATTAGTTTTTGGTAGCTTAAAAATTGCATCTATGCCATTAGAAATCTTATTAGTAAATACAGGATTCACAATACTATTACCACTATACATTCTAAAATCAGTAGAACCGACAAACGATGTATTACTTATAACTGCTCCTATGTGATCATAACTTCTAATTGTGGGGTTGGTTTTCCAAGTTAGTGTTGTAGCTATAAAGCAAGTGTCTGAACATGATGAAGCAATCTTTAATTTTTTCATGTTTGTTTCTAAAAAATCTATAGTTCTAGTACTTTGACTTGACGTGTCATTTATTACTATTTCGCCATTCATAATATTTGAACTAATAAAAACATTGTAATCCTCTTGAGACATGTACTCTTGGTATCCTTCAAAAAAGAATTCAGAAATAAATTTATAATTTTCATAGGAAAATAGAACATCATTTTTATTTTTATAATAGTATGATTCTTGTGCTAATACGTTTGATGTTGTACAAAAAATAAACATACCCATAATTATTAATATTATATTTTTTTTCACTGCATTTAACTCCTTTCACTAAAAATCTAACATAAAAAGGAAAAATTATGGTAGTTCTTTATAATCACACCTTATATTAAACACATGATTTATTAATCAACAGTAAATATCCATAAGAAAAAGACTTTGAATAAAAAGTCTTTTCGTAATTAACTATTTAAGTTTATTAAAAATATTATCAATAAGCACAATGTCATTTTGAGCTTCATCACAATTACCTGTATTGCAAGTTTTATCTTTAATGGAATAATCATATACTTTTTTATTATTAACTAATTTCACTATATTATCGTATTTAGTAAAATATGTTAATTCATTTTGATCATACTTAATTGACATTAATTCATCTAAAAAAAACACTTCATAATTTTTTTTATTTATCGTTAATTTTATAGTTTCATTTTTCAAATTTTTATAAAACTGGTAGTAGTTACTAAAATTATCACTTACACTATATTTTGATGTATTTTCTATTACACTATTTCTTTTTGAAAAAAACATTTTGTTATTAATATAATCTTTTTCTACATCCAACTTATATTCAACGAATTCTTCTTCATCAGTATATTTAACTTCTAAATATAAATTATTGATTATTTTTTTAAAATCACTAAATTTAAAATATTCTTGTAATTCATAAAAATCTATAATATTTATATTATTATTTATTTGTGTACTATTAAATATTTCCTTTTTCTCATTGTTATTTTTTATACATAATTTTATATTATCTATGGAATTGTCACTTTTATATTCAAGGGTAAAATACAATTTATCTGGTGTTTTAAATATAAATCCATTTTTTATGATTAAATCAGCATTATTATTAGTAATTATGTAAACATTGGTTTTTCCAAACCAACTAAAGAAATAGTAAACTAGAAACAAAAGAAAAAATATAATAAATAAACAAATAGCTATCTTTAAATTATTTTTTAGTTTTTGGTTTTGATCTATTAGTTTAAACTTAAAGTTATCAAATTTACTCTTACTAGTTTCTGTAAAAAATTCTCCCATTAAAATTTCGTCAGTTGAAACTGAAAAATATTCTGATAATAATTTTAAATTGTTAGATGTTATTGAAATCTTACCACTTTCCCATTTGTTAACTGTTGTTCTGCTTATATGTAAATCTTCTGCCAGTTTAGTTTGACTAATATTCTTTTTTGTCCTTAACTTTGAAATAAATTTTCCTATTTTTTTATCATCCATAAACTCACCTTTAAATTAATTATACATAAATATTTTATAAAAAGCCAAACATTATAGCACAAAAAAACTCTACAAAAGTAGAGTTTAATGATCAGTTAATTAAACTAATTCTACAGTAGCTCCAGCTTCTTCTAATTTAGCTTTAATTTCATTAGCTTCATCAGCAGAAACGTTTTCTTTGATGTTACCACCATTATCAGCTACACCTTTAGCTTCAACTAATCCTAATCCAGTAATTTCTCTTACGATTTTAATTACTGCAATTTTAGAAGCACCAGCATCTTTTAATACTACAGTTTTTTTAGCATCAGCATCAGCGTCAGCACCAGCAACTGGAGCAGCAGCAACAGCTACAGCACTTGGATCTACTCCAAATTCTTCTTTCATAGCGTCTACTAAATCTTTAACTTCTAAAATAGTCATTTCTTTAATTGCATCAATAATTTCACTTGTTGATAATTTTGCCATTTAAATCATTCCTTTCCTAATTACTTTTCTTCACCTAATTTTTCGGCATATAAATTAAGCGCAATAGATAGATTTTTTACGTGCTCTATCAAGCCACCTGCAAACATAGTAAGTAATCCTTCCATAGATGGAATAGAAGCGTAATCGTTAATTACATCTAGAGAAACAACTTCGCCATTAACCATACCAGTTATAATCTTAACATTTTCATGAGCTTTTGCAAAAGAATCGATTGCCTTAATAGGTTCTAATAAATCTTTTCCAAATACTATAGCGTTTTGTCCTTCTAAGAATTCACTTAAGTTAACACCCATACCATTTAATGCAATATTTACAAGAGTATTCTTATAAATTTTTACTTCACTATCAACTTTTTTAAGTTCTCTTCTTAAGCCTTGTAAATCAGCAACTGTTGATTCTTTATAATTGAATAAAATTACACTTTGAGAATTTTTAATCTTATCAGTTATTTCTTTAACAGTTTCTTTTTTACTATTAAGAATTTTCTCGCTTGCCATATATGTCCTCCTTATTATATTTATAAAAAAACTTTCCGATTTGGAAAGTTTAAATACAAAAGTATATATAACTTTCCCTCGGTAGGAAATTAAGGATACATCCACCTACTGTCTTCGGTAATAAGTTTTTTTATTCGTTATTTATATTAACACGTTAATAATTACATGTCAATAGCATCTTGATCTACATGGATTCCAGGCCCCATAGTTGTAGATAAAGAAATATTTGTTATGTATTTTCCTTTAACTGTAGCAGGTTTTGCTTTCATTAAAGTATTTAATACAAATTGTACGTTTTCTACTAATTTCTTTTCATCGAAAGAAACTTTACCAACCATTACATGAATATTTCCATATTGATCAGCTCTGTATTCAACCATACCTTTTTTAACATCTTCAACAGCCTTTTCAGGAGTTGGAGTAACTGTACCAGTTTTAGGGTTTGGCATTAAACCTTTAGGTCCTAAAACTTTACCAATTTTACCTAATTGAGGCATCATATCAGGAGTTGCAATGATTACATCAAAATCAAACCATTGTTCTTTTTCGATTTTTTCAATCATGTCAGCTTCTCCTACAAAATCAGCTCCAGCTTTTTTAGCAGCTTCAGCAGCAGCACCTTTAGCTAAAACTAAGATTTTTTTAGTTTTACCATTTCCGTTAGGTAATACTAATGAACCTCTCATTTGTTGGTCAGCTTTTTTAGTATCAATATTAAGTTTTACTGCTAATTCAACTGAACTATCAAATTTAGTGATGCTAGTTTCTTTAGCTAACTTAACTGCTTCTTCTAATTGATAAGCTTTGTTCTTTTCAACTTTTTTAGAAGCTTCCACATATTTCTTACCTAGTTTTCTCATCTTTTTCCCTCCAATCGTGGTTTATTAGCGGATAATTTATTATTCTTCAGTTTCTTGTTTTTCAGTTATGACTTCAACATCAACATTTGTTGATTGAATTGATTCTTCCATAGCTTCTAATTCAGCTTCTCTTTTTTCAGCTTCTTTTTCAGCTATAGCTGCTTCTTTTGCTTCTTCAGCAAGTTCAGCATCGTTTACACCTTCAACTGCAACACCCATGTTTCTTGCTGTACCTTCAATTATCTTCATAGCTTCTTCTATTGAATAAGCATTTAAGTCAGGTAATTTAATTTCAGCAATTGCTTTAGCATCATTTTTAGATAATGTTGCAACTATTTCATGAGCACCTTTCTTACTACCAGAATTAATCTTAGCATATTTTTTGATTAAGCTTGCAGCTGGTGGAGTTTTTAATACAAAATCAAATGTTCTATCTTCATAAACCATGATTTCAACTGGAATGATATCTCCCATTTTATCACGAGTAGCATCATTATATTTTGTACAGAACTCTTGTAAATTAATACCTGCAGGTCCTAAAGCTGTACCAACTGGTGGTGCAGGAGTAGCTTTTCCTGCTGGAATTTGTAATTTAATTCTTCTAACGATTTCTTTTGCCACGTAAAACACATCCTTTCGCATTTTTCGCTTGTGGTGTTGGGCTAATCCGCATTTTCCCTCCCACTTACTAAAAAAATATTTAGCACTTAAAATAATAACACACAAAATACAAAAAAACAACTATAAAAGTTGTTTTCTTTAAATTTTATGCAAAACCTTGTTTATTTAGAAACATTAACTTGGAAAAGTTCTACTTCAACAGGTGTTTCTTGTCCAAATAGATCAATTAATACTGTTAATCTAGAATTTTCTGTATCGATTGAATCAATACGTCCTTCCATACCAGTAAATGGTCCATCAACGATAGATACTTTAGTTCCAACTTCAAGTTCAGCATCAACATCTACTCTACTCATACCCATATTGATTAAGATACGATCAATTTCTTGAGGTAAAAGTGGTGTTGGTTTAGCACCTTTACCACTTGATCCGATAAACCCAGTAACTCCTGGAGTATTACGAACGATGTACCATGCTTCATCAGTCATAATCATTTCAACTAAAATATAACCTGGGAACATTTTATGTTTTTTCTCTTTTTTAGAGCCGTCTTTCATTGTTTCAACAACTGTTTCTTCTGGAACAATAACTCTAAAGATATAATCTGAGAATCCCATTGATTCAGCACGCATTTCAAGTTTCTCTTTTACTTTTGCTTCATGACCACTATAAGTGTTAACTACATACCACAATTTTTCCATTATTTAATCAAATCCTTTACTAAAGCAAATAATGCATCTAATCCGAAGAAAAATAGTGCAAAAAATGCTACAAATATTAAACAAGCAAGTGAATATTTTACAAGCTCAGTTTTGTTTGGCCATCTTACCATCTTCATTTCAGCTTTTATCTCACTGAAATATGTATCTTGTTTTCCAATGTTTGCTCTAGTTTCTTTCAAGTCTTTTATTTCTTTTTTTAATTCGCGTTTTTCGCCTTTATCTTTAGTCTTTTTTAACTCAGCAATTTTTCCATCGATTTTTTCTTCAATTTTTCTTTTTTCATTTAAAATTGCTTCTTTTTCGATTTTCTTTGCATGTTTTAAATCAGCTTTAGATATGTTTTTCTTTGCCATAACCACACCTCTATTTTTTATTGTATAAAAAAAACACTTTCGTGTACAAACATAATATAGCACACAAAAGTATTAATTTCAATAATTTTCAAGTAACTTTTTGATTTTATCTCTTATACGATGAGTTGTATTATATATCTTTTTAACTGGTTCATTTAAAAGTTCTGATATTTCTTCCGTTTGAAAATTATTAATCATCAAATCAAACACTTCTTTTTCAAATGGACTTAATGATTCATCTATTTTAGAAACCAATATATTATAGTTTTCTTTATTTATTACTTTTAATTCTGGATTACTATTTTCTTCGATTATTATATCAGCAAGCGTTGTATCTTCATCATCACCATACGTATAATCTAAAGAAAAGCTTTCTCTTAAAACGGTTTCTTTAATAGTGCTTGATTTTCTAATCACATTTTGAATCTTCCTATTAACACATATCGTTATAAAAGTTGGAAGTGATGCGTTTTTTTCCTGATTATAATTATTAATAGCGTCCATAAAAGCTATTATAGCATCCTGTCTTACTTCCAAAACATCCAAATTATGATATTTTAATACAGCACGATATTTACTTAATAGTATATCTATTATATATTTATACTTTTCATATAATAAATCCGTTGCTTCTTCATTATCACATACCATATTTACTACCTCATTATCAGGATATTCATTCATTATTTTTCTCCTATTCCATATATAAGTATAGCTGCAGCAACAGAGGCATTTAGACTATTTACTTCTCCTTTCATAGGAATACTGATTATTACATCTGAATTGTTTCTTACTAATTTTGAAAGACCATTTCCTTCACTTCCAATTACTAAAAGTTTTTTATCGTTATAGTCTATTTTTCTAAAATCTTCTCCATCTGCTTCAGCACTATAAACAAAATAGCCATCCCTTTTTAGTTCATTTATGGCATTAACCAAATTCGTGACCATAATTATATTTACTCTACTTAAAGCTCCAGTAGATGTTTTTACAACCGTATCATTTACAACTACTCCACGATCTTTAGGAATTATAATATTCTTTACTCCAATCGCTTCACAAGTTCTTATAATTGCTCCAAAATTATGAGGATCTTCCAAATGATCTAACATTACAACTAATGGATCTCCATGAATTTCATCTAAAGTTTTGTATTCATAGTCATCTACTTCAATAATGATTCCTTGATTATGTTTCATTAAAGCATCCATTGATTTTGAATCCATATTAACATAACGTATTTTATTTTGTTTAATTTTTTCAATTATAGTTTTATCTTTAAAAGTATCTGCAAGATATACTTTTCTTATAGTTTTAATATTTAATTCGTTAAAAACATTTTTTCCACAAACTCTCATAATTCACCTGTTATATAATTTAATAATTCATTACATCTTTCTATATTATTTGTATATAATGTACCAATTAACGCTTCTAAGCCAGTTGCTTTTTTGTAAGTTATTATATCAGTTGTCTTACTGCGATGACTTGATGCATTTCGGCCACGATTCACGATTAGTATTTCTTCTTCACTTAAAATTTGACGATTTATTAGTTCTTCTAAAATTCTTCGTTGAGAAGTAGCACTTACGTAATTTAAACTTTTTCGAGCTAAATCCTTTACTTTAGCAATACCTTTATTTATTAAAAATTTCCTTATATGAAGTTCATATACCGCATCACCTAAGTAAGCATATACTAAGCTTTCCATTTTCTCACCGACTAAATAATAACATATTTATTCCTTCTTATCAACAAAAGAAAAAAAGCTAAGATTACTCAGCTTCTTTTATTTTTTCTTCCAATTCTTCTTTAGACATTTTAGTGTATCCTTTAATGCCTAATTCTTTGGCTTTGTTTTTTAGTTCTTTTAAATCATCTTTAGGAACTTCGTCACTAATCTTTCCAGTAGTAACTAATTCTTCAATTTGTTCTTTAGTGATTGTTTCTCTTTCCATTAAAGCATCACTTATAGACATAACTAAATCTTTGTTTTTCTTTAAGATTTCAGTTGTCTTCTTATAACATTCATTAATGATTTTTCTTACTTCTTGGTCAATTTCTAATGCAACAGCGTCTGAGAAGTTTTTAGATTTATTATAATCTCTTCCTAAGAATACACCTTCGCTTCTTTCTTCTAATTGAACTGGACCTAAATCACTCATACCATATTCAGTTACCATAGCACGAGCAATCTTTGTAGCTTTTTTAAAGTCATCGCTTGCTCCAGTAGTTGTTTCTCCTAAGAATAATTCTTCAGCTACACGACCACCTAATAAACCAGTTATTTGAGCAAGTAATTCATTTTTAGTGGTTACTGCCATCTTTTCTTCTTTTGGAAGCATCATTGTGTAACCACCAGCCATACCACGAGGTATGATTGTTATCTTATGAACATCATTTGCATCTTCTAATTTTATACCAACAACTGCATGTCCTGCTTCATGAATAGAAACAAGTCTTTTTTCTTTGTCAGTAATTTTTCTAGTTGTTTTTGCTGGACCCATTAATACACGGTCAGTTGCTTCATCAATATCATCCATCGTAATTGCATCTTTATTTCTTCTTACTGCTAAAAGTGCAGCTTCATTAAGTAAGTTTTCAAGGTCGGCTCCACTGAATCCTGGAGTACGATGTGATAAGTTTTCAAGATTTACATTTGGTGCAAATACTTTACCTTTAGCATGTACTTCAAGAATAGCTAAACGAGCTTTTTGGTCTGGTAAACTTACTGTAACTTGTCTATCAAATCTTCCTGGTCTTAATAAGGCTGGATCCAATACATCAGGTCTGTTTGTTGCAGCAATGATAATTATTCCTTCATTTGCTCCAAAACCATCCATTTCAGTTAATAATTGGTTTAGAGTTTGTTCTCTTTCATCATGTCCGCCACCTAAACCTGTTCCTCTTTGACGTCCAACAGCATCGATCTCATCGATAAATATTAAACAAGGAGCAGAATGTTTAGCTTGTTTAAACATATCTCTTACGCGGCTTGCTCCAACTCCTACAAATAATTCAACAAAGTCTGAACCACTTATATAATAGAATGGAACGTTTGCCTCTCCAGCTACGGCTTTTGCAAGTAATGTTTTACCTGTTCCTGGAGGACCTACTAATAAAACACCCTTTGGAATACGAGCTCCAAGTTTTTGGAACTTCTTAGGATTTTTCAAGAAATCTATTAATTCTTCTACTTCTTCTTTTTCTTCATCAAGTCCAGCAACATCTTTAAATCTTACTTTTCCACCATCTTCACTTAATTTAGCACGGCTTCTTCCAAAATCCATACTGTTTTTGTTAGATCCTGATAGTTTAGTGAAAAGAATTATTGTTCCACCAACGATTATAACCATTGGTACAACATTTATAAGAATTGCTACCCAGTTGTTGTTTTCTGGATTCTTTTCTACTGTCCATTTAAAATCATTAGTTGTATAGTATGTTGTTAATGTTTCTGTAACAGTTTCTGAAAGTGGAGCTTTTGTAGAGAAATACTCACCTTTTTTGTAATTCTTCAATTTTCCAGTTATTTGATAATAACCAGCTGCACTTCTTTCAGAAGTAACTATTTCAGTAACGTTTCCTTTAGAGAATTCTGTAATAAGTTCATCATATGTAAGTACTTTTACAGTTGAACCACTAAAGCTAAACATTATTAATACAACTGCAATTATTGCAATCAACATTATATATGGAATAGTTTGTTTTGTATTAACTTTTTTATTCATATTATTTCTCTCCTTTTTCATACTTTAATATTATATCATATACTTTATCTTTTGCCATATCAAATTTACTTTTTTTAATTCCAGGTATCCAAAGAATTTTACCTTTATGGTCAGTTACTATTGGATATGTATTTCTTTCTTGTTTTGGAACCTTAGAATCAATGAATATATCACTTATCTTCTTTGAACCCGTCATGTTTTTGACTTGCATCTTATCTCCATCAGATTTGCATCTTATATGAATTGGCAAAACTATATCTGAACTATTTAATCTTATGGTATTGTTACTTGTATCATCAGTTGATGAAACTTTCGTTATTTTTCCATAAGGTGTTATAACTTCATTAGTTAAAACATAGTCATAAGTGCTTATATTATTATTGTAATTAAATATTAATTTATCGTATTCCTTTAATACACATATATTATTGGGAATATTTATACTGACGCTTGGTTTATCACTTTCAATTAAATCTAAAATATTTTTAACGTGATTACTATTTATTAAACTTAAATTATTATTATAAATACGCATCAAGATTTTATAAATAACTTCTTTTTTAATATAAATATCAAGATTTTTAAATTCATTTAAATCTAAAACTTTATCAACATAAATCTTATCAATTATTGAATATACATAATTATCCAAAAAATTAGTACATTCTTTTAAATTATTAGCAAAATTTAAAAATTTTAAATGAGCATCTTTTTCTTCACTTTTTAAAAATGGAAGTACATGATGTCTAAAACGATTTCTAGTATAATGATCTTCTAAATTGGATTCATCAACTGCATATGGAATATTTAATATTTTGTCATACTTTTCTATCTCTGCTTTAGATAAGTAAATAAGAGGACGGGCAATTTTATAATCACCTTTATCAACTAGAAAATCAAAACCTGAATAACCATAAATGCTTCCGCCTCTTAAGATATGCATAAGAATTGTTTCCATTAGATCATCACCATGATGAGCAGTAAACAAATATTTAGCATGATATTTTTTTACAATACTTTCAAAAAATTCATATCTAAAGTTTCTGGCATACTCATGAAAATTATCACATTCTTCATAGTTAAGGATTTCCGTTCCCTCAAATATAATGTTATTTTTATCACAGTAGGATTTTAAATCAATATATTCTTGTTCACTAGCTTGACGCATTTTGTGATTAACGTGAGCACATACAACTTTGCATTTGTAATAAGTATGCATGACGTAAAGCATATACATTGAATCAGGTCCATAAGAACATGAAACAACAACCGTATCGTTTTCAGTTATATTTAAGTTATTAATAAACTTTAATACATTATCCATATGCCCTTGTATGATATATATAGTCAGTTACAAGAGAGATTTTGTATTTAATCCTGACTAGTATATTATCATGACTCCTTT
>CAKOJJ010000018.1 GCA_934089275.1 uncultured Bacilli bacterium
AGTATATCCTAAATCATTTATACATTTTTCTATAACTGATATTTCAAGAGTTCCAACATATTCTATCACAACTTTACCAGTTTTTAAATCAACTTTAACATTTTTAACTCCATCAATATTAAGAAGAGCTCCCTTCACTGAAGAAACACAATGGGAACAACTCATACCTTTAACTATTATTTCTAATTTATTATTTTTTTTAAACATATTTATCTTCCTTCCTTATTTAATTTCAATATTCTTAAAGAATTAAATGAAACTGTTATACTGCTTAAAGTCATGGCAAATGCTGCAATCATTGGGTTATTCGTAATAGGTAATATTCCAATAGAAATTATAATCATACCAATATTATAGATAAATGCCCAAAATAAGTTTTCTCCGATTATTTTAAAAGTAAATTTACTAATTCTAAACAATTTAACTATATTAGAAAGATCATTATTCATAAGGATTATATCACTTGAGTTATTTGCAATATCTGTTCCACTAGCAACGGAAACTCCAATATCTGCACTTTTAAGTGCAGGAGCATCATTTATTCCATCACCGATCATCATAACTTTACCACTTTGCTTTAATTCATCAATATTTGTTTTCTTTTCTTTTGGTAATACATTTGCACGAACTTCATCAATTCCAATAGATGAAGCAATTATTTTAGCTGTACGTTCATTATCACCAGTAAGCATAACTACTTTTTTATTCATTGATTTTAATTCTTTTATTACATCTTTAATATTATCTCTGATGATATCCTTTACTCCGAATATTGCAACTACTTTATTTTCTTCAAAAACATATACGATTGAAGCACCAGTCTCAACTATATTTTTTTCATAATTTTCATAATCATTTTTAATATCTAGCATTTTAAATAACTTATTATTGCCAATAAAATAAACTTTATCATTAACTTTTCCGGTCAAACCAATTCCATCAATTGTTTTAAAATCAACAACATCATATAATTTATCATCTATTTTAAAAGCATTGCTGATTGGATGACTTGTTTTACTTTCTAAGCTTGCAACAATTCTTTTTACATCTTTAAAATCTCCACCAAATATATGTTCTTCACTTAAACGCAAATCTCCATATGTAAGTGTTCCTGTCTTATCGCAAACAACAGTTGAAACATCTTTCACACGTTCAAGAATATCGCTTGATTTAACAAGAATACCAAATCTTGCACATACGCCTTCACTTACTACAATAGCAAGAGGTGTTGCAAGACCTAAAGCACATGGACACGCACTTACAAGAATTGTAATAAATCTCTCTAATGCTTGAGTTAATGTACCTCCAATAACCATGTAGACAATGAAAGTAAGTAAAGCAATCAAAAATATAGTAGGAACAAAAACTCGACTTATTTTATCCACAAGACTAGATATGTGAGTCTTTGTATTACTAGCATCGATTACAAGTCTTACCACCTCAGAAATTGTTGAAGCAGCTCCAATTCTAATAGCCTCATATTCAATAAAACCATCAACATTTAAACTACCTGCTAAAACATCATCACCTACACCCTTTTTTTGAGCAATAGATTCTCCAGTAATAAACGCTTCATCCAAATGAGTACTTCCTTTAACAATCTTGCCATCAACAGCAATTTTCATACCAGGTTTACATATTAAAATATCCCCAACTTTAATCTTATCAAGAGTAACGCGTACTTCCTCATCACCCTTTTTTAAATAAGCATAATCAGGAGTAATTGTTACCAATTCTTTAATTGCATCAAGAGTCTTATTCTTATTTTTATCAGCAATAAATCTTCCCAATTTAACAAAATAAATAATAATGCAAACAGATTCAAAATATAAATTTTCAACATATTCCATTGAACCATTAAAAATCATAACTAAACTAAACAAACTATATATTTCACTTGAAAGCACTCCAAGCATAACCAAAGTATCCATATTAGAACTTCTATTTAGCAAGTTTTTTACACCTGATATTAAAATATCTAATCCATATATCAAAAATGGAATATTTAAAATAGCTAAACAAATGGCATAATTAAGTGGATATTTTTCCATATTCAAAAATTCTATAGTTGGTAATCCAACCATATGTGACATTGAAACATAAAGAACAATTAAAGCTAATATTCCAAATAAAATCAATTTTAATTTATCTTTTTTTCTCAAATTTTCTTGAACTACTTTATATTCACCTAAGCTTTTAAAACCAGCTTTTTTTATTAATTCATCCAAATCTTGAATTGTTAAATTATCATCATATTCAATTGAAGCATTTGCAAGAACTAGGTTAACACTTGCTGATATAATTCCATCCTGTTTATTTAAGAAATTCTCTAAACTTGAAGAGCAAGCACTGCAGCTCATTCCTCCAATACTTAAAACAATTTTTTTCATAACTCACCTACTTAATTACTTTTATTTTATTAGTTATCATATTCATCCAACAACTGTATGTAAATTCTCCAATATCTTCAGGAGTAAACTCAATTATATTTTCACCAATTTCCAATTTTTTATTTATACCATATTCTTTAATTTTTAATTCATTATTACAACCAGTCAAATATTTTTTATCAACATGAATTATAACTTCAACAGGAATACCTTTATGAACTATCATATTTTGATAATTATCATAAGTTAAATCAAATTCAACAACTTGTTTTCCATCAACCATTTTTGCTTCAACATAATTATCAGTATTTATAAAAGGTAAATTAATGTTTAAATAAGATAATCCTCTAATAAACATTGACAAAGATAAGATAAATATTAAAACAGCAGCAATCTTATTTAAAATAATCTTTTTTTCACCTTTAACGATATTAAATACTAAGCTTGATACAAACATAAGGGGAATAGTTCCCAAACAGAATAGAAACATTGATAAAGCTCCTAAGAAAAATGAACCAGTTGATAAAGCATAAACTTGCATCGCTTGCATTGGTCCACAAGGCATAAAACCATTTAATAAACCAATTATAAATGGACTTTTTGAATTACTTCTAAAATTAAATAGTTTAACACTTTTAATATGAATTACACCTAACATATTTAAAGACATTATAAACATCATTACCCCAGCTATAACAATAATGATACCTGAAACCGTATCATTTATGCTCAATACACTTCCAAGTAAACCAACTAAACCGCCAATAAACGTATATGAAATAAGACGTCCTAAATTATAAAGTATTGGTTTTTTTATACTTTTACTCTTATCAATTGTTGCAACTAAGTTTAATGAACCACACATACTTATACAATGTAAACTGGTAAATATTCCCGTAAAAAGAAGCATACCAAGAGTTATATTTGTGTCAATCGTTGGAATAAAATTGAAAATATTAAAGTTAAATATCTTATATATTAAAAAGGCAATAATAATTATCATTGATAAAATAAATATGAATTCTTTTAACTCAATATCTGTTTTTAAACCTTTTTTATTATCACTTATATATTCATCTTTAGTAACATATCCACTTTTTATAACATTTCTAATAATTTCGTACTTATCAATTTCACCAGTATAATTGATAACAGCAATATTTTTCTCAAATTCAACAGATTTAATATTTTTTATTTTTAACAAAGATGTACGTATTGTAGTTTCACAATGACTACAATGCATTCCATCTATTTTTACATAAATCGTTTTCATTTTAACTTACCAAAAAGATCAATAATGTCTTCTATAACATCCATATTGTCATTTTTTATGTCTTCAACCATACATGATTTCATATGACTTTTTAATATTTCATTTCCAAGACTTTTTAAAGCATTTGTAGCAGAAGCAACTTGAAGTAAAACGTCATCACAATAGCGATCATCATCTATCATTTGTTGAATACCATTAATTTGTCCAGCTATTATTCTAAGTCTTCTAGTCAAATCTTTCTTTTCATCCTCTGATCTATGTTTACTTCTTGTACAATTACACTCTTTTTTCATAACATCACCTTCTTCATTATAGGGTATAGGGGGTATACCTGTCAATATAAGTCAAAAAAAGAATAGATAAATCTATTCCCACATATCTGTGTAATCATCATTTTTACTATACTCTTTATCCAGTTTATTTATATAAGCATAGTATTTATATAACGGACTATTAGAATTTTTATAACTAACTTTTTCTATTCTAACCCCTTTAAGAAGTGATTCAGCTATATATAGATACTCAGAATCTTTGCCAGCAATCAATGCTGTGTGTCCCCAACGAGCAATTACATCTCCAACTTTATAATCATCAGAATTTGCATATTGATATGTTAAAGAATGCATCTCTCCAACATCACTCATATCTTTATATTTATCATTAATACCTGCACCTATATCTCCAACATCAAGTCCAGAATTATATAATGACCAAGTAACAAATCCTGAACAATCCAGTCCATTTGGCATCTTTGCTCCAGGTTTATATCTATTATGATCTTGTAAATTAGTTAAAGGACAACCCCATATAGCTGGACCTTTATATGATACCTTTATATCTTTAAACTTATCTTCACTCAAATATAACCCTTTATGGTAATATCTTCCTTCTCCATCTGCTTTTCTAACTCCCGATTCATGCATTCTACCATTTTCATAAAAATAAGATACCTTATATTTAAAAGATAATGTCATAAATCTAATAGTTTCAATTAAAGCAGCTCGTGTTCCCTCACCTTTATTTAACACTCTTGTTCTTAATGCTTCATCGATAATATGAGCTTCTTCTTCAGTGTAGGCATGACATGGTAAAAAGGATTTTTTATCATCTAATTCAGGTTTTCTAATCAAATCTGTTACGGTAACAGTTACTTTAGAACTCTTACCACTTTCGCTTTTTAAAGTAACAGCAGCAGTACCTAAACTAACTCCAGTAATTTTTCCTTCATTAACACTTACGATATCTTCATTTTCACTAGACCAAGTTAATTTATAATCATCCTTTGTACTTTCTACCTCATAATTTAACTTTTGACTTTCACCTACTGCTAAATAAAATGTATCAACATTAAATTTAATATTTTTTACACCATCATTTGTTTCTTTAATAGTTGGAATAAGGTTAATTGGTTCTTTTTTATTAAAGAAATTATAAACTACAAAACCAGAAATTATAAAGATAGTTATTGAAATAATTAAAGCTACTTTCTTCATATAAACATCACATATTGAATATAATATATAATTTAAATTTTAGCAACAAAATAATGAAAAAAAGTAGTAAATTTACTACTTAAATTCCAAGCAAAACAGTTGCAATATTAAAATATATTATTAAAGAACAAGCATCAACTATAGTTGTTATAAACGGACTTGCCATAACTGCGGGATCAAAGCCAAGTTTTTTAGCAAACATTGGTAAAGTACAACCAATAAATTTAGCAAGAACAACGGTTGCAATTAAAGTTAAACAAACACATAAAGCTACATTAACATTTACTGCATCAACGACTAAAAGTTTAACAAAGTTACATACGGCTAAAGTTAATGCACATAAAATGGATACTCTAAATTCTTTAAATATAACCTTAAATATATCCTTAAATTCAATATCATTCAAGGAAAGAGCACGAATAATACTTACACTTGATTGTCCACCAGCATTTCCACCAGTATCCATAATCATGGGAATAAAAGCCGTAAGAATTGTAACACTTGCCAAAGCTGACTCAAAACTTTCAATAATTTTTCCCGTAAAAGTAGCTGATATCATTAAAAGTAAAAGCCATGGAATTCTTGCTTTATAAGTTTCAAACACACCAGTTTTATCATACGGTTTATCAACGGGTATAATTGCAGCCATCTTTTTTATATCTTCAGTAGCTTCACTTTCAAAAACATCAAGAACATCATCAATTGTAATGATACCAACAAGTCTATTTTCAGAATCAACTACTGGCATAACTGTTAAATTATACTTATGAAACATATTAGCAACTTCTTCTTGATCAGTAAAAGTTGATACATAAATTAAATCCTTTTTGCACACATCTTTTATCTTATCAGACTCTTTAGCAAAAAGAAGATCAGTTGCTTCAATACTTCCATATAATTTTCTTTTATGATCTACTACATAACATGTATTAATAGTTTCATAATAACTTATTTCATTTTCCAGTTTTTCAATTGCCTCTCCAACTAAAGTATCACCCTTAAATTCAACATATTCCACAGTCATTATAGAACCGGCGGTATCTTCTTCATATCTTAAAAGTTTATTTATATCTTTTCTAGTATCTGCACTACAATTTTTAAGAATTTTATCTACAATATTTGCTGGCATTTCTTCAAGTACATCAGTTGCATCATCAGCAAACATTTCATCTATTAAGGATACTGTTTCCTTTTCACTTAACTCTCTCAAAAGATTAGTTGCAACTACTACATCAAATTCTGAAAATACTTCAACTGCCTTATCTTTTGGGATAATTCTAAACACTTTAGCTAAATCAGAATTAGATAGGTCACTTAACACTTCAGCTAAGTCACCAATATTCATTTCATCTATAACATTTTTTAACTCATTAATGTTCTTTTCATCAATAAGTTTTTTTATTTTCTCTTTCATTTAAACCTCCAAATTTGATATTATTTTTATAATTAATATACCTCAGGTATCCGTCCATAAATAATATCACCTCCAAAAGTTTAACAAAATCATTATAATATATATTTATTCAAAAAAAAAGATTTAGAAACACCTAAATCTATTTTTTACTTTTTTTAGCGTTTTTTTTAGTTGTTGTTTTCTTTGTTGTTGTTTTTTTGTTTTCTTCTACTGCTTTTTCTTCTTTTTCAGTTGTTTTCTTTTCTTCTTTTTTACTTTCTTCAACTTTTTCTTCTTCAGTTTCAGTTGCTACGTATTGACCAGTAGAACTTCTACCAAATAGAATAGCGATAACGATAGCAGCAGTTATACCAAGAATAATATAACCAACAACATCATTCTTTTTCTTATTTTCGTTGTAAACTTTTCCTGTATTGTTACTATCAGATACTGTTATAGATCCATCTTGAATTCCAGCAACTACATCAACATAATCTGAAGCAGAATATTCTTCATTAATAGCCTTAACTATTTTTTCAGGACTAGTTTCTTCATTAAAACCAGTAAAGTATTGATCACCAATTACATAAAATGGAACTCCATCAACATTAAAATCAAAATAGTTACCAACTTTAGTCATAAGTTCACTATTGTTTTCATCATACCATACTTCATAATCGACTATACGGAATTTAGAATTAATTGTTTTATCACTTTCTAGTGTTGCAGTATAGTTATGAAGTTTTTGACAAAAGCCACATGACTTTCCATAAAATATATAAAAATTAATTGGCTCCTTTGCTGCTTTCTTTGTAGTTTTTGCATTTACTGATACAAAAGGAAATGCAACTAAAATCATAATCATTAAAACTTTAAAAAATTTTTTCATTACCATAATCCTCCTTAATAAATTATAACATAATATACAATATTTGGAATATTTTTTTTATAAAATTACTGATGCAGATATTCCAAGAGGAATTCCTACAAAATACCAAATTAGAATTAATACAATCCACATTGCTAAAATAACAAGTGAATATGGAAGTAAATACTTAATTGATTTTACAAGTCCAGTTCCATCTTTTTCATACTTCTCCATAAATGACACATATATAACAAAGTATGCCATTGCAGGTGTAAGTGGATACATTATACTAGAAGAAACTGTGAAAATTAGTTGAGCAAACTCTGGTGAGAATCCAGCAGTCATCATCATTGGCACCACTGTACCCGAAAGAATCGACCAACGGTTTACAAACGATGGAAGCAATATTGTTGAAATCATACCAATTATAAACACAAGAAGTATAAGTGGAACTCCAACAAAGTTAGTATTACTTAACATTTTTGCAAGCGCTGCAGTAACAAGAGAACCAATATTAGTATACTTAAGTAAGCTAATAAACATACTAGCACAGAATATTAAAACAATAATTTTTCCAATTCCATCAAGAGAATGTGATAGAAAATCACATATATCACGATGATTATTTATTGCTTTTGTTCCAATTCCATATAATAAACCTAAAATAAAGAACAGAATTGTTACTACGAATACGAAACCACTATTGAAAAATGAATCATATCCGAATAGTTTATCAATATATCTTGTTTGAGAATAGTCCAAGAAATTTCCTCCAAAAGGAACATTTGGAATAATATTATAAATAAATACTAATAGATATATTGTTGCTCCAAATAAAGCTATAAGTAAGCCTCTTTTTTCTCTACGAGTAAGTTTTTCTTTTGGCTCAACAATTTCTTCATCAACCTCATATTTTCCAAGTTTTGGTGCAATAATTTTTTCAGTTACATATGTAAGTAAACTAGTTCCTACAAATATAGCAACAATCATAATTAGGAAAAAAGCAAATGATGAAATAACATAACCACTAGATATTACATTAGCACTCATTATTGTATAGTCTGCAAGTGATGAACCAACACTCGAAAGCATAAAATTCATTCCAAATCCAAGAGATAATGCAGCAAATGAGGAAATTATTCCAACAATTGGATTTCGTTTACCATATTTAAATAACAATGCAGCAAGTGGTATAAACGTTACAAAACACAAATCTCCAGTTAAACTTGCCAAAACACAAATCAACATAAGAATAAAAGTAACTGTTGTTTTAGAAACATTCTTCGTTAAAACAAAGAAAATAGTATCTAAGAATCCACTTCTATCCATTATTCCAATACCAATCAATATAATTAACAACATTGAAAGTGGAGTAAATGATACAAACGATGATACTGTATTTGAGAAAATATATTTAATTCCACTCAAATTCAAAAGAGATTCTACAGTAACTAACGTTGATTCATAATTTCCCGTCTTAACATTAATTTTATTATAAGTAACTGATGCATCAAATAAATCCAAAATTCCACTTAATAGAACTACAAGTCCACTCATAAGTAAAAAGGCCATTATTGGATGCAACATTATTCGTTCTCGTAAATTTTTAAACTTTTTCATTTTCGACTCCTTTAAGTTTCTTCTTAAACTCTAATCTATCCATCATTACCTCATGTCCACAGTTAACACATTTTATTTTAATGTCAACTCCATTTCTTGTAATAATCCATTTATTTGTTCCACAAGCATGTGGCTTTTTCATTATAACAGTATCACCTACATTAAAGTTTTTTTCCATTATGCACCTCCACTTGAGGATAAGGAATTTTTATTCCATCCTTATCAAATTGATTTTTTACAAGTCCAATTGCTTTTCTTTTTAAGTCATATTTAAAATCAGGTTTAGCATGAACTCTAAATATATAAGTAACGGAAGAATCATTCATTCTTTCAATGCCTAAGTATTCACAAGCTTTTACTATATTTGGAATTTTATTAATCTTATCCATTGCTTTTAAAAGAGATTTTCTTACATTCTCTTCAGTTTCTTCATATGCAACATCAACCATTATTGGAATACTTGCATGTTTTTGACTCATATTTATTACATGAGATATTTCACGATTAGATATTATTAAAACATTACCATCAAAATTTTTTACTTTTGTATTTTTAAGACCAAGTCCAACAACATAGCCAATAAAGTCATTGATTTGAACTAAATCACCAATAATAAAATAATTATCCATTATTATATTACATCCACTTATAATATCTTTAAGCATATCTTGAAAAGCAAGACCGGCTATGGCACCAGCAATTCCAAGACCTGCTAAAATCCCCTTTACATTTACTCCATAAGTAGCAAGAACAATACATAATCCTACAATTATCAAAACATATTTTAAAACACTGCTGATAAGAACAACAATTGTATTTCTTTTTTTGTCTTCTAACTTATTTGTATTAGCTATTAACATTCTTTTTATTGCTCTAGATAATATATTCATAAGTAAATAGCATAATAACACAACTATTATAGGAACATAAAATTTTGGGCTAGAAATAAACTCAACAATTTTTTCAACATTAATCATTTTATTCACCAAGTATATTATACCTTAAACACAAGAAAAAAGACAAGTTTTCTTGTCTATTTAAGTTTCTTCTTTTTAGCTTTTTCTTTTACATAAGATAAAGAATCTTTTAAGCCACTTACTCTTAGTCCTTTAAGAGGTTGGCAAATGCTTTCGCATCGATTTATATGCTTTATGTGTTTTAAAAGGTAATTACCATATTTAGTTTTTTCCGTATTTTTAAATTTATCAAAATTTGGAATTTTTCTTGCGCTGCTATAAACCTTATTTAAATTAACTAAAACATTTTCTCCATCTACTTTAATATATTTATCATATTTAGTATAAATGGATAATAATTCATCAATATTTCCCCTAACAATATTAGAAACTTTATTAGGATTTTCAATAATAAATCTAATATCACCTTTATAAGATAAAGAACAAAGCATTTCAAATAGTTCATAAACGTTTAACTTTTCTTTGTTTAAAATAAGCAAAGACGTAAGTAAAACATTTTCTCTGTTAGAGTTAATTACATCATCAAGGTCTTTTGTACTTTTAAAAGTATAAATCGGTTTTTGCATTCTACCAGTAACATAAAAACTATCCCATATGCTTAAATGTTTAATAAAATCTTTTTTTTCTATAACACCAAACTTATAGTTAACTTTTCTATCTCTTACTACATTATATATAACACCAGTTCTACCTTTTAATTTTTTAGCACTCAATTTGAGTAACTTTTTTCTAGTGTTTTCAGTATAATCTTCTGGATTTTTAGCAATATCATTGATTAACCATTCTTTTAAAGAATCAACTACAAATATAAAATCCATACTTTTTACAGTCTTTGAATTATAACCTGCTTGATGAAAAAAACTTGATCCGTATCCATAAGCGGCAATGATTCCATCCTTAGATGAAATTATATTTTGTGCTTCTTTAATGTAATCCATAAATTATTCTCCAATTTTAACATTCAATATTTCCATTATTCTATCTAGATCACTGTTAGAATCAAATGGAATAACTATTTTCTTTTTAGAAACAACGGCTTTAGATCCTGTCATTTCTCTTAAAGTATTTTCATATATTTTAAGTTTTAAATCCTTTTCTTCATGTTTAATTTGTTTTCTTTTTGGAATTTCTTCTTCTCTTGAAATATCTTCAATATCTCTTACAGTTAAGTTTTCTCTTACAATTTTATTAGCAAGAGTAATTATCTCCGTTTCATCTTCCATCTTACTTAAAACTCTAGCATGGCTTGCTGATATTTTACCAGTTATAACCATATCTTGTACTAAACTTGGAAGCTTTAAAAGACCTAAAAGATTTGTAATATATGTTCTTGATTTATTGAAACGATTTGCAAGCATTTCTTGAGTATATCCCATGTTATCCATGAATTTCCTATATGCTTTTGCTTCTTCTATTGCACTCAAATCTTCTCTTTGAATGTTTTCAATTAAAGCAAGTTCCATCATTTGTTTGTCATCAAAATCTTTTATGATAGCTGGAATAGTAGTTAAACCAGCAAGTTTACTAGCTTTTGTTCTACGTTCTCCAGCAACAAGCTCATATCCTTTAATACTTTTTTTAACAATAATTGGTTCAAGTAAACCATGTTCTTTAATTGATGCAGCAAGTTCACTTAAACTTTCTTCATCAAAATGAGTTCTAGGTTGATAAGGATTTGATCTAATTTCATCAATATTAATATCAACTACATCACTTTTTTTAGTATTTTCAACAATGTCTTTTTCAAACGTATTGAAATCCATTTCACTGTTGAAAAGTTGTTCCAATCCCTTTCCTAAAGCCTTTCTTGTATTAGTTTGACTCATCTCTTCTTATAACCTCCTCAGCTAAATTATTATATGCTTTTGCAGCTCTACTTTCTGGGTCATATTCATTTATAGGTTCACCATGACTTGGTGCTTCTACTAAACGTATTAAACGAGGAATGATAGTATCAAAAACTTTTTCATTAAAGAATTTTCTAACTTCTTCAACAACTTCAAGGCCTAAATTTGTTCTTGAATCAAGTAAAGTTAGTAAAACTCCTTCTATTCTTAATCTAGGATTTAACCTAGTTTGTGTCATAATAATTGTATTTAAAAGTTGAGTTATTCCTTCTAGTGCAAAGAATTCACATTGAACTGGTATAATAACTGAATCACTAGCAACTAAAGCATTTGTTGTTAAAAGGCCTAAACTTGGTGGACAATCAATAATAATATAATCAAAATTATCTTTTACTGGTTCCAAAACACATTTTAGTTGCTCATTCATTTTAAAATCACTATTTTCATGAGTCATTTCAATTAACTCAATATCAATTCCTGCTAAATTAATAGTTGCAGGCATTATAAATAGATTGGTAAATCTAGTTTTTATTATAGCTTTTTTAGCAGGTACACTTCCATTTAAACAATCATATACACTTGCAGTTATATCACCCTTATTTATTCCAAGTCCAGTTGACGTATTACCTTGTGGGTCCAAGTCAATTAAAAGAGTTCTTTTGCCTAATTTTCCTAAAGAAGCAGACAAATTTATACTAGTTGTAGTCTTACCAACTCCACCCTTTTGATTTACTAACGATATAACTTTAGCCATAATACCACTCATTTCTACCTAATGTCTACATAATAGATTATAACATAATTGTTTGTTAAATAGAAACCAATTTTTCACTTTTTAGTTATTATTTTTGTTACCATATCTTTGATTAAATTTTTCTATTTGAGTAAGTCTTTTTTTAGGTTCCTTTTTAGGAACAAAATCTTCCTCATATTCGTATCCAATAGTGTATTGACTAACTGGATAAAAAGTAATAATATCTTTTGTTTCCATTATTGTAACAACTTGAATTTTATCTAAAGATATATCTCCCAACACACCAGCACCAGGATAATCAATAATATATTTATCTACAGCCTCATCTAAAGATCTAAAAACAGGATCCATATTTCTAATAATATAGAATATTTTAAAATACTCCTCATTTAAATTGAATGATGGAGAGAACTTGGCTGAACCATTCTCAGAAAAATAATGAGCCATAATATGGTTAAGTGAACGTATATTTGAGTATCTAACTATTTGATTAATAAAATATGTGTTTGGTTTTTCATCAATTTCTCCTAAATTTTTCTTAGCTATAGCCAAATATCTTTCTATTTCAACTAAATATTTAGTAGAAATATCGGGATATTTTTGTAGGTAATTTTCAATTATATCTTTTGCTGTAGAATACTCTTTCATTCTAAGTAATGTATTAACATATAAAGCCATAACATCTAAAGAATGATTTACTGGTAATATTTTTTTTTCAATTATATTTATTGCCACATCATAATTACCTTGAGAAGTTTCTATTTCAGCATTTAATATATCCTTTGATGGTGAATCTTTTAATTTATTAAAATACTCTTTTGCTGCTTCAACATTTGCTCTTGATAACTCTATTCTTGCAAGCCAATAGTTAGATTTGCTTTTATATGTTTGTGAACAATTAGATTCATTTATCTCTTTAAAAATCTCATAAGCCATATCATAATCACGAAGAATATATTTAATAATTGCTTTTTTAATAAAAAGTGAAACGTTTTTCTCATCAAAATAATTGAATCCTTCTAGATATCTATCAGCTAAACTAATATTATCAGTATTCATATATGTATCTACTACAACATCTGTTTCAAAAGCATTTTTGGGTTCAAAATTATGTTTTTGAATAATAGCTAGAGCCTCATCATCGCGATTAATAGTTTGATAAAAAAGAATTATTTCAAGAATTGTATCATGTTCACGAATAACTGGATTACTATCTAAGAAAGCTAAAACTTCATCGTTTAATCCGGATTTTCTTCCAGCTATGACAAGATATTTTATATTTTTTTCATCTTTTTTAGGATCAGCATAATAAGCTTTTAATAAATAGTAGTAAGCTTCTTCATACATTGACAAGAAAGAATAGCACGTACCCAAATTTTTATATACAAAATATGGATTTATATAATTGGGTTCCTCAATTATCTTTAATTCCTCTATCGCTTCTTGATAACGTCCTTCTTGAATATATATTTTAGCAAGTTCGTATCTCAAATGTTCATTATTATAATACTTACTAATTTCGTCTTTTAAAAGAGAAACTGCCTCATTAAATCTGCCTTCAGAAGCTAAATATCTTGCTTGATTAATTACATTATTTACATTTTTTCTTTTAGTTACATGATTGTATTTTCCTTTGTTGTAGCGCATATTTATTTTCCTCCCTCTTTTATATTTATATAATAAATTCTTCTATTTTATCATTATTCAATATTATTTTATCGCTTACAATTATATTTTTCCAGTTTGAGTTAACTTTTTTACATCACTAACAGGCTCAGTTGAATCTATATCAAAATTTTTCCAGTATGACAAACCATTAACAGGATAAAAAGAAACTATGTTTTTTGTTCCTATTACTGTAATAACTTGCATTTTATCTAAAACTTTACCAGAGAAAATACCAGCTGATGGGAAATCTACTACATATGTATCACATGTATTACTACATGCACAAATTTTTGGATATTCATCAGCTATTAACTCTTGAAGTTTATAAAATATAGATTTTAAATCTGCATCTGGATAAAAATAATAACCATTAGCAAATCCTTTCATACGTTCTAAAGTCGTATCTTCTGAATAATCAACTATTTGATTTAACATATAACCACTTTTTTGTGTTTCTAAACCAAGATGCATCTTAGCTAAATTAATAAGCATATTAATATTTGTCAAAGTAAATTTATCAAGTTCAGTTATATAATTAAAATACACAAAAGCTAATGTATTTAAAGCCTCAGCATATTTACCTTTTCTAATATCGATAGAAGCAAGATAGATTAATGAAATCCATCTATATTGATAAAAATTTTCACTTAATTCTTCTAAAAGACTTTCTGCTTCGTCAAGTTCATTACTATAAATACATAAAGTAGCTTTTAAGAATTTCGTATTATGAAAATCTGCAGGCATAATTTTTAAATTATTCTTTGCTTCTTCAATCTTACCTAATCTTATTTGAGATTTTACTAACCAATAAGCTGTTTTATAAATATGGTATTTAAAACTTACTAACTTACTAAATATTCTCTCGCTTTCTAAAAAATTAGATTGTCTATACTCAATTTTTCCTTTTATAAATAAAGTAAAATTATCTGGATTATTAATATTATTTATAATCTCACGTGCTTGTTCAATTTGTCCAACAGCATAATATGCAGAAGCTTCAATTATTTTTTCTGCATCATTTACTGATTCAAAACCCGTATTTTTTATAATCTCATAAGCTTTAGCATCTTTTTTTAATCCATGATAAAGACGTATAACTTGAGATACAATTCCATGACTTTGATAAATAGGATATTTTTCTATAAAAGATACACCCTCTTTATATCTTCTACAATTATTAGCTGAACACAAAATCATAAAATATAAATGATTTTCGTTTTTTTCCTCATGTTCATCATTGTCATATGCTTTCACACCATATTCAAAACTTTCACTATATCTTTTAAGATTAAAATAACATGAACAAAGTCTACTATAAACATAATAAGGTTTAACAACTGTGCTATTAAGTAAAGGTAATAAATTACTTATAGCTTCTTCATAGTTACCTTTTTTCATATATGATTTAGCAAGTAAAAAGTGACATTCCATATCATTTGTTAAAGCAATTCTTTCATTGAGTAATTTGGTTGCTTCATCTTGTCTATTCGTTGATATCATTTTTTTAATTTCCTTAAGTGATATATCACATTTTTCTAAATTTTCTACTTCATTATTTTGATTTATATTAACGTCTTCCAAATCTAACACCTCACTGCAAACATGTTTCATATAATATCATATTTTAGCCCAAAAGAAAAGCCTCATAAGAGACTTATTGATTTCTTAATTTAGCATCAAATTTTGTTTCAATATCTTTTATTACTTTATTAAATACTACCATTACTTCTTCATCACTCAAAGTACGTGTTTCATCTTTAAATACTAATTTGTATGCCATTGATTTTTTGCCTTCTTCAATATTTTCATATATATCAAAGATATTAACTGAGTCAAGAATTCTTCCAGCACTTTTCTTAATTGCTTCTTTCATTTCAGCATTAGTAACTTCATTATTTACTATAAAAGCAAAATCCTTTTCAATACTTGGATATTTAGAAGCAGTCTTATATTTTATAGGTTTTACTTTACTTAATAAACTATTTAAGTTAAGTTCACAAACATAAATTTCATCTTTTTTAATAGATGGATGAACTCTACCTATAATACCAATTTCATTTCTATCTAACATAATTCTTGCACTCATATTTGGATGCATTTCAGGTAAATCAGTTGCTTGTACAAATGAATATCTATTTTTAAATCCCAAATAATCAAGTAAGTTTTCAACAATTCCTTTTATAACAAAGAAATCGACTTTAACATTTACGCCTAAAACACCATTTGTTAAATAATTTCCACTCATAAGTATAGCTGCTTTAGTAGTTTCATTGTAATTGATATCGTATGTTTTAGATATTTCATATATTAAAATGTCACTTACTTTTCTTGCTTTATTATAATCAAAAACATTCATTAACGATGGAAGTATACTTGTTCTAATTACACTTTTATCAACACTCATTGGATTTGGTAAAATAGCATTTTCAAGTTTATCATATTTAAATATTTTAGCCATGTCTGGACTAGTTAAAGTATAAGTCTTAGCTTCATTTAAACCAGATGCTCTTAAACGAGTTGAAACCATTTTTCTTAAACGAACATCTTCACTATAACGTCCTAAACGAATTGGAACTCTAGGAACTTTAGAAACTAAGTTTTCATATCCATAGAATCTTCCGATTTCCTCTGCAATATCATTTATATTAGCTTCAACGTCTAATCTTCTACGTGGAATAACTACATGGAAAACACCATCTTCATAAGTATATCCGAAATCTAAACGAGTTAATTCAGTTTTAACATCTTCATCAGTAAGTTCAATTCCAAGCATTTTATTAATATCGTTTTTAGTAAAATCAACACGTTTTTCAGACTTATCTATTACATCATGTTTTATTTCGCCCTTTAATACTTCACCTGATGCATACTTTTCAAGTAAGAAGCAAGCTCTTTTTATTGCCTCATCAGTATATTCAAAGTTAAGTCCTTTTCCGTAACGGATACTAGCTTCGCTTTTTAAATCAAGTCTTTGAGCAGTAAGTCTAATAGAAACTGCATCAAATATAGCAGATTCAATTAAAACTGTTGTTGTAGATTCATCAACTTCAGTGTTTTCTCCACCCATAACACCAGCTATACATACAGGTTTTTCTCCATCAGTAATAACAATGTCATTTTCAGTTAATTTGCGATTCTTTCCATCTAAAGTGACAATATCTTCTCCATTAACTGCATCTCTTACTAACACATGTTTTCCAAGTTTATCGTAATCAAAGAAGTGAAGTGGTTGACCATATTCAAGCATAACATAATTTGAAATATCAACAACGTTATTGATTGAACGCATACCTGCTGATTTTAAACGATTTTTAATAAAATCAGGAGATTCACCAATTTTAACGTTTTTAACCATTTTAGCAATATAATATGGACATTTTTTAGTTTCAACATCAAGACTAAATTTATCTTTAATTGATTCATCTATTTCATGATAATCACTTTCTGGTAAATGCACACGTTTATTTAAAACTGTTGCAACTTCATAAGCAAAACCAATATGATAATAACAATCATTATTACGACGTTTATGATTATCAAGATCATATATTGTATCGTCAAATCCAAGTACTTTTAATGGATCTTCTCCAACTTTTGAAGACATTGGAAGTTCAGTAATACCTGCTGCATAAGTTTCATCATTTTTCTCTTCAAGGCCAAGTTCAAAAAGAGCACATATCATACCATTTGATTCAACACCTCTAATTTTTCCTTCTTTTATTTGGAAATCTCCTGGTAAAACACATTCTGGTAAAGCAACAACTACCTTTATACCTTCACGAACATTACTAGCTCCACAAACTATTTGTCTAATACCAGTTCCATCGTTAACCTTACAAACATGTAAATGATCTGAATCAGGATGATCTACACATTCTAATACTTCACCAACTACAAGATTATCGATATGATGATCTATTACGCCTTCAACATTTAAACCGCCTTTAGTTACTTGTACTGCTAAATCTTTTAAATCTACACCATCTAAATCTACGTAATCTTTAACCCAATTCATACTAATCATTATACTTCACCATCCTTTCTATCAAAATTTTCTACTTCTCTTAAATCTAAGTTATAGAATGTTCTTATATCTTTTATTCCATATTTCAACATAGCAATTCTTTCAGCACCAAAACCAAAAGCAAATCCTGACCAAATATTTGGATCATATCCACAGTTTCTTAAAACGTTTGGATGAACAAGACCTGCTCCACCAATTGTAATCCAACCAGTACTTTTACATAAAGGGCAACCTTTTCCATGACATTCAAAGCATTCAATATCCATCTCTACACTAGGTTCTGTAAATTGATAATATGAAGGACGGAATCTTGTTTTAAGTTCACTTCCAAACATATTTTGAGCAAGTACATCAAAAGTTCCTTTTAAATCACATAAGCTTATATCTTTATCAACAAGCAATCCTTCTATTTGCATAAATTGATGTGAATGTGTTGCATCATCATCATCTCTTCTATAAGTTTTACCAGGGCAAATCATTCTTATTGGAGTTTTTCCTTCACCTTTGAGCATTGTTCTTGCTTGAACTGGACTTGTTTGACTTCTAAGCAAAATTTCATTATCTTTTAAATAAAATGTATCTTGAGCATCTCTTGCTGCATGTCCTTTTGGAATATTTAAAAGTTCAAAATTAAACCTGTCTTCTTCAATCTCTGGACCATCTACAACATCATATCCCATTGACATAAAGATACTTTCAACGTTTTCGATAACTCTTTCTAAAATATTTGCACGTCCAAAGTTAAACTTTGTACTTGGTAAAGTAATATCAATGCTTTCATTGGCTAATTTTTCGTTTAAAGCTTTTAGTTTTAAATCATTTTCACAACTTTCAATTATAGCTGAAACTTCACTTTTTAAAGTATTAGCTAAAGCACCTATTTCTTTTCTTTCATCAACACTTAAATCCTTCATGTTTTTAGTTAACTCTGTAATACATCCTGATTTACCAATATATTTAGCTTTTAATTCAACAATATCTTGTAAATTTTTAACTAAGCTAATATCATTTTGTAAATTGCTTTTAATAGTTTCACATTTTTCTTTCATAAACTTTCCCTCCTAAACAAAAAAAGCCATGACTTAAGGACGGACGAATCCGTGGTACCACCTTAATTCATGACTTATAATCATCTCAATATTTCTTAACGCGAAATCACGGTTTATGCTCCTGTGTTGAAATTCATAATATAACCTTATTTAAGATACTTTCAGCCGATGATATCTATTCTCTAAAAATGTATTATATTATTACTTGACGCACATTCATCGCATCACTAATGCTAGTTTACATCATTATTTCCTTTAAGTCAATCAAAAAAACTTGCCTAAGCAAGTCTTTTTATATAACCATTAATATTATTAAAATAATGATAATTACTACTAATAATGCTAGTAAGAATTTCCAAATATCTTTAAACCATTCTTTTAATGAAATATCAAACATTGATAAACCAAATACAAGAATAGCACTTGTTGGAGCAATGAAACTTACTAATCCATAAGCTGCTTGTAGAGCAAATGCAGCAGCGTTTAGATTACTAAATCCAGTAAATGCACCAGCAAGTAATGAAACTACATATTGGAAGTCAACAGCAAATAGAGTTGTTAAAATAGTAGAAACAAATATAGTAGCTATATTAGTTCCCATTCCAAGAATTAAACTTACAAGTCCTGGAACTCTTGGATAAATAACACTTATTTCAAGTACTGTATAAACAACAACTAGTAATGCAAGTGGTTTTCCAATAGTTTTGAATCCACTAACAAATTCTTCTGCTACTTTACTAAATGGAATTTTATAGATAAATTTAATTATCAAACCAGCAATTAAGATTAATCCACCACCGATGAATAAATCCCAGTTACCAAATTCAGCAAGTGTTCCACCAAGTACATGAGAATATACATTTGAGTTAAATAAAGTTGCATCTTTAATCCAAGTAAGTGCATCTTTAAATGCTGTTACACCAAATGCTGTTTGCCATCCAATATATGCCATTATTAAACTTACAAAAAGTATAATAATACATAAAACCAATGGTAATACTCTAGCATTCTTTTTATCTGCTGCTTTAATTTCTTCACCCATAAATGGATCAACTAAAGCATTTTCCTTAGTTCCTTGAACTTTATTCATTCTTACAAAAGTAAAGAACATAAGTAATACATATGCAATTACAAAAAGAATGATTGTTGCAAATAACTCATTACCATAACTTACTCCTAAACCAGTAGAAGTATTAGCAAGTTGACCACTGATTCTTGTAGAATATGTTGCTCCTAAAATACCAATTAATACTGCTCCAAATGTTGCAGTAACTCCACTTACTTTATCAACTTTTAATTTGCTTAAAATTGATATTACAAATGGAATAAGAGCAAATATTGCAAATTGTTCAGTACTTACACCTGAGATACAAGCAATAATAAATGCAGCTATACCTACAAATATTTTTTCCTTTCCTTCAAATTTCTTTGCAATGTTATCAGTTAGTTTTTGATATGCAGCAGTTGAACCTAATAATTTATAGAATCCTGCAACTACAAATGCAAACACAAATATAGTTGTAAAATAATAAATTACTAATTGTCCGTAAGTAGTTATATCAAATAAACCTACTCTTGTATCTTCTGCAGTAGTTGTAAATAGACCAAATTTTTCTGCATAACTTAATCCAAGTTTACCATTACTATAATATGCTTCTGGGAAAATCCATGTAAGTACAATAGCAATAACTAAAGTGATTAATGCTCCAACTAATAAACTATGCTTTTCACATAATTTCTTCATTATTCTAACCTCCTATACCAATTATAACACATTATCAAGTATGTAAATATTTTTTTTATTGATATTCATAAAAAAAATACTATTTCATAGTATTAATTAGAGGTGAAAATTTATGAATGGAACATATTATCCAAATCCAACATTTCCAAATAATATGAACGGATATGATAATTCAATGGAAGAGGTTTCATCAAATCAAGTTAGTAATGATGAACAAAGTTACATTGAAAATATTTTAAGAATGAACAAAGGAAAAAAATGCAAGGTATTCGCATCTTTCCCAGATAGTAATGAATGGCGAGACCGAATATATGACGGCATTATTGAACAAGCAGGAAAAGACCATTTGATAATGTCAAGTCCAGAAACAGGAGATTGGTATTTAATACCACTTATCTATTTTAACTGGGTTGAATTTGAAGAACCGATCAATTATATTAAAGCATTTTAGAAAAATACTCTAAGTTTTTTCTTTCATCTCCAATCGTTGTAGATAAATAATGTCCTGGATATAATTTAATAGAATCATCATATGAAAGTATTGTTTCAATACTTTTTTTCATGTCCATTTCATTACCACCTAAATCTGTTCTACCAATTGAACCATAAAACACAAAATCACCAACGAACATAACATTATCATCCTTAAAATATACACTTATAGAATCATCAGTGTGGCCAGGCGTGGGAATTACTTTAAAAGTAAATACTCCAATATTATTTTCCTTTTTTAAATTACTATAATCATATACTTTAGCATTATAATAGTTTTTAACACTTTCCAAAGCTCCAACATGATCAAAATGATGATGAGTAATAATTATTCCAACTACTTTACCAGTTATATTTTCAATAATCTTATTTTCTTCAGCTCCTGGATCAATTATCAAAATTTCTCCATCTTTTTCAAGTATATAACAATTAGTTTCTAAACTTCCTACAACAACACTTTTTATATTCATTATTATTTCCTTTCTAAAAAAATCATGGTATACTTACCATAGGTGGTAACATGATAAAAATAATATTAACAATTATAATCGTAATATCATTATTAGCACTTTTATTTATTTCATTATACACGAAAATACTCGTTTCTAAAACAAGAGTTTTAAAAGCTGAAAAAGAAATTGAAAATGAATTAAATAAAAGATATAAAATAATAGAAAAAATGAAACCAATAATTGAAAAGTCAACTAAAAAAGAAATAAAAGATTTTAAAGAATTAGAAGATTTGAAAAAAACTAACGTTTCTACATTTGATATTGATGCTAAAATTGAAACAACAATTCAAACTATTGAAATAATTAGAAATGATTATCCTAAATTAGACAAGAAAAAAGATTTTAAAGAACTAGTAACTAAATTAGAAGAATCAACAACATATATAAACGCAGCTAAATCATACTTTAATAGCTATAATAAAAATCTACTTACGTATTCTAGAAAATTTCCAACAAATATAATGTGTTTAATTATGAAAATAAAAAAGAAACCTTATTATGAAGGAAAAGATGTTTTCAGTGATATAGACATTTAGTCTATATTTTTTTTGCAAAAAAAATGTTGATAACTTTTAAATTATCAACAATTTATTATTTATTAATTTTATAAGTAAGTTTATCTGAATCACTTAAATCTTGGTCAATGCTTATTCTTAATACTTTTCCTTCATCTTTTTCAAGAGTTTCTCCTATGTATCCTGTAAGAGTTGTTGTTTTATCTTTTCCTTCTAGTATTACATTTATTGTTTTTAAATTATATACTTCTCCACTTTCATTATATACGTTTGCTGTAAATGTACTTACTCCATCTTTGTATTCTAAACTTGCATCTTCCATTGATAATCCATCTACTGTTTGATTTCTTAAATATCCTGTATTTGGATTACTTAATGTATTTCTTACTATCAATCCTGCAACTACTACTAGGAAGATACTTCCTAGTAGAATTGCTGTTCTTTTATTTTCTTTTATCATTTCTATAATTTTTTTCATCTTTTACTCTCCCTATAAAATTATTTTACGACATATGGATCATCAAATGTACCTGTACCTATCATAACAGTATCACTCTTTAGATTTATTACTGGTCTAAGTGAATTAGAATAATTAGAACGATTACTATAAACTAAACCATTGTCATTCATTCTCCATATACCAATATAAGTTTCACCTATTCCAGATGGAGTCATTAACCATGAAAATTTTTGATTATATAAATAATAAGAATCATTTTGTTCATTAAAATATCCACCTGCTAAAATTAATTCATCATATGTAAGTAAGCCAATATTTGAAGTAACTATTCCTTTACCATTTCCATCCGTTTCACATTTAAACGTAGGTGTGTAATTAGTGTATTCTTCCATTGTAGCTGAACCAGATGTCCAAGCTGATGAAAATTTTACTTTAGCTTGTTCGCAATAATATGATCCACTTGCTACATGTTTTGAATAATTTTCATTGTTTCCTATACTAGTATTATACCAGTTTTCTAGTATAGTTTTTGCTTCACTATTAGAATAATACATATATGAATAATCACTATAATTAGAATTAAATACATATGCTTGATCATTATTAATACCATTTTGCATAATTAATCGTATTGTACCATCTTCATTTATTCTAACAATTCTCCAAATTTGTCCTGCGAAACTTACATAATTATCTTTGACATCTCCTCTAAAGTAATAAGTTGACGTAGCATCATTTGTATTTATAGATTTATACAATCCACTTGCATCATTTGTATTATTACTTGATGTTGTAAGAGTTGGTTCAGCAGTTATTATTTCTCTATTCATTAGTGTATCTTTTAAAGAATTTACTTTTATTAATGATAGAGTTTTACTTACTTCAGTTGTCTTTCCACTTCCACTTGTTGCTAAACAAGTTATTGTATTTTCTCCATAATCTAATTCAGTAGTGTTTTTTACTTCTTTATCATTAACTTTACAAACTACTGTTCCTCCACTATTACCATAAGTTGTTTTTGTTGGAAGATTATAACTATCATTTTGAGTTACTTCTTCTGGTATGTCTAATTCAATCGCTGGATCAACATTATCAACTTTTGCTATTACGAAACTATTTGTTGATATTATCTTTCCATCCTTAATACTTCTTGCAAAGATTGTTGTTTCTTTATCAATTGTTAATTCATTTACATACTTATTCCATGTTGCTCCTAAATCTAGACTATATTCTCTTTCAGTTCCCTCAGGATATAAAATTTCAATAGTCTTTGTTGTTGTCCAATTTGTTGAATTTATATTTATTTCTGGATATTCTTCTTTTGTTGATTTTATTTCTCTTAGATTTATTTCATTTATAGTAAGCGTACTTGCTCCCGAATATATACTTGCTTTTACACTTCCTTCTGGTATTACTAGTGTTGTTAAATCAGTAGTTAATGTTATAGTTTCTAATTCATTATTACTACTATTATAAAATTTAATATATGCTCCAGCATTAACTGTTCCAGTTGTATATATTCTTAAAGTTCTTCCTGCAACATTATTTAAACTAAATGATTTAGTAGTATTCTTAGCAATCTTAGTACTTGTACTTTCATCATTATCAAAAACTTCTTTAGAAATATTATCACTAAGTCCAACGACGGTATAACTAGATACTGCAGTTTCAGTACCATCAGAATCAATAGCTTTAGCAAGTACTTTTGTACCAATCGCAGCTTCAAATGAATTAGTATAATCAAGCCAAGTTGTACCATTATCTAAACTGTATAATTTTTTAGCAAAATATGATAAATATTTAACACTAATTTTACTATAAGTATCAACAAAACTATCATTAGATAATGTTGGATAATATTTAATTTCATTTATTATTGGTGAAGTACTTTGTGATATTTCATAAATATCGGCTTTTTCGGATGTATAACTACTAGCTATTTCTAATCCAAGTTTAACTGTATTATTTGGAATTACAAATTTTTTAGTAACTCTAGTATAACTATTTGTAAATACAGCAGTTTTCTTTAAAACTGTATTATTTGAATCGTAAAAATATAAATTTAAAGTTGCATGAGAAGTATTGCCCTTAGCATCTACTGAAAACATCTGACCAATCATCTCAGTACTAACATCCATATATTTTTGAACATTGGCATAATTATTGTTTTTTGATAGTAAATAGGAAGTATTTGAATCACCATCATATGCTTCTGAACCTATTGCATCAGTAGGTAAAGCAGAAGTATAACTAGAAACTGGTGTTTCTTTACCATTTTTATCTATTCCTTTTGCTTCTAATTTATCACCAAGTTTTAAACTTACTGGCTTATCTTCATAATTTTGCCATTCACCAGCATTTATACGATATAATCTCTGAATACCAGTTTGAAAATAGTTAATCGTAACATCATTATAACCAGATTTTACTCCATACTCCGTTAGTTTTGGGTAAATTTTATTAATCTTAATATTTGGATTAGTATAAACTGTTATTTCATAAATATCGGCTTTTTCGTATGTATAACTACTAGCTATTTCTAATCCAAGTTTAACAGTATTATCTGGAATTACAAATTTCTTAGTAACTCTAGTATAACTATTTGTAAATACAGCAGTTTTCTTTAAAACTGTATTATTTGAATCGTAAAAATATAAATTTAAAGTAGCATAAGAAGTATTACCCTTAGCATCTATCGAAAACGTCTGACCAATCATTTCAGCACCAACATCCATATATTTTTGAACATTGGCATAATTATTATTTTTTGATAGTAAATAGGAAGTATTTGAATCACCATCATATGCTTCAGGACCTATTGCACTAGTTGATAAAGTTGAATTGTAACTAAGTACCAATGTTTCTTTACCATTTTTATCTATTCCTTTTGCTTCTAATTTATCACCAAGTTTTAAACTTATTAACTTATCATCATAATCTTGCCATTCACCATTATTTATACGATATAGTCTTCTAATACTAGTATTAAAGTAATTTATAGTTACATCGTTGTAGCCAACATTTATACCGTACTCTGTTAATTTAGGATAACGACTTTGTTTATTCAATGTTGGTGTTGAATATGTCATAATTTCATATATTTTACCATTTGCACTTGAATGATAAGCAGCTATTTTTACTGTACCATCTGGTACCAATACCGTACCAGTATAGAATTGTTCATTACTATATCCATCGGTATAAGCAGAATATGATGACAATATTTTTTCATTTTTATCTATAAATGCCACAGTAGTTGAATAATTACGATATGCAGAAGTAGCTGATATTTTTATATACACATATTTACCAATCATATTTGAATCTACATCAATATATTGTTTAGTAGTTGAAGCATTTAAAGATGTGGTATCATCTTCATCATAAGCATTAAAGCCTAGTGCATCTTTAATTAAAGTAACAGTACAATTAGAAACCAATGTTTCTTTGCCATTTTTGTCTATTCCTTTTGCCTCTAATTTATTCCCAGGTTCTAACTTTATTGACTTATCATCATAATTTTGCCATTCACCACCATTAATACGATATAATCTCTTAATACTAGTTTGAAAATAATTTATAGTTATTTCGCTATATCCTGATTTTGCTCCATACTCTGTTAATCTTGGATAATATTTTTGTTCATTTATCACAGGTGTTGAATATGTCATAATTTCATATATTTTACCATTTGCACTTGAATCATAAGCAGCTATCTTTACTGCACCATCTGGTATTAATACTGCACCAGTATAGAATTGTTCATTACTATATCCATCAGTATAAGCAGAATATGATGATAATATTTTATCATTTTTATCCATAAATGCCACAGTAGTTGGAAAATTACGATATGCAGAAGTAGCTGATATCTTTATATACGCATATTTACCAACCATGTTTGAGTCTATATAAATATATTGTTTAGTAGTTGAAGTATTTATATATGTAGTTTCATCTTCATCATAAGCATTAAAGCCTAGTGCATCTTTAGGCATATCAATATTTTTAGTAGCTGTAATTGTTAAGCCTGATACCTTTTTAACACTTTTAGCCATAATAGTTCCACTTGTTATATCAAATGGTCCTGTATATACCTTCCATGTTGCTCCATTATCTATTGAATAATAGTTTATAATATCATCTCTTGTATCATCATAAACAATATAACTTTTTGAATTTAATTTAACTCCATATTCTGTTAAGATTGGATATCCAGAACTAGCATAAATAATTGGTTCTTTTGGTGCATCTAAGTCTAGTATATAGATATCTTCTGATATTTCACTTGCATTACCAGCTTCATCTGTTCCTTTTGCATAGATTGTTAAGTTTCCATCTTCATTTACTAAATTTAATACTTCATTTGAAGTTATTTTTATTTTTCCTGTATAGTCTTTATAACTTCCATTTTGACCTATTTTATATTCTTTCTTTGCTGAATCTCCATATTCTATTTCTATTTCTGCTTCTGTTCCATAACTTTCTGTTAAGATATTTATCTTGATATCTGGAGCTTCTTTGTCTATGTTCGTTATGTCTATTACTTTTATTACTTCATTTCCTACATAGTCTACTGCATATATAGTATATTTTCCATTTTCTTCTATTTTAAATGAACTTCCATTTCTTATTCCATTTCCATTCTTTTTAAAGTACTCTTTTGTTTGTTCTCCTGTTGCCCATTTTACTTTATCAATTCCAAATTCATCTTCTGCATTTACAGTTACATTTATTTGTCTTGCTGCTTTTACAAAGTTTCCTTTTAATTTTATTTCTGAATCTGTATCATCTATATTTGTTATAGTTATACTTCCTACTTTACTTTCACTTTCGTTTCTTGTTATTCCTTTAGCATAAATTGTTGCTTTATTTTTGTCTATCTTAAATGGTTTTTCATATTCTAACCACTCAGTTTCTTCTCCATCTTCGTATACTATTTTATATAGTTTCTTTACTAATGATTTATTATATACGATTGATATACTTGCTTCCCTTGTTACTTCTTCTGGTGTTTCTATTATCTTTGGTGCACTTATCTTTGATGTATCCCATCTCATAAATAGATTTTCCATTAATTCACTGAATGGTACATCTATAAAGTAGTAATGATCTGTAAATATTATTTCTTTTCCATATTCATCTTTTACTTTTATTCCATCTTTAATATCACTAAATTCTTCTTTGTATTCTGGTTTTATTAATAAGATTCCATAACCATTGTAACTCTTCCATTCTCCATCACTTTTCCACTTATATTCTTGATTGTTTGATGTTTCTGGATAGTTTAATTTTATTATATAGTATTTCCCTTTATCTATTGCTACATAGTTTGGTGCACTTACTATATTTGTTATCTTATATTCACTTGTTGATGCATTTCCTAATTCATCTTTATTGTATGCATAAACAGTTTCATTTTCATATACATAGAAGCTTCCGTTATAATCTCGATATTCTCCATTTCCTAATTTATATCTTGTTATCTCTGCTGTACTCGCATACTCTATACTTACTTTTACTTGTTGACTTTTTCCAGTTGGCTCCACAGTTATTATTGGACTTGCTATTCCTGTTGTTAAGTATCCTACACTTTTTCTAGCTTTTCCAACTGCATTATCTCCAGTTGCATATGCATAAATAGTTTCATTTTCTGTTATTTCAAATTCGCCTGTGTATTCCTTCCAATCATCATAGTATCCTAATTTATAATATTTCTTTGTGGCTTTCTTCTCATATGTTATCTTAACTTTTGCCTTATTTATTAATCCTTCTACTTCTTCTTTACTTGGATCTACCTTTATGGAAATCTCGATATTATCTTTTACTTTTGGACTTGTCATTGTTGTTATATCCAAACTTTCTATTGTTTCTCCATTTTCATTTGTTCCTTTGGCATAGATTGTTTGACTTTGTTCTATTATTAGTTCTCCTTTATATTCTTCATATATTATTCCGTCTAAACTATATTCTAGTTTTGTATAGTTACTTCCACTTATTTTTACTGTAACTTTATCAACTTCTTCATTTAAATAATCTGGAGTTGCATCTATTCTTACATATGGTTTATTTGCTTTCTTTATATTTTGAATATAATAATTACTTGTTTCACTTGTTTTTCCGTCTTCTTCTCTTATGTAATATGCTTTTACAAGAACATTTTTACTTACACTTACTTCTTCTGTATATTCTTGATAGTTTCCATTTCCTATTTTGATATATATTTTACTAGCTTTCTCTTGTGGTGTTACTTTTACACTTACACTTTCAACTAAATCCGTTGGATCTACTGTTATTTCTGGTCCTTCTAAATATGTACTTGGTTGAGTATCTCCTTTTGGTTTTGTTGTATGACTTCCATTTGGTCTTTCAACAACTTCATATTCGAATGTTTCTTTATTTCCTCCATTTGCTGTTCCTCCTTTTGTTGCATTTACTTCTCCTATGAATACTGAATCTGTTCCTGTTACCTTTTTTGTATACAAGTAGTTTCCGTCTGAATCATATACTTTTTCGTTTCTTATTCCTCTTGCCTCTATTAATGTGTTCTTTCCTACTTCAAATTCTCCTGTATATTCTTCCCATTCTCCTCCTGCTACTCGGTACTCTTTTGTTTCTAAGTTTCTTTCATATACAATTTTTACTGTTGCTTTTTCATTTTCTTCCAAAGCATATTTTCCTGGTTCAATATCTACTGCTACTTTTCCATTTGGTGCAATTATATATGTTTGACCTAATAAATCATATCTTATATATACATCTTTTACATCATCTAGTTTTACTAAAATTGGTCCTGTGTAATCTTGCCAGCCAGTATAATCGTATCCATCACGGATTTCTCCTTCTTTTCCGATTCTCCATTCCCAATTTGTTGAATTATCTGGATAACTCAAGTTTAATCTTATCCAACCATCCCAAATTTCTTCTTCTCCACTTTTTACTAGAACTTCAACTTCTTTTTCTACCATAGTTCTCTTATTATGACTTGATGTTGCTTCACATACTATTAAGTGTTTTCCAATTCCTAAATTCTTTGTTGTTGTTTCTTCTTTTCCTTCTACTACACATTGATAAGTTCCCTCATCATTTCCAAAATCAACATAACTTGGTAACTCATAATCGCTTCCATATACAAATTCTACTGGTACCTTATCTAAATTGATTTTTGGTATATCATATACCATTCCTTTTTTAGTTGTTGTTGTACTTGTTGTAGTTGTTGTTTCTTCTTCACTCGGTACAGTTGTTGGTGTTTCAGGATTTGTAACTTCTGTTGTAGTTGTCGTTGTTTTCTTTGTTGTTTTTGTTGTAGTTGATTCATTTTCTTTTTCTAAAGGTACTTCTACTGTTGTTTTATTTCCTGCTTTATCTTCTACTCTTATATAAATCTTTTCTGTTTCTTCAGTTATTTCAAATTCTTTTTTTGTTTCCTTATAGTTTTTTCCATCTATACTATAATAATATTTTTTTATTCCACTTTCTTTATCTGTGGCCTCTATTTTTACTTTTTTATTTTTAAAACTAACTTTATTTATCACTGGATTATTATTATCTACATAGACTTCTTCGATATTTGAGTTACTACTTGTATTTCCTGCTTTATCTACTCCTCTAAATACTACTTTCCATTTTCCAGTTTTACTTACTCTTACATTTTTTGTATTTGTTTTTTTCCATACACATTTATTTAAATTCGTTCCTACACAATACTCATAGTATGCTAATCCCTTTTTTGCATAACTATCTTTTTTTACTTTTACTACTTGGCTTTGTGACCATTCTTTACTTCCACCTGTGATTTCTGGTGCAGTTGGTTTACTTAAGTTTAATACTCTTATTACTTTATCTTCTGTTCCTCTTATTATTGTTCTTCCTAAACTTGTTCTTCCAAAAAGTACACATAGTAAAATTAAGAAAACGATTATAAATACTGGTTTTCTATCGCTTACATATAGAACTACTTTTTCATTCTTCTTTAATTCTGTTTCTTCTCGTGGTTCTACTTTTACTACTTTTCCACTTTTTTCAAATATATCTATTTTCTTCTTTTCTTTTTCTATTTCTACATCTACTTTTTCTAATATTTCTCTCGCTTCTTTTATTGAAACTCCTATTACATTTGGAACCTTTCTTTTCATTTTCATGCACCTCTATCATCTTCTTTAATTATACTATTTTGTCAACATTTAATCAAGACTTGTCACTCATTATTTTTGATTTGTTTTAGCAATTTTTGTCGAAAACCTATATCTTTTCAACATTAAAAAAGCAAAAACATGATTATAATACCTTTAAAGTACACACTAAATAAAAAGAAACATGTAAATGTGGTAAAATTTATTTAGAAAGAACTTT
>CAKOJJ010000019.1 GCA_934089275.1 uncultured Bacilli bacterium
CCAGGCTCTCCTACTGAAAATGGTGCTATGGAAGCTATTAATGGCTGGATTAAAGAAGAATTATTTATTGATTTTAATATCAATAATTCTAATGATATTCATAAATCTATTGAAGATTACATTCATTATTTCAATTATGAAAGACCTCAATGTGCTCTTAAATATTTAACTCCAATGCAATATAAAAACATTTATTATATTAAATAAAGAAGATTTTGAATTATTCGATCCCCCCTTATTTTTTTATAGTTGTCTACTTTTACTTGACCAATGCAACAAAAAAAAAGATAGTTTATTGTTCACTATCTTTTTCATGTATTTCTTTTATGATATGTTCAATATTCATACCATATTCAATTGAATTGTCGTATTTAAATATTAATTTTGGTGTATGTCTTATTTCAATTGTGTTTGCAAGTTTAGTTCTTAAATAACCTGCTGTATCATCATTAAGTTCTTTTTCAATTTCTTTTGGATCTTTGTCTAAATGAGTTGTGAAATAAACATATGCAAATGATAAATCACTTGTTACATCACAGCCAGTAATATTAATATTTTTTAAAATAGAATCATGAGCTTCAAGCAAACAAATACTGCTTAATTCATTTGCTATATGAGCTCCTATTTTTTTTACTTTAATTTGATTCATTTTTATCCTCTTTTTACTTCAACGTTTTCATATGTTTCAAAAACGTCTCCTTCTTTAATGTCATTGTAACCATCAATAGTTATACCACATTCAAATCCATTTTTAACTTCTTTAACAGAATCTTTTCCTCTTTGAACACTTGATACTTTACCATCATAGATAATTACACCATCTCTGATTACACGAACATTGCTACCATTTTTAATAACTCCACTAGTTACATAAGATCCAGCAATTGTTCCAACTTTAGAGAATTTAAATAATTGTCTTACTTCAGCAGAACCAGTTGTTACTTCTTCATATTCAGGATCTAACATACCTTTCATTGCTGCTTCCATATCTTCAACTAATTTATATATAATTGTATAAAGACGCATATCAACACTGTATTCTTTAGCAACTTCACGAGTCTTGTTGCTTGGTACTACATTAAATCCAATTACGATTGCATTACTTGCTTGAGCTAAAATAATATCGCTTTCAGTAATAGTTCCAATTCCACTTCTGATTACTTTTACTTTAACACCTTCAACTTCAATTTTTTCTAATGAATTTTTAACAGCTTCTTCTGAACCTCTAACATCGCATTTTAATACTACATTTATCTCTTTTATACCGGATTGAATATTAGCAAATAATTCTTCTAAAGATAAAGCTTTTGGTTTTGATGTTTGTTCTTTAGCTTGAATTCTTCTCTTTTCAGCAATTTCTCTTGCTTGTTTTTCTGATTCAAATGCCATAAATTTATCTCCAGCACTTGGATTATCAGAAAGACCTGTTATTTCAACTGGTGTTGATGGACCAGCGTCAATTATATCTTTTCCTAAATCATTTTTTAATGTTCTAACACGTCCATGAGTTGTACCTACAACAATTGAATCTCCTAAACGTAAAGTACCATTTTGAATTAAGATTGTAGCAACTCCACCTAAATTTTTATCAATTCTTGATTCAATTACAGTACCACTTGCATATCTATTTGGATTAGCTTTTAATTCATTAACTTCAGCAATGGCAAGAATTGTTTCTAGAAGTTTATCAACTCCTTCACCAGTTTTGGCACTGATTTTAACGAATGGATATTCTCCACCCCATTCTTCTGGAGTTATGTTTACTTCAGCCATCTCAGTCATAACTTTGTCTGGATTAGCATTTGGTCTATCAATCTTATTAACAGCAACAACAATTGGAACATTTGCAGCAAGTGCATGATCAATTGCTTCTTTAGTTTGAGGCATTACACCATCCTCAGCTGATACAATAATAATAACGATGTCAGTTACACTTGCTCCTCTTGCACGCATCTCAGTAAATGCAGCATGTCCTGGAGTATCGATAAATGTTAACTTTTCTCCATTATAATCTATTTGATAAGCACCAATTGCTTGAGTGATTCCACCAGCTTCTCCATCAACTACATGTGAGTTTCTTATGTAGTCAAGTAAAGTTGTTTTACCATGGTCAACATGTCCCATGATTGTTATTACTGGAGGACGTTTAACTAAATTAGCCTCATCTTCAATAATTTCATAATTTTCGAAATTAATGATATCTTGAGTTTCTTCTTTTTTCAATGTTTTATTATATTCTGATGCAACTATTAATGCTGTATCAAAATCTATTGTTTGAGTAAGACTTAAAAGAAGACCTAAACTAATAAGTTTAGCTACTAGTTCTGAACCACTTACACCTAAAACATTAGCTAAATCACCAACTGTCATATTCTCTTTATATAAAACAATTGAATCATCACTAGAACTTGTATTACTAGTTAATTTTTCTTTGTTTTTATACATTTCTTTTTTCATTCTAGCGTAATCTTTATTTGATGCTTCTTTATCTTTTTGTTTTTTTACTTTTTCTTTAGATACAGTATGTGAGTTATTAATTGATTTTATATTATCATAATCCATAATATCATCAATTACTTCATCAAGAGTATCGGCTTCTTCAAAATCAAGTTCTGTATCGGAATCTATTAGATTCATGCAATTATCCAACATAATGATTGCTTCATCATCTAACATATCATCTTTAGAATTAATTTTAATACCTAATTCTTTACATTTATTTAATACATCTTGAACTGTAAAGTTCATCTCTTCTGCATAATCTTGAACACTCATCATATTCATCCACCTCTTTTTCTAATCTATATTTTTTTCAATTTCTTCATATATACTTTCGTCTATATCACATTCAAATATTCTATTTAATATTTTATTCTTACGTGCTTTGTTTAATACCTCAATATCACGTTTAATATAACATCCATGTCCATTTACTTTGCCAGTTTTATCAACTACTATACCATCACTTGTTTTAACTATTCTTAAAAGTTCCATCTTAGGATATCTTTCTCTAGTTATAACACACATACGCATTGGTATTTTTTTCATTATTTATTTCCTTCTTCTTGAACTTGAGCAAATGTTTTAACATTGATTTTATATTTAGTTAATTTACTAGCTAAACGGATATTAACACCTTTTTTACCGATTGCAAGACTTAAGTTTTCATCATTTACGATTGCAAGAGCAACTCTTTCTTTTTCATCATCAATGATACTTACAATTACATCTTTAGCTGGACTTAATGCGTTTTTAACAAATTCTGCATCATCTTCACTCCATAGTACTAAATCAACTTTTTCACCATTAAGTTCAGATAAAATACTTGCAATTCTTGAACCACGTTCACCAATACATGTTCCAATAGCGTCAATTCTTTCATTAGTTGATGATACAGCAACTTTACTACGAACACCTGCTTCTCTAGCAACAGCATGAATTTCTAGTGTTCCATCTTGTAATTCAGGAATAACTGATTCAAATAATCTTTTAACAAATCCATAATGTTTTCTTGTACATAATACAAGTGGTCCTTTATTAGTTGCTTCTACTTTAGAAACATATACTTTTACTGATGAACCCATTTTTAATGTTTCTCCAGGAATAAGTTCAGCTTTTGGTAAAATACCTCTAGTTCTTCCTAAATCAACATAATAGTTTCTTGCATCTTCCATTGCTAGTGTTCCAACTGCTAATTCATCTTGTTTATCAGCAAATTCAGCAATTATTGAATTTCTTTCTGCTTCTCTTATTTTTTGAGTAACAACTTGTTTACATACTTGAGCAGCAACACGTCCAAAATCATGTGGAGTTACTTCTTCTTCAATAGTTTCTCCAACAGTTATATCTGGAACCATTTCTTTTGCTTCTTCTAATAGAAGTTGAGCATCTTCATTAATTTCTGGAGGTAAATAAGTTACATTACCTTCTTCATCAGTTACTTCGTCTCCTTCAATATATTCAGGAACAACTACGTAATAACGCATTACTTTAAATTCTCCAGTTTTTTTATCAATAACTACTTTTACATTAGTTTTAGAATTATAATTCTTTTTATAAGCAGTTATTAAACCTTGTTCCATTGCATCATATACAACATCTTCATCAATATTTTTTTCTTCAATGATATTTTTTAATGCTTTTATAAATTCTTTACCATTCATATTTTAACCTCTTTCTTTACTTGATATATCTAAGATATATTCTTCTTTAATTAAATCTGCTTCATCTAATATAGGATTAATTATATTAGTTGCTTCTACTATTGCATCAATATCTAAAGGAATACTTCTATCAAGAGTAATACATAAATTATTTTGATTATTTATGTTTTCCCAAGTGACATTGTCAACAATAATGTCTAATTTTTTCATTTCAGGTTCAATTAAATTTCTAATACTTTCTAAAATTGTGTCCATCATTACCTCCAAACAATAACAAAAGTGGGATTTTTCTGCCCACTTAAACGTCATATATAATATATCATTTAAAACTTTATTAAGCAAGAGTTTTTACACTTTTGTGGAATTATTACTTTATCCAGATTGTTTATTCAACTATCTCAATTTTACATTCTATTGAATCTTCAATATTACTATCATAATTAATCATAATTGATTCTTTAATAGAACTATTACTGGAAACTATAAATTCTTGATTATTATTTAATATTTCTATTATTCCATTTTTACTTAAACAATCTAAATATACTTTTTGATCATTAAAATCATTATTAAATAATTCAAAGTTAATAACGTTTTCATAAGTTAATTTATTTGAAGGTATATTAAATATATTTCTTGAAATTAAATATGTATCATTATAAATATCTTTATTATTTAAATATAAGCTTTTAAAATAAACATTACCATATAAATTGTTTTGAGTTGCTTCACTCATAAGTATAGAGCTTAAACCTACAAAACCAACTGTTGTTAAACTTATTGCAATAAATAATAAAACTTTATTTTTCATATAATCACCTTTAAATTAATTATAATTAACTTAAAGAAAATAAATTGTAGAAAAAAAGAATAGTTTAACTATTCTTAAGAAAATGAAATGATAAAGATTTATCTTTATTTTTTATATAATAATCAGTATTTGTTAAAACATATTTAAGTTCTTTATTACTTTTAAAATCATATTTTATTTTTTTATTGTTTGCTTTTATTTCTTTTATTATTCTAATTAAATAATCTATTGCAACCATCATCTGAGCTCCAACAGTAATTGATGCTCCAAATAAAACTATTATGTCTTCATAAGTAACAAATATATTTAACCAATCTTTTAAAAATTCTATTTGAATGAAATCCATTAAATTATATTTAAATATAGAAATCATATCTATTATAATTGCTAAACCTAGTACCCACATCTTTGCTCTACCAAGTAATGATGATTTAGTATAAGCACCTTTAAAAGCGGCAAATATATTTATACTAGCAATTACAAGTTCCATCATAAGTACTAAATAAAATGATTTATAGTAAGTTGCAATTACTAAAATAATTGCGATACCAAATAGCTTATCAGCAAAACAATCTAATATGCTTCCAAGTAAAGTAGATACTTTAAACTTTCTTGCTAAAAAACCATCTAAAAAGTCAGTTAATAAAATACATAAAACAAATATAAGAATCCATAAAGGTGAAAATGCCTTCCATATTATGGGTAATATAAAAGTTGCAATTAAACGTATAATTGTAAGCATATTTACAAATATTTTCATATTTCCTCCATTAATTATAATTTATTTCATATCCAGCATTTATAGTAACTTTAATTATCTTTTCATCTTTTACATAAACAGTTAAATCATTATATTTATATGTAATATTATCATCTTCATTTAATTTTATAGATTTATTATTTAATAAATATTTCATTAATTCAGAAGGATTAATAAGACCTGCATCAGTTATTAATTCACTTATTGTTTCTACTCCATTATTTATTTCATATAATTTGTTTTCTTTAATAATTACTTTTTTTATTTCATTTTCTTTTTCTTCATATCCACTTATAGTTTCATCAATATCTAAATTTAATTTAATATCACCTATTAAAACAGTTTCTTTTTTTACTGAAGATAAATTATTAATAATATCATAATAATTTTTATTAACGACTTCAGTAGTTGTTGTAGTTGAAACATCATTATTGGCTTTCTTACTATAATTAGAAATAGCTATTATCATGATAAAAGTAATCAAAAAAGCAAAATATAAAAATAACTTTGTAAGTATTTTTACTCCTGGAACAGTTTTATAATTTCTAATAAATACATCTAAGAAGTTTTCCATTTTTTCTTCGTTATTCTTTTTCTTCATTTTAATCAACCTTTTTATTTAATAAACTTGTTTTATCAAAACCATTAAAGAAATCTTTTACACTCATTTCTTTTTTACCAGATGGTTTTATTCTTTTTATATAAACAATACCATCTTTAGCACTAATACCAAAAGAGTCTTTATTGATTTCAACAATAACACCACTTTCAGATACATCACATTTTTTAATTTCAACTTCACTTATCTTATATTCAACATCATCAATATTTATAAAGGCATAAGGTTCAGGAGAAAAAGCACGCACTTGATTTTTAATGTTTTCAACTGAGTTATTAAAATCAATATGTTCATCTTCTCTTTTTAACATACCAACATATGTTGCTTCTTCATTATCTTGAGGAATATCAAAATTTTCACCTTCAAAGATTTTAGGTAAAGTATCGATTAATAGATTCGCCCCAAGAAGACTTAGTTTATTAGAGAGACTTAAAGAATTATCATTATCTTCAATTTCTATACTTCTAGACATAATAATATTTCCAGTATCAATGCCTTCATCCATATACATAATGGTAATTCCAGTTTCTTTTTCACCGTTTAAAATACTTGCAACAATTGGACTTGCTCCTCTATATTTAGGTAATAAAGATGCATGAACATTTATACAACCATAACTTGGATAATCTAATACGACTTTTGGAACAATTGAACCATAAGCACATGTAATAATAATATCTGGTTTTTTATTTAGAATATATTCATAATCTTCTTTTAATTTATTAGGTTTATAAACTTCTATATTATGTTCATGAGCACAGATAGCAACAGGAGATTCTGTTAATACTTTTTTTCTTCCAACATAAGCATCTTTTTTGGTTACAACTAATACTACATTTGTATTTTCAATTAATTTTTCTAATACAGGAACTGCAAAATCAGGAGTTCCCATAAACACAACACGTTTATCTTTCATAGATTCATCACCAATATAATTGTATCAAATGTACGTATTTTAAACAACATTTGTTTAAAAAAAAGATAGTCAATTATTGACTATCTTCTAATTATTTATTTTGAGTAATTTTAAATTATTTTACTACAAATGGATTTGTTGTTGTTCCTTCACCATCTAGATTTACAAGTGTGCCACTTGCTAACGAAACTACAGGACGGACGCCAAGAGTTTTATCTAAACGAGAAAAACTTAAATTACCAAAACTGACACAGCCAACATATGCTTCCAGTGGATTCTTATTAACTGGTGATAAAGTCCAATAACCCTTATTTGTATTTAAATAGTTCGTTGTATCTTCATAATCATCTTCATTGGAATATTTTGTATTAAATCCTGCAAGTACAACCTCGTCTAATGTTATTAATCCAACCGGATTTGTTAGTTTTCCGTTTCCATTTTTACTGTTTACTGTAAACTTATCATTGTTATTTTGACATACTAGGCTTGGATTTGGATTAGTTGAATATTCTGATGCTCTGTGAGCCGCTGCATACAAGGTTTCTTCTTTTCCATATCCTAAGTCTCCTGCGCCCGCTATCATTACACTATTGTACAAGGTATTTCGATCATATTTCTTTGTACTTCGGTCATTGCAAAATACTGTATCTTCTAATTTTGATGTTGTTGTTTCATCAAAATTTTTACTATACCAATTTTCTATATATTTTTTGATTAATGAATCATATAAATTTGCATGTGTTGCTTCATAATTATCACTTCCTGCTGTTCCATACATATATCCGATAAAGGTATTATCAGAATACCTCACATTAATTCCACTTGTTCCTATTTGAGTTGATGTCCCTGTTTGAGTTTCACATTTGCCGTTTACTGGTGTTCCATTATATATTATTTTTATTCCACCTGTCTCTGTTGTTCTTATTATCTTCCAACACATGTTATTAAATATGATATTATTATTTACTTTATCGGCTGCTCCTCTAAAGTAATATACTGGAATATTTCCTTCTGTTGCTGTTGTTGTATATATTCCATTTGTTCCACTTGTATTTGAATTTACTTTATAATCTATTACTGTTGTTGTATCTGCTTTATTTTTGATTAAATTATATAAATTTTCCCCCCAATCTGCATACATATTTATATTTCCTGATGTAGCCCAATTCCATATTGTTGTCCCTGATGCATATACTGTCCCCGTTGTTGAATCTTTTGTCCATCCTGCAAAGTTATATCCATCATATGTAAATGAGTTAACTGCTAATGTACAATTTGTATCATATGTGCATGTTGTTTTACTCATTGTTCCACTTCCACCATTTGCATTATATGTTATTGTATATGTGTTTGCATTACATTTTGCATATAATGTTTTACTTGTTTCTCCACTTGGTGTATATTTACTTCCACTTTCATATGCAATTGACCCACTTGCACTTGTTGCATATCCACATGTGTATCCTGTTTTTGTTATTGTTGGTAAGGTTACTGCTGTGTTTGTCCAATTGGCTGTAAATGTTACTGTTCCATTATTTGTTGCTGTTAAATTCTTAAAGTATGTATTCTTTGTTGATGAACCTGTATATGCTGTTGTTATTGTACTTGAACTTGTTCCAGTTTTTGCTGTGCTTGTATTTAATCCAGTTACTGTCCAACCATTAAATATTTGAGCTTGATTTACACTTGTTGCACTTATTGTTGCTCCTTGACTATTCGCATTTATTGTTACTGTTAATTTCTTTGTTGGATTATCTATTAATACGTTTGCATCATAACTTGCACTTGTAGGTTTATTTGTTCCACTTGTTCCATTATTCATTGTATATGCTATTTTATATGTATTTGTATTCCATTTAGCATACATATTTACATTTCCTGAAGTTGCTAAGTTTTTAACTGTTGATCCTGCTGTATATGATGTTCCACTTGTTGAATCTTTTGTCCAGTTTGCAAATGTATATCCTGTTTTAGTAAATGAGTTAGCTGCTAATGTACAATCTGTATCATATGTACATGTTGTTTTACTCATTGTTCCACTTCCACCATTTGCATTATATGTTATTGTATATGTGTTTGCTGTCCATTTTGCATATAATGTTATACTTCCTGAAGTCGCTAAGTTCTTTACAGTTGCTCCATTTGTATATTCGATTGATCCTGTACTTGTTTTACTCCATCCTGCAAAGGTGTATCCTGTTTTAGTAAATGTATTTGATGTTAATGTACAATCTTTATCGTATGTACATGTTATTGTATCCATTGTACCTGTTCCACCATTATTATTAAATGCAATTTTATATGTATTTGCTGTAAATACGGCATATACAGTTTTACTTGGATAGTTTGTATCTATGAATTCTCCTGTTACTGTACTTGTGACTTCATAGTTTTTACTTCCTCCGTTTGTATTTGAATATCCTGTTAATGTATATCCTGTTTTTGTAAATCCATTATCTGTAAATGCTTGATTTTCTTTTCCATATAGATATGTTACTTCTTTCTTTGTACTATCATTTACAAATGTTACTGTTAATTCTTTTCTTACATAATAGTAATCTACTTTGGCACTTCCATCTGCTAAGATTTTTACTGTTTGTTTACTTGGTGTTACAAATCCTTCATATGTTTTTAATTCTGCATCTACTGTTTTATTTGTTGTTCCTGTATATACTATACTTTCTGTTACTGTTTCATATGTTTTATCTAATGTTTGTAGATAATAATTTACTGTATATTTTGTATTTGTTGCTTCTGTCCATTTTGCTTTTAATGTTATATCTTTTGCATATTTATATACACTTTCACTTGTTATACTTTCTGTATCTAAATACCATCCTGCAAAGTTATATCCTGTCTTTGTTGGACTTGTTAATGTTCCTATTTTACTATCATATGTTGCTGTTTTACTATTTACTGTTGTTCCTCCATCTGAATCGAAGTTAATCGTATATGTATTTGGATTACATTTTACATATATTGTTTGATCATCACTTACTGCTATACTTGTTGTATATTTAATACTTTCTGTTGCTGTATCTGTATATCCACATGTATATCCTGTTTTTGTTGGTGTATCTAATGTAACAGTTGCTTTATCATAATTTGCTGTTAAGTTAACTGTTCCATTAAGTTCACTTGTTAGATTCTTAAATGTTGTTCCTTTTGTTAATGTTCCATTCCAACTTACATTATTTACAAGTGCTGTATTTGATAAGTTTGTTCCTGTCCATCCTGTAAATGCTGGGTTACCTATATAACTTGTTTTTGTTAATGTTGCTCCTTGATTATTGGCATCTATTGTTACAGTTACTTCTTTAGTTGGATTTGTTATTTCAATATCTTTACCATATACTGCTCCTGTTGGTGTACTTGAACTTGTCCCTCCATTTAGGTTATATGCTATTTTGTATGTGTTTTCTCCATAATAAGCATATAGTTTATTTGTTGTTGTTGATTTTACTAATGTATTTTCTGTTATGATCTTTCCTGTTTCATCTTTCCAATATAGGAATTTTGTTCCGACTTTGTTTGGTGTTGGTAGATTTTCATATCTTGTATTTTCTACTACTTCTATTTCTTCATCGACTTCTCCATTATTTTTTACTAATGTTATTTTTATTGTCTTTTTATTTTCTTCTCCGATTATTCTATCTTTTATTTCATGTCCATTATCAAATATTATTGTTTTTGTACTTGATGTTGTTATACTTGTTTTATCTATGGCATTCTTTTTTATTTCTTCTTTTGTTTTATTTACATCACTTTTTTCTATATAATATAGTTCATGATTTCCTCTTTCTAAGTTTCCGATATATATGTATCCATAATCATCGGTTGTTACAAATTGAGGATTTTCTGAGAATACTGCTATATTAGCATTTGCTATTGCTTTTCCATCTTTATCTACAAAGTATCCACTTATACTATATACTTTTGTTGTTATTGGTGTTGTGTCTATTTCTTCTCTTTCTTCTGCATTAAAGATTAATTCTACTTTTATTTCAACATCTTTTACTTCTGTTGCTCCTTTTTTTAATTTTACTGTTAATGCTCCTGTTCTTGTTTCTTTTGCACTTAATGTTTTTGTATCATCATATGTATTTGTTACTTCTATTAAATCATTTTCTTCTACTATTACATTGATTTTTACATTTGCATCATATTGAGTACTTCCATTTGTTACTTCATATGTTAATTCTGATGTATCGTTTTCTTTCATTAAGTTCTTTGTTTCAAATGTTATTGTTTTCTTATCTTTACTTATTATTTCATTCGTATAATCTTCTTTATCTACTTCTGCTCCTGAAAAATATATTTGATAGTCGTCTTCATTTTCTGCTACTATTGTTGTTCCATTTATTATTAATGTTGTTGTTACTGCTGCAAAGCCTACACTCATTAATATTATTAATATAAATATTAATCCTTTCTTATTTTTCACTCTACTTCACTCCTTTATAAAACTCTTCTATACTTGGTAATGATTCATATATTTCTTCTTTACAATATTTATAGTTCTTGTTCTTTTTATCTTCACATTCTTTATATTTTGAATAATTATTTATTACTGGTAGGGTTACTGTTATACTTCTTGCTTTATCGTTTTTACATTTTCCATTTTTACTTATTATATTTATTGTATATTTGATTATATCTTTACTATATATTGTTTCAAAGCTTGCTTTTTTGTTTTCTACTTCTAATAGTTTTGTTTCTTTTGTATAGTTATTATAGATTTCTACTCGATAGTTATCACTTATATTACTTAAATTTATTTTAAATACTTTATCGACTACATCGTTTCCAGTTGTTTCATCATATCCAACAATCTTATCTATTTTTTCATATGTTATTTTTATTTTCTTTGCTCCATTTTTGGCTTTATTTTGTGATAATATCCCACATTTACTTTCTTCAAATGTTAATTTTTCTATTTTTGTTGGATATGCATATTTCTCTTTTCCTAGAAATATTAATCCAAGTATTAATACGATTAAAATTACACCTAAAATTATCATACTTTTCTTGTTCAAAACTCTTCTCATTTATCTTCCCATCTTTCTATTTTATTTTATAACACCCCCCCCGATTTTCAAGAACAACTTCTTTGTTTACACATATTTCGTCAAATTTTGGTTGAAAAAGGTCAAAAAAAAGACACTTCTGTGTCTTATGAAAATTGTTGTAGAATTGATAATACTAGAAGAATCATTACACCTGCTCCTGTACATACTAGCATTCGCATTGTTTTGCTTTCCATTTTATCAAGTCTATTTTTATATCTTGCTTCTCTTGCTTTTTGTTGTAAAGATGAAACAGTTTTTGAGAAAGTTAATAATTGTTCTTGTTTTCTTTCTTGTTTACCAAGACCTAATCTATAAAGAAGTCTCATCATTCGCATAGAATCTCTTACTGGATATTCTTTAGCAAATTCCATATATGGTGTTATACTTGAATCTCCAGCATTGATCTTTTCAATTAATTCTCTTAAACCATCTTTAAATATCTCAGGAGCATCTCCAACACTTTTTCCTAATGCAACTGGAACTGTATAATGTTGAATTAGAATCTCTAAGTTTTTTAAATAATATGGTAATTGTGTATCTATCAAATGTAAATGTGATTTGTAATAGCTTTTTAATTGAAGATATGGTAATTTAAACATTCCAAAAATAATAGCTAAAATAACTATTAATGTAATATAGTTAAATTTGCTGATAAATAAGAATCCTACAAATAAACCAACTAATAAGGAATTTCTTAAACGACTGTTAAATAATTTGTCTATATCTATGGCATCTCCATATTTAGCTTTAGCATAGAATTCAAAATCATCTTCTTGTAATCTTTTAAAATAGTTGGCATTGTCATCAACAAATTTGTTGATACTAAAACCACCTATATATTGCATTACAAAAATAACAATAATGGCAACAACTAATATTTCGTAATACATAACTATTCAACCCCCGTATCTTCATTATAGAATTTTTCTCCACTTATAATAAAGTAAGAGTTAATAATTATTATCATATGTAAAATTATTTGAACATACCATAAACTTAACATAGTTTTATAGTTTTGTTTATCCAAAAGCATTTGAGTTAACATTACTAAGAAGTATAATGCTATACCAAATCCTAAGAATTTCTTATGAGATGCTTCTCTTTCAATTTTATCTCGATATACGCCTTCTACTAAAAGGTCGATATCTAACATCATGTTTTCTAATGATTCTCCAGAATCTTTAGCACCTTCTTTAGTGATTTGAACAAACAATTGATGCATGTTTTTTACCATATAATATGGATATTTTTGATTAAACCATTCAACGGCTTCATCTATTGTTCCGTTTTGGTATGACATTTTTATCATTGTTTCAACATCACTTTTAACGGGATCTTCTAGGATACCAGAGGATGCAACTCCTTCAAGTGATTTTACAAATGATTGAGTTGTATTAAATTCATTAATAACGTTCGTTGTGTAAACTTGAATTTCTTCAAATAAGAATTCTGAATATACACGATTATTTCTTAAATATGCAAGATATGGAATAAACATTATGGCAACTATGGCATACAATATTGCCATCGCGATACTATAAAAATATAAATAAGCTATACCAGCAGCTCCACCACCAATAATAATGATTTGAGTAATATATTCTTTCGCAGTATATTCTTGACCTAAATCCTTACTCTTTTCTCTTACTTCTTGGTAACTATAAGGAGCATATTTGTTATATACATTTTTTACGGTTTCAGATATAAACTTATAAACATTTTCACCATTTTGATTTCTATATGATAGAACAAAAATTGCTATAAGTATCATTATGACTAATTCCATAAAATCATATCCTTTCTAGTTATTATCGTTTATATATTATTGATTTCATCTAAATCTATTATATCGGTTTTATCTAAATCAGTAATATTATTGTTTAAATTATTTACAGTTGGTTGACTTGGTTCAACTGGTCTATTTATTGTTTGAGGTTGATTTACTACATTGTTTTGATTGTTGATAACATTTGAGTTTTCAACAGAATTATTCATACTAAATGGGTTTTCAACACTTACTTTTGGTTTTTCTTCTGCTTTTGGCGCTTCAGGATTATGTTCTTCAACAACTCGGTTAGAATCATCAACTTTTTCATCTTCTCCATGAAGTCCAAAAGTATCTTCAGGAAGTGTAACATTTCCAATTGCTAAATAATCTAGTAAATTTTTTGATGGATTATGTAAAACAATTCTTCCATCCATAAATTTTTGATATAGAAGTCTACTTTGTGGTTTATTGTCATCATCGATATAGAACTCACATACTTCCATAATCTCTCTTTGGAATCTATTTAATCTTTTAGAAAAATATCCTTTAACATATATACCAAGTTGAATATATCTATGAATTGATCCTAAGAATTGTTCAATATCTTGTCCAGTTTCCAAAAGAGAATACATACGCATTGGTATACTTGATGCTTTATCAGCATGGATTGTTGATAAAATATGGTGCCCAGATGAAATTGAGTTACGTACAGCAAGAACGGCTTCAGCAGAACGAACTTCGGATAGTAAAATCCATATTGGGTTTTGTCTCATGCAGGCAACTAATGCTTCAGTATAAGAAGCAATGTTATTAGTTTTCATTGCAACAATATCTCTGTGTGGGAAAATCTTATCAAGGTGAAGTTCTAGAGTATCCTCAATAGTTATAATCTTTTCATCCTCTTTTGTTTTACTTGCTAAATATTTTACTAACTCAGTTTTACCTGAACCAGTTTCTCCAGCAACCATGATATTAGCATGTCCTTCAACACATTTTACTAAAAAATCATGTAGTTGTTCAGTTATATATTGTTCATTTATAAGCTTATCTTTATTAAGTCTTATCTTAGCAGGTGTTTTACGTATAAGACAGGCTATTCCATTAGTTGCGATTGAATCATGAACGAAATTCATACGCAATTCAGCAGACTCAGCATCCAAGAAAGGATGAGCCATATTGAAAGTTTTTCCCATAACGTTTGAGCATTGGAATGCTAATTTTTCCATAAACGCATTATTGATTTCTGGTCTTTCAACTTGATAGATACCTTTATCCAATGTTTTAAGCCAAACTTGACCACCATTGCTATATGAAATATCGGTAATGTTATCTTCCTCTAAAAATTCTTTTAAAGGTCCAAAATCCATTTGGTCAAATATAGAATTCATCATACGGTATCACCCTTTTCCCTTTTTATTTTTTTATTCTTAATCTGCTATATATTCTGTTTGAGATAATATGAAGTTTTCAACAGCTTCATTAGCTATTGTAGTTTCTTCTGGATTTTCTGAATAACCAGCATTTCTTGGAACTGGTATTATTTCAATGTTTCCTTTTGGAACTTTTTCGGCTTTTCTTAATAATTCAAATATTTCATTTGGTACGGCAAAGTAAATATATTTTGGAGTTGGTTCTTTATCACTATCGGCATAAGAGAATACATCTACTCCATCTTTATCAACTACTTTATATACTTGAATACTTTTAATAAATAATTCAAATATTATTTTTGATCCAGTACTTTCTGTATCTTTTGCTTTAAAATATAGATCAATATAGTTACCTGGCATTATTGAACAACCATAAGTTGAATGGAAATCTACTGGTAAGTTATAAATATTGTAGTTATCAGGTAAATCAGCAAATGGTGTTTTACTTACTTGATTTTCATCAACAATAGCTTCTTTGTAGAAAAAACTGTTTTGAGGAATTTGATATCCTTCAGCTACATATTGATTTAATATTCTTGCTTTGCTTTGAATTAAACCATTTCCACTTAAAGTTACAAATGATCCAGATATTTTAACTGTACCAATTGCATCATTTGTTATTTGAGTTTTAGAAGTAAGCATCTTAGTTGAATATGGAATGGTAACTGGTGATATAGCACGGCTAACTGTATAGTTATAGATAAAATAAACTACAACAACTAATCCAATTACTAAAAAGAATGTTAAAGTGTTTGGATTGCTAAAAAATCTTTTAATACTAGTTTTTATTTTTTCTGTATCCATAATTGAACTCCTTTTCTATTGTAATATTGTTACTTGATCATTTATAAAGTTTCTTAATTGTTCACTGGAAACTTTTGTTTCACCAGCTGCTTCAGTATAAGCTTGGTTTCTTAATACTGGTTCAATAGTTATTTTAGTACTTGTTATTGCTTCAGCTCTCATAAGAAGTAAATATAATTCGTCAGGTACAGCAAATAGCAATTCACTTGGTTTTCCATTTGCTACTGTACTTTTTAAAATATTATTACCTCTTGAATCTTTTACAGCAAGAACTCTGATACTTTCAATCATCTTAGCATATATTACTAAATTATCTGTTGGACTTGTTGCTGACATATAAAGGTCAATGTAATCTCCGGCTCTTATTGAGTTTGCAAATGTAGAATCAACTGTTACACCTAAAGAGAATATTGTAAATCCATCACCAATATTTGCAAATGCAGCATCAGGCATTTCATCACTTGTTTTTATTGATTCTTTATAGAATAAACTTCCTTTTGGTATATTCGTTTTATAAGATACATAGTTATTTACAACTTCGTTAACATTTTTTATTAAATTTGATGAATCAGTTACATAATTGCTTGCAAGTTTTATTCTTCCTACCATATCACTCGTAATTAAAGTTCTTGATGGAATTGATTCTTTAGCATAAGGAACTGTTATTGGACTTATTGCATTATTTACACGGTAGTTATAACCAATTATTAAAGTAACAATACATGCTAGTACTCCTAGTATAGTTACTGTATTTTTATTACCTAAAAGTCTTTTGAAAATAGAACCATTATTTCTTCTTTTCACTGATATCAACCTTTCCTTTTTATCCTACAAGGGACACTCTTCTACTATTAATAATTATAGCATAAGAATTGCAATTTTCAAACAAAATAAATGATTATATGTTAAAATAATATCAAGGTGATAAAATGAATTCTTTGATTAGTTTTTTTAAGAGTATTGCTCTTTTACTTGTAGTTTCCTTTATTATGGCTATATTTAATATGACAATTAAGAATCAAACCATAGTTTATTTCTTTACATATTTTGTAACTTCTTTAATTTTTATATTCATATATAAAGATAAATTAAGAAATGATTTTTTAAACTTAAAAAAAGATTTAAACATAAAAAATATTATTATAGTCGTTTTATTTTTAGTTCTATCTTTTGTAAGTAATGAAGTTTTGGTAAACATATTAAAACAAGAAGCTAGTAATCAAGAAATAGTAACTTCAATTCTTAAAAAATCTCCAATTTTAGGAATACCAGCAATATGTTTATTTGGTCCATTTATAGAAGAAATAATTTATCGACTTCCATATAAGAAAAATTGGTTAAGCATAATTATTTCAACAGTTGTTTTTACACTTTCACATATGGTAGATTTTTCTTTAACTCAAACACTATTTATTATTCCTTACTTACTTTTAAGCATATCTTTTAGCTTTGCTTATTTTAAAAATGAAAATATTATATTGTCAACTATTGCACATATTTTAAATAATTTAATATCTGTTGTGTTATTATTGATATAGGTGGTTACATGAAAAAGTGGAAAAAAATTCTTATTTTAGTAATTATTTTAGCTATCTTAACCTTATTGTATGCTCGTTTTATTTCAACTAGAGGATTAAGAGTTATTGAAAAATCTATTATAACGGATAAATTACCTGAAGATTATGATGGTTTTAAAATCGTTCAATTTACTGATTTGCATTATGGAAGCACAATTCATTTAAAAGAATTAAAAAATGTTGTTAAAAGAATAAATGATCAAAATCCTGATATTATTATTTTTACTGGTGATTTAGTAGAAAATAAAGTTGTTTTAAGCGATGAAGAAGTTGAAAAAATCGTTAACGAACTAAATAAACTTAATCCTAGTATTGAAGTTTTAGCCGTTAAAGGAAATCATGATTATGATCATGAATATTTCGATAAAATAATGGAAAAACTTAATTGGAAAGTTTTATATAATACTTATGAATTTGTCTATAAAGATTCAACTACTCCACTTGTTTTTGTTGGATTTGATGATCTTTTAAGAGGAAAAGTTGATATCAATAATGGTTTTAGTTATAAAAATGAAAATCCAGATGATTTATTTACAATTGTTTTAACTCATGAACCAGATTTAATTGATCAAATAACAGACGATAATTATAATGTGGCTTTTGCTGGACATTCTCATTTAGGTCAAGTTAGAATTCCTCTAATTGGCGCTCTTTGGACACCTGAGGGATCTAAAAAATATAAAGATGAACATTATATAATCGACGATAAAGAATTATATGTAAGTGGCGGTATCGGAACATCTTCATTAAAGCTTCGTTTCTTTGATAAACCAAGCATTACATTGTATAGATTAAGAACAAAATAAAACATATTACATAAAATACTCATAGAAAGGAGTATTTTTTTTATGTATAATTATAATCCCTACTTCAGAAATAATTTTTATGGTCAAGATCGCTTTGGATTTGCAGTTCCATTCTTGCTTGGAGGTTTAGGAGGAGCTGCTGTTGTTGGCTTATCAAGACCTAGACCTGTTTATTATACACCTCAACCTTATCCAAATTATAATCCTTACTACTATTACTAATAATACCTAGGATAAAAAAGTAAGATATAATACTTGATCCTCCATAGGATATAAAAGGCAAAGTTATTCCTGTTATTGGAAATAAGCCAATATTCATAAGGTATGCAATAGATTCTTGAAATATTTTTAAAGATATAAATGATAAAGTAATAATGTTCATAACCCCACTTTGTCTACTAGCTTTCTTTAAAACTAACATATTAAATATAAAATTAATTAATAAATATATACATATTCCAATAAATCCTACTTTACTTACAAGTAAAGCAAAAGCAAAGTCTGTTTTAGCTTCAGGTATAAAAGCACCAGTATTTCCACCAAAAAGATGAGATGTACCTATCGCGATTAAAGATTGATCTAATTGATAATTTGAATTTAAAAAGCCTACTACTCGATCAATTCTGTAAAAAATATTTGTTCCAAAAATAGATATAAAGAGATTGTTATAGAAATAATATAAAGAAAATAAAATACTTATTATAAATATGAAAAAGGCAATTGTTACTTTTAGAAAATTATTGCTTTTACTTCTAAAAAATAATATAGATAAAAAAATTAAAAAATAAAAGATAACATTTCCTGTTTCTGGCTCTAAAAAGGTAAGTATTGCAGGTATAAGTGTTAGTACAAAAGACTTAATGACATAATATTTTTTATATGAAATGTAACTTAAAATAATAATTAGAACTACTTTCATAAACTCACTTGGTTGAAAAGAAAAAAATCCTATATTTAACCATGCTTTTGAACCATTTGTTGATGTCCCAAAAATAAGCAAATATATCAACATGATATTTAAAACTATATATAAGAGAAAACTTATTCTTATAATAGTTTTACTACTTAGTTTAGATGTTATAAAAAAGATAATGAATCCAGCTATATACCAAATTATTTGTTTCACAAAAAAGAAATCATAATTGTGGATATTAATCATGCTAAAGATAAAAAAAGCAACTACACACATCATCATTAAACCGTTTTCTTTCATACTTTTATTTTACTCATAAAAATAAATATTAAACATATTATATTATAGGTGATGAAATGAACTTACCAAAAGTATTTCAAAATAGTAATATAAAAACCGATAATATAAGTCAAGATGTTTTTTATAGTGAAAAAGATTCTGAATTTGTAAGTTTGGAGAATACTGAACCTATAAAAGACAAATATATTATTGAGAAAAAGATTAATGATTTGTTTAATTCTACTAACTATGTTTACAAATTAAATGTCATTTTGAAAACTCAAAATGATGAAATAAAAACAACAGTTATAGGAAGAACACAAAAATATTTAATTACAATTGACAATAAAAAAATAGATATTTCATCTATTTTAGATATAAAAGAGGATAATTAATCAGTTATCCTCTTTTATTGTGCCTAAAACTAAAGTTCCAGCATCTACTGTTTCATCGTTTTCATGCTTAGCAACAAACTTTTCAACTAACTCTCTAAATTCAGTTTCATTAGAATATCCATAAACATTTTTTAATAATTTTTGATATTTCATATCAAAGCCAACCGTTTTATTAGCAACTGCAAGCATTGGTTTTCTTGAAAGAATAGCTTGCTTTAGTTCCATATTAAATCCTATATCAGGATTAGTTAGTTCTACAACAATTAAATCAGCTTTATTAATAAGATCTTTATAATATTCATTTTTTAAGTTTTCACTTTCTGGAAGCATCAATTCATGATTATGAAGAGCCTTACTTCTTAAAACTGGTAAATAAATTAATTCATTGTAATCTATTTTACGAGAATGAATGAAATATATACGTTTTTTCATTTGCTTCACCTAGTATTCATTATAGCATATTTTTGCTTGTTATGTTAATATATAAAAAAAAAGAGGTGAAAAAATGGATGCAGTTGGAATAATATGTGAATATAATCCTTTTCATAATGGACACTTGTATCACATCAACGAAGTAAAAAAAATGTATCCTAATTCGGTTCTTGTTTTGGTTTTAAATGGATATTTTCTAGAACGTGGTGATGTTTCATTAGAATCAAAAGAGGAAAAAACACGTTTAGCTTTAAAATATGGAGTTGATTTAGTAGTTGAACACCCTTTTGTATTTGCCTCTTCTAGTGCGGATATATTTGCAGAAAGTGCAATTGAAATATTAAATAGTTTAAAAGTAAAACGTATTGTTTTTGGTTCTGAATCAAATGATACAGATAAACTTACTAGACTTGCTAAAGAGCAATTAGAAAATGATAAATTTATTAAAAAATATTTAGATATGGGAGTAAACTACCCCACTGCTTTAAATAAAATAACTTCAGAATCGATTAACAAACCTAATGATCTTTTAGCAATCTCGTATATTAAAGCCATTATAAAAAATGGTTATGATATAGAATATGTTTCAATTAAAAGAACTAATGATTTTCATGATTTAACTAGCAATGATAAAATTATATCAGCATCTAATATTAGAAATAAAATAATCAATAATGAAGATATTAAGAACTTTATTCCTGAAGGAAAAATAAACAAAGTAAATGATGAACTTTTATTTAGTATTCTTAAATATAAAATTATTACAGAGCTAAATTTAGATAAATATTTAACTGTTGATGAAGGAATTGATAATCGTTTAAGAAAAGTTATAAAAGAAGTTAGTTCTTTAACTGAGTTAATAGAAAAAACTAAATCAAAGAGATATACATATAATAGAATTAAAAGAATGCTCATTCACATTTTAATTGGGTTAACTAAAGAAGATAAAAAAGAACTAAAGCATATTGAATACATTAGAATACTTGGATTAAATAGTAATGGTCAAAATTATATAAATTATATAAAAAAGGATTTAAATATTCCAATAGTTACCAAGATGACTTCAGTTAACTCTAAAATAAATGAATATGAGTTTAAATGTGCTCAAGTTTATGAAATGTTAACAAACGATTTAGTTACTGAATTTGAATTAAAAAATAGACCATTAAGATAAAAACGTCTTTATATTAGACGTTTTTTTCATGAAAAAAAGAGCAAAATTGCTCTTAATCAAAGATACTCTTGCAACCTGTTACTTCTCCATCTAAATGCCATCCGTCATTTGTGTTATATTTCAAAACATACCATTCAAATTTACAATCTTTTTTTAATACATTTAGTTTTTCGTATTTTTTAACAGCTGCTGCTTCGATACTTTTTAATTCAGCTTTAGAGTTCTCTGTCATATAATCATATATTTCATTTTGATTTAATGAAAGTACAGCTTCATGTTTTTTACTTTTCTTTGCATTGCTGATAACTTCATTTATCTTCTTTGCTGATAAAACAAATTCAATGTTTTTCTTCTTACCTAATTCTTCATACCAAATTGGGTTTCTACCTTCTCCATTGCTTGGTCTTTTTAATAATTTTAAACGATATAATCTAGTTGTAGCAATACCAAGTTTTTCATAAACTGCATCTATTTTTTTATTTTCTTTGATATTTTTTAATGAACTATTCCAATTTTTGAATTCTAGATAATATGGATTACTTCCACCAACGTATACAAGTTCATCAACTTTTGGTGCTTCAACAGTTTCACCATGTTTAACAGTTCTCTTAGTTTCAACTAATGTACCATTTTGATAATATTTAAATATTACAGTATATTCAATTTTTTCATATGTAGCGTAATATTTTTGATTTTTTGCTGGCATAAACTCATCAGTTTGCCAATCGCTGAAAGTATATCCTTCAGCTACATCATATTTTGGTTTAGTAACTTTTTCTTGATATTTAAATTCAAGAGTTTTATATAATTTGTTATTTACATAGTATTCTGCTTTATAAGTATTTAAATCTAAAGTAACTTTTAAAACCAAACTTCCATCTGCTTTAATATTTCCAACAAGTGTTGATTTTTCTTCATTTACTTTATAACCATTCTTCTTAATATTTAATTTTATTTCTTGATTAGTTTTTCCATTTTTTTCTTCTTTTTCTTCTTTATAAGATCCATCAAGTTTTTCATAATAATAGATTATTGTATATTTAGTATTTTCATTTTCTTTAAATACAGCTTTTAACTTTTTATCTCCAACTGATCCTTTTTTAATTTCAGCTATTTTCTTACCTGTTTCATCTTCCCAATAAAGGAATTTGTAACCAACTTTTTCAACACCTTTTAATTTAATTGTTGATGTTTCAATTGTGTAAGTTGTAGGATTTACATCATTGGTAATATCATATTCAATTTTATAAGTTACTACTTCATATTGAGCTTTAACGGTTAAGTTTTCTTTTACTGAAGTAAATTCTTTGTTCCATGCTTTAAATGTATAACCTTCTCTTGTTGGCTCTTCTGGATTTGTTGCAGATTTACCATATTTTACTTTTTCTTCTTTAATTAGTTTATTATCATAATCAACAAATTTAACGGTAAATTCTTGATTTTTAATTTTATCAATTATATCATCTAATGCAGATATTTCATCATCAATAGTTTCTTGTGTAGATTTTTCATCATTAATAATATCATTTGCTTTTTTGATTTCATCATTTAAATCTTTAGATAACTTATTATCTGAATTATCTAAATAATCTTTGGCTTCTTTTATCTTATTTAATAATTCCGTATCATCAACTATGGTTACATATCTTATAACTTCTTTTGCTTTATTATTATTTTTGTCAGTTACATTATAAGTAACTGTATATCTTCCTTTTTTAGATATGTTAACATTATTTTTTGTTACTATTTTTTTAGTTATGTTTCCATCATAATTGTCTGTTGCTTTTGCACCAGCATCTTGATAAGTTTTATTTATTCTAGATAAAACGTTTCCACCATTTAGTTTAATAATTGGTTTTGTTGTATCTACAACAAAGAAGTCATGTTTAACTTCATTAGTTAAGCCATCTTTATCTGTTGCTTTAAATGTTACTTCATATTTACCAACTTTTTTATTGTTGATATTATGATCAATTGAAACATTTACACCTTCTGTTACATCTGCTTTAAATGTAGGTATTTTGCTGCTAACTTCAATTTTAAAAGTGTTACCATCTATATTAATTGTTGGCATATTTTCAACAGTTGATAAAACTGTTCCTTCTTGATCTTGTTCAATTGGGTTTGCAAATGAGAATGCAAATAAACCAAAGAACACAAATATAGCTAAAGCTACTAATTTTCTCTTATTCATACTCTTAATTCCTTCCTTTACTCTTCCATTTTAATGAAAAATGGTGAAAATTGTCTTTTTAGTTTTATTGATTTTCTGTTATAAGTAAATACTTTATAACCAAAACCAATACATTCATCTGTTGTTCCATCTTCATATTTGTGTTCTACTTTTTTTACACAAAAAACTGGTGTTTCATCCTTTTGAGTTCTTACAAAGTCTGTAACCCATGTTGCAAACAAACCAACTATTATAACCCAAAATAAAACATTACCGATTGTTTTTAATACTCCCCTTTTTTTATGCTCTGTCTTACTTTTCTCTTTGTCTTCCATAAAATTCCTCCTCAAAAAAAAGCATTCATACAACTAATTGTATAAATGCAACTGACTACCTTAAAAATTAAGGCTCTAGAGCTTTGCGTCACTATATCACTATAGTTTTGCCATCTACGTTCTAATAAGAATATAACACATATTTAATTATTAATAAACAAAAACTTTAAAAAATTTTCATTTTATTAAATGGATAGATACGAATACTTACTTTTCCAATAATATCGCTTTTTTTAACTAATCCATATGTTCTACTATCACTTGAATTACTTCTATTGTCACCTAAAACTAAATACATATCTTCTGGTATGGTTTCATATCCAATTGACTCTAATTTAAAATCTTTAGTCGGTGTACTTCCAGTATCTTTTATTTTCTTTCCATCTACATATAGTATATTATCCTTATATTCAATATGTTCTCCAGGTAAGCCAATAATTCTTTTTACCATTACTTTATCATCTTTTTTTAAAGATACAATTTCGTATCTTTTAATTTTTCTTAGTCTGAATACTAGTTTATTTACAACAGTTATATCTCCACTTGTTAATGTATTATTCATAGATGGTCCAATTACTTCTTGAAAAGATACAACATAAATGGCAAAAATCAAAATAACTGCTATTGCAATGATATATTTTAATGCATCTTTAAAAAATTCTTTAACGTCTCTTAAATCCATAATATAACCTCTACCACGATTATAACATAATACTTATAGTAATATATATTTTATTTTAAATAATTTTATGATAAAATTTTTATTAGTAAGGGTGAAATTATGGCATATATAAAATATAAAGAGTTAACTAAATACTTTAATTTTAATAAAGAAATAGACACTAAAGACTTACCAAAATATGTTTTAGATTATGTAAGTGATAATGAAAAGTTATATAAAGCTTATAAAACTCAAAGAGATAAAGCAGTTTTTACAGATAAAAGAATGATTTTATTTGACGTAAGTTTTTTTTCTACAGTAAAAAAAATACATATTATTCCATATAAATCTATATCGACAGCAGCTATTTCTTTTAAACCAACTAAATCTAGTATATTTATTTCATTTGATAGTGGTTATCAAATGAGACTGGATTTTATTAATCAAAATGCAAATAGTAAAACAGAGCTTAGAAAACTTTATTCAAAAATAATGGATAGCATTTTATAGCAATTTAAAACGTTTAAGATATAAACTTAAACGTTTTTATTTTAAGCAATTCGGAAAGCTGGAGAAACTCCGACAGGTGGGGTATTTTGATTCGAAGGATCCGCTGCCATGGCTCCTTTAGAATCAATATCAAAAAAGTTTCGATTATTAGAAGAAACAGCCGAACGAAGCCACCAAAAATTACCAGATCCGTTATATTGTTTTTTTGCTCCGACATAATTATCTGTTGTTACTCCTTGATTTTTATAATAATCTAATTGTTTTGATGTTCCTCCTGATGTATCACGGCTAGCATTTATTGAACTTGCAAAATCACCATATATTTCTTCAAATGATAGCAAATATAATTTGTCTTGTGTTTCAAAGTTTGTTTCTCCTTCTGTGCTTCCATGACCTGATATTACTTTGGTTGTTGTTATTACATTTTGTAATTCACTTGGTAATGCAGCATATATTGTTCCGTTTATATATGTTCGTATTTCGGAATCTTTCCATCCTCCTACATTTGTACTTTTGCTATTGAATTCCTGTTGTTCTGTTATTACATCTGCAAATTCAACTACAAATCCACATGCTGTTTCACTCGTTTCTCCATTTGTACATGCACTCATATTTGATATTCTTACTGTATGTGTTCCTAAATCTCCTAAATCTACTTCTTTTGTATCGCCTACATTATATTTACTTGTATTTCCTGCTTTTACATTTGCTGCTATTGTACTCCAACTGTCACTTTCAAACGATACTGGTGTTGGTATATTGCTTCCTAATGTATCTCTTTCTACCGCATTGAATTCTAATTTACATGTATATTCTTCACTTACCTCTTCTGTTGATGTTTTATCTAACGTTACTGTTAATGTTCCATTTATTGTATCTTTTGCTTTAACTACTGTTGCATCATTATCTAATTTATTTTTGATACTTGTGTATTTTGCTGTTGTTCCTTCTTTTGGTACACATGTTACGCTTACTTCTGCATCATAATTACTTGAATTATTTGTTACTTCATATGTTAACACTGAAGTTTGATTAAGTGTTTTTAGTTCTGATGTTTCAAATGTTATTATTTTCTTTGTATCATCTATTACTGTTGAGTATACATCCTTTCCATCTATACTTGCAGCTGTGAAGATTACACTGAAATCTTCATTGTTTTCGCTTACTTTTGCATTTCCGTTTATTACTAATGTTGTTGATACTGCTGCAAATCCAATTGACATTAGTAATATTGCTATTATAAGTATACTTTTCTTTTTCATATTCTACCTACCTTTTCTACATTTTTATTTTATAATACCCCCCCCGATTTTCAAGGACAACTTCCTTGTTTACAATTTTTTTGACAACATGCAGTGCTATACTTAAAGTAGACAATTGAGGGTGTTCGTAGACAACCAATTTTAACAAGTATA
>CAKOJJ010000020.1 GCA_934089275.1 uncultured Bacilli bacterium
CTTACGTATTTATTATATAACATTTTTTATAAAATTAAAAGACCATTAACAATATTTATTTTGTCAACAGTCTGAAAGTATGATAGAAATATCATACTTTTTTTGTTAAAATTAATTTGGTGATGTTATGAAAAAGAATAAGCTTGTTTTATTTGATTGGGGAGGAATAGTTGAAAAACATGCTGGAAGAAACGGAATGTATGAACAATTTAATGGATTTTTAAGTGAACTTGGGTTACTTGGTAAAACGGATTTAAAAGAGTATTCGTTAGGAAAAATTGGATCCCTTGAAAAAATAGAGCTTGTGTTTAAAGACTTATGTCATAGATTTAATTTAGATATTACTTTTGAAGAATTTTTAAAAACTTATTATAAATATTTTGATAATATCGATTACTTTAAAGATGTAAGTATGTATGAAAAGAGTTTAAAAGATAAGTGTTATATTGGTGTTCTTTCTAATATTTCCGTGCTTGATAAATCAAGAATTGATAAACAACTTAATCTAAAGGAATATGATTATGTTTTTTTATCATTTGAAATTGAAGAGGTAAAACCAAATAAAGAAATTTATGAATATGTTTTAAGTAATGTTCCATTTAAAGAAAGTGATATTTTATTTTTAGATGATGTTCAAGAAAATATCAATGCTGCTTTATCTTTGGGAATAAATGCATGTTTAGTAAAAGGAGAAGATTTGGATAATATAAAGTCATGTGTAAATAGGTTTTTAGATGAATAAAAAACTATTATGTATGATATAATGAATTAGGCGAAAGAAGGATATTTATGGAAATTTTAAAAGCTATTTTATTTGGTATAGTTGAAGGAATAACTGAATGGCTTCCGATATCAAGTACAGGACATATGATTCTTTTAAATGATTTCATTCATTTAAATGTTACAAGTGAATTTTATAAGTTATTTGAAGTTGTTATTCAACTTGGAGCTATACTTGCAGTAGTTATACTTTATTTTAAAAGTATTTGGCCTTTTAACAAAGAAAGAGAAGAAAGAAAAGAAACTTTTTCACTTTGGGGTAAAATCTTAGTTGCTTGTGTTCCAGCGGCAATTATTGGCCTTTTATTTGATGATTGGTTTGATGCTCATTTTTATAACAGCATAGTAGTTTCAATAATGCTTATTCTTTATGGTATTATCTTTATTGTTTTTGAAAAAAAGAATATTGGAAGTAAACATACAAAAAGTTTAAAAGATATTACTTATAAACAAGCTTTAGTTGTAGGAATTTTTCAAGTTCTTGCATTAATTCCAGGAACTAGTAGAAGTGGAGCAACTATCGTTGGTGGATTGCTTATTGGACTTGAAAGAAAAACCATAGCTGATTTTACATTCTTACTTGCTATACCAGTAATGGCTGGAGCAAGCTTACTTAAACTTATTAAATACATTAAAAATGTTGGACTTGTTTTTGCAACAGGTGAACTTATGATTTTAGGAGTTGGTTCCTTAGTTGCGTTTATTGTAAGTATTATTGTTATTAAATTCTTACTTTCTTATATTAAAAAACATGATTTCCAAGCATTTGGATGGTATAGAATTGTTCTTGGAATAATTGTTCTTTTATACTTTTTAGTTATTAAATAAGACTTGTTTGAAACAGGTCTTTTTTATATAATAAATATGAATGGAGTGAGTAAAAGTGATTGCTGTTGTTACTGGTGGATGCAAAGGATTAGGAGAAGTCTTTACTAAGTATTTGCTTTCTTTAGGTTATAAAGTTTATGCAATTTATAATAAAAGTGTTGATAACGCTTACATTATGGAAAATGAATATGATAATTTAAGATGTATAAAATGCGATATTAGAAAAGAAAGTGAAGTTGATAATACCTTTTTTAATATAGATGATATAGATATACTTATAAATAATGCAGCTATTTCAAAAGATGAAGATATAACCCAAAAAAGTGGAAAAGATTTTTTAAGTGTTTTGGAAACTAATGTTGTGGGAACTTTTTTAGTCACTAAGTATGCATTACCTAAAATGAGTGAAAATGGAGTAATTATTAATATCAGTTCAAATAATTCTTTGGATAATTTTAATCCAATAAGTATTGATTATGATGCTTCTAAAGCGGGAGTAAATATGTTAACAAAAGATTTTGCAGTTGTTACTGATAGAAAAGTGGTTGCTTATGCTCCAGGTTGGATTAGTACTGAAGAAGTAGTAAATATGAATCAAGACTTTTTAAGAATAGAAATGGAAAAAGTTGGTCAAGAGAAATTGATTGATCCAGAAGATTTAGTCAAATATATAATAAGTGATGTTGAAAAACGTGAAAGTGGAGAAATTGTGGAGGTAAAAAATTTATGACAAGAGATGAAATAAAAAAATTAGTTGTAGAATGTGAAAATGAATTAACAAATGAGTTTAAAGAAATTGATGATAATAAACTTTTCTTTAGTGAACAAGTGTTGAATAGTTTTAAAAAACATAATTTAAGTGAGAATGCTTTTAATTCTACTACTGGTTATGGATATAATGATTTAGGTAGAGAAATTATTGAGAAAGTTTATGCTGATATTTTTAAAAGTGAAAGTGCAGTTGTTAGAAGTCAATTTATATCTGGTTCTCATGCTTTAAATGTTACATTTTTTGCTCTTTTAAGACCAGGAGATTTACTTCTTTCAATAAGTGGATGCCCATATGATACTTTACATGAAGTTATTGGAATAAAAGAAAATCCAAGTTCACTTGCATCTTTTAATATAAAATACGATGAAATAGACTTAATTAATGATGACTTTGATTATGAGGCAATCGAGTCTTATTTAAAGAACACAAAAGTTAAAGTAATTGAAATACAAAGAAGTAAAGGTTATTCAACAAGAAAATCTTTGAGTATTGAAAAATTAGAAAAAGTAATTAAGTTAATAAAGAGTATTGATAAAGATATTATAGTTATGGTTGATAACTGTTATTGTGAATTTGTTGAAAGAAAATCTCCAATTGAAGTTGGAGCTGATGTTGCAGTTGGTTCTTTAATAAAAAATTTAGGTGGAGGTATTGCACCTAATGGAGCCTATGTTGTTGGAAGAAGTGATTTAATCAATTTGGTAGGTGAAAGACTTACACTTCCTGGAGAAGGATTAGAAGTTGGACCAACGCTTGGAATAAATAAACAAATTTTAGAAGGTTTATTTTTTGCACCAAGTGTAGTTGCTTCCTCTTTAAAAACAGCCGTTTTAACAAGCAAAGTTATGGAAAGCCTTGGATATGATGTTGAACCAAAATATAATGATCATAGATGTGATATTGTTCAAAATATTATATTTAGAGATAGAGAAAAATTAATAAAATATGTTCAAGGTGTTCAATATGGATCTCCAATTGATGCGAACGTTACAGCAATTCCTTGGGATATGCCAGGTTATGCTGATCAAGTTATAATGGCTTCAGGTTCATTTACTCAAGGTTCGAGTATCGAGTTTTCATGTGATGCTCCAATAAGAGAACCATTTATAGCTTATCAACAAGGTGGATTAACTTACGAATATGGTAAGCTTGGACTTATAAGTGCAATAGAAAATCTAGAAAAGTAGAGCAAATTTTGCTCTTTTTTTTGAAAATAATTAATTTCATTGAACAAAACTGCCCAAAATGGCAAAAAAGTTCAATGTAGTAAAAAAATTATTAAATAAAAATAGTTTAGATTTATAGAGTTATACATTTTGTGTAACTTTTTTTATTGATATGAATATTTAAAACAAACTTTACACACCCTAAAATAAAGTTTATATATTACAACAAATATGTAGTATAATTAAAAATAAGATAGGTGTGTGAAATTAGGTGAAAAGAAAAAATGTAATGTAAAAGATTTATTAGTTGTGTAGTTTAATATGCAAAAATTAAAAAAATTGAAAAATTTGTGTAAACTCCCCAAAACGACTTGAAAATCGGGGGGGGTATTATAAAATAAAAATGTAGAAAGTAGGTAAAAATATGAAGAAGAAAAGTATGCTTATAGTAGCAATATTACTAATGGCAATTGGTTTTGCAGCAGTATCAACAACATTAGTAATAAATGGAAATGCAAAAGTAAGCGAAAATGAAGAAGATTTCAGTGTAATCTTCACAGCTGCAAGTATAGATGGAAAGGATGTATATAACTCTGTAATAGATGATACAAAGAAGATAATAACGTTTGAAACAAGTGAATTAAAAACACTTAATCAAACAAGTATACTAACATACGAAGTAACAAATAATTCAAGTAACTATGATGCAGAAGTAAGTGTAACATGTGTACCAAAAGAAGGAACAACAGCAAAATATACAAGCATCAAAAATAAACTAGAAAATGATGCAACGATTGTAAAAGCAAAAGAAACATTGAATGGAACATTAACAATAACATTAGATAAAACATCAATAGAAGAAGTAAATGAAGAATATACATGTAAGTTAGAATTCAATGCAGTAGAAAGAGATACATTAGGAGAAGAAACATCAACATTTAAGGCGTGGGTACCAACATATTTTGAATTTGGAACACCAACAACATCAAGTACAACAGATTACACAACTTTAGGTAAAAATGTATTTGCAGGATTGGATTCAAATAATGCAACAGGTGTATGTATAAATGATAATGGATTATTCTGTATCAAAGCAGATAATTATGATAACATAAAAAAAGCATTTGATGAACATTTTGAAACAGATTATTGCTACGAATCGTCTGATAATTCTTCTTATGCTTGTTCTTCTTTTGATTTTTCTTGTACTGCATGGAAGGAAAGAGGAATCAACTGTACTTATGTTAATACTAGTACTTATTGTCAAGCTAGTTTTGATGGAACTATCACATGTAATTAATCTATCAATTATAAACTTTTATGTGGAAACACAAAATATATGCAGTAAATGAAAACCTAGATTAGTAATATAATGTTTGTTTTCTATTTTTTGCATTTTTAATTGAGACGTAATTTTAAAATATTATGTCTCTTTTTTTTTATATCTTTTTAGTGTATACTTATAATAAGTGGAGTTGGTTAAAGTGCGTAGAAAAAAACTATATATAACTTTAGTTTGTTCATTTATTGTTGCTACAATTTTAAGTGTGTTTATTCTACTTAATAGCAATAAAATTTTAACTAATTTTAAGATTATAAGCGTAGACAATAATATGCGAGAATATACCGTAAAGTGTGAACGAGTTAAAGCAGCTGTTAATTATCGTATTACCATATATGATCAAAACGATGTAAAAATATATGATGAAATATTTGATTCTAATGTGGCTAAGTTTAATTTAAATAATCTTGAATATGATAACACGTATTCTTTGATGGTTTATGCAATTGATAAATCTGGTGAAACTCGTCCTGCTAAAAGTGAATATAAATTTAAATGGAATGAAGCGAGTATGGAATATGATTCTACAATATTAAAAGATGAGGATTTATATTTAACCATTGATGGCGATTTACAAAATAAACACTATAAAATAGAATGTCTTTTTAATGATGATGTTAAACTAAGTGAAGATCTGACCAAAGATGAATACGTTGTTAGTAAGAGTATCTATCAAGGATTATCCGGTGTTTTAAAAGTTCAAATTAAAGCTGGTGAAAAAATTGTTGATGAACATAGTTTTTATAATAATATGAATCCTATAAGTGATGTCACTGTTACTTCAATTGAAAACAATTCTATTCTTAAATATAATGATGTGTATTTAGAGTTTACTGGTGGAGATAATTCTGAAAGTACTGAGATAAAAATTTATGAAAATAAAAAACTTATTAAAACAAGTTCTACAAATAAGAAAAAAGTTATTTTATCTAAAGATTTATTTAAAACAGGATTAAATTATAAAATTGAAGTTATTCCTACTGTTGGTGAATATAAAAAAGAAGCAAGTGTTAATTTTCAAATGAGTGAAAAAGAACAATTAAAACCAGTTTATATTTCTAATAATTGGAATCATATAAAACGTGGAACTAAAATTACCTTAGCAAGTCCTGACAAAGATGCAACTATTTATTATACGTTAGATGGAAATAATCCAGAAAGTTTTGGTATTCCTTATAAAGAACCAATCACGATTAATGAAAATGTTACATTAAAAACAGTTGCTGTAAGTGATAATAAAACAAATAGTATCATTAAGACATATAACATTGACGTAAGTGATATGGCTCAATTAAAGGTGTATATAAGTCCTTCAAATCAATCTAAAAACTTTGGTGTTAAGGAAGCTCTTTACACTAACGAAAGAGATGAAATGAATGATCTATCTAATTATATAGTTGAAAGACTTGAACGTTTTGGTGTAAAAATAAAAAGAAATAATTCTAGTGGAAATATTAATTTATGGTTAAAAGAAAGCAATTATTTTGGTGCTAATTTGCATATTGCAGTTCATTCTAATGCATCAGTGGATCATACAGCTCGTGGTATTGAAACGTGGATTCATTCAGAAAATAGTAATACTTATAGTCTTGCTAATTTAATTCAAAAAGATTTAGTAAGCATTTATCCTGATAAGAATGAAGCATATGCCGATCGTGGAGTAAAATATGCCAATGGAGCTTTAGGAGAAGTAAATGATAATTATCTTCCATTTGGAATCTTAGTTGAAGTTGCACATCATGATTATTATGAAGATGCTTTATGGATTATGCAAAATAAAAAATTAATTGGTTATAATATAGCTGATTCAATATTAAAATATTATCAAATTATAGAATGATTTATCTACTTTTGTCGAATCTATTGAACTTATAAAATTTAAGTAATATAGTTTAATTGGTGAACTTATGAAAAAGGTAAATAGAATACTTGATTCAATGATAAGTGATATTGATAAAGTGAAATTAGGGTTGTATGAAGCTTCTACTAAAAGAAAAAAGTAGAAGCTTTTTTTATAAAAATGTAAATCTATTATTTTTTATGATATGATTGTGCTAGGTGATCAATATGAAAAGAAAAATAATGACTGACCTTATTGAGTGGAAAAATAGTAAAGAACGTAAACCATTGATTCTAAGAGGTGCAAGACGTGTTGGTAAAACTTATATTTTGAAAGAATTTGGAGAAAAATATTATAAAAATATTGCATATTTTAATTTTGAATCCAATAAATCTTTATATAATATATTCGAAAATAATAAAGATTTAGATAAAATAGTAGAACAACTATTTTTGGTAAATGGGACAGAAATTGAAAAAGAAAATACTTTAATAATATTTGACGAAATACAAGAATGTTTAGATGCTTTTTTTGTTTTACAATATTTCAGTAAAGAAACTGGATATCATATTGTTGGTGCTTGTTCATTCTATCCTTTAAGAATATCGAAAATCACTTTTGATATTGGTAAAATTATTTTTTTTGTTGATTTTTTAAATTTGTATCCAATGACTTTTAGTGAGTTTTTAGAAGCAGATGGTTGTGAAAATCTTGTGGAATTTATGAAATCTATACATAAGATTGAAGCTATTCCTAAAATATTTGAGAACAAATTGGTTGAAAAACTTAAAATTTACTTTCTAGTTGGAGGTATGCCAGAAGCAGTATATTCTTGGGTTAATGAAAAAGATTTTAAAAGGGTGAATGATATTCAACAAAGTATTCTGGATTCATATTCAAAAAACTTTTTTAGGAATATAGATGTATATGAAGCAAAAAAAATATCCTTAATTTGGGAAGAAACTCCAATGCGACTTGCAAAAGAAAAGAAATCTTTTGTTTATCAAAATACTGATTATGCAAGTGTTATAAAAGAAGAAAGTGCAATTGATTGGCTTAGTGATGCCCACTTAATTTATAAATTAACTAATATTATTAATGCTGATTTTCCCTTTACAAAATATTCTTCTTTATTAAATCTTGAGTTAGGTGATTTTAAAATTTATCTTAATGACATAGGGCTTTTATGTAAAATGTTTAATTTGGATAGTAATATAAATAATAATATGTTATTTGAAGGATTTAATGGAGCTTTTGTAGAAAATTATGTTTGTCAAACTTTTAGTTTTAATCCAGGATTAAACTATTTTACTTTTGATCACAATGAGATTGATTTTGTTTTTGAAGATAAAAATGGTGAAATTATACCAATAGAAGGTAAATCTAATAAAAGTATTAATAAAGATAGTTTAATTAAGTATAGTAATAAATATAATTTTCATAAGTGTTTAAGATTTAGTCTTGATAATTTAAAAAAAGATGGAGCTATTATAAATGTTCCGTTATACCTTATTGAATATATTGAGAATATTTTATAAACTTATACAACCAATTGACAATAAGCTTAAAAAATAATAAAATTATAAGTGTTAAGAAGAAAAAATAGGGTGATTATATGTATAATGAAAAAATATTTTTAACTCCTCAAGAAATACTTGAAAAAGAGTTTAAGATCGATGCTAAAGGATATAGACCACAAGAAGTGGATAAATTTCTTGATATGGTTATAAGAGATTATACAGAGTTTGCTAATATTATCAATAAACTTAAGAATGATAATAAATATTTAGCTGAAGATAATGCTAAATTAAAAGCAGAATATCGTAAGCTTAAAAATATTATTGATAGTGCTGAAGAAAATAATGGATCATCCAATAATAGTTTCAATAATATTGATCTTCTTAAAAGAATAAGCAATTTGGAAAAAATTGTATATGGTAAAGATGAATAAATAATATCTTGGTAAACGCGGCATAGTATTATGTTGAGGAAAGTCCATGCTCGCACTAACCTGTGATGGTAGTAGTGTTCATGCCGAGGGAATAAATAACCGAGGGTAAGTTTTAACTTAACGGCTCCGAAATAACCTCAAATGGTTAAATTAGGTATAAAAGTGCCAAAGAGACGAGTACATTTGGAAACGAATGTAGTGGAACGTGGTAAACCCCATGAGCGAGAAACCCAAAATTGGTAGGGGAGTCTTTAGAAACAAATTAAGAAGGGCCTAAAGGACAGAAATGTAGATAAATGTTTACCGCCTAGAAATAGGTACAGAACATGGCTTATAAGATATTATTTTTTTATTTATAAAAGGATGTGGGTACTTTGATAGAAGCTGGAGAGTCTTTAAAAAGTGCAAGAGAAAAAGCTGGTGTTTCAATAGAAGAAGCAAGCCAGGACTTAAATATCCCTGTATTATTTTTAGAACAAATTGAATCAGGTGCTGTTGGAGCGTTTGAGGATATTTATGAACTAAAAAATATGATGGTTGAATATGGTAAATATTTAGGTTTAAATACAGATGATATCAAATTAAAATTTAATGAGTATATGTTTGACTATACAAGTAAGATAAAACTTGATGAAATAGAAAAAGCAATGAAGGAACAACAAAAAGAAAAAGAAAGTGATGAAGAAATACATTCACCTTATACAAGAGTTACACCTAAAGAAAAAACGTTGCCATATATTTTATCAGCAGTAATTATAATTATATTGGTGGCTTTGGTACTTATATGGAGTATAAAACAAATTACAACTAATGGATCAAGCAGTATTATTGGTTTTTTAGATTAGGAGAGAGATTATGAATTTACCAAACAAAATTACAATGGGAAGAATTGTTCTTTCAATTATGTTACTTATTTTATTAGTGTTTCCTTTCAGTTTATGTGGAATTGATTTTCCTAAATATGAATTATTTGGAACAATAAGTGTTGATTTAAAATATATTGTTGGTGGAATTATATTTTTAATTGCGTCTTTAACAGATTTTATTGATGGAAATATTGCTAGAAAGAGAAACTTAGTTACTGATTTTGGAAAAGTAATGGATGCCATTGCTGATAAAGTGTTAGTAAATGGGGTTTTAGTTGTACTTGCTTGTAATGGAGTTATTAATGAAATAATACCAGTAATTATTATTACTAGAGATATCTTTGTTGATTCAATTAAAATGGTTGCCGGAAGTAAAGGTAAAGCTGTTGGAGCATCAATTTTAGGAAAACTTAAAACTATATGTATGATGAGTGGTTTAACTTTAACATTCTTCTATAATATTCCTTTTGAACTTATTAATTTAGATGTTGCTAATGGTCTTCTTTATATAGCATGTGTTTTATCAATAATAAGTGGAGTTCAATATTATTTAGTTAATAAAGAATATTTCAAAGAAAAATAATCTGCAATGCAGATTTTTTTTATGAAAATAGCAGATTTTTAAAATTGTACATTTGTTCGCAAAAAGTGTTGACTTTTGTTTTTATAATTGTTAAGATGTTTATGTAAGGAAGATTGGATAGGAGAATTTATGAAAAAAATAGATACAACAAATCAAGATAAAGATAAAGCCTTAGAACAAGTAATGGCTGAGATAGAAAAACAATTTGGTAAGGGAGCTATAATGAAGCTTGGAGAAGAAACTCATTATGAAATTGAAACAACTCCATCTGGTTCATTAGGTCTTGATATTGCACTTGGTGCTGGTGGATTTCCAAAAGGAAGAATAATAGAAGTTTATGGACCTGAGTCGAGTGGTAAAACGACTATTGCTCTTCAAGCAGTTGCTGAAGTACAAAAACGTGGAGGTAGAGCAGCATTCATTGATGCTGAACATGCTCTTGATCCCGTTTATGCTAAAAACTTAGGAGTTAATATTGATGAACTTTTATTAAGTCAACCAGATACTGGTGAACAAGCTCTTGAAATTTGTGAAGCTTTAGTTAGAAGTAATGCTGTTTCAATAGTAGTAATAGACTCTGTTGCTGCACTTGTTCCTCAAGCTGAAATTGAAGGAGAAATGGGTGACAGTCATGTTGGTCTTCAAGCAAGACTTATGAGCCAAGCTCTAAGAAAACTTTCTGGTATTATCAACAAAACAAATACAACAGCTATATTTATAAATCAATTAAGAGAAAAAGTTGGAGTATTATTTGGAAACCCAGAAACGACTCCAGGAGGAAGAGCTTTAAAATTCTATGCTTCCGTTAGACTTGATGTAAGACGTGGAGAACAAATTAAATTAGGAGATTCTGTAATCGGAAATAAGACTAATATCAAAGTTGTAAAAAATAAAATTGCACCTCCATTTAAGGTTGCTACTGTTGATATTATGTATGGTGAAGGTGTAAGTCATGTTGGTGAACTTGTTGATATTGCAAGTGATTTAGGAATAATGGATAAAAGTGGTGCTTGGTATTCGTATCATGGGGAGAAGATTGGTCAAGGTCGAGAAAATACAAAAATATTCTTAAAGAATAATCCTGAAATTGCAAATGAAATTGAAAATCAAATAAGAGAACATTATGGCTTTAAACCAATAGATGAATAGAAGTGGAAAATTATTCCACTTTTTTTAACTTGTAAAATACTTGTTTATATTCTATAATTAATGTATAGATGAGTTTATATAATTATCTATATAGATAGAGGGAGTGTTAAAATGTTAGATGCTACAAGCATAATTACACTTCTTGTTGGTCTTGTTGCCGGTAGTACAGTAATGTTTTTAATCATTATATTAACAGGCGCTGGGGCAGGAAAAAAAGCTGAAAAATTATTAAATGAGGCTAAAAAAGAGGCTGATAAACATAAAAGAGATAGTTTATTAGAACTGAAAGAAGAGAGTTTCAAATTAAAACAAGAAACTGAAAAAGAAATAAAAGAAAAAAAGGCTGAAATTGCTCAAAGTGAGGAAAGACTTTTACAAAGAGAACAATCTTTGGATAAAAGAGAAGAAATGTTACAAAACAGAGATAACATGCTTGAACAAAAAGATAATAATTTAAGTGCTTTACAAAAACAAGTCCAAGAGAAGGAAAGTAAAATGGACGATCTTCTTAAGGAAGAAATGGAAAAGCTTGAAACTATTGCTAAGTTTTCTAAAGAAAAAGCACATGATATGATCATGCAAAGAGTTGAAAGCAGTATGGAAGTTGAAATTGCTGAATATATTCGTGAAAAGGAAGCAGAGGCTAAACTTGAAGTGGATACTAAAGCAAAGAACTTATTAGTTAATTCAATGGAAAAATATTCAAATGATGTTACTAATATTCAAACGGTATCAACAATTAATTTACCTAGTGATGATATGAAGGGTAGACTTATTGGTAGAGAAGGAAGAAATATTCGTACAATCGAAGCTGTAACTGGAGTAGATTTGATTATCGATGATACGCCAGAAGCAATCGTTGTTTCATCATTTGATCCATTTAGAAGAGAAATAGCTAAACAAACTATTGAAACTTTAATTAAGGATGGAAGAATTCATCCTACAAGAATTGAAGAAATCTATGATAAGACATGTAAAGATATGAATACTCGTGTTACTGAAATTGGCAAAGAAGCAGTTTATAATCTTGGCTTATCAAAGATGGAACCTGAACTTGTAAATTTAGTTGGTAAATTAAATTTTAGAACAAGTTATGGTCAAAATGCTTTACAACATTCAATTGAAGTTGCTAACCTTTGTGGAATAATGGCTGGTGAACTAGGAGAAAATGTTCTTCTTGCTAAACGTGCTGGACTTCTACATGATATTGGTAAAGCTATCGACTTTGAAGTTGAAGGAAGTCATGTTGATATTGGAGTGGATATAGCTAAGAAATATCATGAAGATCCAGTTGTCATCAATGCTATCGCTTCTCACCACGGTGATACGGAACAAACAAGTGTTATATCTTGCTTAGTTCAAATTGCTGATACGATGAGTGCCGCAAGACCTGGTGCAAGAAACGATTCAATGGAAAACTATGTTAAACGTCTAGAACAACTTGAAAGCATTGGTAATTCATTTGCTGGTGTTGAAAAGAGTTATGCAATGCAAGCTGGTAGAGAAATTCGTGTTCTTGTTAAACCAGATGAAGTTGATGATTTAAAAAGCTTTAAGATTGCTAGAGAGATTAAAGAAAAAATCGAAGATGAAATGCAATATCCTGGTACAATTAAAATTACAGTTATCAGAGAAACTAGAGCTCAAGAAGAAGCAAAATAATGCTTCTTTTTTTCATAATAAAAGTTAGCTTTGTTGAGCTAACTTTTGTATTTTCTTATATTGATATAAGAAATATTCATCTGTCATACCAGCAATAAAATCAATTACTTTTCTTTCATCAGTTGTATTATTTAAATAAGATTCATCCATATCATTTAAAAAATCTTTATATATAATTGACTTTATATTATTTTGTTTTATTTGTTCTAAGAAATGATTGAATAGTTGATAAAATCCAGTTTTTAAATATTCTCTTGTTTCATCAGTCATGGATTTTGAATATATATTTTTATAATTGAATTCTTTTAAATCTTTGATTGCTTTATATATTTTTGGTGACATACTTATGTAGTCTTTTCCAACTGAATTTTCTATAATATCTAAAATGATAGTGTTTATTATATCTTTGTTGCTACTTCCCAATATGTCTTTTATGCTGTTTGGTAATTCATTTATATCAAATACTTTAAGTCTTATAGCATCTTCAATATCGCGTCCTAAATAAGCGATGATATCACTTATTCTAACAACACATCCTTCTAATGTCATAGGTATAAGATGTTTAGCCATATCTCTATCATTATAGCAAGCTTCATATTGTGCTAAAAATTCTTCTTTTGTTTTTTTAACTGGTCTATATTCATTTTGAACAAGTTCACCATTATGGCAAAGAAATGCATCAAGTACTTGAACTGTTAAATTATGTCCTTTTCCATGATTTTCAACACACATCATATTTCTTACGGATTGTACATTGTGCATAAAGTAACCTTCATTATGTTTTAAAGATATTTCGTTTAAAATAGATTCTCCGAAATGACCAAAAGGAGTATGTCCTAGATCATGACCTAAAGCTCCAGCTTCAATTAAGTCTTCATTTAGTAAAAGAGCTCTTCCAATTGTTCTTGCAACTTTGCTTACAAGTTGAACATGAATCATTCTTGTTGATACATGATCGTTGTGGGAATTTGTGAATACTTGAGTTTTATTAATATATCTTGAATAGTTCATGCTATGGATAATTCTATCAATATCTCTAAAGTATTCTGGTCTTATATCGTTTTTTTCTTCTTCTTTAAATCTAGCCGCATCTTTATTAAATGATGCAAATTCACATAAATAAGTTTCATTTTTTAACATATTCTTTTTAATATCCATACAACCACCTATTAACATTATATTATTCTTTAACTATTGGTGTAAAGTTAATAATTGCCTCAATTAATTTTTGATGTCTAATTATAAAATGAATATTTGGATTTTCATTTTTAGAAATTATTACATAATTTTTATCTACAATAGTTATCGTTATATTTGAGAATGTTTTATATTCGTTAAAAGTAATTGAATAGTTTATATTATTATATTTTTTTGTTTGATCTAAATGTTTTTTATATTGTTCAAAAGTATAATAAATCTTTTTGTTGAAGAACAAATTTTCTAGTAAAAGATAAGGTTTATAATTATTAAATTCTTCAGGTTTTATTTCATATATATTATCATTAATTTTTGAATTATCTAGTATCTTCGTTGTTCTTTCTTTATCCTTGTTTTGGTATTTTTTTATAATGTTGATTTCTTCATCAGTTAAATTATTTGTTTTTAATATGTCATCTAAAAGTTCGTCACTTATCGTAAAAAGTGGAAGAGTAGAAATATATCTTTTACGATTTAATTTTGTTTCTTCATCACGTTTTAAAAAGTCTTTCAATTTAGATTTATTATTTTCTGTATATATATCCATTAAAGGATTAGCTTTTTTTAACATAATGGATGCTTTCTCTTGAAAATATTTTAATTCTGATGGTGTTTTAGTTAAATAATATTTGCCATGTTTATGATTATCTTTAATACATTCTCCAGTTAAAGCACAGGTTCCAGATACATAGTTTAAATGATAATATATCGTGTTTTTTAAATCTTTGAAATAATAAGGAGTTACTTCACCAGTCATATAAATTGGTATCCAACTCTCAAGACCTAAAAACATTTCTTTTGTTGGACGATCTAAATTATGAATGATATTTATGTGTAATCCTTTCTTTAATGATAAGGCAATCGCGAACATCCATTTTTTTCCAAAATCTATATCTTCAGCCATATCTTCCATAGGCATATCACTGCACATGAATATATCATCTGTGTTTTTAGAAAGAATTGTTCCTTTAAAGAAATCAAGTTCACCATTTTTCATTTCTTCAAGGCCATAATAGTTTTTATTTTTTATATGATAGAATGGTATATTTGGAACTTTTAATTCATCAAATTTTATACTCTTTATAAAATCATTTAAGTCAAAAGTATCAAGCTTATTTAAAAAACTACTTGCTTCATTTTCATTTTTTGTTGATGTTACTAAAAAGGCAAACAGTTCATCAGATATTTGTTCTTTTGTTAAATTTTTATCAACATTTAAAATATCCGTTATAATATTTGAAGTTTCTTCATTGTAGAAATTTTTCATTATATAATCCGTTACTTTTTTAGCAAAATCAATTGGATCTGAAGGTTTAGTTTTACCATTTTTTATTCTTGAAATATGTGAAGAATCAAATGCAATATATTTAGACATTTTGTTAATATTTATATTTAATCCATTTATCAAAATATTTAAATTAGAGCTTAAGTTGTCATAGTTAAAATTGTCCTCATTTTTTATTGCTTCAGTTAAAGAATCTAATATTTCTTCTTTAGTAAGTTTAATATTTTTTTCAATAGAAAATTTTTCTAGAGATGTAGCTAAACTTATAAGTTGAGGACTTTCTAATTTTGGTGTACGTTCACCAGTTTTATATCTGCTTATAACTGGATATGAAATATTTGCTTTATCAGCAAGTTCTTTAGATGAAATATCTAATTCATCCATGTATTTGTTTAATAACTCTTTAAATGTCATAAAATCACCTAAATATATTGTATCATTAATTATTTTATAATCGGAAAAAATTACCATTTAAAACATTGCGTGTATTGGTAATTAAGTTGAATTGTAAAGATAAGTAATATAGAATAATTGTAGAAGGATGTGTGAGTTATGAAAAAAAATATGAAGCTTATTATTATAGCTGTTTGTTCAGTTTTATTAGTAATAGGAATAGTTTTCATGTTTACTAAAAAGGGGAAAAACATAATAAGTAATATAGGAGAACCAAAGGTTAAAATAAAAGAAAGCGAAACAAAAAATATTAAATTTACAGATTTTGATAATGGATTAGTTAAGTTAAAAGTTCCAGAAGGTTGGAAAGTTGATGTAATAGGTGATTATATTCATTATACGATTAAAGTGTATAATCCGGAAAATCCAATTTATCAGTTTTTCTTCAATATGAAAACCGAAGGTTATAATAAATCAGAGGATGCTAAAAATTGGCAAAAAAAATATTATCCAAATAATATGTTTGCAAAAACTAGTGTAATAGCTACTAAAGATACCGAGGGATTTTATAAAATATTTAATGATTTAGGTACTTTAAATAATACAAGTAAATTTACATTTCCAACATTAACTGGTTTTGCTGTAACTGATAATTTAGGCAAGAGCAACTTAGGAGGAGATATGTTAAGAGCAACATTTAAAGATGCAAATGGCAAAGAAGGCGAAGGAATATTTACAGCTTATGTATATGATGCTGGACCATATTATGTTTATGAAAATATAGTTTCGGGTAAACAAATAGATATACAATATTTGAATGTATATGATGCTATTTTTATTACTGCTCCCAAGGATGAACTTATAGACTGGCAAGATACATTAAATACTATTTGTTCTTCCCTTAATTTTACTGATACATTTATAAATGGATTTAATAAGGAACAAGATGCTGTTATGAAAAACTTCCAACAAATTAGAGAAATAGGTAATCAAATAAGTGATGGTATTATGGATTCATGGGAAAAGAGAAGTAAGAGTTATGACATTATGAGTCAAAAACAAAGTGATGCAACTTTAGGTTATGAAAGAGTATATAACACAGAAACTGGTGAAATCTATAAAGCTTATAACGGATTTACTGATGATTATGATGGTAAAAAATATAAAGCTATAACAGATGATATGTACACAGAGAAAACTAGTGGATATATTGAAAAGTAGGTAAGATATGAAAAATAAGAAATGGTTATTTATCATATTAGGAGTAATCTTATTATTAGTTTTAGTTGTTTTGATTATTCCTAAAAAGAAAAATGATACAAAAAATCCAACGGAAAAGAATGAAGTTAAAACTTTAGTTGAATTTGCTCAAAAAAATGCTAAAGAAAAACGTGAGTATAAAAAATTTGTTGGTGGAGAAGTTTTAAACGAAGATACAACATTTACAGAATATGCATTTATTAGCAACAATAAAGCTTATACGTTTTTACCAAGCAAATTAAGTTCTTCCGAATTAAGTTATAAAGAAGTTTATACAATTCCGGAAAATATAAAAGTTTTAACTATCATGCCTAATTATTCTCAAGATATTGAATTTTTAACAAAGGATGATGAATCTTATGAGATATATGATACAACTTATAATATGAGTTCAGATGTTACATCAAGACTTGATGGAGCTACATATGATATCAGGAAATTATATAATGAAGCTTATACTCAAGTTCATCAAAAGCAAAAAATAGATTATGATTTAATATCAACGTATTTTTATTCTAAAGATAATATTTTATATATGTATGGAGCTTCATTTGATTATAAAATCAATAAAATTGAAGGTAATTATGAAGGAGAAAAAATATTAAAAATCTATAACAATCGTATCATTAAAACGGATAAAGGTTTTTATGAATTTTATGTTTATTTTGATTCGACATTAAATCGTTATGTAGGATATACAATGAGAATCAAATCATTAACAAAATATTATGATGAAGTATTAACATTTACATATCAATATGTGGTTTTAAAGGATTATACTTTGATTCCAATGGATGATATCATGGAAAATAGAAAGTTAAAATATCAGGATAATTCTTTCTTTTCAAGAACGGATACAATGTGTGATGTGTGTGAAGAATAAAATAAAACTAGCGTGCTGCTAGTTTTTTATCTACCAAATTAATTAATTCATAGAAAATGAATGATAATAATAAAAGTAAAAATATACCACACATAACAAGCGATAGGTTAAATACTTGAGTTCCATAAAGAATTAAATAACCAATACCTTTTTTACAACTCAAGAATTCTCCCATAATAACACCTATTAAAGAAAGTGATAAATTAAGTTTTAGAGAAGATATTATTTCAACTTTACTTGATGGTATTATAAGTTTTAAAATAATATCTTTTTTTGTTGCTCCAAAGACTTTAAATAATTTAATCTTATCTTTATCTGTATTGATAAATCCGTTTAAGATAGTGGTGAAGGTAACGATTAAGTTTATAAGTAAAGCCATAAAGATAATCGATTCTGTATTAGCTCCTAACCATATGATGATAAGTGGACCTAAAGCTACTTTTGGTAAGCTATTAATCATTGTTATAAATGGATCCATTATTTTTTTAATTGTTGGAAAAATATAGAAGAATAGAGCAAGTATAAAACCGAGAATTGTTGAAAGTGAAAAAGATACGATTACTTCCATACTTGTAGTGTAAATATGTGGAAATAAGTTGTGAGCTTTATAAAGATTAATCAATGTTGAAATTATTTTACTTGGTGAAGAAAAGATAAAAGAATTTATCAGTTCATATTTGGATAAAAGTTCCCATAAACCAATAAAAGTGACGAGTAATGAAATTTGTGATAATAGAATTATCAACTTATTTCTTTTTCTTTTCTTAAGATATAATGCTTGTTCTTTACTCATCATTCATATACTTCCATATATCTTCATATAATTTTGATATATAACTTTCTTTCCTAAGTTCACTTGGAAGTTTATCTTCTTTTTCTAACTTAACTATCTTTTTTATTTTTCCAGGTCTTGGTGTTAATACAACAAGTGAGTCACATAGAGTGATTCCTTCCATAATATCATGAGAAATAATTACAGCAGTAATTTTTAATTCTTTTATGATTTTATATACATCATCACTTATCTTTATTCTTGAATCAATATCCAGTTTGGAAAATGGTTCATCAAGAAGCAAAATGTTTGGCTTTATAGCTAAAGTTCTAATAAGTGCAACTCTTTGACGCATTCCACCGGATAAGTTTTTAGGATATTCATTGCTAAATTCGAAAAGTCCATATTTCTTTAATAATGAATTAACATATTCAATGTTTTCTTTAGTGAGTATTTTTTTTAATTTTAAGCCTAATATGGCATTTTCATAAACGGTTAACCAAGGAAGTAGAGCATCAGTTTGCATCATATAACCAATTTTTAGTTTTTTGTTTTCTTTGATGTAACCGCTTGTTGGCTTTTCTAATTTAGTTATGATGTTAAAAAGGGTTGATTTTCCACAGCCACTTGTACCGATTATTCCTAGTATTTTTCCTTCTTCAATATCAAATGTTATATCATCTAAAGCAATGATTTCTTTTGTTGGTGTATGATATTTTTTACAAAGAGAAACTACATTAATTAAATTCATAAACTAATTCATTAAAATTAACAGTTTCTTCAAGTTCATTATTATCAATCATAATATTTTCTAAATTAATCATGATTTCTTCACTTATTTCTGGAGTTTTTAGCCATGAGTCATAAGACTTATAGTTATCTACCATCGCGATTAAATCTGTAAAATCGGTATCAGGAAATTCAACTTTAATTATTTCAGCTATTTCTTTGCTTGAATGAGTACTTACATATTCAAGACCTTTTTCAATTCCTTTATAGAATTTTTTATATTTACTTTCATTATTTTTTATATTTGATTCTAGTGCATTAAATGCTGTATATGGAACAACTCCTGAATATGTTCCGATTGATGTAGCTATATAATATTTTCCAGTTTTTGCAAGTGTAGTTGCGTTTGGTTCAAATAGGTTAACGCCATCACCAGTACCAGCAATAAATGCACTTGTTAGATTAGCAAAATCAATAGATGAATCAATTGTTACATTTTTTATGTTTTCATTTTTTAAAGCATTTTTAAAATTAAGTAATGGCATACCGCCACTTCTTCCAGCTAAAATTGTTAGATTTTCAATGCTCTTAAAATCCTCATATTTTATACCTTTTCTTAAGACTAAGAATTGTCCATCTCTTTTTGTTAAACCAGCAAAACTTTTAACTTTGTTTTTGTTTTCTTTATTAGCATAAATGGTTGCTTCTGGTCCACATAAACCGATATCTGCATCTTTTGAAAGAACGGCAGCAACGACATTGTTAGCACCACTTGTAAGAATTACTTCAATATCAAGATCTTCAAAATATCCATTGTGGATAGCAACATACCATGGAGCATAGAACACTGAATGTGTAACTTCGGCAACCTTGAACTTGTTATTTTCATCATGTTTTTTGTTCGCACATGCAGTTAAAGTTACAAGAGTTAAACCGATAACTAAAATACAAATAAATCTTTTCAAAAAAAATACCCCCCAACTTGTATTTCTAATTTAGTATATGGTGAGTATTAAGATACGGTGATTATTTTTTTAGACTTATGCCTTTTAATAATGATGTATAAAATAATAGCGATTAAGAAAATAAAAATAGAATATTTTTCAAAAAAGTTAGCTAATGTATCCCAGTTATCCTGTAATATAAAACCGGCAATAACAAATATAGTATTCCAAATAAAGCTACCAATCCAAGTGAGTATTAGAAATAACCGAATATTCATTTTAGATAATCCTGCAGGTATTGATATAAAACTACGAATTATGGGAATAAATCTTCCAAAGAAAATTGATTTGTAGCCGTTTTTTTGAAAATGTTTCATTGATTTTTCGGTGTTTTCTTTTTTTAATCCACAAATTTTAAAAAATTTAAAATTAAGTAAATTTAAACCGATAAAGTATGCTAAATAATAAAGAACAATAGCACCTATTAAAGATCCTAATGTTGCAAAAATAATAATTAAAAAGATGTTTAAATCTGTACTTTTGCTTATAAAACCGGAGAATGAAAGAATTACTTCTGAAGGAATAGGGGGAATTAAGTTCTCTAAAGCTATTAGAAAAGTTATACCAATATAACCATATTTATTTATGATACTGAATATTATATTTTTCAATTATATCACCTATTTAATATTATGTGATTAAAATAGTATTTAATATACAAATTGTGTTTACACTCAGATATTTTTTTGCTATAATTTATGAAGAGAATAGAGAGGTATTTTGTTATGGAAAAGATGATTGGAGTAATCAACGATAATTTAAAATCTGTTATAAGTGGAATTAAAAGCCATCGAGTAGATACAGAGAAAGAATTAGCTAGAGTTAATAAAGATATTGAGGATAAAGCAGGTATTGCACGTCAATATGGTATAAGTATTGAGGATTCTAAACAAGTTATTGGAATACTTGAAGGTGAAATTAAAGAACTTGAAAATGATTTAGTTGAACTAACAGATAAGTTTAAAAATTTCACAGAATTATTAGCTGCTGGTAATAAAGAAATAAGTAACAAAATACTTGAAAAAAGAACTTTAATTAGTAGAGAAACTCAAAGTATAAAAGAAATTACGGAAAAAGCTGAAGAATTAAAAAGCGAGATTGTTGAGTTAGAAACTAATAAAGAAAAACTTGAAACTGAGCTTAAAAAAGCTAAAGTATTAGAAAAATATTATGAATCTAGTATTAATTCTATAATTGATTTTTCAACTAATCATAAAGATGAGCTTGATAGTTTTGTTGTTGAAGAAATTAAAGACGAACTTGATGTAAAAGATATAGAAATCAATGAAAAAGATTTAAATCATGAGATTGATGATTCTGTATTTGAAGAAATTGATAATATTGCTGATGACGATGATGCAGAAGAAGCAGATAATATAGATGTTGAGACTGATGAAAGCGAAACAACTGATGAAAGCGGTGAACCAAAGGAATTATCAATAAAGGATACTTTAGATAACATTATATCTTCTGGACAAGATTTAGAGAAAAAAGCAATAGAATTTGAATTAGAAGAAGATATCCCTGATGTAAGTTCACTTATTGATGAGGATATTGAAATAAAACATGAAGAAGAAAATCCAACAAAGGAAGATAATTTAGAAAATGAAGATGAAGATACAATTCTTGACGATAATTTATTTGATGAAGAAAAGGAAACGTCTTATAAATTAGAAGATGATAATGTATCAGATGAAACAATTAATTTATTTATACCAGATGATTTTAATGTTTCTCAAGAAAGTGAAAAAGAAGAAAATGTTCAATCATTATTTAATCCTGAAGATTTTAAAGATATGGATGAAGAATCTTCAATCGGTTTAAATAATATGTCTTCATCAATATTTGATTCAAATGATGATATGGATGAATCATTAAAAGAACTTGGACTTGATAAATTTAGATTTAGTGATGAAGATATAGAGAAAATGAGCAAAAACTTTAATAAAGATAACACAAGTAAATTTTTAAATATAATGGAAAAGCATCATATTGATTCATCCTTAATTTATACAAGTGTTGATGTTTTAATTAATGTAACTCCTCAAAACTTAGATCATATATTAACATTACTTGAACATGCAAATGCAACAAGTGAAGATATATCTTGTGTATTTAGTTTATTAGATAAAGTTAATATTAATAAGTTAGAAGAGGTAATTGAAAGTGCTAAGGAAGATGAAATAGCTAACTTGTTATTTGCATCAATGGATTATAATAATAACTGTGAACTTTTAATTAAACTTGGATTTACTAAAGATGAAGAAAAGAAATTCAAAAAGAATTTAACAGATGAAGAATTCTTAATATTCAATACTTTTAGTGATATAGTTATTAAAAACTTTAATACAATAAATGCTTTAAATGTTGATAATGCTCGTGGATGTTTAATTGAACATCCTCAAAGATTTATCTTTAATCCAAGTAGATTTAATTCTATTTTAGATAAATATGATAAAGAAGATTTGATAAGATGTATCAATAAAAATATTGCAGTAATTGATCGTTTATAAAAGAAGAGGAATCTTCTTTTTTTGTAAATTAAAAGTCAAATTTACCGAGCATTATAAAAAAGTTGTCAGATTTTGTTATAATGATAGTGAATAGGTAGGTGTAGTTATGAATAAAAAAAGATTATTTATTTTTTTACTTTTATGGATAACTATGCCAACTTTCGTATTTGCTAAGACGATTACAGGTGTTGTTTCAGGAACTGGTGTTTATGTTAGAACGGGGCCAGGAACCAACAATGATAAGATTAAAATGGTATCTACTGGAGAAAGTTTTACGATGTCAACTGATGAAATATTTGCTGATGAAAGTGAAGATAAGAGTAAATGCCCAAACGGATGGTATAAGATAAATGTTGATAATCGTGAGGGATATATTTGTTCAAACTATTTAAAAGTAAGTGTTGTTGATGATCCGAAAATAGATGATACAGAAGCTCGTACTGAATGTGAAAAGGAAATGAAGGAAAAAGGATTTCCATCTTCTTATTGGAATGGTTTATGTTCTATAAAACTTGCTCATCCAACATGGAATTTTGAGGCTGAAGTTACAGATAAGAACGGAAATGTAATTGACTTTAATGCTAGTGTAAATGCTTTTAGTTCATGTGGAAGTTCAACAATAAAATCATCTAGTAGAAGTGATTATATAGATACAACTTGTACAAAGAAATTTGATTCAGGTTACAGTGCTGCTAGTAGGGAAGCTATTAAATATTATTTGGATCCAAGAAATTTCTTAAATGAAAAAACGATATTTATGTTTGAAAATTATAAAACAAATACAAGTATAAGTGCTGATGACTATAAAAAAGCGTCAACAAAAGCTTTTAATAATAATTTTTTGATACAACAAATACCAGCTTTAACTGAGTTTATTAAAAATTCGAGTTTAAGTATTGGAGTATCTCAAATGGCGATTACATCTCGTATTAGAGTAGAATTGGGTTCAGGAAAACTTACAAGTGGAACTTATGCTGGGCAACTTTATTCTTGTGTAAGTGGAAATTATACAACACGATTTGGTACAACCTATAACGGCAATTCTTTAGATAATTATTATAATTTCTTTAATATAGCAGCTTATGATGGATCAAATGTAACTCAAAAAGCTCTTATTTATGCGTTTAATCATGGTTGGGGTGGAACCGGAAATATGGATGCTGATCGTCAAACAGCCATGAATGGTGGTACGGAATTTATTAACAAAAATTATGTCAATGCTGGTCAAGATACAGCTTATTATCAAAAGTTTAACATTTTCCCTGATAATCCAGAAAAAAGATATTTGCATCCATATATGACCAATGTAGAAGCTCCAGAAAGTGAAGCAAAAATTATGTATAATGCGTATAAAGCAGTTGGTATACTTGAAAGCTCATTTAATTTCATTATTCCTGTATATGCTAATATGGATGATTTGGTTGATCCAGATGATAAACCAGATGAAATCGGAAAAGTAGATGCTAGTGTTGCGGTAATTTCTTCTGGATATAGATACGAAGTTGGTTATATTTCTAATATTGAAGTTGGTACAAATTCAAGCGATTTAAAAGGTAACTTGGAAAGTAAAGGAGTAAGTGTTGTTATAACAGATGCTTCAGGTAACGTAGTAGATGATACTCTAAAAACAGGATATAAAGTAACAATTTCTGGTAATACAACTGAAACTTTAGAAATAGTAATATATGGAGATGTATCAGGTGATGGTGAAATAAATGCTTTAGATTTACTTAAGGTACAAAAAGATATTCTTGGTACTTCAAAGTTAAATGGAGCTTATAAAAAAGCAGCTGATGTAAGTAAAGATGGTTCAATTAATGCTTTAGACTTACTTAAAATTCAAAAGAATATATTAGGTACAGCTAAATTAGAACAATAGGAGGATATATGAAAAAAATAAAAGTTTTATTTGTTGGTTTATTTACAAGTTTGTTTCTTCCAAGTTTTGTAAATGCAGCAAATGCAAGTATTACGGTTAAAACGAATGGAAGTGCCGTTGTTGGAAATACGATTACAGCAACAGTTACTTTATCAAGTTCAACACCTATGGGTTCGTGGCAATATCTAATCAGTTACGATAATTCGAAATTAAAATTAATAAGTGGAGAAACTTCGGTGGCTGATTATACTACAAGTGCAAGTGGAGTAAAATCAAAGAGTTATACATTAAAATTTCAGGCTTTAAAAAGTGGTTCAGCATCTATCAATGTTGGTAGTTATCTAGTTTATGCACTTGATGAATCAAAGATGAGTGTTTCGGTAAAATCGGCAACAATTACGTTAAGAACTCAAGCTGAAATAGAAGCTAGTTACTCAAAGAATGCTTATTTAAAAAATCTAGCAATTGAAGGTTATTCTATAACTCCAACTTTCAATAAAGAAACTTATGAATATACTTTAGAAGTACCAAATGATGTTGAACGTGTTAATATAACTGGTGGTGTAGAAGATTCAACTGCAAGAGTAAGTGGACTTGGAACGGTTGATTTAACTGAAGGTGCAAATAAATTTGAAATTGTTGTTACAGCTCAAAAAGGTAATACTTTAAAATATACAATCAACATTGAAAGAAAAGAACTTGATCCAATAAATGTTGAAATAGATGGAATTAATTATACAATTATTAGAAAAAATGATGCTTTACCATCAATGACAACATTTACGATTGGGGCAGCTTCATATGAAGGAACAGAAATACCTGCTTTAGTAAATGATACTTATACTTTAATTGCATTAAAGAATCCAGATGGAGAAGTAAGTGTTTATATTTATGAAAATGGAAAAATAACTAAAAAATATATTGAATTAAAGAGTAATCTTATTTATGTTAATCCAATAGATTTAGTAGAAAGTAAAAGTTTATCTTTTTTAAAGAAAACTACAATTGAAATAAACGGTTTAAAAGTTGATGCTTATAAAGTAGAAGGAAGTAACAACTTTGTTATTTATGGATATAACTTGGAAACTAAAGAAAAGGGTTATTACTTATTTAATTCAAAAGATAGTACAATATTTCCAATGGATGAAAATATTACTGAAAGTTTAAATGGGCTTGTAAATAATTATAGATACGTAATATTTGCTTGTTTAGGAATTATAATATTATTATTGATTTTACTTATTTTCAAAAGAAAAAAGAAAACAAAAGTAGAAAAGAAAAAGGATGAAAAGAGCGAATAACTCTTTTTTTTTGTGTTTTAGGTTCTAATTTTGTCGATATTTGTCGAGTTTATTGACAATGAAAATTAACTATATATAATAACCAATCGAGAAGCAGAGAAAGATGCTTATCACTTCCAACTAGAGGCTAAATATTCAGGGTTTTGG
>CAKOJJ010000021.1 GCA_934089275.1 uncultured Bacilli bacterium
TGCTGTGCAATATTTTTTTATTTTTAACTTCTTTACATTTTTTATAAAAATCTATTGACTATTCATAGTTGGTCTCCTAATTCATAACTCTTTTAAACATTCTTTCAAGTTCATAACGAGTAAACGTAATTATTGTTGGTCTTCCATGTGGACAGTTATATGGATTATTGCATAAAACTAAATCATCTAAAAGTTTTTGAGCTTGTTCAAGTGTTATTGCTTCATTACCTTTAACACTCATTTTGCATGCCATAGTTGCTGCTATATGATCATGGAATTTAACTCGATCAAACATATTTTTTCCTTCAATTATGATATCAAAAATACGTCTTATACTTTCAGTTTCTAATCCATTTATTAACCAAGTAGGATGCTCTTTAACTACAAATGTATTTATTCCAAACTCTTCTATTTTAAAACCTAAATCATTTAATACATTCATATTTTCTTTGATTCTTAAAAATTCTGATGTAGTAAGTTCAATTGGAATTGGCAATAATAAAGGTGTTGTATAAATAGTTGCACTCTCAAGGCCTCTTAATACACGTTCATAATTGATTCTTTCTTGAGCTGCATGTTGATCAATCAAATACATTCCTTTTTCATTTTGAGCTATTATATAAGTTCCTAAAGCAATACCAACAGCATATAATTCTTCTTTTTTTATTTGTTCATTTTCAACTAAAGCAGGATTTTTAGTTTCATCAACTATTTCTTTAATATCTTCAAAAGTAGATTCTTTAGTTACATCCTCTTTTGGAGTTGTTTTAAAATCAAATTGAATTTCCTCGGTTTCTATCTTTTCAACATCAGATATTGTTGGATACTCATTAATTTCTTGATATTCATAAGTATCTATCTTAGGTATTAAAAGAGCTTTTTTTAATGTCGAATTAACAGTTTCTGTAATAAGAGTTTTAAGTCCTTCAATTTTTGAAAATTTAATATCTTGTTTTGTTGGATGAATATTAACGTCTATAAGAGTCGGATCAGTATCAATCATCATTACTACAACCGGATACTTTATATCTGGCTTAAAAGTATGATATCCATCGTTTATAGCCGCATTAACTTCTGCATTTCTTACACATCTTCCATTAACAATAGTTGTCATATGATTTCTATTGCTTTTTAAAATACAAGGTTTACAAATAAAACCAGAGATATCATAATCATCATTACTAGCCTTAAAAGAAAGCATATTAGAACTAACTTGATAACCATATATTTCATGAATAGTTTTAAGAAGATCAGAACTACCAGAAGTAAATACAATTCTTTTATCATTATTGGTTAAAGTAAAAGAAATATTTGGATGACTTAATGCTAGTTTTTCAATATAGGTAGTTACATTAGAAAGTTCTGTAATATCGCTTTTTAAATATTTTAATCTAGCAGGTGTATTATAAAATAAATCATTAACGCTTATAGTTGTTCCACATTTTTCTTGAGATGGTTCATCAGTTACTAAAGATCCTCCATTAATAACAATATGTGTTCCACCTACTCCAGTTGAAGTACGAAGATCTACCTTTGAAACTGATGCAATACTTGGTAATGCTTCACCACGGAATCCTAATGTAGAAATAAAAAATAAATCATCTTCTTTTTTTATCTTACTAGTTGCATGTCTTCTAAATGATAAAAGCGCATCATCATGATCCATTCCACTTCCATCATCAGTTACTTTTATTTGCTTAGTTCCACTTTCAACTAAATCAACTATTATAGTTTTACTACCAGCATCAATACTATTTTCAACTAATTCTTTAACTACTGAAGAAATTCTTTCAACTACCTCTCCAGCAGCAATTTTATTAGCTAAATCATCACTCATTACTTGTATTTTCATAAATACCTCCAAAAATACTCTTTCTAATTTCTAGATATTTAGGATCTATATTAAGACTTACTTTTGTTCTATTTTTTATAGATATAAAACCAATACCTTTTATAATAATATCTGTATTTCCCAAAACTTCTATTGAATACTCAGAATTTTCAAGATTCTTATATACTTTTTTAGCAACATTTTTAGCACTTAAATTAGTGTAAAAAGTTACGGGTGTAGATGCATCTACTTTTATATAATATTTTTTATCAAGTAAAGCCAAAATTTCTTCTGATTTCATATTGAAACTATAAGCACCAATATTATCATCAACTACATCACATGACACAAAGTCATCAAATACAATTCCTGGAGAATCAATTAAAAGAATTCCATTATTTAATTTTACACGAATAAAATCAAGAGTTGTATTCTTCTTATTATTTACATTAATCTTAGAAATATCTGTATTCGTTGCTTTAATCAAATCATTTATTAAAGTGCTTTTACCAGCATTAGTCATTCCAACTATATAAGTTTCTTTTATATTGTTTTTTTCAAGATAATTTAAGATAGATGTAGCTCCATGAGAATTATTTCCACCTTTAAGTCTTATTTCACCATTAACGTGATAATATTCTTTGATGAAATTTCTTATGTTTTCACGTTTAACATGTTTTGGTAAAAGTTCACATTTATTGATTACAAGAAGTTTATCACGCTTTATACTTCTATATAAATCCATTGTATTTTCATTTATATTTAAGAAATCAACTAAAAATATAACAAATTTATTGTCTTTATTAATCTTACTGATTATCTCTTTTTTATCTTTAGGAGTTTCCTCTGACTTCATTTCCCCATAATGCATCATTCTAAAACAACGCATACAATACTTAGATGTTTCTAGTTTGTTTTCTGGTACATAACCAATTTTTTCTTTATCAGTAGATTGTAATTTAACTCCACATCCAAAACATATTTTATTCATAATACCTTCCTTTTTTAAACAAATCTTTTTTTGTTATTCTTTTTATAATTAAATTTTCTAGCTTTCTATTTAATTTAGAAACGGCATATTCATCAATACTTATTGGATTAACAAGTATCGATGTAAAATTCATTCTATTAGCTCCTAAAATATCATAAAGTAGTTGATCACCTATACACGCTATTTCAGTATCTTTAAAATCAAATAATTTAACAATTTTTTTATACTTAAATTTAAAAGGTTTAAATGAAAGATATGCTGAATCAACACATAACTCTTCTTTAAATGACTCAACATTTCTTTTAAAACTATTGCTTATAAGTATAATTTTAAACCCCATATCTTTAAGATCTTCAAACAAATCTTTAACTTTCTTATTAGGTTTAGTAGCAGTCTCAGGCATTAATGTATTAGCTATATCAAAAACTAAACATTTAACACCAGATTTTTTTAATAATTCATAATTTATATCATATATGCTTTTAAAGTATTTATCAGGTACAAATTTATCTATCACTTCATTCACCTCATATACTATATTTTAACATAATAAACATCAAAAAAAAATAATAGTTTTACCTATTATTTAATGTCTATGACTACCGCCACCGTGTTCGGCACCACTAGGAGATGTATGAGAACCTCCTCCACCAGAACTACTATTGGTTGTCGTTGTTGTACTTGTTTCGTCTTCAATTATTTCTGATGTTTTACTGAAATCACAAGTTCCATTCTCATCCCAAATATTTGCCATTATCATAATTTGATTAACAAGTACTGGTAAGAAGAATAATATAACAGCTATTATCAACCTTTTAACAAATCTCGTTGCAAGTTTCTTTTCTTCTCCAGCAATTTCACCTTTAGCAACAGCTTTAACTCCTTCTAAAATTGTTAAGCCAATAACAAGGATAGGTACAACTATTTTTAATATTTTCAAAAGTCCATATATATCTTTTGTAACATGTTTTCCTAAAGGACATCCAGTATAGTATTCATCATCTGCTTCATTAGATGTAATCCTTGTCGTAGTTGTTGAGTTAACAACATTTCCACCAGCATCAACAACCGGTTCTTCACCATTACGTTCTATTTTAGTTAATCCATCAGAACGCGTCCACGAATAACGACAAGTATACCCATTAGTTCTAGGAACCGACACTTTAATACCATATATGTAATCAGGACATTTCGTTTTGTCTTCAAGAGCATCATAACTCGGTATTCCTATATCAGTACATCCTGCATTACTACCATTAACAACTTTATTTGAATTATCGATAGTTAACATTAGATTTCCATAAACACAATATAGAGAATTCCCTGCTTCTCCACCATTATTTTCTTCATAAGGTTCACCATCACTACTTTTTCCAGATACTAAAGCTGATTGACTTACCGTACCATTTTCAGGTTTTTTTACAGATAAATTTTTGTAAGTAACAGATCTTCCACCACCATAAACTTCATAATATATTGTCTCCGGACATTTCCATTTCTTTGTAGATGTATCTTGAAAATTGATTGGAGCAAAATTTGTAGCTCCTAATACACCCGCACTTGATGCCGTACCAATTATGCTAACCTTTGGAGTTCCCGAGTCACTAACCTCAATTTTAAAACCTATCGCGTCAGTTCCGTACACACATGTACAACTTCCGATTGCAAATACATTTTTATTAAAAACAAAAAATAAAGATATAAACATTATTAGTAGTATGCTACATTTTTTCATACAAAATCACCTATCTAAATTATAATTTATTGTCTAGCATTTATCAAGTTATTTACATTTTATATTCATATTATTTGACAATATATCATTGAATTTATTAGGTGATGTTATGTTATTTTTAATTCATTTATTAAACCTTCTATCTTTTTCAACTGGTTCTTATTCAATAAATGTTTTTCCAAACCCGTTATCAAAAGATGAAGAAGAAAAATTAATTGATAAAATGATTAATGGTGATAAAGACGCAAGAGCTAAATTAATTGAACATAATTTAAGACTTGTTGCTCATATTGTAAAGAAATTTGAAAGAATAGAAAAAATAAATGATGATCTAATTAGTATCGGAACAATTGGTTTGATTAAAGGAATTGACTCCTTTAAACCAGATAAAAAAAATAAACTTACTACTTATGTAGCACGTTGCATTGAAAATGAAATATTAATGTATTTTAGAAGCAATAAAAAGAATTTAAACAACGTTTCTTTAAATGATGCAATCGGTCATGATTCTGAGGGAAATGAAATAAGTTTAATGGATGTTATAAAATCCGATGATGAAGATATAGCTGAAGCACTTCACCGCAGTGACAATATAAGCAACATTGATAAATATCTAGACATTTTAACTCCACGTGAAAAAGACATCATTATCAAAAGATATGGTCTATTCGACTTTGATGAATTAACTCAAAAAGAAATTGCTGATCAAATGCATATTTCTCGATCATATGTTTCTAGAATAGAAAAAAGAGCTATTTCTAAAATATATCGTGAATGTAAAAAGAAAAATATTGAACTATAAAACCACTAGACTAATCTAGTGGTTTAAAGAATTCTCTAATATCAACATCTAGAGCTTTACCAAATTGCCATAAAGTTCCTAAAGAAAAAGTTTGATAGTATTTTTCACTTTCAATATTCATAATAAAACCTACTGAATAATTACTTAACTCAGCTAGTTTTTCTTGAGTTAATCCTTTTTCTTTTCTAATTCTCTTTAAATTTCTACTAACTAAATAGTAAACATAATTTTCGTCCATTCCAGTCATATAATCACCACAATTATATTTTCCCATAATGGACTTATTTTATTCCTCAGCAGTTAGTTGAGGATTTTTTAAAGTTATTTATTACTCCTAGAATGAAAAATAGATCTGCAATAATTAATATAAAATGTAAATATATATTTAAAAGATAATTAAATACAGTATTTATATTAATAGTTATATAAGTAACTCCATAAAATACTACTAAAATTAATGATGTTATAAAAACTATCGAATACAAATTATGTTTCTTTTTCGTTTTATTAAATAAACATCCCGTAATAACTATTAAAATTATTGTTATCACATAAATTATTCTTTTATAACTGCTTACTAAAAAGAAATTGATATTCTTTTCATACTTTTTGTTCTCATAAGTAGTTTTTTTATAATTTGAATTTATATAATCCTGTAAATCCTTCTTTATAATATCTTTATCTACTTTAGTTTCATCATATATTTCATTAATTATTTCATTTTTTTTGATAGTTTTTAATTGTAGTCTTTTAGACATTACGGTTAAAGAAAAAGAGCTGACAATGATAGTTAAACTAAATATAACTGCAAGTATAAAATTATACGTCTTTTTCATGTTTACCTCTAACTAATAAATAATATAGATATATTCCAAACATAGAAGCACTTGAATCAAGTAATACATCCCCAATGTTAGCCGTTCTAGCCTTAATAAATAATTGATGAAGTTCATCACTTCCAGCAAAAAGTACACAAAAAATAATGGAAATAATTATTGAATAAGATGTTCTAACATTAAAAGTTTTAAGCATATTGAATACCAAAAATCCTAAAACAAAATACACAAAAAAATGAGCACATTTTCTAACCGGCAAAGATAATTTTTCACGGTTTTCTTTTTTTATTTTAAAAATATCTCCAATATAGTTTACAACTTTATCTGATGCACTTTTAGAAACATCTCCCTTTTGATTTGAATATCCAAAAATTAAAGCACACCACACTGCAACTATAAAGATTGATAAAATTTTCTTTAACATTAAAGGTCAATTCTCTTTTCTATATATTCATCAGCAGTTTTAAAAAATTCTTTAATAAATTTCATATCAATCTCAACTTTTTCTCCTACTATTGTATTTATATCATATTGCAATAATAAATCTTTAAAATGAACTGAATCTGTAATTACTCTTTCCCAACAATTAATATATGAAGACCTAAAATCTATTTTTTTATACCAACTTAAATTAAGTTCTAAAACATCTTTAAATTCATCTACTTGTAAATATTTTTCTTTTGCTCTATCAATTTTTAAAGGTGATTCAAAATTTGAAGATATATATCCCATTCTAGAAAATTTAGTATCATACATTTCAAAAGCATCAACAACATCAAAAACAATTGAATTAAGATCATTAAAATAACTATGTTTCATAACTATTAAAACATTTTTATCATTTATCTCAATTTGTAATTCTGGATTTTTATTAAATACAATTAAAAATGTATTATTTTCATTTTTAGGAATAATCGTTGGTTCTTCCAAATGTTCATATCTACTTAATATTTCTTGAGCAACATCATTTAAATTAAAATCAGGTGCTTGATCATAAAACAAAATTATTTCTTTCGTATTTTTCATATTTTTCCCTACTTCCCATAATAATTTGTTAATAATATATCTCTATTTTTATTTATATTATAATTTACTTTAGTTAAAATTGATTCATCACTTAAATCACAATCAGAACTTTTTATAAATGTTCCATCTGAAAACCACACAAAATCATCATGACTTGATGAGAATACATCATCACCAAGATAATTCTTAGGATCATATGTTATATCTAACATATTAAGAAGTGTTGGTAAAATATCAGCAGTATCAAGTATTGTATCAATATTTTTAGCTTCAATATCTTTTGACCAAATAATAAACGGAGTATTTTGAAGTTCCTTACGATCATTTAGTTTATTCTTTTTCATCGCAACGTAATCAGTATCAGAATAACCATATACATAATGATCACTCGCTAATACTAAAACTGTTTTATCTAAAAGCTTACTTTTTTCTAATTTTTCAATTAAAATCTTAATAGCATCATCTGTATCATGTACTAAAGTTCTATAAACATATTCTTCTTCTCCATATTTCTTTCTTGATAAAGTTTTATTCTTTATAGATTTATAGACTTTGTTATTTGTATTATATTCCAAATGACCGGAATATGTTGTAAAGAATGTAAAGAATGGTTTATCACTAACCATAAGATCATATAAATCGTCATCATTTATAAAATTATAATCACTGAAATAATTTTTATTTTTATCAAGTAAACCAGATGCTTGAAGATCATAAGCTGAATAATGCATATCATAACCTAAACGCTTATGGAATTCCCCACGATTATAAAACTTTTTAGTATTGGCATGAAAGCTTGCTACTCGATATCCATTTTTCTTTAACATATTAGCAAGACTATAAGGATAACTGATATCGTCTTTATCATAAATAGTTTCTTTTTCACTTATAGCATACATTCCTGTATTACAAGCAAACTCAGAATTTATAGTTTGACCTCCATTAAAAAATGGTGAATATCTATTTGTAAAATTTAAACCTGTTTGGCTAAGTTTATATAATGTTGGAGCAGTTTCTTCATCAATTACCCAATTATCAACGCTTTCCATCATTATATAAATAACATTTTTACCTTTAAAAATTCCCGTGTAATCATTGTTTTTAAGTTCTACTCCATAAATATTATTATATTCATCAATTTTAACCTTAAGTGCGCTTTTATCAAGAGTTAGTAGATTATAAAAGTACTTATATATAGCACGTGCATTATATTCATAAAAACCGCTTATAAACATCGAAGCATTTGGATTTGTATAATTAAAGTAAATACTTTTTGCATTATAGTTTTCTTCCCAAGTTCTAACGTTTTTATTACTTCCAAGCAAAATGTAACCAGTTGTTTTAAAAAGTAAACTTACAGCAATCAAAGCAAGAATAACTACCAGTTTAGGTTTCTTTTGAATATCATCATCGTATTTACTTAATACTTTAACTGCAATCATACAAATAAAGGTAAATGCAATCGTTAAAAGCATTCCAACACTCATATTTGCAAATATTGAATGTACATATTGTAAGCCTTCTCCAGCAACAAAAAGGTCAGAAAAAATCATAAATTTGCCTAAAGATTGAACATAACATATTTGAGCAAAGAAAATAGCATCAATAACAATATTCATAATTATAAACACATTATAACGATATTTTTTAGGAATTAAATACAAAATGAGTAAAAATAACGTTATCCATGAGAGAGAAAATAAAGCCCAAAGAATATAATAATGAATTCCTGTAAAATAATAACTATCTAAATTTATTAAGTCACGAGTAAAAGCATTTGTAAATATACAAATTGAAAAAAAAGATATAAACATGATTAAATAACAAATTAATTCAGCATTCTTTATTTTTTTCACTTTATCACCTATTCAATTACTTTTATATATTCAATTACTGGTTGATTTTTTTCAGCTACTGTTCCATTATTATCTTCAACATCAACATTTTTACAAACTTTATCAACAACATCCATACCACGTGTTACTGTTCCAAAAGCAGCATAATTACCGTCTAAATAAGTTGAATCACTTTGAACTATAAAAAATTGAGTTGATGCTGAGTTTGGATCACTGCTACGAGCCATTGAAATTGTTCCACGAACATGGCTTAGATTATTTGTAACTCCATTACTAGAGAATTCGCCTTTTATAGTTTTTTTAGAAGCACCAGCTCCACCTTGCATCATAAATCCATCAATTATACGATGAAATTTTAAACCAGTATAATATCCACTTTTAACCAAATCAACAAAATTTGTAACTGTTATTGGAGCTACATCAGCATCAAGTGTTGCATCTATTGTACCATAATCTTTAATTTTTATTTCTATGTTATATTTTCCGCTTAAATATTCATCTGTCGGTTTATCGTTTTTACCAGTTAGATAACCACAGATCATAACAAATAAGATAATAACTATAAATATTAAAATATTCTTTTTATCCATATTTTCACTTCCAAATCTATTTATTTGTCATTTGTATTAATTTTTCTACTGCCTTTAATCCATCACTCAAAGCATCAATTACTGTTGCGTTTCCTCTTGTTGCATCTCCACCAGCAAATATACGATCATCACTCGTAACAAAATCGTTTGCTTCTATTCTATAAAATTCATCTGATTTAATCCCACTTAATCGAGGAATCAAATCATTATGAGTTGTTCCAATAGCAATAACAACCATATCACATTCAATTTTTTCTTGTTTCCTATCAATTTTAAAAACACATTTATTAACTGCAAAATTTTTATCAGTTTCAATTTTTATTGGCACCGCATTAAAGATAAAGTTTACGTGTTCCATTTTAGCATGTTCATATTCTTCTTTACGCATCTTTAAAAATTCTTCACTTTTTCGGTAACAAATAGTTACATCACTTCCAAGACGAACTAAAGATCTTGCAGCATCACATGCTACATTTCCACCACCAATTACTATTACTCTTTTAGGAATTATTAAAGGTGTATCTGAACTTGGAGCATGCATCACATTTATTCTTGTTAATAGTTCATTCGCACTCATCACATTTTTAGACATAACTCCAGGAATATCAAACATTTTAGGTACACCAGCACCAGTTCCTAAAAAGATGTAATCAAAATTCTTTTTTAATTCATCAATTGGAATTGTTGCCCCAATTAAAACATCGGTTTTAAATATAACTCCCATATTTTTAAGTTTCTCAATTATATCATCTACAATTTTTTTTGGTAAACGGAATTCTGGAATTCCATAGATTAAAACTCCACCTAATACATGACTTGACTCAAAAACAGTTACATCAAATCCTTCTCTTCTTAGATGATACGCTGAACTCAAACCAAATGGACCAGAACCAACAACGGCTACTTTTAAACCATTATTTGGTTTAACTTTAATCGAAGTTTTATAATTACTTGCAAATCTTTCAAGAGTTCCAATTTTAACACTTTCGCCTCTTAAGCCTTGAACACACTTAGCTTCACAAGTAAGTTCTTGAGGGCAAACGCGTCCACAAACTTCTGGCATTACACTTTTTTGGCTGATAATTTCATAAGCTTTTTCGTAATCACCATTTTTTATAGCTGAGATAAAATCAGGAATATCGATTTCCAAAGGACACCCTTTTTTACACATCGGATTTTTGCAGTTTAAACAATGATTGCTTAAAGAAACTGCTTCTTCACAACTAATATCTTTTTTTACTTCAGAAAAATCATATTTATTATTCACAGTTACCACAACCTCCATGATGAGTATCTCCTTCAATCTCTTCAAGATACTTTCTTCCTTCAATCGTTTTATACATATCCATTCTTTTAATCACTGAATCAAAATCAACTTTTGCTCCAATAAATTCTGGACCATCTATACATGCATAATGAACAATTCCATCATAAAATAAACGACAAGCTCCACACATTCCTGTACCATCAATCATTATAGGATTCATACTTACAATAGAAGGAACTTTTAACTTTTCAGCAATTTCTACAACTTTTTTCATCATTATTACAGGTCCAATAGTTATTATAAAATCATATCCCAAATCATCAACATAATCTGTAACAAGTCCAATATGATCAGCTGTATTATCTTCTGTTACTAATAAAGTATCATCAAAATACTTTTCTACATCTTCTTTTAAAATATAATTTTCAATTGTTTTCATTCCATAAATCAAATCGCATGTAACACCACGTTTTTTTAATTCAACAGCTTGAGGAATAACAGGTGCAATTCCAACTCCACCAGCTACAAATAAAACCTTTTTAACATCCATATTTAAAACAATAGATGGTTTTCCAAGTGGACCTAATATTGAATAAATATAATCATTCTTTTTTGACAAGTCATATGTTGTTTTACCTACAACTTGATAAATCATTGATACTTGGTTGCCTTCAGTTTTATATATCGTCAAAGGTATTTTTTCTGATGTTTCATTTGGCATAACAACAACAAATTGTCCAGGTATAAAATGACTCGCGATAAGTTCATTTTCAACTACTAATTTAAATACATTTTTAGCTATTTCTCTATTCTCTATAATCTTATACATACTTTACCTCATCAACAACTTTAGTAGATCCAATTATATCATCAAGAGAACGATGTTCCTTTGAGAATAATAACACAAGCCCAACGATTTCAACAATATAAGAAATCATTGAAGAAAACAAAATAGCATAGAAATATACTTGATTTTGAGGAATCATTAAAAACAACAATTGAATAAATATAAATATATTAACTCCCATAAAAATACTTGATCCACTAAAAAGAGTTCTTAACATTAAATTAGATAACTTGGCTTTTTCACCATCGTTTTTCACAACTCTAAGTTTAAACATTTTTTTACCAAGAGTTTGACCATTTGTAAAATAAGCAAATAATACAAAATATAAAAAACTAAAAACTAAATAATATATATTATTAAAAAGCAACGAATAATCCATTTTATATATTTGTTTACTCATTTTATTTGAGTAAGCACCAATATTCTTAAGTGTTGGATTAGCTAAGACACTTTCACTTTCTGATTGATAAACTTCTCTATATTCATCATAAGCACTTTTATAATTGTCAATAAATGGATTAACATATGGTATTGACGAAAATATAGTTGATATAAAAGTGACTAAAAAGATATCTATTAAAAACGCTGATATTCTACGATACACATACTTGTTCATCTTTCCACCTCTATGGATATTATATCACGTTAAATAATAAAAAAAAATCTACAAAAATGTAGATTAATAGCAACCCCTAATAAAATATTTAAGATTTCTTTTAAAGTAGTCAAAATAATTTGCTCGTTTTATATCTTTATCAACAGTTAATTCAATATCTTTAATTTTAATATCATTTGCATAAATTGTAAGTGTTCCCACAGTATCCCCAACTTTTAATGGAGCACTTACTTTGTTTTTTGTTATTTTATAATTATATTTATTTTTTTCTAGTATGTTTACTAGATCAACAGCATCTGTTTTTAATTTTAAATTGGCATACTCAGTTTTACCTGACTTAATTTTAATCTTTCCTAAATTTTCATCACGTTTTAATACAGTTTCAATTTTAAAGTTAGAAAATCCATAATTTAAAAGAGAAATAGTATCTTGATTTCTTATCTTATTGTTTTCTTCTCCCATTACTACACTAATAAGTCTCATATCATTTCTTTTTGCTGTTGCTGTAATACAATATCCACTTTTAGTTGTGTATCCTGTTTTTAATCCGTCTAATCCATCATAATAATTAAGAAGTTTGTTAGTATTAACAATCCATGTATTTGTTCCATTTGGATGAGCAATATAATCTTCATATATGCTTGAATATTCTAATATTTTAGGATGATTAAGAAGTTCGCGAGCAATAAAAGCCATATCATACGCTGAGGAATAATGATTATTTGAATCTAGACCATGTACATTTTCAAAATTAGTATCTTTAAGTCCTAATTCCTTAACTTTTTCATTCATTAGTTTTACAAATCCATCATGAGTCCCTGCAATATATTCAGCAACAGCGTAAGTTGCATCATTAGCTGAAGCAATACAAATAGCTTTTATTAAAGTATCTAGTTTCATTGTAGTGTTAGCACTTAAGTATATTTGACTTCCTCCCATAGAAGCTGCACTTTCACTTATTGGAACCATATCATCAAGTTTAATATTTCCCTTTTCAATGTTTTCCATAACAATTAAAAGTGTCATCATTTTTGTCATACTTGCCATAGGTAATCTTGTATGACTTTCTTCTTCACTTAAAATAGTTCCAGTTGATTGTTCAATTAAAATACTTGATTTAGCACTGGTTTCGACTGCTAAAACTTTAAACGGAATTAATAACATAATTAATAGAATTATCTTTTTCATTTCTTCACCTACTTAATACTATGAACGTAAAAAAAAAGAAGAACTAATCTTCTTAATTAAATTTGACTTTTTAATCTTGGAAGTTCAATTTCTTCTTCTACTTCTTTTTTCTTAGGTAAATAAATTTCTACATTTCTATCAGGAAGTTCATCCTCATCAACTATGACTATTTTATTGATAATAAATACGTCTATTTTATATATTATCAAACCAATTATCCATAATACAAATAATCCCATTGATAATTCATATAAACTCATCATTATTGGATTAGAAAATACACTAAATTCATCAAATGCTATATTATTAGTATTGATATACTCAATAATTGATAGAAATATAAATGATATTGTAATTGGTAAAACTGAATTAATAAATTTTAATATTTTATTAGAAGTTTTGCTTTTTAAAGTTACAATCATTATTGTAAATGAGAAAATCATTACTAAAACAAATTCTAAAGTTGTTGGAAAATATATTAATTCAACTAACTTTGTAGTTACATTATTTAAAAATACTTTTACCGTACTTATATAGTTAACAATATAAAACATAAGTATAACTAAACTTGCTCCAATAGCAGTATATTTAACAGTTTTTTTGTTCATTAATTTACAAAATATTACTGATATAGCAAATATAGCTATTTCTAATAAAATAAGTATAAATACTTTAGAATTCATTAATGATTTTAAAGCATATTTTAAAATTTCTAAAATTGATAATTCTGGCATAATTTAACCTCCTTATACTAACTCAAATATAAATACTGTTTGAGTTTTTTTATCTCCTCTTGTACAAGTAATAAGAGTAAGTGTGTTTTTATTTTCATCACGATATATCGCGATAGTTCCATCTTTTGCTTCTAAATAAGTATTAACTAGTTTATAAGTATAAATTTTATCATTGTATGTAACATTTGCTTCATCACCGATATTTAATTTATATAACTTATCAAAAAATGAAACTGATGAGTTACCTCTATGAGCAGCAAGTATAAGATTACCATTTTTTACATCTGGCATACTGCTACCCTTAATTAGCATAACATTATAACTAATACTATTATATTTTGAATTCAAGGATACAAATCCTCTTTTTAAATTAATTTTAGGGATTTCTAAGTAACCTATATAATTATCATTTGTTACTGGTGTTGTAGTTGTTTCAGGTGTAGGATCTTCAGGTATGGGTTCTTCAATAACTTCTTCTATAGGTTCAACTATATTAACCTCTTCATAATACTTAAGATTTTTATCATTAAATACATTTGATTTAATCGTTTTAAAATAAGTAAATGATAAACAACCAATACCTAAGAAAAGCAAAAGAATGCCTAGGGTTACCTTAGCATTCTTTGATAGTTTTTCTAACACAGTAAGCTCCACCTATAATCAAGACTAAACCACCAATAATTAAAAGTGTACTAGAAGATGCTGTTGCTGGAACAGGTACTTCTTCCCCTTTAGTATTATAGAATGTTACTAAATTGCTTTCGATAAAATCCCCATTTTTATTCTTAATCTTTAATGTTCCATTATCAAGTAACTCAAATGTTATTATTTCATTACTTTTAATATAACCAGCTGGTGCACTTTTTTCTTCAATTGTATAAGTTCCAGCATCCATAGTTAATTGATAATATTCATTAGTTGTTGTAAATTCTTTTACAACATTACCATTTTTATCTTTAATAACTAATGTTGCTCCTGCTACTAAAGCATCTGTTTTAGAATCCTTTTTAGCAATAGTTACCACATCTTTTAAAACATTGATCATAACTACTTTATTTACAGCAACATAATTACCTTTTTCGTTTTTAACATAAACGCTTCCATTAGCATCAACTTTAAATTCAATTGTAGTTGTGCTTAATTTATAACCCTCTGGTGCAATAGTTTCACTTAAACTATATTCACCTTCAGCTAAGATAATTTTTTTAACCTCAGTTGTAGAAATCCAATTATATAATACTTTTCCAGTTTTATCTTTAACTACTAATGTAGCTCCAGGAATTTCTTTAGATTGAGTAATATCACTTTTACTGATATCAACTTCAAATTCAGTTTTGTTTCTTACTACCATCTTTATTGAATCTTGAATACTTACATTTTTATCAAGTAATTCATTATATAAAACCTTTTGATAATTATCATTATAGAAATAATAATAACCTCTTTGAGATTTATATGTTGAACCAACATTTAATGTAACAGTTATTTGTTTGTTATTTCCAATTTTATCTACAGGAATTTTTACCTTTATTCCTTCACCACTTTTAACAATTTTTGATCCAGCTGGAGAACCTGTTAATGAATAACTTAGGTTACCATTTAGATTAGCTGTGTTTATTTTAATTTCATTTGAAACAAAATATTCACCATCTTTAGTAAAAGTTACATCTCTTGGACTAATTTCTAGTTTAGCAACTGGTTCTTTATAGTTTTTAGCACCTTCATATAAATTATAAATTGCTTTACTTACTTCTTCAGTATCTTTATGACGTATGATATATTTTTTTACCTCTGGTACTAAATTAAAATTGTTGTTGTTTAAATAATCTTCATAATACCAAACTGCCATTTGAGCAATGTAGAAGTCTTTATCTGCATCTCCAGTATTTGGTAAATTATTTAAAATGTAGTTATATCCTACAGCAACTTCGCCGGTTTTATTGAATGTTATTCCAGCACCATAAGTATGTGACATGTTTAAACAATAAACATATCCATGATTTGTCTTTTTGACAATTACTGGGAAATTCTTTATATATTCAACTTCTCTTAGTTTGTCAGATGTAACATTATCTGGAAGTGTCGTTGCAGCTGAAACAGAAGCAATTCCTCCAAATAAGAATACAACAAGCATAAACATAAATGTTATTAATTTATTTCTCTTCATAATCCATTTCCCCCTTGAATTGCTGCATATTATATCACAAAATAAAAAAAATGCAAATTTTTTACCTGCATTTGCATAATTTCCAGAAAATTTAGTTGTTTTCCAAGAATTTATGACTTTTTTTATAAATATATCTATAAATTTTCACAACTACATTAACTTATTTGATATAATTTTCATACTGGAAGTGATTTTATGAAAAAGATAATTTTATTTATCATTTGTCTATTTACTTTTACTATAAATGTCTTTGCTTTAGAAGAACCCAAATTATATTCTAAAAATTATTGTTTATATGATTTAACAGATAATAAGATTATATATGAAAAAAACATACAAGAAAAAACAAACATCGCAAGTCTTACAAAAATTATGACAACTATTACAGCAATTGAAAAAATAAGCAATCTTAATGATTATGTAACTATTACTAGTTTAATGCTTTCAAATATAAAATATGATGCCTCACTTGCTGGATTGAAAGTTGGAGATAAATTAACCTATAAAGATTTGTTATATGCATCTATTCTTCCATCTGGAGCAGATGCTACTCAAGCTCTTGCCTACTCATTAAGCGGAAGCATTAGTAATTTTGTAAATGACATGAACACTTTAGCAAAGAAAATTGGAATGGAAAATTCCAACTTTGTAAATGTTACCGGACTTGACATCGACAACCACTATAGCACAATAAATGATTTATTAAAGATGTTACAATATGCCTTAAAAAACGATACATTTAAAACAATATATACAACTAAAAGTTATACTTTAACAAATGGTTTAGTAGTCGATGCTACCGTAAAAAAATATAATAATTTAATGAAATTAGATATATCAAGAATTATCGGAAGCAAAACCGGCTACACAAATAAAGCTGGATTATGTATATCTTCTTTATTTGAAAGTAATAACCACGAATTTTTATTTATCTCAACAAACGCAGAATTTATTTATGGAAATTATTACAATTTGAAAGATAACCTAAACATAATAAGCCATATGGATAGTAATTATAATAATCAAACTGTTGCTAAAACTTCTGATGTAATTAAAACAATTCCTATAAAATTTTCTAATATTTCTAAATATGATATTCATTTAAGCAAAGATGCTTTAATATATTTACCAAATGATTATAATAAGGACGATGTAAAAATCAATTATAAAGGAAAAACAACCGCATCATTTTTAGATAACAATAAACAAATCGGAAAAGTTAGCATAATTTATAATGACACTCTCATTTATGAAGAAAATGTAATTCTTAATGGAATAAAAATAAACTTCTATTTGTTAGTAATCATTAATTTGTTAATCGTATTATTAGTTTTCAAAATATTTAAAATTCTTTTTATTAAGAAAAAATAAACTAAATATTGATATCATGATCTATATCAATATTTTTTATTTGTTCATTAATTATTAAACTGCCAGTACTTAGTAATATATTAGCAATGGATACAGCCGTTTTTAATGACTGAACTAATACTTTTGTTGAGTCCAAAACCACAGTTGAGTCAACGCTTTCATATTCATCAGTTTTAACATTATAAATCTTATTAAAACCATTTTTTATATTTTCTTCTATTTCGCTTATATTTAAACCTGCGTTTTTTAAAATTTGTCTAAAAGGAGCAAATAATACATTTTTTAATAAACTATCATCAGATAAGATCGAAGATATTTTTAAATAAGTAAATCCAGCTCCTACATTTACTCCACTAAACGCTGAATACGTTGCATGAGCAGCATCATCATAATGCATTTTAGCTTCACGTGCTTCGCTTATAGTTTTACCTCCAACTTCAATTGTTGCAAGTCCATCAGACAACATTGAAATACGTTTTTCATAATAATTAATATCAAAATCGTCTTTTAAATATTCTAAATCCTTTTTGTTCTCATCAATATAATCACTTAAATTATTATCGAAATAAATTAGAGTCTTGTCCTTGTTAATGGCAACCTCTTTAACAAATCCGACATTTTCATAATTAAATTGCCCTTTATATTCTTTGCATCCACATATTTCTAATAAATCATTCATTAAAAGATATTGTCTTTTACCAAATTCAGGGTTTTTTAATAAATATATTTTTAGATCATTATCATAGTTAAAAGATAACACTTGATTTATTACATCCTCATCAAAGTCAGCTGCAAATATTAATAAATCCTTTTGATCTACATAACACTTGTTGATTAAATCACTTAATTTTTGTATATCATTTATACTTTCAGAAGTAATCAAAGTATAGGGATTATTTAATTTTAATATTGTCGTTCCTTTAAAGAAAAAAGGACTTGCTAAATTAGTATCAAATTCATAACCTTTAAAATAATTGACTGTTGTCTTTTCTTTGTTACTTGTTGTTATTGTTACTCCAGAAATATTACTTATTTTTTTTGCTACTTGAAAAACAATTTCTCCTATCTCATTAGATTTAGAACTAGTTATAGCTATATTTTTTAAAGCATTATCATTGGGTATAAAAGATTCCTTTTTTATTAAATCTTCAACTATTTTTACTTCGTTTTCAAGTTTATTTTTTACTTCATATCGGCTCATTCCGTTTTTGATTAAACTGGCAGACTCATCCATTATTGCCTTTAACAAAACAATCGTTGTAGTTGTTCCATCTCCAACAATTTCATCAGTTTTAATTGATGCTTCTTTTAATATTTCTAAAACAGAATTAACACATACATCATCACTTTCAATGTTTCTTGCTAAAGTTACACCATCATTAGTTACAAATGCTGGCAATGTTGAGCTGGATATAATTGAATTATTTCCTTTTGGCCCTAAAGTAGCACCTACGGTATTGCATAGTACATCCAAAGCTTTTTCTACAATTCTATCAAGTTCTTCTCCAATTACTACCTTTTTCATAATTCATCACTCACTTCCACAATATATTTCCAATACTTTTTAGGCATAAAATTCATCCTACATCTATCATTTTTTCTTGCAACTATTCCAACAGTATCATAAAATTCTTTCCATAAATTTAAGAATTTATCTTCATCATCACTTAAATTGAAATCATTCATTTTAAATTCCTCTTCAGAGACAATTATAAAGTTTTTCTTATCATATAGACTATACAATTTTCTATTAACGTCTTTAATAATCCAGTACTCATCTTTTAACCTATCTTTAAAATGTTTAGAGAGTAAGAAAAGGATATTATTTGTTGGATTAATTTCAGCATAATAAATTCCATTATTCATTTTTTTGAACCTAGTAAAACCTTTGAATTTATGGTTTTCTCTTGATACATATGAACTTTGTTTTAAAGCTTCATTTATCCACTTATTGTTGCGCATAAATCTTGTTGTTTCCTTATATTTTAAAGAATATAAACAATAATAAAATATTATTAATTCTTTATCCTCTGTTACGGATAAATAAAGCTTAAATATTACATTAAAATTATTGTACCCAATATTTTTTATAATATAATTAACTGTTTCTTCTTTTTCTGGCAAAATGCGTTCTTCAATTTCATCAAACAATCCATACTCATAATCATATGTTTTTATATTTTTAGGTACTATTTTCTTCCTTATCAAAACCACTATTAAAGCTAAAAGACTTAAAAAATTATCGTTATAAAGATAAATCTTATTATTCTTATTCATCAAACAAACTCAACTGACTAACTTTTCTTTTATTTTCTTTTAAGTCTTCAAGCAATAATGATTGTTCAATTATGCTTCTTTTAAAATTAGCCGAATTTGTAAAATATTTTCCATCACAAGTAATAAAATATTTTGCTCTTTTCATAACAATATTCATATTTTTCAAATCTTCAAATTTTATCTTAAAGTACTTCCTTGAACTATATATTTTTTTTGCTCCTTTCACACCTACTCCAGGTATTTGAAGTAATTCATTATAAGAACACGTATTTATTTCCTTTGGAAACAAATGTAAATTTCTCAAAGCCCAAGCAGCTTTAGGATCTAACAATAAATTGAAATTAGGATTATCTTTATCCAATATATCATCCACTTTAAAATTATAGAATCTTAAAAGAAAATCAGCTTGATAAAGTCTATTTTCCCTTTTTAAAGGTGGAATACTTATAGTTGGTAACATACTATCTTTGTTAACTGGAATATATGCTGAATAAAAAACTCTTTTTAGTTTATGTTCATTATATAAAGTTTTACTTTTTGACATAATATCAAAATCTGTTTCATTTGTTGCTCCTATGACCATTTGAGTGCTTTGACCCGCAGGAACATAATGTTTGCTTCGATTTTCCTTAACATATTTCATTATCTTAGTAACCTTGTCTTCACTTTTATTAGGTGCTAAAAGTTTAAGACCATTTTCAGTTGGTAATTCTATATTGGCACTCATTCTATCAACCATAGAGCCAAGTTTTTTTAATAATGTTTCACTTGTACCTGGAATTGCTTTTACATGAATATATCCATTAAATTTGTACTTATATCTAAGCATATAAATTGTTTCAATTAATAAATTGGTTGTATAGTCTGGATTTTTAACAATTCCTGAACTTAAAAATAAACCCTCTATGTAATTTCTCTTGTAAAAATTCATTGTAATCTCACATATTTCTGTCGGAGTAAAAATAGCTCTTTTTACATCATTGCTTTTTCTATTTGGACAATATTTGCAATCAAAAATACAAGCATTAGTCATAAGTATTTTTAAAAGAGAAATACATCTTCCATCAGAAGCAAAAGAATGACATATTCCACTTTTATTAGTGTTTCCAACTCCACCATCATCTCTAGTACTACCACTTGAAGAACAAGAAGCATCATATTTAGCACTATCGGCAAGAATATGTAATTTTTCCTTTATATCCATAAATTCATCACCAATTAAATTATAAAACATTTGTTCTTATTTGTAAACATTTGTTCGTATATTTTTGTAAAAAAAAAGAATAATAAATAAAAACCTATTATTCTTCTTGATTTATTAAAACTTTTGATAATTTTTCACTTTTGACAAAACTACTTGTTTCTACTAAAAACACATTGATTCCTTCTTGTTTTAAAATAATATGCATTTCACTAAATGATTTTTGAATTAAATTTTCAACTAAACCAAGTGTTTCTTGAATAAAACCGTAATATTTCTTCTCTACTAATTGATTTACATCTAATTTGCTAGTTTGATTTTCTGTACGAATTTTTATTTTTTCGTCACTTGGAAGTGATATAAATGTATCTAAATACATATAGTCTGCAAAATCATTTAGGATTGTGTCCATATTTTGTCTATATGATTCTTTTTCCAAATTCACGATTGATGGATCAATAATTGATGACAAATAGTTAAAATACTCATCAATTGTAGTGAACAAAACATTTTGATCTTTTTGATCTGTTACTATCTTAGTTATTTCATCTAACTCTTCTTGTGAAATTAAAGTTTTTAATTTATTCAAACTTTCTAAAAAGTAATTATAAGCATGATATCTTAAACCTTTTACCATGTTTTCATTTGAAAACAAGACAAAACCTATCCATTCATTTCTGTCACCAGTAAGCATATACATATGAAAACCATACTCCAAATTTTTAAAAGCTTCTTCATCAACAAATTTTTTGTTAATACAATCGTAAAAGCTTTGTTCGTATGCATACTTTGATAAAGAAGCAAAGAAATCTTTGTCAAACGGATTTTCTACGTAAGTTAAATGGACCATACTGCCACCTCCACTATCTTACAATAAAAATATAACAATAAAGTGATGAAATTACAAGATGTAACTTACTATATTATATGAAAATATAATAAAAAAAATTGTGCTTTACATACACACATTTTGATAATTTGTTAAGCAAAGTTCAAATAAGTATTTGGATTAATATAAATAATAACCACAAAAAAAGAACTATTTTTAAGTTCTCTTTTCTATTTAATCAAACCCAAAGAGTTTAATTAGTCTATCAAAATGGTGCAGGTAACAGGACTTGAACCTGCACGAATCACTCCACTAGATCCTAAGTCTAGCGCGTCTGCCAATTCCGCCATACCTGCAAAAAAAATGGTGGATCTTGTAGGACTCGAACCTACGACCGCCCGGTTATGAGCCGGATGCTCTAACCAACTGAGCTAAAGATCCATACTATAGTCACCAACGTACTACTCATTAAATATATCATAACCGGCGGTCGGTTGCAAGTACTTTTTTTATAAAAATTTTTTTTATTAAAAATTTCTTTTTTTCGACAAAACCTGCAAGATCAACCATCTATAATAGCAAACTTATGAAAGGAGGAATCATGAAAAGAGATTTTGATGATATAATGCACTTATTTATGAATATAAGTTCTAAAGGATATGTTAAAGCAATAAATAACAATCCATATAATTCTTGTGGTCTTACATTTGAACATCTTCTTAATATAAATCCAAATTGTTCTATCTTTCCAGATTATAAAGAGATTGAAATAAAAACAAGTACTAGATTTAGTAACTTTCCTGTTTCATTGTTCTCTTCTACATTTATTGGATATCATGAATATGAAAGTGATTATATCTTAAGCAATTATGGAATTTATGATAAAGTTTATAAAGATAGAAAAGTATTTAACGTTGCTTTAAAATATAATAAGTTAGTTGAATATGGTGATTACTACTTTGAGTTAAAAATGGTTGAAGATGGAATTGTTACTTATGTTTATGACAAAAACGAATCTTTAATAGATAAAATTGGTTACCTTGACTTTGATACTATTAAAACCAGAGCTGAAATGAAAGTCAAAAAAATGGTATTAATAAAAGCCAGCAAGAAAAAAGAAAATAATGATTTATTTTATAGATATTATCAAATTGACTGCTATGTTTTAAAAGAATTTGAAAAATTCATAACTGCAATCGAAAACGGAGATTTAAAATTATCAATTTCTTTAAGATTTGATCGTTCAAGTAGCCTACTTGGAAAAAACAGAAATAAAGGACTAATTTTTGCAATAAAAAAAGATGGCATCAGTTCCATCTTTAAACTCGTTTACTCCAAAAATAACTAGAATTTTATTCTGTTTTTTTTATTCATAAAACTGCTTAAATGCAAAAATTCATATGCTGTTGGATATTCATAAATTATATTATCCCCATCATATTTTATTTTCAAAAAGCCTATTTTTTTATCAGTTCTTTCAACAATTTGAAAAAGTTGATTGTTATATTTAATTTTTTCTCTTTTTTTATATACATCCATAACCAAAGATTATAATACCTTTAAAGTACACACTAAATAAAAAGAAACATGTAAATGTGGTAAAATTTATTTAGAAAGAACTTT
>CAKOJJ010000022.1 GCA_934089275.1 uncultured Bacilli bacterium
TCCTTACTACAGCTTATTTTGCTGAAAATTCACGTCCTACATATAAGAAAGTGATAAGCATCTTTTCCTTGCTTCTCGAGTATTTATTTAAGCATAATATTTTTATATTTCAAAACTACAAAATTTTAAATTTAGAGGCTCAGATTTTTAATATTTGTATTGATTTATATGTAAATTGTTAAAATCTGTCAAAAAAAGCTACCAATTTTTAAGTTTGGTAGTTTTTACACTTTTTTACAAAAAAATAAAGAAAGTTTTTGCAACTTTCTTTATAAATTATTCGATACCTGTTGTTGTTTGAGTAATTGTACTAGTGATATAATTTGATAAAATTGATCCTAGTTTTCCGAATTTAGAAACTTTAGTATAAATATCTAATATATCTTCTTGAGATAAACTACTAAATTCTACGGCATTTTTTAAATCAGGATTTTCTACACTTGGATTAACATCACTTTCATTTTTTACATTTAATTCAATTGTATAAGCTTTTTCACTTATGTAAGCAGTTAAAGAAATATTTGCTGTGATTTCATTAGTTTTAGCACCTTTTTTAGATGTAAATTTAATTTTACCATTAGCTTGTTCTTTTCCATCTTCCATAACTTTAAATGCTATATCTTCGTTTGTAATATTTATTTCGAAAATATTAGTAACAATATTCATACCTTCGAATTCATTACCAAAGATATTAGTTAATAACTCAATATAACCATCAGCATCTTCAATTTGTTCAGTTATTGTTTCTTCTTCAAGACTTGATTTTATTTCACTCTTGTCTTTGCCGCTAATTTTACTTAATTCTGTTAAGAATTTATCATTTTCTAAGATTGATTTTTTAGCAGCATTAGCAATTTTAGCTTGGTTTTCTTTATTTAATTTAATTGTTACTACATTACTATTTGCTTTCATCTTTTGAGTTTTATCAGCAGCAAGTAATCCAGCTTTAATTGCATCTTTAAAGCCATCAATTAATACTTTTGAATCAACATCTGTTGTTGTAGTAGAATTGAATATTTCATCTAATCCATCTACCTTTGTATAAATATACTTGTCATAGAAATTACTGAAGTATAAATAAACATTAGAATCTTTCAAATAAGTATTTACTTTCAAAGTTTCATCTAAAAGTTCCATTCCAACATTTAAACTTTCAACTGAAACATCAAAATTCATTAATTTATTTGCTAAATCTACACCATATTTAGCATTTAATTTAGCACTGTAAGTTGTACTTCCAACTGAAACACGTCCATCTAGACTTAATGTTCCACTTGCTTTAGTTTCATTATTACTTACATTTGAAACTTTTTTGAATGCATTATCAATAACAGTAGTTATTCTCTTGTCTGCACTTTTATAAAGGAACATATAACCGAATACACCAAGTATTGCAACTACAACAACGATTAGAGCTAATATTATTCCAATTATTAATCCTTTTTTACCTTTTTTCTTAGTTGGTTCCATAGTTGGAGTAACTAGTTCTGAACCATTACTTACAACAGTATGTTCTCCTGTTGCGTCCATAACATAACTTGCATCTTTTTCAGAAACATCAGTTTGCTCAAGGACATTTCTTTCTACATCAATATTATTTTCAATTGATGGAGTTTCTTGACTTTCAACTGGATTTGGTTGTGGATTGTTTTGAATATTAATTTTTTCAATTTCTACTCCAGTTGCTTGTGTTTTTTCAACATCATTCTCATTTTTTATAGCTGAGCCACAAAATGGGCACATTGTTGAACCGTTTGGAATTTCGTTTCCACACGCATTACATCTCATATAAACTTCCCTTCCTATTTTTTGTCTATATTAAATATATACTATTTAATTCACTTTTTCAATACTATTTTTTTACTTCGTCATATTTACAAGTAATCATTTCACCATTATACATACACGAGCATTTTCCAGTATCATCGTCACATACACATTCAAGCGTTGGCTTACATTTATAATCATACGAATCAAACAATTTTTGAATAAATGTTCCAATATCTTCTTTATAATAACTCATATTTTCTTTTATTTTCTTAATGTCATCATCATTAAAGTCTCTTACCGATTTACTTTGTTCGATTTCAACGTCAGTTAAAGATCCTTTTTCTTTTGTTATTAATTTTAATGTTATTATTCCTGTTTTATCATTTATTTTATAAGTTACTTCATAAGTTTCATTTATTACATCTTGAACTTGTTTCTTTACTACTGTTAATTCAAAATTTGCTTTTAATTCATCGTTTTCATAATATTTAAAATAATATTTTGTATCCCCGATATCTAAATTGTATTGTTTTTCATTATAACTTAAACTTATACGATATATTTTCTTGCCATTATAATAAATTTTAATTTTACTTGGACTTTCTTGCTCTTCTTCTGTTTTATATTCATATTCCTTAGTTTTACGATAATTTTCTAATGTTTCAATTATTTCATCAGCTTTCTTATCCTTTATTCTAGCAAATTCATTAACAAAATTACTATCTTCTTTTAAAGTATTATATAAAGTATTATAGAACATTTGAAGATTAGAATTATTTAATTCAAGTTCTAAGTAATTACTTTTTATAGAATCATCACGATAATTTATTTCTTCATTTCCCGAAGTGTATTTTAATTTCTTTAAACTATCATTTATCGCGGTATTCAAACCATCTATAATGTTTTGAATATTATAATTTTTTGCTTGAAGAATTCCGAGTTCATCTTCTAATGGAAATAAAATATATTCATCATTATAAAATTCTTTAGATTTAAAATACACATTGTTTTTATCAACATATAAGGTGTAAGTAAATTCTTTGCTTTCAAAGACAATGCCGCCTTCATCTTCTTTTGGATCACGCATTTTACCATCTATATATAAATTTTTTGATTTTAAATCTCCAGAATATTTTCCTTCAAATTTTGTTCTATAATCGCTTAAATCCAATTCTAAACTATATTCTCCACTTTTTATAGAATTATTCGATAAATAATTATCTAGTATGTATTCAGATATACGATCAACTACTTCTGTAAAATATTTATAACTTGTGTCTTTTTTAGGCTTAAATAAATTGAATATTAAAAAAGAAAAGACACCGATTACTAGAACAATTAAACAAATGGATGAAATAATAATTTTTTTATTTTTAGGTTCTTTAAAATACGTTTTGATGTCGAATTTTTCATCATTTGCATACATATCCTCATTTATTTCACCAAATTCCATTGGAGTTATTACTTCTGTATTTGGGTCGTTTTTACAAAAAGGACATATTGTAGATGTTTCAGGTATAATCTTCTTACAATTAACGCATTTCATTTTACCCCTCCTATTCTATTTTATATCATATAAATAATTATAAAATAATATTTTGTACTTTTCAATAACTTTGTTGACTACACCAAACAAATGTTTTATATTATATACGAGGGATAATTATGGAAGAACTTAAAATGAAAAGAAATATCATGTGCATTGATTTAAAAAGTTTTTTTGCTTTTGTTGAATGTGTCGAACGTGGAATTGATCCTTATACGACTCCTTTGATTGTTTGTAATCCTGAACAAAAAGGTGCAATATCATTAGCTGTTACTCCCTATTTAAAAAGTTTAGGTGTTCCTGGACGTGTAAGAGTTTATGATATACCAAAAAATATAAAATATATAAAAGTTCCTCCAAGAATGAGCCTTTATCAGAAAAAAAGCAAAGAAGTTATTGGAATATATTTAAAATATGTAGCTAAAGAAGATTTACACGTTTATTCTATTGATGAATGTTTTTTAGATGTTACTAATTATTTAAAAATGTATAATATGACTGATTATGAACTTGCTTTAACAATTTTAAAAGATATAAAGGATTCTACTGGTCTTGTTGGGACAGCTGGAATCGGGCCAAATATGTTACTTGCTAAAATAAGCATGGATATTGAAGCAAAACATACAAAAGATAACATTGCCAAATGGACATATGATGATGTCGAAACTAAGCTATGGAGTATTAAGCCTTTATCAAAAATGTGGGGAATTGGATCTAATCTTGAAAAAAGACTTAATAGTATGAATATTTATTCTGTAAAAGAACTAGCACTTACTTCTAAAGAAAAACTGATAAAAGAGTTTGGTATTTTAGGTGGAGATTTATATTATCGTGCTAACGGAATTGATTTAACCAAATTAAGTGATTTAAACGATTATAAACCAAAAGAAAAAAGCATCAGCAATTCTCAAGTTTTATTTAAAGATTATTTCGACTTCAATATTGATATTATTATTTATGAAATAATTGATACTTTATGTAGAAGACTTAGAAAAGAAAAACTACTTTGTGGGCTTATAAGTTTAGGTATCACTTCTTCAAAAACTTCCTCTGGTAGTTTTCATCATTCTTTAAAATTAAATGAAAGAACCGACAACGCAAACGAAATATTTAAAACAGCCATGTATATTTTTAACCATTATTACACAAAATTTCCAATAAGAAAGGTATCCATTTCTTTTGGAAATTTGAGTCCGAATGATAAGATTCAGCTTGATATATTTGAAGATTATGAAGAAATTGAAAAAAGAAAACAAATTGAAGAAACAATCGATGAAGTTAAAGAACGATTTGGTCCAAATTCAATTTTAAAAGCTTCAAGTTTATTAAGTGATTCAACAATTAAAGAAAGGAATGGTTTAATTGGTGGACACAAAGCATGAATCAAAACTCCTCTCATTGGATGCCATTCAATTCACTTTTTAATGGCAATGAAGAAAAAGAAAAAATTACAGTTATAAATAAAAAGAAACCTGTTTTATCTGAAGAACAAATTGAGGCAATAGAAAATAAAATCATTGAAGCATTTACTGAACAAGTTCCAGTTACAATTACTCACTTTCGTAAATATGACTTTATTGAATCAACTGGTATTATAACAAAAATAAATTCAGTTAAGAAAACGATTACTTTAAATGATAAAGAAATCATATATTTTATAAATATTATAAAAATTTTTATAAAAAACACTTGAATTTATATTTTCAATATGCTACAATGATTTTGTTGCTGATGGGGAATTAGCTCAGTTGGCTAGAGCACCACGCTTGCACCGTGGGGGTCAGGGGTTCGAGTCCCCTATTCTCCACCATTAGTAAATTACTCACGTTATGTGAGTTTTTTTTATTGTTCAAAATGCCCTGACTCCCATGGGTTATTTAGAAAAGTAAAGAATTATGCTATAATTTAAGTGGTGATCTTATGGATGAATACTTAAAAATATTTATTGATGATGAATATCCCTATTTTATAGATAAATATTTAAATACAAAAACAATGAATCGAATTAAACATGTCACTCAATTTTGTGGATGTGACTATACTAAACTTTATTCAACAAAATTTCTTTATACAAGATTTGATCATTCCTTAGTTGTAGCTCATATGGTTTGGCATTTTACCCATAATAAACAGGAAACAATTGTTGCTTTATTACATGATGCTGGTACACCTTGTTTTGCTCATTGCATCGATTATGTATTTGGCGATTATATAAATCAAGAAAGTTCTGAAAGAAAAATAAGTGATATTATAAAAAATGATCAAGAACTTCTAGCCTATTTGCAAGAAGACGGTTTAAATATCGAAGATTTAGAAGATTTGAAAAAATATCCTATTTTAGAAAATAAATCTCCAAGACTTTGTGCGGACCGATTGGATGGAGTATTACACACATGTTATATTTGGTTACATACACATCAATTAAGTCAAATAAAGAAAGTATATGACGGAATGACAGTATTAATCAATGAAGATGGTATTCCTGAGATAGGTTTTAAAAATCAAGAAACAGCAAATGAGTTTGTTAATATGGTTTTTACTTATGCAAAAGAATTACAAGGCAACACCGATAAATATATAATGAAGTATGTATCGGAAATTGTAAAGCTTGCTTTTGAGAGAAAATTAATATCATTAGAAGATCTTTACACAATGAAGGAAAACGACTTATGTGAATATTTTAAAAAGAATTTTCCTTCTTGGAGCGTTTTTGAGGAAGCAGATACTTTAACTAACACCGAAGATGAACCAGAAGATAATTTTTATATCTCATTTAGCACTAAAAAACGAAACACTATACCGCTTGTAAAAACTGAAAATGGCAGTGCTAGAATTGATGAGGTTTCTGAATATGCCAATAATATATATCAAGAATATGAAAGATTTATAGCGCCAAAATTTGCATATGTTAAAGAACTAAAAAAAATTTAAAGTAAAAAAGCGAATTTCTTCGCTTTTTTTTACTTTAAATCTTCATCTGAAAACGGATATGGACAAAGTTCTTTAACTGTTAAGCTTATCTCTTCTCCATTTGGATTCATCGCGATTACTTTCTTATCCGATTCGAAAAATTCGCTTATAACTTGTCTACAAACCATACAAGAAAATCCAATTTTTTCATTATCACACATAACATATAAAGTTTCAAAGTCGTGTTTTTTATATCCAGCTGATATTGCTGATACGATTGCACTTCTTTCTGCACATATGGCAGCTCCATAACTAGCATTCTCAACATTTACTCCATTAAATTCACTTCCATCTTTCATAACAACAATTGAAGCAACTCTAAAATGTGAATAAGGGCTGTAAGAGTTATTTAATAATTCTTTTAGTTTGTCTTTCATATTTATCACCATTTTTAATTTATCATAAATCGAAAAAAAGGTGAATAATTCTCACCTTAGTTTACACTTTTTCCATTTACATATAATTTGTAACCATTAAAGTCAATGTTTTTATAACTTGTATCTTCATCATCTAAACTTGTAACATAAGAGTCTCCTGTTAATTTTATCTTAGAGTTTTTAGATAATTTTAATGTTATAGATTTTGCTTCATTCGAAGAGTTGATACTTCCTTCATAAATTGAAGAATCACTTAATTCCATTGATAAAGTAGAAATAGAATCTACAACGATGTTTCCAGTTGCAGTTTGATTTTTTAAAGTAAGTGTTACGCTTCCACCATTTTGGCCAGTTGTTCCCCAAGAATCTTTTTGAATTCTTAAGAAATTACCAGTAGAATCATTATTTATTATTGTATTGTTTTCCAAAGTGATTACGGCATCCGTATTAGTTACGTATAATGTATCTCCTTTATTAGTTGTTATTTTACTATTTTTTGCAGTAAACTTACTTGTTCCAGTATCAGCATCTCCACTCATAGATTGATATAGAAAGATGTTTTTATATGTTGTAGATTGGCCATTTAATTTATTGTTTGTATCAGTTAAAGTAACGTTTTCAAGAGTAACAGAATTCTTTCCTTCTATAACTACGCCTTCTGAAGATGTAGCTTCTAAAGTTGCATCTTTAACCGTGATATCGGCAGTTGAATATATGCTTGGAGATCCAACTCCTGTTGTTTTGTAAGTACCTTTGGAAACTATTATATTTCCTCCGCCTTTGTCAGAACGAATTGCAGCACTTGATGTACCACTTGTTTCTATATTTAAGTTGCTTGCTGTGATACTTCCTCCACCGGCAACCATAATTCCTCCAGAAGAATCCCCAGTAGTTTTAATAGAAGAAGCAGAAATATTTATCTTAGATGAACCGTATGAAAATACTCCATTGGCTCCCGTTGCATCAGTTTTAATTGAACTATTTGATATAGTTACATCAGCATTATCTTTAGCAAGAATACCCGAATTATTGCCATAAAAACTTGATTCATCTCCTGTTTTTGCATCCCCAGTTTTTGTTACAGTTACATTATCCATTGAAACATTTGCATCATCACTTATTAAAACCGCATTTTCTGAAGCAGTTGATGATGTATAAGTTTCATCACTTAGAGTTTTATCAGAAGTTATCTCAGTTGATCCTGAATAGTCTGGTGTTTTATTATTCATAGACTCATTTATATTGCCGTTATTTGATTGATTATTTTGGCTTTTTGTTCCATTAAACCATATGCTTGTAAAAGATAAAACGGCTGTAATTATAATCGTCAATAAAACAAATATAATCGTTTTATCAGTAACTCCAAATGTCTCTTTAAATGTTTTAGCATTAAAGTTTGATATTATTAAATAGCCAATATTAATTGCAACTAATAACGATAAAGATATAACTATGACATAAAACCATACTTTATTATTGCTTGTTTGATTGATAACCTCAGGGGCTTTCATAGATTGATTGTTTTCCACATTGCTATTTTCTCCGGATGGTTTTTCTGGTGGCATACCCATATTAGAGTCATCACCACTTGGTTTTTCTGGTGGTGTGTTATCTTCACTTTCTCCACTTGGTTTATCAGGAGGTGTATTATCACTAGGCGTCATATTGCCGTTTCCTTGCATATTTGGTGGAGTTCCTCCAGACATATTATTTGAGTTATCTTTGTTGAAATAAATACATGTAAATATAAGACCACTTATACTTACTAATGTAATAATAATCATTACTACATTTTTTAGAATTCTTTTCATTTTTTCTTCCTTTCTAACTATATTAAAACATATCTATATGAAAAAAATATGAAGAATAATAACATTTTTCTTTGAAAACGAAAATTATTAGGGTATAATTATATTATAGAGGTAGCGTATGAAAGATAACAACATTGAAATAATGAAAAACAAATATTTTTTTATAGGATTTACTGTCGGTATAATACCATTTGTAATTTTACTTACAATGTTATCAATAAATAGATTTCCTAATATATTTAAATTGACTTTAATAGTTGTTGCTCTTATTACTGCAACTATTAATGGATATATTCTTAGATATAATATTATTTTAAAAGCAAAGAGAAGCCTTATTTAGACTTCTCTTTTAATTTAATACTTGTTTCTTTTATCAATAAAGATACATTATAAAATAGTTTTAAAATACTCATAGTTAATTTATTGGCATTATTGTAATGTTTTTCATAATAGAATTGACTTGCTTTATATATTTTATATTTATTCAATCTTGATACGTTAGTTCCGATTGTTGCATTATGTTTATGTTCTACAAATACACTTGTATCAACAACAGATAAAAGTTTCTTTTCTTTTAATTTTCTCGCTAAAATATTTTCTTCATAATATAAAAATACATTAGTATCAAAATAATTTATTTCCTTTAAGACATCACTTTTAATCATAAAAAAGCATCCATATAAACAATCAACTACTGGTAGAGGATCATTAAAGTGTTCTTCATCATATTGAATTAACTTATTTTTATATAATCTACTTAATACAGGAATATTTAAAAGTAAATCCGCTTTGGAACTTGTAAGCTTCCAACCATATTTAAATACACCATGTTCAAGAACCTTAGGCATTACTGCTGCAATTTCAGGATTTTTCATATTCTTGATTAAAGATTTAATGACGTTATTAGAAGGAATACTAATATCTGAGTTACTTAATATTATATTGCAACTTCCATACTTTTGAATTAAATACTTGCTTCCTTCATTCATTCCACTTGAATATCCTAAATTACTAGTTAAACCAATAATGTGCACTTTACTATTCTCTATTTTTTTTAGCTTTTCAATATCATGATTAGAAGAATTGTTATCTACAATTACAATTTCATCTATTGAAGTATATTTGGACACTTCCTCAGTTAAGTTAATTGTGTTCTCATAATCATTATAGTTTATTATAACTAAACCTGTTTTCATTTACTCACCTAACAATTTTTCTATTTTTTCAGTTATATTAGAATTATAATCTTCTAATTTATTTGTTTTCTTTTTGAATTTTTTTACACTTTTTAAGTCATTAATGTCAATATAATCAATATTTAAATATTTATTTAATCTTTCTGGCATAATAACTTTTAATCCTAAAGTTTTAGCCTCTAACGCAACCATTCCTTGTCCTTCATAACGGCTATTTAAGATTAAATAATCACATTTTTTTAAATAAGGAAAAGGATTTTTTTTAGCTCCTAAAAAAGTAATATTATCAAATAAATCCAATTCCTCTACTTGATTTATAAGTTTATCTTTAAGTGGACCATCTCCGATTATATAAAGTTGAAATTCTTCATTTCTTTCTTTGTATTCTTTAATTATTGGAAACAATAAATCCAATCCTTTTTGATATACCAATCTTCCTAAAAAGCAAAAATTGATATTATCATCGTCAACATGAAAATCCACTTCTTCTTTAGATTTTTTTAATATTTCATCAGTATCTATATAATTAGGAATCACATTTTTTGCAGTTAGTCCCGTTAATTCTTTAAAAGATTCTTTTACCCCTTCACTTACAGCAACTACTTCATCAAACTTCTTATATTTGCTTTTACTTAAATTAAACAATACTTTAAATTTAAATTCATTTTTCTTTTTTATCTTATAATCATTATGAATCCAAATAACTTTTTTATCAGCATTCGAATCTAATGCATATGCTGAAAGGACGTTGTTATAAGCACTAAAGTCGATTGCAACATCATATTTTACCGTTTTATCCATTTTTATAAGCTTTTTAGTTATAAAAAATGGTAAATATTTATAAAAACTTGGCTTTGATAAAAAAACAACATTTACATCTTTAGGAAGTTCATTATATAACGTCCCTTTTGATAATAAATAAAGATCTATATTATATTTATTATAATCAATTCTTTTTAAAAAATTAATTAAACTTTTTTCAATACCACCAATATTTAAGTTTGGTTCAAAAATAGCTATATTTTTTTTCATAGAGTCTCAACCTTCTTACTTAACAGAGATATTGAATATGCAACATAGATTGATACAGCTGGTGCAAAAAGGAAGTGTCCAGCTAAGTATGAACCTAAAAGTATAAATGTTATAGAAGTTACTAATATACAAATCTCTTCGTCTACTTTACTTTTTTTTGCTTTTATAATTTTTAAGAAAATGCTTATCAATAAATATATTGGTAAACTTAATTCAATAATGAACCCAATAAGTCCATATTGAAATAATAAATCATGAAAATCTCTTTCTACTGTTTTTTCATAATATATTCCATCATAAAATTTATCATTAGATGTTAATCCATATAACTTAGAAAATATGGAACTATCATTATACATTTTTTTATTAACAATTAAGAAGTCATCTCTTCCATTAAAAACTAAAGATGTAGAGATTTCATTACGAATATCTTCACTTGTCTTATTAAATTTAGGACAGCATGTTTTGCAGTAATTGCCACCACTACTTTGATAAGCTCTTTCATAATTGCCAATAAGATTAGTATAAATCGGTAACTTTATTGTAAATATCAAAATTGATAATAAAATACCTCCTAAAAAGAAAATACTTTTTAGATTTAATTTATTTTTTACAATTAGTTTGTTATATGTAAAATAGAAAATAAATGCAAATCCAAGTAATCCAACACAACCGACATAACTTGCTTTAGTTCCTAAAACACATAAGAATATAATTGTTATTAAAGACGATATTATATTATAAATATTTTTATCTTTTATATAGTCGATTAGAGAAAAACCTAACAATGATATTAAAATTAAACCATATTCATTTGCTGAATTAAACCATGAAACAATTCCTTTATGATAACAATTAACATATGAAGAATATGAACAGTATGCAGTTTTTGTAATAACTGATGTCAATAAAGATATTCCAATAATTAAAGCTATTATAATGAATGTGAAACGATCCAATTCTTTATTTTTTTTAAAATATAAAGTAAAAAATAATAATACAATAGGAAAATAAATCAATTTAGACATGCTACTTCCAAAACTCATGATATTAAAATTATTTTCCAAGATAATACGTCCAATTAATGAAGTTAGTAAATAAATTATCCATACAATAATATACATATTTATTTTGCTATTACGATTTTTTATTATATAAATACTTGCATATATTAAAAATATGAATCTACATATCATACCTAAAGATATATGTAAGTTGTATTCATTTATCATTAACGAAGTTATAATATCGATAAGTGGTTGAATTAACATAAACTTAACTAGTACACGATTATTGTAAAACTTATCCATATTCTCACTTCCCACATATAATTATACAAAAAAAATGGCGTTATTTAAAGAGAAAACGTTTTTTGATATTTCTTTGAAAAGGAATAAAAAAATATGTAGATTGTTCTACATATTTTAATATTGTCTACCAAAATAGATTACATGTTTTGCTGGCTCTCCACAAATACAGTTTCCAGTTGCATGTTCATGTTCTAATATACAACGTGATTTTAAACCAGTTTTTTCTTTGATGTTTTCTTCGCATTCTGTTCTTCCGCACCAATTTATTTTGATAAATCCAGATTTAGTTGCTGCAATACTTTCAAATTCTTCCATGGTTGATGCTTCATACAACATTGAATTTCTTCTGTCTTCTGCTTTTTTATACATATCATTTTGCATAGTTTCAAAAATCTCGTTTAATTTATCAGCTAAATTATCAAGTTCGTTAATGCTAAATTCATACTTTTCTAAAGTATCTCTTCTTACTAAAGTGATATGTCCATTTTTTATATCTCTAGCACCAACTTCGATTCTAACTGGATATCCTTTAACCTCAGCTTCAGCAAATTTAAATCCTGGAGTTTTATCGCTTCTATCAACTTTATTAGTGATGTCATTTTTATTTAAAATATCTACAACTTTATCAATATATTTATCAATATCTTTTCCAATTGGAATAACAATTACTTTTGTTGGAGCAATTTTTGGAGGTAATACAAGTCCACGATCATCTGAGTGAGTCATAATAAGTCCACCGATCATACGTGTTGTACAACCCCATGAAGTTTGAAATGGAGTTTTTAGTTTGTTATCCTTATCTAAAAATTCTATTCCAAAAGCACGAGCAAAGCCGTCGCCAAAATAATGACTTGTTCCATTTTGAAGAGCAACGCCATCATACATCATAGCTTCAATTGTATAAGTTGCTTCAGCTCCAGCAAATTTTTCTTTTTCAGTTTTTCTTCCTACTATAACTGGCATTGCTAAGTAGTTTCTTTGGAAATTTTCATAAACATGTAACATTTTTAAAGTTTCAGCCATTGCTTCTTCACTTGTTGCATGCAATGTATGTCCTTCTTGCCATAATATCTCACGGCTTCTTAAAAATGGTCTTGTTGTTTTTTCCCAACGAACTATCGTACACCATTGATTATAAAGAACTGGTAGGTCTCTATAACTTTTTACAATCTTTTTAAAATGATCACAGAATAAAGTTTCACTTGTTGGACGAACACACATTCTTTCGTCCAACTTTTCTTTTCCACCATAAGTTACCCAAGCAACTTCAGGAGCAAAGCCTTCAACATGATCCTTTTCAACGTTTAGTAAAGATTCAGGTATGAACATAGGCATTTGAACGTTTTCATGTCCTAAACGCTTAAATTCTTTGTCCAATACATTTTGCATGTTTTCCCAAATAGCATATCCATATGGACGAATAACCATACTGCCCTTTACGTTTGTATAATCAACTAAATCAGCTTTTTTAACAACGTCAGTATACCATTTAGCAAAATCAACATCTCTGCTTGTAATATCTTTAACTTGATTATCCATAACTATTCCTCTACTTCGAAGTTTTCTAAACTTCCATTTTCTTTTAATATTTGATTAACTGCATCTGTTGCTTTTGTTAATTTATCATTACAAACTTTAACAATTTGCATAGCTTCAGTATATTTTTTTATTGAACTTTCTAAATCTGTATTACCAGTTTCTAATTCTTTGATAATATTTTCAAGTTCACTCATAAGTTCTTCAAATTTCTTATCTTCCATTTTCTTTCTCTCCTTTAACAACTGTGTTTATCTCTCCATCAAGAAGTCTAATATTTACCTCATCATTAACTTTAACATCTTTAACACTTTTTATTACTTTTCCATTAATTGTAGAAAGTGAATATCCTTTACTCAAAACGCTTAACGGGTTTAATAACTCTAGTTTATTAATAACAAGTTCTAGACTGTTTTTATTTTTTATAAATAACTCACTTGGATTTAAAAGTATATGATTACTTATTACATTTTGATATCTAGAAACGGATATATCCATTTTGTGAGTAATGTAACTATTTAATTTATTAATAATCATATCAAGTTTTTGTTCTCTAATCTCAGAATATGAGAGTGGATTAGTTAGAACATAACTGTTTTTAAAATTATTAAGTTGTTTCTTTGATAAGTCTATTAAATTAAATATATTTTTATTTAAACGTATTTCAAGTTGACGAATATAGTTAACTAAATCAACCATATTTGGTACAGCCATCTCTGCTGCTCCTGTCGGTGTTGGAGCACGCATATCAGCAACAAAGTCAGCTATAGTGAAGTCTATTTCATGACCAACAGCAGATATAACCGGAATACGAGACTCGTATATTGCTCTGGCAACACATTCTTCATTAAATGCCCATAAGTCTTCAATACTTCCGCCGCCTCTACCAACAATTAATACATCTATGTCATCAAATTCATTTGCACGCTTAATTTGTCTTACAACATCATCTTTAGCAAGTTCTCCTTGAACTAAAGCTGGAAATAATATTGTGTTACATATTGGATATCTTCTTTTTATAGTTGAAAGGATATCTCTTATAGCTGCTCCCGTTGGTGCAGTTACAATACCAATTTTACTTGGATATTTCGGTATCGGTTTTTTATGTGCTTGATCAAATAAACCTTCTTTAGCAAGTTTTTGTTTTAATTCTTCTAGTTTTTTTAATAGATCTCCATTACCGGATAAATGCATTTCTTCAACATATACTTGATATCCACCAGTTGGAACATATACACTTATTCTTCCGGTAACTAATACTTCATCTCCATCTTTCGGGACAAAATCAAGATTTGAAGCATTTGTTTTAAACATCACTGCATTAATTCTTGATTCTTCATCTTTTAAAGTGAAATATAAATGTCCTCTAGTATGTCCTTTATAATTGGAAACTTCTCCTTTAATATGGACAACTTGGCATTCAATCTTAGAATCTAAGAAATTTTTTATTGCTTGATTATATTGGCTTACTGTAAAATATTTTATTTCTTCTGTGTCCATACTTTTCCTCCTTTCTATATTTTATCAAAAATATAATAAAATGTCTTTAATTAATAAACATTATTTTGTTTGTATAATAAATTTTATTCATAAATAAAAAAAATCACATAAATTAATATGTGATTTGAAGTGTAAAAAGATTTCAGAAAGATAAAATTCTAAAAATGAAAAATTTAAGTATGCTTCACACTTCACTTATAATTATAAATGATTTTTAGAACAAATACAACTATTTTGTTGTATTTTTCAATTCATATAAGAAATTTATGGCATCCATTGGTGTCATTTTTAAGATATCTATCTCTTTTATTTTCTCTTCTAATTTACTATCTTCATGCTTTTCTTCAAAAGTAAGAGATTGTTGAACATATACTTCACGTTTTTCATGACTTTCATAACTAGCTAAGAATTCACTTGCGCGTTTTAATAAATCTTCTGGAAGACCAGCAAGTCTTGCAACATGAATTCCGTATGATTTATCAATTGGTCCTTCTTTAACTTTATGTAAGAATGTTACTTTACCATCCTCTTCTACGGCATCAACATGAACGTTTTTGATAGTTGGAATAGTATCGCTTAAATCGGTTAATTCATGATAATGTGTTGAAAATAATGTTTTACATTTAATTTTTAAATTAACATATTCAAGGATTGCACGAGCTAAACTCATCCCATCAAATGTAGCTGTTCCTCTTCCAAGTTCATCAAATAAGATAAGTGAATTTTCTGTAGCGTTAACAATCGCATTTTTGGCTTCAATCATTTCAACCATAAATGTTGATTCTCCGCTTACAAGATCATCGCTTGCTCCGATTCTAGTATAGATCGAATCAAATATTGGTAAGTTGGCTTCAGCAGCAGGTACAAAAGATCCCATTTGAGCCATGATAATGATGATTGCAAGTTCTCTCATATAGGTTGATTTACCACTCATGTTTGGTCCAGTTATTAAAAGAGTTGATGTGTTTTCATCCATAATTACATCATTTTTAACATAGTTATTATTGCTAACAACTTCAACAACTGGATGTCTTCCGTCAATTATACGAAGATTATGATTGTTATTGAACTTTGGTCTAATTAAGTGATGTTCTTCACTTACAAGAGATAAAGAACATAACGAATCAATTTCGCTTAAAAGTGTTGCTGTTTCTTTTAATTCAAATAAAACAAATTTTACACTTTCTTTTATTTCCATGAATACATTGTATTCTAAATCAATTATACGTTCTTCAGCATTTAAAACTAAAGCTTCTTTTTCTTTTAATTCTGGCGTTATATATCTTTCAGCATTAGTTAGAGTTTGTCTTCTTTCCCAACCTAACTCTTCACTTACTCGTTTTGAATTTCCCTTTGACACTTCAATAAAATATCCAAATACTTTATTGTATCCAACTTTTAAGTTGTTTATTCCAGTTTCTTCTTTTAGTTTTGCTTCAATTCCGGAAATGAAATCTTTTCCTCCGGAACGAATACTTTTAAGTTCGTCAAGTTCAGCATTGTATCCACTTTTGATTATTCCGCCTTCTTTAATGCTTATTGGAGCATCTTCTGAAATAGATTCTTCTAAAATTTTATATAAATATTCATGAGTATTTAAAGTAATATCAAATTTAAGTTCACTTAAAATTCTATTAATATCAGGAATTACTTTGATTGAATTTTTTATTTGTAATAAATCTCTTCCATTTAAAGAACCACATATAACCTTACCAGTTAGTCTTTCAAGATCATATACTTCATATAAATCTCTCATAAGTTCTTCTCTTAGTAAAAAGTTATTATTCAAACTTTCAATATAATCAAGTCTTTTATTTATTTTAGTTTCATCTTTTAAAGGATTCATAAGCCAACTTTTTAAAGTTCTTGAACCCATTGCTGTTTTAGTTTTATCTAGAAGCCATAAAAGAGAAAATTTTCTTTCTTTTAATCTTAAAGTTTCTAGTAACTCAAGATTTCTTATGGTATGAATATCCATATTTAAATAGTCGTCTTTTTGAACCATTTCAATATGTGATAAATGTGATAAATCTTTTAATTGAGTTACATGTAAATGATACATGATATTCTTTAATGCTTTAACTATTCTTTCATCATTTATTCCTTCATAAACACTTTTATATTCATCCTCTAAATATGAATTATTAATAGTGATAGATATCGAATAAGTATTTTTAAAGATATTTATAAGTTCAATATCAAAATTATTTTCAACAATAATCTCTTTTAAATTTAAACTTAAAACTTCATTTATTAAACTAGTCTTGTTATGAGGAACAAATATTCCAAATACTTTACCAGTTGATAAATCAAGATAAACAATTAAGTAATTATATCCATAATCAAAAATGGTTCCAATATAGTTAAAATCATGTTCATTTAAGAACTCTAAATCAACCATTGTTCCTTTTGTTACTACTTCAATTACATCTCTTTTAACCATACCCTTAGCAAGTTTTGGATCTTCAAGTTGTTCACATATAGCAACTTTATATCCTTTGCTTATAAGTTTTTCAATGTATATTTTAGCTGAATGATGAGGAACTCCACACATTGGTACTCTTTCACTTAAACCAGCATTTTTACCAGTTAAAGTTAGTTCTAATTCTCTTGAACAAACATCAGCATCTTCAAAAAATAATTCGTAAAAATCTCCTAATCTAAAAAATATTAACGTATCAGGATATCTATCCTTAATCTCCATATATTGTAACATCATTGGAGATAATTTTGTTCTATCTACACTTAAACGATCCATTTTACCACCTACATCTAATAAAATATTATATAATAATTTTTAAATTTTAGGAAGATAGTTTTTCCATTAAATCTTCTATATTATCTGCTTCAATTAATTCGATTTTTAATTTGTTTTTTTCTTTAACTTTCTTTGCTTCTTCGTAATTTTCTTTTGGTGTTATAAAAACATCACATTTATTTTTGCTTGCTCCAAGCATTTTATATTTTACCCCACCAATTTCTCCAATATTTCCGTCTATATCAATAGTTCCCGTTCCACATATCTTTTTATCTGTGATAGTTTCTCCACTTAATTCTTGGATTAATGCAAGAGTTAACATTGCTCCACCAGAAGGACCTGATTCACTTTTTTTGTAATTATATTTAAGAGAATCTTTATAGTCATTCACTTTCGCATAACTTGCTCCTATTAAAGTTTTATCATTTGCTTTTATCAACTTTGCATATCTTGTATACTCTTTATCAGAATTTTTTACTTTTATAGATACTTTCGTTCCTTCATCAAGAGTATTTAAATATGTATCGACTATGTCTGGAGTAAAGTCGCGTCCATCAATACTTATAAGTTCATCACCGATTTTTAAATCTGTATCTGATGAGGAACTAATATATGTTACATAATAAGTAGTTTTTTCGATTTTCAAAGGCTTGTTAACATATTTATAGGCAACACTTTTAGCATTACTAATTGATTCATATAGACTAATTCTATCTCTTTTTAATGAGTCAGCCATCTCTTCATTATCGTATTTTATGTCATCATTTTTTACAATGTCCCAGTTTGGTAAAATTAATGAAAGTAATAAAACTGGAACTTTTCCTTCAACAAAACTTACATAAGTCATATTTATACTTGTTTTAGAATCTTTATTTAATCTTTTAGAAATATCTATTGTTCCTCCTGGAGCATAAACACTGAAAGGAAGATTTAAATTAATAACCACAACAAAAATAACAATAACAACTATTGATTTAATATTTTCCTTTAAAAACTCATACATTTTATTAAGCATAATCTATTCTCCTTACTTTTGATTATACCATTATTATAGAGGTGAAATGTGAAAAAATTGTTAACTTTATTACTTTTTATCCTATTTATTGTAAATAAAAACGCGATTGTTTTAGCAGCAAGTGAAGCACTTAATATTTGGAGTAAAAGTCTATTTCCAGTTCTTTTTCCTACTCTTATCTTAAGTGATATTTTACTTGCTAGTGGATTAATTTCTAAAATACCTAAGTTTTTTTATGATGTTTATTCTAAAATATTTAAAACTAGTCCTTATGGTTTATTCGTTTTTATTGTTTCTATTTTGGGAGCAACACCAACAAATGCCAAAATATTAAAAGATTTGTATGATTCTAAGTTGATTGATAAAAACAGTTTAACAAAGATATTAAGTCAAACAATATTTTTTAATCCAATACTAATACTTACATTCAGTAATCTAAAAGTTTTAATAATTATGTGGGTAGCAAATATTTTAACAAGTTTTATTTTAAGGGATGCATTAGTGAGTGAAAATCCACTTAAAGCTTCCTATAACTTTGAATTTAATTTAAATAAATCTATTGAAAAAAATATGAAAACAATTCTTAATATATTAGGAACTTTAACTGTTTTTTTAAGTCTTTCAAATATAGTACCAATTAGAAATCCTATAATGAAAACATTTATATCTGGCATTTTAGAGATAACCAGTGGATTTACTAGAATAAAACTTTATACAGTGAGTCCAATAAATGATATATTAATGCTTACATTCACTTCTCTTGCATCGTTTAGTATAATAATGCAAATAAAAAGTATTTTAAAAGAAACTAAGTTTGATTCAAAATACTTTTATACTTCTAGAATTTTAACTTTATTTATATCTTTACTCATATATTTCATTACATAAGCTATTGGAACTGCTACAATTACATCTAAATTTATTAGTAGTTCCATTATTGGCTTTACATTTAAAGAAGTTGTTTCCTGTATAGGTAAAACCAACATTTATGTCATAATGTTCTCCAGCTAAGTTCTTTATTGGAAAAACTAATGAAGCAGCATTTATATTCTCACTTAAGGCTGTAAAATTAAGAATTGATGTATCCGATAAATCAACTTCTTCAGGAAGTTCTTTCATAGTTGAAGCGTCTGAATAAAATGATTGATATTTAGGAGAACCATCAAAATTATATTCTTTGTAATATCCTCTTTTATAAGAAATCATCCATGAAGTTTCGCCTTTTCCTACATATTTTCCGTTTTCATAGCCATATTTTGTGTAATAATTATATATTGATAAAAAAGCTGTATTAGACTTTAAAAAGTCTTTTTTATATTCTATTTTTAAACATTTATATTTATCTTCATATCCAGTTACAATAATTGAATTATCAATTCCTTGTTCTGATAAAGTACAAGAAGATATTCTTTTAACACCATAATCAATTATATCTTCTTCAACAGCTTTAATAATTGTTGATTGGTCAATTATAAAATTTGATTGAACCGCACTTTTGTTATCTTCACTTCTTACTTGGATTAAAAGTGAAAACAAAAGAAGTAAGACAATTGATATAATACATATACTTACTAGAAGTTCAGTTATTGTTATACCTTTGTTATCCATATTTATACCTCCATATTATACCTCCATAGAAGAATGAAAGATTTCATAAGTACCATCTTGATAAGTTTTCTTATATTTTACAATCATTCTTCTTGTATTACTATATTTGCCAAGATGTTTAATATAATCAATTGTTGTAGCATCTAATTTAACTAAAACACTTGTGTTACTTAAAACTTCACTCGGAGTTAAAAAATATATTTTTTCTACTTCAAATGCTTGTTGTAATTGAGTTAATCTATTTCCGGAAATTGAACATTCATAAACATTTGTTCCTGGTTTATTACAAGTATTCATATATGTTGATAAACTTCCATATTCTTTTTCAAGAATTTCTTTTGTATAAAATGTTTTATATATCATTTCGGTTGTATCAAATGAATTTCTTTCTCTTGATTTTCTAATTATATATGAATAACTTCCAAACAACATCAAAAGCGTTAACGTTAAAACACTTACAACAACTAATGTTTCAATAAAAACAAAACCATTCTTTTTCATTCGCTTTTTCTCCCATCCATAATTATGTATGGATTAGTTCTTAATCCTGTTCCACCTGATACGTATGTAAGTTCATTCGTAGAGTCAACGCCTAATTCAAGCATAAGTCTAAAGTTGTAAGCGGCACTGTTGAGAACAGCAATATCGTTATCTTTTGTTTCGTTCGATTCAACTACTTTATCACTTGATTTATGAGTATAAGCTATAGGTGAACCATATGAACAATAATCGATATATTCAGAGTTTGATACAGTATCCCAAACTTTATTCATATATCCAAAAGTATTATTAGAATTGTAATTCACTTTTCCGTTAGAGAAAGTACCACCACAATAATCATTTAATATGGTACCACTTTTAGAGTTCTCTAAAGTAAAATTATACATACGATAATAGTAATAATTACCAGCAGTATAAGGTCCAGTTGTTTTATCAATATAAACGATATAACTTGAGTCAATTCCAAATATAGAATTTTTGATTTCATCAGTTAGATTAGTGTTGTTTCTAATAGTTGTAAGTTCAGTTGATGTTGGAAATCCCATTTTAAAACTAGCATAGTTTTTAAATTGAATTGATTGTTGATATAAGTTTTCATTACCCCAACTTCTTAAATTAATCATTTCATTAATGACACCAATTGTTAAAGTATGATATTTTCTTACAACGTCAGTTGATAGTTTAAATTGAACATCCAGTTTTGATGCTTCAATTTCACTTAAAAAGTAATATGTTTTTATATTTCCATTTGTTTTAATATCAGCTACAATCCATTTAGAATCTTGATTTAAAACACTTTCACCTATTTCATAAGGATCATGTTTTGCAGGATCAGGATCATTATATGTTTCTCCCATATTAGGATCATTCATAAATTGAACATAATCTCCAATATTTAAATCACTTATTTTAGTATTATTTATTTTTAATAAATTACTTTTTGCTTCTTCATTAATTTTTTGTAATAAGATTTGATTATGAAGATAAGTTAAAATTAAAGCTAAGAAAAGGGTTAAGAATACTAAGAATATTGAATAAAGAATACTTGTTGCAATAAAACCATTTTTCTTCATCTTAACCTCTCCTATTCTATCTACAATTATAAATCATTACTAAACTATTTTCAATTATTTTATAAAAGAAAAAAGATACACAATCATGACGGTTGTATATCTTTTTTTAATAGCGATAAATTTTATAAATAACTTGTCACGATGGTTTGTACATCTCCACTTAAGTTCATCTCATTTTACAGTTTTCTATATCTGCATTACTTATGCAATTCGGAAAGCTGGAGAGATCCCATAAGAGCCGTTCGCAACGCCACCGTTCCAGATACCGCTGCCTTTTACAGTAAGGAAGGCCATCGTACTGTTAGAAATAGCCGAACGAAGCCACCAACTGACGTAGCTTCCGTTGTATTGTTTTGCTCCTGCACTTGTTTTGTAATAATCTAATTGTTTTGATGTTCCTACTGATGTATCATTACTATTACTTTCCCATACTTCTTGCGCGTTTAACAAATATAGTTTATCTTGGGTTTCAAAGTTTGTTTCTCCTGATGTACTTCCATGTCCTGAGATTACTTTTGTTGTTATTATTACTTTTTGTAATTCACTTGGTAATGCATTATATATCGTTTCATTTATGTATGTACGTAATTCTGATTCTTTCCAACCACCTACATTTGTATCTGTGCTATTGAATTTTTGGCTTGTTATTATATCGGCAAATTCTACTACAAATCCACATGCTGTTTCACTTGTTTCAGTTGTACATTCACTCATATTGGATATTCTCACTATATGTGTTCCTAAATCTCCTAGGTCAACTTCTTTTGTATCTCCTATATTATATTTACTTGTATTTCCGGTTTGTACTGCTTTTTGGATTGTAGACCAACTATCACTTGAAAATGATACTGGTGTTGGTATATTGCTTCCTAATGTATCTCTTTCTACGGCATTAAATTCTAATTTACATGTATATTCTTCACTTACTTCTTCTGTTGATGTTTTATCTAGTGTTATTGTTAATGTTCCATTTAGACTTTCTTTTGCTTTTACTACTGTTGCATCATTATCTAGTTTATTTTTGATACTTGTATATTTTGCTGTTGTTCCTTCTTTTGGTACACATGTTACTGTAACGTTTGCATCATAGTTACTTGAGTTATTTGTTACTTCATATGCTAATATACTTGTTTGATTTAATGTCTTTAGTTCTGAGGTTTCAAATGTAATTACTTTCTTTGTATCATCTATTACTGAACTATATACATCCTTTCCATCTATACTTGCAGCTGTGAAGATTACTGAGAAATCTTCTTCATTTTCGCTTACTTTTGCATTTCCATTTATTACTAATGTTGTTGATACTGCTGCAAAGCCAATTGCCATTAGTAATATTGCTACTATAAGCATACTTTTCTTTTTCATATTCTACCTACTTTCTTCTATTTTATTTTA
>CAKOJJ010000023.1 GCA_934089275.1 uncultured Bacilli bacterium
GAAAGGAATGTAAGGTTACGATGAAAAAAGATAATCATATAAGATTACTTTACTTAATCGTTTTTATATTGCTAGTAGTAATTTTAAAATTATTATGGCCATAAAAAAAGCATCTTTATTCTACTGAATAAGGATGCGAAACCAAACCTGTGGTAAGCATCAGCCTCAAAAGAAACTTTTGCTTCTCACTAAACTAAATATAACATCTTTTTTTAGTGTTTTCAATAAAACAATTTAAATTCTATTTTAAAATTTTGTCAACTATACCATAATTCATTGCTTCTTCTGCATCCATATAGTGGTCTCTTTTTGTGTCATTGTTTATTTTCTTTAAAGTTTGATTTGTGTTTTTTGCAAGAAGTTTATTTAACTTTTCTCTTAAATGTAAAATTCTATCAGCTTGAATTTGAATTTCTGTTGCTTGACCTTGAGCTCCACCTAGTATTTCATGAATCATAACTTCAGCATTTTCTAATATGCATCGTTTTCCTTTAGTTCCACTTGAAAGCAAAAAAGCTCCCATTGAAGCACTCATGCCAACTCCGATAGTTTCAACATCACTTTTTATAATTTTCATCGTGTCGTATATAGCAAGACCAGAGGTAACGGATCCTCCTGGAGAGTTGATATAGATTGATATATCATTATGATTAATTGAATCTAAATATAAAAGTTCCGATATAACTAATGATGCTGTATCATCATTAATTTCTCCACTTATAAATATGATTCTATCCTTTAATAATCTTGAATAAATATCGTAAATTTGATGTCCTTCATAATTTTTTTCTACTATTGTTGGAATTATCAATATTATCACCTAATAATATTATAAATAAATCAATGAAAAATATTCTTAAATAAAATGACAAATAAGCACGAATTTTATAATAATGGGTAAATTTCATGATATAATTTAAAATAGGTGGTATGCATGAGCAATAAAGAATATGCTGCGGGGTTAAAATTTTTATTATATGTTGCTGTTAAAGATTTGTTTAATGGAGAAGTGTTTTTTCATCATTCTTTAGATAAAGGAATATATACAACTATTGAATGTAAAGAAACAATAGATAAAGAACAACTTCTAAATATAAAAAAATATATGAAGGAACTTGTTGATAAAGATTTACCAATAGTTAAAAGAATAGTAAAAAAAGAAGATGCTTATAAATATTATAAAGAAAAAAATGCCTTAGAAAAGATGACAAATGTTTTAAATATAAGCAATATAACAGTTTCTTTGTTTGAATTAAATGGCAAATATAATTATTTTTATACACATAATATGATTAAATCTACTGGAGAATTAAAATTATTTGATTTGTATTTTATTGAAGATAATAAGTTTATATTAGTTTTACCAACTAATGATGAAATTGTATTTACTTTTAGAAACAAGATATATGATTCTTTTAGAGAATATGATTCATGGTTAAAAAGAGTAAATATAAATTATGTAATGGATTTAAATAAACTTATTGCAGAAGGTAAAATTAAAGATTTTATTCGTAAAAATGATATTATGATTGAAAGAAATCTTGAAGGAATAGCGGAAGATATAGTTTCTAAAAATAAAAGAATTGTTTTACTTGCTGGACCTTCTAGTAGTGGAAAAACTACAACGAGTAAGAAGTTGAGTTTATATCTTTCTTCTTTAGGGGTAAATGCAATTCCAATATCTCTTGATGATTTCTTCTTAAATAGAAATGAGACTCCAGTTGATGAGTATGGTAATAAAGATTATGAATCAATAAATGCTTTAGATTTAAAATTATTTAATAAAGTATTAACTGATTTGATGAGTGGAAATAAAACTTATTTACCAAGTTATAATTTTATTACTGGAGAAAAAGAGATTAGTACAACTCCAATAGTTTTAAATGAAAATGACTGTTTAGTAATTGAAGGTTTACATGGACTTAATCCTAATTTAATAAGTAATGAATATCAAGATTTAATATATAAAATCTATATAAGTCCATTAACTCCTTTAAATGTTGATAGACATAATTATGTTTCAACAACTGAAAATAGGCTTCTTAGAAGAATAATTAGAGATTTTAGAACTAGAGGAAAAAGTGGAGAAGATTCACTTGCATCATGGGAAAGTGTTAGACGTGGAGAAGAAACTTACATATTCCCATATACTGACAGTGCTGATGCTATAATTAATACAGCATATACTTATGAAATTGGTGTTTTAAAAGTATATGTTGAACCAATACTTTATAGTATTGATATAAATAGTAAATATTATAATGAAGCTAGAAGAATAATAGATCACTTAAAAACTTTTTATCCAATTCCTAGTGAATATGTAAGTGAGGATAATTTGTTAAGAGAATTTATTGGTGGATCTAGTTTTGAATAGGAGAGGAAAAATATGAAAAAGATTGCAATTAATGGATTTGGAAGAATTGGTAGACTTGCTTTTAGAGAACTTTTAAAGTCTCAAGAGTATGAAGTAGTAGCTGTTAATGATTTAACAAGTGTAGAAGATTTATATTATTTATTGAAATATGATTCAAATTTTAGAATGTTTGATGCAAGTAGCTTATCTTTTGACGATGAATCATTGATAGTAGCTGGTAAACATGTTCGTGTTTTTAAAGAAATGGATGCAACAAATTTACCTTGGGGTGAACTTGGAATTGATGCAGTTTTGGAATGTTCTGGACATTACACTGACTTAGAAAAAGCAAATTTGCATATTATTGCTGGAGCCAAACATGTTATTATTTCGGCACCTGCTAAAGGAGATATGAAAACAATCGTCTTTGGAGTTAATTCAAGAAGTCTTGACGGAAGTGAAAAAGTAATATCGGCTGCAAGTTGTACAACAAATTGTCTTGCTCCAGTATTAAATTTATTGGATAAAGCTTATGGAGTAGAATATGGATATATGACAACTATTCATGCAACAACAAATGATCAAACAACTTTAGATGTTGCTCATAAAAAAGGAGCTTTTTCAAGACGCGGAAGAAGTGCTTTAGAAAATATTATTCCAGCATCTACTGGTGCTGCTAGTGCAATAGGTAAAGTTTTACCAAATTTAAATGGAAAACTTAAAGGAAGTGCTTTTAGAGTTCCAACAATTGATGGTTCAGTAGTTGATTTAACAGTTAAACTAGGAAAATCTGTAACTAAAGAAGAAATAAACGAAATGTTTAAAAATAATCAAAGTGATGTTATCAAATTTACAATGGATCCAATTGTTTCAAGTGATGTAATTGGAACACATGCTGGATCACTTGTTGATGGACTTTTAACTGATGTTCTTGAATGTGATGGAGAAGAACTTGTAAAGGTAGTTGCTTGGTATGATAATGAACTTGGTTATACTTGTCAAATGATTAGAACTTTAGGAGAACTTCTAAAATGAAAAAATTGTATCACTTAATAATAATTTTATTACTTTCTCCAATTGTTGTATTTGCTGCTTCAACTAACTTTGAACCAACATATGAAATGGATACCGAAATAAAAGATAATTTATCGTATCTAATGGTAAGCTTTGAAGGCGACATGATAGAATCTATTAATGAAACTATTGCTTTTAAAACGGGAACAATTGAACTTACTAATATAGAAGCATTAAATGGTTATCAAATAACAAAAAAAGAGGTTTCTAAAAAAGGAAGATATACAATTGTTAATTTAAGTGTTGAAGCTGATGCAGACACTTTTACTAAAGAGTATTTAATACTTGAACTTAAAGTAAATAATACAAAATATTCAGATTTGTTTTTCTATAATATAAATGGTGTTAATATTAATTCTAAATTTAGAAATAAGGGAAATATATTATCTTTAAAAAAAGAAGATGATTTAATGGTTTATACGATGAAATCAATAGACTCTTCAACAAAAACTCAATACTTCTTTATTGATAATATGTATATTATTTTAACTATTTGTGTCGTTTTAATAATTCTACTTATGATATTTGTTAATTTACCTAGTAAAAACAAAAAGAATCCTGTAGATGATAGTTTCTTTGAAGAAGGAGAAAATGATAAAACCTTCTATAATAAAGATATTTAGAATTGACAAACAAGAAAATAAAATTTATAATTTAGTTTGTAAAGCAATTGATGAAGACGTTAAATAATGATTTTTTATAGAGAAGCTGTGGATGGTGCAAACAGTTAAAAATAGTTATTTAAAAATCACTTCTAATGTGACTTAGGGATAAGCTAAGTACGTTAACTGCGTTAAAGTTAAGAGAGTATGATTACATTCATAAAATAGGATGGTACCACGGATATGTTCGTTCCTATGTTATGGATGTTTTTTTATTGGAAAGGAAATGTTTATGAAAAATTTTAAGGAACTTGATAAAAGAAAAGCAAGTGAAGTTGAAAAAAGTATCTTAGAAAATTGGAAAAAAGAAGATATTTTAAATGAAACAATTGAAAATAGAAACGGATGTAAAAATTGGGTATTCTATGATGGACCAATCTATGCAAATGCAAAACCAGGAATTCATCATGTTCTTGCTAAAACGATTAAAGATTCATTTTGTAAATATCATACAATGAAAGGTGAGCGAGTTTTAAGAAAGATTGGACTTGATACTCATGGACTTCCAATTGAAGTTAATGTTGAAAAGAAGCTTGGTTTTAAAACAAAAGCTGATATTGAAGCCTTTGGTGTTGAAAATTTCTGTCGTGAATGTAATAAAGCAACAGCTTTAAATATTGATGAAATAAATGCTGTAACGGATAAAATGGGTCAATTTATTGATTGTGAACATCCTTATGTAACTTGTTCAAATGAATATATTGAATCTGAATGGTGGATTATAAAAGAAATGGATAAAAAAGGACTTTTATACCATGGTAATAAAGTTTTATGGTATTGTCCTAGATGTGGAACAGAACTTTCTCAAAATGAAGTTTCACAAGGTTATGAAGAAACAAGTGTTAACACTGTAATTGTTCCTTTAAAAAGAGTTGATGCCGATGAATATTTCCTTGCTTGGACTACAACTCCTTGGACATTAATGGCAAACGTTGCTATATGTGTTAATCCAGAACTTACTTATATAAAAGTTTTATCTCAAGGATACAAATTTATTTTAGCTGAGGCTTTAGCTCCAAAAGTATTAGGTGAGGATTATGAAGTTCTTGAAACTTTTAAAGGATCTGATTTAGTAGGAATAAAATATGAACAATTGATGCCTTTTGTTCATGTTGAAGGAAAATGTCATGAAGTAATAGCAGATGGTTATGTTACTGCTGAAGATGGTACAGGAATAGTTCATATTGCACCTGCTTATGGTGAAGATGATAATCGTGTATGTCGTGAAAATGGCATCGGTTTTGTAAATCCAGTTGGATTAGATGGATGTTATACTGAAGGGCCATGGAAAGGAACTTTAGTAACTGATCCTGATCTTGAAATAGAAATCATTAAATGGTTAAAAGAAAATGATAAATTATTCAAAAAAATTAAAATAGTTCATGATTATCCTCATTGTTGGAGATGTCATTCACCACTTATAAGTTATCCAAAACCAGCTTGGTATATTAAGACAACAGCTTATAAAGATAAAATAATTGAAGAAAATAAAAAGATAAACTGGTATCCTGATTATGTTGGAAATAAACGTTTTGCTAACTGGCTTGATAATATGATTGACTGGGGAATTTCTAGAAATAGATATTGGGGATGTCCTCTTCCAGTTTGGACTTGTTCATGTGGTAACAAGTGTGTTGTAGGATCAATTGATGAATTACAAGAACTAGTAATTGAAGATGTTGATGTTAGAAAGATGGAATTACATCGTCCTTATGTTGATGACCTTCATATTAAATGTGATAAATGTGGAAAGTCTATGGATAGAGTTAAAGATGTATTAGATGTTTGGTTTGATTCCGGAGCTATGCCATATGCTCAATATCATTATCCATTTGAAAATAAAGAATTATTCGAAAGTCAATTTCCAGCTGATTTTATAGCTGAAGGACTTGATCAAACTCGTGGATGGTTCTATGTTTTACTGGTAATTTCAACAATAATTTCTGGTAAATCTAGTTTTAAAAACGTTGTTGTAAACGATATGGTTCTTGATGAATTTGGTAAAAAGATGAGTAAATCAACTGGTAATATAGTTGATCCGATAAACGAATTGGATGAATATGGAGCAGATATAGTTAGATGGTATATGCTTTCAGTTTCTCCAGTATGGACACCTTTAAAATATGATTCAAAAGGTTGTAGAGAAGTTCATTCAAAATTCTTTAATCCTTTTAAAAACACTTATACATTCTTCCAAACATACGCTAATATTGATGGAATAGATACAGATGAATGTGATGTTGCTTATGAAGATCGTGAGGAGATAGATAAATGGCTTTTATCTAAATATAATAAACTTGTTAAAAATGTGACTGATGCTTATGAAGCATATGACTTAAATCAAGTAGTCAAACAAATAACTTCATTTGTTTCAGAAGATTTATCCAACTGGTATATAAGAAGAAATAGAAATAGATTCTGGAGTAGTGAACTTGATAATTCTAAAAAATCTGTATATATAACTACTTATGAAGTTTTAACTGGCTTATGTAGATTATGTGCTCCAGTTATACCTTATACAACTGAAGAAATATATAAGAATTTAACTGGTGAAAAATCTGTTCATTTAAGTGATTTCCCTAAATATGATGAAAGTTTAATCAACGAAGAAATTGAAGTTAAAATGGATTTAGTAAGAGATTTAATTTCTACTGGAAGATATGTTCGTGAAGAAACTAAGATAAAAGTACGTCAACCATTAAGTGAAGCTTTAATTGATGGAAAATACGAAAGTATTTTAGGAAACTTAGTAACTTTAATCAATGAAGAATTAAATGTTAAAAAAGTTACTTTTGTTGATGATTTATCTAAATATATGAATTTTACAATTAAACCAAACTTTAAAGTATGTGGATCTATGTTTGGATCTAAAATGGGACTTTATAGTGAGACTTTGAAAAATTTAAGTTTAGAGGATGAAGAATCTTTATTAAAAGAAGAAACTATTACAGTAGATTTTGATGGTGAAAGACTTGATATAACACCTGAAATGGTTGATGTTAGAATTGATGCTAAAGAAGGATTCAATGTTGGTATGGAAAATAATAAGTTTATTATTCTAAATACTGAACTTACTCGTGATCTTTTACTTGAAGGTCTTGCTCGTGAATTTGTATCTAAAGTTCAAAATATGAGAAAAACAAATGGCTTAAATATTGAAGATAGAATTAAACTTTATTTCCATGGTGATGATGAAGTAAACGATGCATTAATAATGTTTAAAGATTATGTTAAAGAAGAAACATTAGCAGTAGTTTATGAAGAAAAAGAAAGTGGAGAAGTTGTGGATATCAATGGTCATGACGTTATGATTTCAATAGAAAAGAGTGAATAACTCTTTTTTTCATGTATAAATAATGCTATAATAATAATAGAATAGAGGGTAATTATGAAGTATGATGATTTAGTTAATATTTTATATCAAGATAATCTTAATTGGGTCTACTCAGTTATTACGACTCTAGATAAAGAAAGAATTGATAAGAAAGAAAAATATATAAACGATCCTTATCAATTTAATAATTTCTTAGTATTAGGTTTTTATTTTATGAATTTATATATTATAAGCAATTTAAAAGAGTATAGAAGTCTTGATGCAACTCAACTTCTTACAACAGTTGTTTTTTCAGCTAGTACTTATAATAAAGAAAAATTGATGTCTGTTTATAAAAGAGATATTGATTTAAAAAAAATAGTTGAGCAATACAATTCTTTAGTTAGAAAGACAAAAGAATATGCTCCAACTGATGGTTTGAAAGCTCGAATAGTTGCTGTAGATGAAATATATAGAAGAATATATGATGTAGTAAATAAAAAACAATTTAATGCTTTTATAAAAGTAATAATGTCTAGCTTTTTTTCTTATGAAAAAAGAATTGATCAAAGTTTAAAAGAATATATAAAACATGTTGAATAGGAGGTAATAATCGTGGTAAGTGAAGAAAAGATTAAGCAAGTAATAAGTGCGATAAAAGAAAATGGTCTAAGATCTTTTAATGATGAATCTCTTGCTAAATTGCTATCGATATTAACTCCAGAAGAATTTGAAATATTTTTAGATAAATCATATTATGAACTTGGTGGTGTAAGTGCAGTTGTTAGAATAAATTCTATACGAGCATATGTAAGTTACTTGGTTAGTAATGATTTAAATAGAATTTATAATTCGGATATCTATAAAATGTTTTTAGAATCATTAAAGAGAAATGAATATTATGCTTATTTTAAATCTTTAACAGTAGAAGAACTTGCTAGTTTGAAAAGGTATTTAACTTATAATTATTCTAAAAGTGAAAAAACAGCTAAAGGTGCAACAAAAAAAGTAATAAATATGATTACTAAAGAAATTCGTTTAAGAGAGCAAAATAAAAACTTGGTTTTTTAACCAAGTTTTATTTTTTCTATCTGTTGTAGAATTCGACTACTAATGATTCATTAATATCAGCTGATAATTCAGTTCTTTCAGGATATCTAACATAAGTACCTGTAAGTTTTTTATTATCGAATTCAACATATGCAGGTGTTTTTACACCAGCTTCTAAAGAAGCTTTGATTGCTGGATGTTCAAGTGAATTTTCTTTAACACTTATAACATCACCAGGTTTACATGAATATGAAGGAATATCAACTTTTGAACCATTAACTAAGATATGTCCATGATTTACAAGTTGTCTTGCACCACGTCTAGTAGTTGAAAGACCCATTCTATATACTAAGTTATCTAATCTAGATTCTAGTAATTTTAAGAAGTTTTCACCATGAACACCTTTTAATTTAGAAGCTCTATCAAATAATCTTCTAAATTGTTTTTCATTTAAACCATACATAAATCTGATTTTTTGTTTTTCTTGTAATTGGATACCATATTCACTAATCTTTTTTCTTCTTCCTGCACCATGTTGTCCTGGAGCATAAGGTCTTTTAGCTAAATCTTTTCCATTTTCTAATGTAGAAAAACCATATCTTCTAGATTTTTTGTATGCTGGACCAGTATATCTTGCCATAATTTTTCTCCTTTCTTATATTTACTATAGTAAAGGACTATTTAACTTATTTAGTAGGGAGTTTAACTTTCTTTCCCTTAGGCAGTTTAAGTTACTAGATTTTTATTCTTAAACACATTACTAAATTTTGTTAAATGACTGCCAATCACTACGCATTAGTAATATACACTAAATATATGCAAAAGTCAATTAAATACTACTTTTTTTTAAGTATCAATTATGATAAAATTGATTATAGAATAGGGTATGGATGGGATGATGCTGAGTGAGTGAACTAAAAGAACATTTTAAAATGAATTATGATATACTACCAAATGTATCAAATGTAATAAAAGGAAATAAGTATCGTATTACAGTACTTTCAGAAATTCTAGTTCGTCTTGAATATTCAGAAACTGGTACTTTTGAAGATCGTCCAACTGAATTTGCAATAAATAGAAAATTTAATCCTGTTAAATTTGAAAAAAATGAAGATAATAAATATTTAACAATTAAAACTAAATATTTTACTTTAACTTATCAAAAAGAAATGCCTTTTTTTGGTTCAAAAGTTAGTCCTGATCAATATTTAAGAGTTAATTTAAATAATACAGATAAATATTGGTATCCACTTCATCCGGAGGTTAGAAACTTTTTAGGTACTGCTTATTCTTTGGATGGAAGTGATGGACAAGCAAAATTAACTAAAGGATTATACTCAACGGATGGATTTGTTTCTATCAATGATTCAGATAGTTTAATATTTAATGAGGATGGATCTTTAGGTAAAAGAACTGATAAACGTGTTGATATTTATCTTTTTATGTATAAACGTGATTTTGGTGCATGTTTAAAAGATTATTTTACATTAACTGGATATCCACCTTTAATTCCAAGATATTCTTTAGGAGTTTGGTGGAATAGAAATACGGACTATACTTCTAAAGATTTAGAAAAGTTAGTATTTAATTTTAATAAACATGAAATTCCGCTTTCAATAATTATGCTTTCTGATAAATGGCATAGACAAAATGATAAAATGAAATCAGGATTTACTTTTGATGAAAAACTATTTAAAAGGCCAAAAAGAATGGCGGATTATTTACATAGTAAAAACGTTAGATTAGCTGTAAAAGTAAATCCAGTTGAAGGTATAAGTGATAAAGAAGACTATTTTCCAGCTTATATTAAAGGTGCTGGAATAGAGGGTACTGGTGTAGTTCCATTTAATGTATTTAATAAAGACGAATTAAACTCATATTTTGATAATTTAATACATCCACTTATGAACTATGGAGTTGATTTCTTTTGTATAGATTATAATAATATAAGAGATTTAACCACATTAAGAGCCTTGACTCATTATCATTTTGATGATTTTAAACAACTTGTAAATCGTAGAGGAATTGTTTTAGCAAGAAATGCTTTAGTTGCTTCTCATAGATATCCAATTCATTACACTGGTGAAACTCTTGTTTCTTGGAAAAATTTAGAAATGCTTCCATCATTCAATAGCACGGCAGCTAATGTTGGTTTATCTTGGATTTCAAATGATATTGGTGGATATACTGGTGGAATGGAAGATGGAGAACTTTATGCAAGATTTGTTCAATTTGGATGCTTTTCTCCAATATTACGTATATCATGTGATCAAGGAAAGTATTTTAAAAGAGAACCTTGGGTTTGGGATATCAAAACTCAATCAGTTGTTTCCGAATATTTAAGATTAAGACACGCTTTAATTCCATATCTTTATAGTGAAGCTTATAGATATTCAAGAGTAGGTTTACCACTTATTCAACCGATATATTATAGATATCCAGAAATATATGATGAACCATTATATAAAAATGAATATTATTTTGGATCTAATCTATTTGTTGCTCCTATAACAAGTAAGATGGATACTTTAATGGATCGTACGGTTTTACAATTGTTTTTACCAGATGGAATTTGGTATGACTTTATAAATGGTAAAAGATATGTTGGAGGAAAACGCTATACAACATTTTATAAAGAGGAAGATTATCCTGTTTTTGCTAAAGCAGGTACAATTATTCCTTTAGCTATTTTGGATGAAAATGACCTTAATGACACAAATCCACCAAAAAATATGGAAATTCAAATATTTCCTGGAGCATCAAGCAACTATGAAATGTATGAAGATGATGGACTTTCTTCATTGTATGAACAAGGTTTTTATCTTTTAACTAGTATAGATTATACATACCAAGCAAATAACTTTACGGTTATTATTAGACCAGTTGCTGGTAAGAGTGGAATAATAACTGATATGCGTTCTTATAAGATACGTTTTAGAAATACAAAAGAACCTGAAGAAGTTTCTATTCATTGTGGAGAAGAAACGATAAATACATATAATTCATATATTGATGATTCAGATTACGTAATTGAGTTGCCACCACTTTCAACACTTAAGCAAATAACAATTAATTGTAAGGGTAATGATATTGAAATAGATGCTTTAAGACTTATTAATGATGATATTGATTCTATTTTAAGTGATTTACCAATAGAAACTAAAATAAAAGATATGATTGGAGAAATACTATTTAGTAATCTTGACGTTAAACAAAAGAGAATCCGAATTAGAAAATTAAGAAAATATAAATTAAATCAAAGATATATTAATTTATTCTTAAAATTACTTGAATATACTGCAGAAGTGTAATGCTTCTGTTTTTTTATAATTTCATCTTTTATAGGTGTTCAAATAATTAATCTTTTATTTTTAAAACCTTGATGTTATAATTTTGTTAAGGTGATAGATATGAAAATAGCAGTAGCAGGATGTGGATACGTTGGTTTATCTTTATCAACTTTATTAAGTCAAAAGCATGAAGTTGTTGCACTTGATATTGATGAAAAAAGAGTTGATAAAATTAATGCAAGAAAATGTCCAATAAAAGATAAAATGATAGAAGAGTATTTTAAAGATAAGGAATTAAATTTAAAAGCAACAACGAATGCCGAAGAAGCAATACAAGATGCTGACTTTGTAATAGTAAGTACACCAACCAATTATGATGATGTAACAAACTATTTTGATACTTCAGCAGTAGAAGACATTATTGTAAAAACAATTGAGTTTGGTAATCAAGATACAACAATTGTAGTAAAATCAACAATCCCTGTAGGTTTTATAGATCATATGAAAGAGAAATACAATATTGATGATATTTTCTTTTCGCCAGAGTTTTTAAGAGAAGGACATGCTTTAGAGGATAATTTATATCCATCAAGAATTATCGTTGGAAGTAAAAGTAAGAAAGCAAAAATATTTGCAGAGCTTTTAAGAGAAGTGTCTTTAAAAGAAGATGTTCAAGTATTATGTATGGGTGGAAGAGAAGCAGAAGCAGTTAAATTATTTGCTAATACATATCTTGCTTTGAGAGTATCATTTTTCAATGAACTTGATACATATGCTGATGTAAAAGGATTAAAAACAAAAGATATAATTGATGGGGTATGTTTAGATCCAAGAATTGGAGATCATTATAATAATCCATCATTTGGATATGGTGGTTATTGTTTACCAAAAGATACTAAACAATTACTTGCTAATTATGAAGATATTCCTGAAAATTTAATAGGAGCAATAATAAAATCTAATGATACAAGAAAGAAATATATAAGTGATTCAATAAAGAAAAAGAAACCACTTGTTGTAGGAGCCTATCGTTTAACAATGAAAGCTGGTTCGGATAATTTTAGAACTTCTGCTATTAAAGACGTTATTGAATCAATTAAAAATGATGGAATTAAAGTTGTAATATATGAACCAACAGTAGATGAAGAAATGATTCTTGACTGTCCAGTTATCAAAGATTTAAAAAAATTTAAAAAGATGAGTGATATTATATTAGTTAATCGACTTGAAGATGAATTAATGGATTCTCTTGATAAAGTTTATACAAGAGATGTTTACAGTAATAATTAGAAATCTGCAATACGCAGATTTTTTTTGCTCTAATTTTTTAAAGATAAAGATATTTTAAGTAAACTTTACACATAATAAAATTTAAAAACGACATAAGTAGCGGATGTGTAGTATAATAACTTTATACAGTAGAGGATTTGGCAATAAAATTTTTTATCCTTCAAAATGTTTTATGATGAAGGTTTTATATAATGGTAGAAAGTAGGTAAAAATATGAAAAAGAAGAGTATGCTTATAGTAGCAATATTACTAATGTCTATTGGATTTGCAGCAGTATCAACAACATTAGTAATAAATGGAAGTACTAAAGTAAGCGAAAATGAAGAAGATTTTTCAGTAATCTTCACGGCTGCAAGTATAGATGGAAAGGATGTATACTCAACAGTAATAGATGATACAAAGAAAATAATAACATTTGAAACATCAGAACTAAAGACACTTAATCAAACAAGTATACTAACATATGAAGTAACAAATAATTCAAGTAACTATGATGCAGAAGTAAAAGTAACATGTGTACCAAAGGACGGAACAACAGCAAAATACACAAGCATCAAAAACAAACTAGATAATGATGCAACAGTAGTAAAAGCAAAAGAAACGCTAAATGGAGCATTAACAGTAACACTAGATAAAACATCAACAGAAGAAGTAAGTGAAGAATATACATGTAAGTTAGAATTTAATGCAGTAGAAAGAGAGACATTAGGCGTTAAACCAATAAACTTATATAATATGATAAGGGATAATGCTGATACAACAACAGTAATTGATTATAAAATACAATCAGGAGTAAGTGGAACAAATGGAATATATACAACAACTGCTACAGAAGGAAGTGATCCAGTATACTTTTTTAGAGGAGCAGCTGACAAAATAAATAATAATATCATATTTAATAACATGTGTTGGAAAATAATAAGAACAACAGAAACAGGTGGAGTAAAAATAATATATAATGGAACCCCAACAGATGGTAAATGCGAAATTCAAACTGGAGAAGAAACTCAAATAGGAACAAGTTTATTCAATATGGAAGCAGAAAACTCAAAATCTGCAAAGGACAATGCATATGTAGGATATATGTATGGAACGGCAGGAAGTTCAACTTACGAAGCAACACATGCTAATACAAATGATTCAACAATAAAAACATACATAGATAATTGGTATACAAATAATTTTAATGCAATGACTGCATCAAAATTAGAAGATACAGTATTTTGTAATGATCGAAGTACAAAAACATATGATGCGAATACAATAGGAGATACAATATATTCTTCTTATGGAGATTTAGGATATGGAAAAAATGCAACATTGTATAGTGCAGCACATAGGTCAGGAGATCTTTCGACTAATCCAAATCCAAGTCTAGTATGTCAAAATAACAATGATAAATTTACAGTCGACAGTAAAAATGGAAATGGAAAACTAACAAATCCAGTAGGTTTAATAACAATCGACGAGGTTGTACTTGCAGGATTTAATACACATTATTCTAACAAAAATGGCTATTATAACAGTACAAATTATTTAAATACTGAAACAGTTTATTGGACACTATCACCTCAGTTTATGTTTCAAGGTGGTGATGCTTATGTTGGTATCGTCTATTCTCTTGGAGTAAATGGTACTATGGCAGTATATAATAATTTTGGTGTTCGACCTGTAGTTTCATTAGTAAGTGGCACACTAGTAACAGGAGAAGGAACAAGTACAAAACCATATGTAGTACAATAACAATTAATTAGATAACTTTGGTTATCTTTTTTTATCTTAAAATTATAGAATATATTATTTCTTTATGTTATAATTAATTAAGAATAGGAGTATGAGTGTATGTCTGGTGATTTTAATACATTACTAACAATTGGTTATGCGATTATTACTTTAGGCGTAGTTATAAGTGTAATTATTATAATTATTAGAAATATAAAAAATCAGTTCAATAATACTCTTGATAACTTAGAAAGAAATAAAAATTTAATCATAAGTGGTTCTATTTTAAGTGAACTTAATAAGGTAGAATCTTTGATAAATAATAAAGATCTTGAAGTTAAATTTAATTATTGGAAAAGTGTTTTTAAAGAATTAAAAGATAAAGATGTTATAAAAATAAGTGATGAACTTTTACAAGCTGAAGAAAAAATTAATAAAAAGAAATATAGAGAAGCTAATGAATATTTAACTAACGTTGAGTTTGATATTTATATTGCTAAAAGTAAAGCAAGTAAACTTTTAGATGATATTCAAGAGATAACTTTATCAGAAAAGAAAAACAGGGAAATTGTTACTAAATTAAAAAGTGAGTATCGTAATATATTTTTACATTATAATAATGGGAACAATAAAGATGATTATTCTTTAATACAAGTTCCTTTAGAACTTCAATTTGAAAATGTTGATAAACTTTTTTCAGCTTTTGAACTTGCTATGGAAAACAATGTCTATTCAGAAGTTGGTAAAATTGTTAAAGCTTTAGATGATACAATTGGTAATTTAAAGATTGTTATTGAGGAAGCTCCTTCGATTATTCTTTTAGGTAAAAATTTGATTCCTAAAAAAATAGAAGAAGTTAGTAAAATCAATGAAAAGCTGAAGAGTGAAGGATATAATCTTGATTATTTAAAGATAGAATACAATATAAATGAATCAGAAAAGAAAATAGCTGATATATTTGATAGATTAAATGTTTTAAATCTAGAAGATTCTATATTTGAACTTAAAACTATAATGGATTATTTTGATAGACTTTATTCTGATTTTGATAAAGAACGTGTTGCTAAAAAGATGTTTGATGATTACATTAGAAGTGTTTTAATTAAATGTAAAAAATTAAAGAAAATTGTTAATAATCTTTCTAGTAAAATTGATGATATTAAATATAGTTATGATTTAACTGACGATGATGTTCATATTATAAGTGAAATAAAATCAGAAATATTAGAATGTGAAACATTGTATGATAATCTTGTTAATAAGTTTAGAGAAAAGAATACTGCTTATTCAAGACTTACAAAAGAAATGGAAAATATTAATGCTAAACTTTTAAAAGCTGAGGATAAACTTGATTATACTTTAAGAAGTTTAGGATCTTTAAAAGAAGATGAAATACGTGCTCATGAACAACTTGATGAAATAAAAGTTATTTTAAAACAAACTAAAAATCATCTTAATTCTTATAAATTGCCGATAGTTCCGAAAAATTATTATGTGGAACTTGAAGAAGCGAATGAAGCCGTTCGTGATATGGTTTTGGAATTGGAAAATCAACCAATTTCAATAAAAACTTTAAATACAAGAGTAGATACAGCTAGAGATTTAGTTTTAAAGGTGTATAATACTTCTTTAGAGATTGTTAAAACTGCATCTATGGCAGAAAATGCAATTGTTTATGGAAACAGGTATCGTGCAATAAATTCAAATATTAATAATGGTTTAACAAAAGCTGAAAGAGAATTTAATAAAGGTAATTTTAAAGAAAGCTTAGAATATGCAATTAATTCTATAAATGTGGTTGAACCAGGAATTCATAAACGTTTATTAGATGCTTATAAAAAAGAAAGAGATATGGTGAAGTAGGAAATGGTTTATTTAGATTATTCAGCAACAACTCCAGTACTTCCAGAAGTACTTGATAGCTACAATAAAGTTACAGAAGAGTATTTTGGAAATCCAAATAGTTTACATAGTTTAGGAGTTAAAGCTCATGAACTTTTAGAAAGTGCAAATAAACAAGTAAGTGAACTTTTAAATATTAAAGAAGATGAGTTCTTTTATACAAGTGGAGCAACGGAATCAAATAATTTAGCAATTATTGGGACTGCTTTAACTTATAGAAGATATGGAAATAGAATACTTGTTTCAACAATGGAACATCCAAGCATTTATGGAATATGTAAACATTTAGAAAAACTTGGGTTTATAATTGATTATGTTAATGTTACTAATGAAGGTGTAATCGATTTTGATGATTTAAAAAATAAAGTTACTAAAGACACTATTTTAGTAAGTATTTGTGCAGTTAATTCCGAAGTTGGAGCAAGACAACCATTAAAAACTGTTAGACAAGTTATAAGAAAAAATAATGAGAATTGTATTCTCCATAGTGATATGACTCAAGCAATAGGTAAAGTTAATATTAATGTTAATGATGTTGATTTAGCTACTATTAGTAGTCATAAGATATATGGACCAAAGGGTATTGGACTTTTATACAAAACTAGAGGTCTTGTGTTAACACCACTTTTATATGGACATGATGATTCTTTAGTTCCAGGTACGCCTCCGCTTCCTCTAATTGTGTCTTTTGCTAAAGCATTAAGACTTGCTTTAAAAGATATAAATAAAAAAGAAGAAACAGTAAAAAAATATTATGATAAGATTGTTGAACATATGGAAAATTATCCAAGAATTGTTATCAATTCAAGTAAGTATTGTATTCCACATATTTTAAATATTAGTTTGATGGATATAAAACCAGAAACATTTATTCATGCTCTAGAAAAAGATGAAGTTTATGTTTCTAGCAATACAGCTTGCTCCAAGGGAAAAAAGAGTGAATCTGTTTATCAAATGACTCATGATGATAAACGAAGTGAAACAACAATAAGAATAAGTATTTCACCATATACAATGCCAAGTGAGATAACTGAGTTCTTAGAATCTTTTGATAAGCATTATAATGAACTTATAAAATTAAGTGAATAAAAAAACAAATTTTAAAATTTGTTTTTTTCAGAGTGTTGACAAAGTTCAATACTCTTTTCTTTTTCAAAAATATGTTGTATAATCAAGATGTAAGGTTGCTTATCT
>CAKOJJ010000024.1 GCA_934089275.1 uncultured Bacilli bacterium
AATCTTTTCATCTTACAATTATTTTAATTAAATTATAAGCTTTTGGTGTGAAATCTCCACACTTATTCTACACTAACGCATAAAAAAAACTAGTGAAATAAATTCACTAGTCAATACTGATATGTTTGATTTCGTCTTTTTTATCTTCTTCTTTTGGAACACTTATTGTTAAGATTCCATCTTTAAAAGAAGCTTTGATTGATGATTCATCAATATCACCAACATAGAAATCTCTTGTACATTCGCTTACTGATCTTTCACGACGAATATATTTTTTATCTTCACTTTCTTCAACTACATTTTTAGCTGATACTTTTAAGTATCCATCTTTATAGTCTAGATTGATATTTTCTTTTTTAAATCCAGGTAAGTCCATTTCGATATTATAAAGGCCATCCTTTTCATAAATATCGCATTTCATCATTTTATCTAATTTTTTTGGAGTATCTAAATCATCAAAGAAATTATCGAAGAATAATTTACTTGGTAACATACTCACACTTCCTTTCTTTTACAATTATAACTATACTACTTTAATTAGCGCTTGTCAATAGTAAGTGCTAATTCTTTTATATTTTATGTAAAATTTTTTAATTTATACGTTTTTAGCCTAACATTAATTTTATTTTTTCTCCTTGTTTTACAAATTCACCCTCTTTTGGAGATTGATAAATTATTTTTTCTCCAGTTCCAGAATATTCGATTTGATAATTTATACCAATTGCTGCTCTTGCCTCTTTTTTAGTCATACCAATGACATTAGGTACTTCATAATATTTTATATCCCATAGTTCATATTCTCTTTCAATTTCACTTTTGCTCTTTTTAATATTTAGAGCATTAGCACTTGCTTCAAGCACTCTTTTAGCAATTGGAGCTGCAACTGTTCCTCCATATTGAACAACACCTTTTGGATTATCGACAGCAACGTAGACAACTACTTCTGGATCGTTTGCTGGCATAAAACCAATAAATGATAAGATATAGTTACCATCCATATATCTTCCATCTTTAACTTTTTGAGCAGTTCCAGTTTTTCCACCTACTCGATATCCGTTAAGATAAGCATTTCTTCCAGTTCCTTTAGCAACAACACTTTCTAAGGCATATCTTACAAGTTTAGATGTTTCTTCAGAAATAACATCTCTTTTTAATTTTGGTTTATTTACTAAGACAGTATCTAAAGTATTGGCGTTAGATATTGATGAAACTAAATAAGGAGTATATAAATGTCCTCCATTAATAGCTGCGGATACACCCATAACCTGTTGTATTGGAGTAACTGAAACACCTTGACCAAAAGCCGTTGTTGCTGTTTCTACCGGCCCCATTTTTTCGACGTCAAATAAAATTCCGTTTTCCTCACCAGATAGATCTATTCCTGTTTTTTCTCCAAAGCCAAACTTTTTAACATAATCCATAAGTCTTTCTTTTCCAAGTCTTTCACCCATCACAACAAAACCTGGGTTACATGAATTTTCAACAACTTGCAAAAATGTTTGATTTCCGTGTCCACCATGTTTCCAACATTTTATTCTAGATCCACTTACATTTATTGATCCTGAATCAAAATATCTATCTTCAAATAAATTAATTGTTTTTTCTTGAATTGAACTCGCAAGACTTATAACTTTAAATGTACTTCCTGGTTCATATGTATTAAATATTGGAAGGTTTCTATTTATAGTTTCTAAATCGTATTTATTATATTCATTGGGATTAAAATTTGGCCTTGAGGACATTCCATATATCTCCCCTGTTTTAGGGTTAGCAACTACTATTAAAGCTTGTTCAGGATTATATTTAGCAACAACATTATCGAGTTCATTTTCAATTGCTTGTTGAATGTTTATATCAATTGTTAAAGCAACATTCATTCCACTTTGTGGAGAACTATAAACTGTGGCTTTTTCTAGTTTTTTACCGAAACCATCAGAATAATATTTGATTGACCCATCTTCTCCTTTTAGATATTCATCATAAGCAAGTTCAATACCTGATAAGCCTTGATTATCAATTCCAACATATCCCAAAACATGAGAAAGTAAATTATTATAAGGATAATTCCTTTTGGATTCTTTTAATAGGTATACTCCGTCTAAATTTAAAGAATTTATTTTATCAGCTTTATCAAATGATAATTTTCTTCCTTCGGGATGTATTCTTTCAATAGAAGTCTTTTTAGTTAAATGTTTTAGCATATCATCATAATTGGTATTAAGAATTTCAGATAATTTTTTTGCTGTTGTTTCTTTATCTATTATTTGATTTGGAACGACTACAAGTGATGTTGTAGTTATATTTTCTGCTAAAACCACACCATTACGATCAGTTATTAATCCGCGATCTGCTCCGATAGGTAAATTTCTACTCCATAAATCATTAGCTAAATTGTTTAGTTTTTTATAATCTATTACTTGTATAAAGAATATTCTACCTATGATTAAAATAAACAAAAGAATTATTACTACTGATATTATTAAAATACGACTACGATATGTGTTTTGAAACATATTTTATTCACCAATAAAATATTATGTTATGAATGTTTAAAAAACAACTATTTTTTTCTAAAATATGATTGAATAACTTCAGTTGAAAAACTGCTCCATATATTTTCTGTAAATTCAAATCTATTTGATTCTCTTACTACTCCTAGATAGTCAAACTTATCAATGATCGAATCATTAAGTTCTAATTTATATAATTGCTCTTGAGTTATACTCTCTGGCATATAAATAATAAACATATTGTTTCCGGCATTTCGAAAGTATATGTCTCCATTTTGGACAATAGCGCCTTCATTTGATCCACTTAAATTATTGGTAGTACAGTAATCATCTACAATATCTTGATGCATTAATCCAGGTACGTTATTATAATTTATAAACTCACCAGTTTTATTTAATATACTTCCTCTATAATTGTTAAAATCGTTCATAGTTTACCTTCTCCTAAAAAATCTTATATCTAACTTTTATCATTATGTTTTTTTACATTTGATATATGATTTAATAATTTAACTTTATATCATAATTTTCTAAAAAATAGCATCATCTCTGATACTATTTTTTCTTATTTGTCATTGTTTTTTTCTTTTTAAAATCATTAGCACGCATTACATATATATATCCAACTCTGTCAGATAAAATATAGAATACTGCTTCTTGTCCAGGTCTTTCCTCATGGAATAAAATTGGTTTTCCTAAACTATCACGAATATCGATTAGACCATCAAAGTCTTTTACTACTTCAATACGTAAGCTTCGAGTTTTCATCATATCTTCAACTCTTTCAGTAATAACTGTTTCACTTATATATCTTTCATAGTCTTTTAATATCTTATCTAGTTTCTTTTTATATAAAGTATTGTGATCTCTGTTTTTTATAATCCAAATAATTATTGAAATCATCGCGATTAGATCGATAACACCTAAAGTTACTGCAATTCCGAATAAATAAGGATTGTTAATAATTGTTGATTTATATTGAAGTATTTGATCTTGGCTGTTAGATAATTGATAATTTAATTTGATTTCTGTTGTTTTTGTTGTAAGTGGAATACTTAATTCAACTACAGCACTGTCGGAAAGTTTTTTATCAAAGTTAGCATGTTTTCCAACTACATCTATATATAATCCTACTACTAGTTTAGCATCTGCTGAAATTCCATATGTATTTACAAATTGTTTTGCTAAATTGTTGTATTTTTCATAGTTGATGTTAACATTTTCATTTATTTTAAACATATTATTGCTTAAATCACTGAATTCTTTTTTCTCAATTAGCATTTCGTCTTCTTTGTAAAAGTTTTTACCCTCTGAATTATCAACTTGTACACTAGCTTTTACGTAATAAGAGTATTCAAGTCCTAAATTTTCATTACTTTTGAAATTATAACTGAATTTGGCATCGATTGTATCAACAAGCGATGAAATGATTTCTTTATCATCACTTTTTGTAATAGGTTTCATACCAAAACTATTGTCTTTTAAATTAACTGTATAATCTAGATTACTATTTTCACTATAATGTAATTTATAATTACTTTTAAAAGTTAATGCTAAAGATGCAAGCAAGAAAAATATGACTAATCCAATTAATCCAATTATAACCGTTAACGGAATACACTTTTCTCTATCACTACCTTTAAGTAATGGTAATTCCATTTTTTCCATAGTTTAACACCTCTCTATTAAAATATCTCATTTATATACACAGATGGCCAAGCAATCCATAATACTCTTAGTTTTACTACACCTGTTATATCACTTTTCTCAACAATCCAATTATCAGCATTTTCGTTATAATCTCCTTTGGTTTGATAAACCGTTTCTCCATCCAAAGTGAATTTTTTATAAATACGGTGAACAATTGTCATATTTTCTTTTACATATACTAGAATATCGCCTTCTTCAAGCTCATCAGTATCTTTATGATATCTTTTATAAATAACAGCATCGCCCTTATTTATTGTTCCGGTCATTGATCCAGAACCAATTGCTATCATCGCATATTCAAATTCTCGAGAAACTAATGCTACAAGAACTCCAAAAATAACTGTAAACACAATCGTGCTTATCTTATTATTTTTTTTAGTTTTTCTTATTGGTTCCAATGTTGGTTTTGGTTCAAAAGACTTCAATATTGAATATATAACGTAAGGGAATACTAGTAAAATAACACCTTCAATAAATATATTGATTTTAGGAGTGATTGTGAATAGATAAATATATAAATCCATCACTAATCGATAACCTAAACATGGAGTTATTCCATATCTCTTGATTACAAAATTCAATAATAAGTTTTTTGAAATACTTTGAACAAATATCAAAGCAAAAAATTCATATAGTTGATTAAAACTTGAAAAGTTATAACTCTTTGTTGCAATATTCATCTCTATAAAGAAAAATATTATTAAAAGTATACCTTGAGTTAAATAATTAAAAAATTTTTTTCGATAGTCCATATTTACGACTATGTATCGCATAACTTCTGAAAGTATCACAATCAAAAAAACTTTTATCCAAGTAAATGTTGATATATAATTTTTAAATATACAACTATAACTTGTACTAAATCCAGTTTTAAACCCCAACATGTAAAAAGCTCCCATTAAAATAATGGCAGAACCTAAAACCACTACTAATCCATCGCTTTTATTCCTTAAAACAGGTCTTTTAAAATTTCTTAGTAGTATCATCAGTATCAAAAAAACAGATAAACTGATTAAACATATCGTTGTATCTAATGATTTTGACACAAAAACGTTAAAGAATAATAAGCACGCAAAGCTTAATTCTAAAACCATTTGAGTAATAAATTTAAACATCATGCTCACCACTCTTTAACTATTTTCTATCAAAATTATTCAGCTTCTTTAGCAGTAGCTGGGATTGTACATTTGAAAGTAATTGTTTTACTTGATTCAGAATCAGTAGAAACAAATGATCTCTTTTGTACAACTTTTACAGTATCAGATGTAGCTGAAGTAGTACCTTTTGCTACTGTAGTACCATTTAATGTGTTACTTGGTGTAACAGTTAAATATGTAGTATATGCAGTTTTGTTAGCAGTTTCTTCTTCAGTTGCAGAGTCTGATGTTGGAGCTTCACAAGTGATTGATCCGATTAAAGCATCATATTGACTATCATTTTTAATTTTGTAAGTTAAAGTTGCTTCATCACCAATACTTTTCATTTCTTGTGTAGTGAAAGTAATAGTTTTACCATCTTCACTTATAGTTGCAGTTGCTCCTTCACTAGCAGTTGCATCTGTAAAAATTACATTTTTTTCAAAGTTCTCACTATCTGGAACGATTTTTGCAGTACCATTAATTACTAATGTAGTAGTGATAGCTGCAAATCCAACTGCTAATAGTAGTATAGCTACTATAATTCCTGTTTTAGCTGTTTTATTCTTTTTCATCTATTTTACACACCTTTCTATGATTACATTTTACCCCATTTTTTTACAATTATCTACTTTTTTTTATTTTTTTTATTAATTTTTACATATTGATGTAAAATTCATAAAAAAAGATATGTAAAATTACATATCTATTTCATTTTTTCTAGGTTTCATTGTTGGGAATAAAAGTACATCTCTAATTGATGCAGATTCTGTAAAGAACATTACCAATCTATCTATTCCATAACCTATTCCACCTGCTGGTGGCATACCATATTCCAAAGCTTCGATAAAGTCATAGTCTATATCATTTGCTTCTTCATTTCCTAATTCTTTTTCTTTTAATTGCTCTTTAAATCTCTCTAATTGATCAATTGGATCATTAAGTTCTGTATAAGCATTTGCTGCTTCTTTTCCAGAAATAAATAATTCAAATCTATCAACAAATCTTGGATCTTCAGGATTTTTCTTCGTAAGTGGAGAAATTTCAATTGGATGTCCATAAAGGAATGTTGGTTGAATTAAAGTTTCTTCAACATATTTTTCAAAGAATAAATTAATTATATGACCAACTGTATGTTCATGATCAGCAACTTCAATATGATGTTCTTCAGCTAATTTTAATGCTTCTTCAACAGTCATTTCTTTCTTGAAATCAATTCCAACTTTTTCTTTAATAGCGTCAACCATTGATATTCTCTTCCATGGTCCTTCTAGATTTATTTCATGTCCTAGATAATTGAAAGTCATTTTTCCACATACTTCACGAGCTATGGTTTGATACATATTCTCTGTTAAATCCATCATACCTTCTAAATCTGAATATGCTTGATAAACTTCCATCATTGTAAATTCTGGATTATGTTGTGGATCCATTCCTTCATTTCTAAATACTCTTCCAATTTCATAAACGGATTCCATACCACCAACAAGTAAACGTTTTAAATTAAGTTCAAGAGCAATACGAAGATACATATCTAAGTCTTGAGAATTATGATGAGTAACAAAAGGACGAGCAGATGCACCTGTTAAAAGAGTTGTTAATATAGGTGTTTCAACTTCAACAAAACCTTTATTATCTAAGAAGTTTTGAATACATCTAATAATTTTTGGTCTCATTAAAGCTACACGCATAGTATCATCATTCATCATTAAATCTACATAACGTCTTCTATATCTTTCCTCAACATCAGTTAAACCATGCAATTTTTCTGGAAGTGGTCTTAAAGCCTTTGTTAAATGAGTATATTCTAAACATTTGATAGTCATTTCACCTGTTTGAGTTTTCATAACTTTACCAGTTATACCAACGATATCCCCAATATCAGCTGCTTTAAATAAAGTATAAGCTTCTTCTCCAACATCATTTATAGAAATATATATTTGAATTTGTCCAGATCTATCTTTTATGGTGAAGAATGATGCTTTACCCATTTTTCTCATAAACATTATTCTTCCAGCAACATATACATGAATATCCATATTTTCAAGTTCATCATGTTCTATGTTACCATACTTTTCTTTTATTTCAGCAGAATTGTTTGTTCTATCAAATCTATGTCCAAATGGATCTAAGTTCATATCTTTGATTCTATTCATCTTTTCTCTTCTTGCTAATTCTTGGTCAGTTAGTTTTCTTTCCATAGATACTCCTCTTTTCTTATTTAATATAGTATCATATTTTAACATTCTTTGGTGTAAAAATTTGACTTTTTTACTAAATTTAGTATAATATCTTAGCAAATTGGGGTGAAAATTTATGAAAAATAGAACAAATTCAGATATGATAAGAGAGAGTTTATTATCAACCATCAATACAATAAGTTTTATAATAGGTTTGAGCAATTCTAATAATAAAAATGATTTAAGATCAGCTTTAAATTCTAGTTTATATGAAAACTTTGTTGATAAAGATGATGTTCCTGATTCACTTGTTAAGTTATTTATTGATGAAGAAAGCCTTAAATTAACTCATGTAGTAAGAGCTTTACAACAAGTGATATTGTTATCTGATTACTATATAGTTTCTACTTACAAATATAAAACTCAAAATGAAGATGAAAAAGATCCAAATATAGAAAATGCTTTAAAAAGTATAAGAGAAAAATCATTCGGTTATATTACTAAATCATTAGACTTACTAACAATGGCAAAAGCTATTGAAGAAATTAGAAATGCTAATTTTTATAAGAAAATAGTTATGTTCAATTCTTTAGATGATACTGATATTGAATTTTTATCTTCTATTAATCCATTTTTTGAAGAAGAATATAATCTTTATGGAATACAAGTTACTCCAGAATTTGTAGCTAAAGAAATTAATGAACAACAAGGAACTAATTTACCAAATGAAGCGATTTATAAAGAAATTGCTAGACTTATTGCAGATTTATATAGAGTTGACGAAGATCTAATAAATGAAATAGTTTCCGATATGATAGAAACTTTAAATATAAATGGTGACGATATTGATAGATTAATGGACATTTTAAATTCTGATTGTGCAGCCGATATTGATGAAGTCTTTGCTTCATTAGTTCAACAATATTATAATATTAAAAAAGATGAAAAGAGATATGAAAAATAAGTTGGGTTTTCCAACTTATTTTTATTTTTCTAAAAGTTCTAAAGCTTCGATTTCTGATGCAAGTGTAAGTCTTTCTTTTTCAACTAATGCAGCTGGTGCTTTACTTACGTAGTTCTCATTTGCTAGAAGTGTTTTTCTTCTTTCAATAGATGCTTTTAAATCAGCTATTTGTTTTTCTTTTAAAGCTTTTTCTTCTTCAGTTACGATTTTTTCATAGTAAATAGTTGCTTCTATTTCACCAGCTTTAACATTATAAGAATTAATAGTAAGTTCATCTTCTGTTAAAGAATCTTCAATTTTTAACATTTTTAAAATTATATTATCTTTATTGTTAATTTTAACTAAAGCATCTTTACCTATTCCATTTTCAGCTTTAATGTTACGGAAGGCAGCTATAAAGGAAACTTTTTCGTCTACTTTTGCTGTTTCTTCTTTAAATACTAATTTACTATCATATTCAGGATAGTCACTTATCATTATAGATTCATTATCTTTAATTGGTAACATGCTATAAATTTCTTCAGTTACAAATGGCATAAATGGATGTAATAGCTTCATTATTGCTGTTAATACATAGCATAATGTTGATTTTGTTGATAAATTATCACTTGTGAACTTAGAGAATTCAATATAGCTACTACAAAAATCATTCCAAATAAAGTCTGAAGTTTCAGCTCCAACTAAATTGAATTCATAGTTTTCCATATGTTTCGTTGTTGATTTAATCAAATTTTCAAGTTTTGTAAGAATCCATTTATCTTCATCAGTTGTATTTGAGAAATCTAATTCTTTTAAGGATTCAATATTCATAAGAACAAAACGTGATGCATTCCATATTTTATTGATATAGTTCCAAGTACTAGACATCTTTGTTTCATCAAAACGAAGATCAGTTCCTAAAGCACAGTCAGTTGTTAAATAATATCTTAAAGCATCTGCTCCGTATTTTTCAATCATATCCATTGGGTCAATTCCGTTACCTAAAGACTTAGACATCTTTCGTCCTTCTTTATCACGAATAAGTCCATGGATTACACAATCTTTAAAAGGACGTTTTCCAGTTAATTCAAGAGATTGGAAAGTCATACGATTTACCCAGAATGGAATAATATCATATCCCGTTACTAAGCAGTTATTTGGAAAATATTTTTGCATATCTTCAGTATTTTCTGGCCAACCTAATGTTGAAAATGGCCATAAAGCACTTGAGAACCAAGTATCAAGAACATCATTATCTTGTACCCAACCTTCACCAACTGGAGCAGTTTCTCCTACATATATTTCATCACCTTTATACCAAGCAGGTATTCTATGTCCCCACCAAAGTTGACGAGATATACACCAGTCATAAGTTATTTCCATCCAGTGATTCATTGTTTTTTCATATCTTTCAGGAACAAAATTTACTTTAGTGTCTTTATTCTTTTGATTTTCAAGAACGTGATCAGCTAAAGGACGCATACGAACAAACCATTGTTTAGAAAGGTATGGTTCAACCATAACTCCAGTACGCTCAGAGTGACCAACAGAATGTGTCATTGGTTCAATGCTTAAAAGAAGTCCCATTTCTTTTAAATCTTTTAGTAAGTTTTCACGACATTCTTCACGAGTTTGACCTACATATTTACCAGCATTTTCATTCATCGTGGCATCTTCATTCATAACAACAATTCTCTCTAAGTTATGACGATTTCCTACTTCAAAGTCATTTGGATCGTGTGCAGGTGTAATTTTAACACATCCTGTTCCAAATTCAGGATCAGCATGTTCATCACCAATTATTGGAATTAATTTATTAACAATTGGTAGAATTACTTTTTTACCAATTAAATCTTTATATCTTTCATCCTCTGGGTTTACAGCAACAGCAGTATCTCCAAATAAAGTTTCAGGTCTAGTTGTTGCAACATCTAAATAATCATTAGATCCTTCAATAATATATTTTAAATGATAAAATGCTCCTTCAACATCCTTATAGATAACTTCTTCATTTGATAAAGCTGTTTTAGCAGCTGGATCCCAGTTAATTATTTTTTCACCACGATAGATAAGACCTTTATTATAGTAATCAACAAAAACTTTAGTTACTGCTTTATTAAGTCCTTCATCAAGAGTAAATCTTTCTTTAGTATAATCAACTGACAAACCAAGTTTTCCCCATTGATTTCTAATATTTCCACCATATTCATGAGTCCAATCCCAACATGCATTTAAGAAATTTTCTCTTCCATATTCATATTTATTAATGCCGTTTTCTTTTAATCTTTTAACAACTTTAGCTTCTGTTGCAATAGCAGCATGATCCATTCCTGGAAGCCATAAAGTATCATAACCTTGCATTCTTTTAAAACGGATGATTACATCTTGAATAGCTGTATCATAAGCATGTCCAATGTGTAATATACCGGTAACATTTGGAGGTGGAATTACTATACAATATGGAGTTTTTCCTTTTCCACATTTGAAATATCCTTTTTCCTTCCAATTATTATATTTTTCTTTTTCAACATTTAAGTGATCATATTTTGTGTCTAACATACTTTCATCTCCTCTATTTTTTTTGAGTTAACCAAATAAAAAACACATCCTGTATAAGGACGTGTTAACGTGGTACCACCTTAATTTGTAAAATTAATTACCTCAAATATTTAACGCATATTTTACGAAATAACCTACTTGCTTTCAATTATTTAACTCCCAAGCTACCTTCAATACACTTACCTATTAGTTTGCACCTTCCACTAACTCTCTTTAAAAGTTTGTGTATTTACTCCTCTTGTTCTTCGTCATTGAATACATTATATATCAATCTACTTTCATTTTCAAGAACTATTTATTAACCCATTTCATATTTGAGTAACGTTTTTCCATAAATTCGTTATTGGCATATTCATCACATAGTTTCTCAACTACATTTCTTGCTGGATATCCTTCTAGACGATGTCTATATCTTCTCATAGCTACTTCAGATACTCCTAAATCAAGTAACAAGAATATTGCTATACCAATTGCCAAAGGTTTAAAGATTTTTTTAGGTATTCTATTTATTAGATCCATTAAAAATGGTATTACATATCTTACAACTATAATAGTTGCAAATCCCCAAAAGAAACAAAACAATAAATTAATTCTACCATTTAAGTTAAATGGTATTTTTGAATAATCCCAAAAGACTGTTCCATATACTACTTCTGTGAAAACACTGCAGAAATATTCGTAAGCTCCACCTAAAACAGTACCTAATATAAATAATGAAAAAGTGCTTTTATTTTTATACCTTGAGAACAAAATAGTAATTAATACAATAGCAAATCCCCAAACAAATGAGAATTGTCCAAAAATTATTGATGATCTACTCATCCATCTATGCATTGAAAATCTACAAAAAACTATTTCAATTATTGCACCAACAAATGCACAAATAACAAATAAATAAAATATATGATAAACAGTCATTCCCTCTGATAAAATCATTTCTTTAATACTTCTACGTTTTAAAGTTGGATAAGCATTTTCCATACGTTTTTTGATTGATGAGAACAACCAATTTCCAAATTTATTATCATGTTCTTTTATTTTATGATGTTTTATCTTTTTTAAAGTTATAAATGATGTAAATAAATCAACTGCTAAAAGTCCAAATAAAGTAAGTTCAATAACTCCAGCTATATATAAATTAAAACTATTAAATAAACCAAATAATAATGGATTTATTACTTTTACTATAATAGTTCCAAAAAATCCCCAAAGCAATGAATAATTTAAACAAATATAGCCTTCTAAATTATATTTCTTATTGGAATAATCCCACCAAACTTTTTTGTTAAAGAATGCTAGTATTTTACCTGCTAAATATTGAATTACTGTACTATAAATCATCGACGCTCCAAAAACAATGAAGCTATTTTCAACATCTTTTAAAGTGAGCATAAGAATAACAACAATAAAACCGTATAAAGTGCACATTGGTCCATTAGTTATTCCTCTATTAACAAATCTTTTTTCTTTTATTAAAATAAATAAAGTTTCTACAAGCCATCCAATAAATGAATATATTAGAAAGACAAATAAAATCCATAATATAAACTCTAATTTCATACACATCACACCACCATTGTACCAAATAATTAAAAAAAAAGAAAATATATTATTTTATATTCTCTTCTACTACATACAATTTATTATTATCATTTATAACAATTACTTCGGCAGATTTATCATATCCTAAATCAGTTAAATATTCCCAAGATAGTTTTATTTTGTATGCTTTAAAACTTGTGTTGTTAGCTTTTATTGTATAATTTGTTTCTTCTATGTTTTCAACGTTTATACTTTCTACAACTGGTAATTGTTGATTCCTTTTTTGGTTAGTATTGTCTTCTACATATTTATATAAAGTATCAGTAACGTTCGTTACATAATTTTCTTTAGCAGATTCATATATGAATTCTAAACCACCAATATCATATTTATTTTTTTTATTTTCAATCGTATATAGATCGATGATATATAATTTGGCAATACTTTTTGCATATTCATTATAATCAATATTTTCACTTTCTAGATTTGTTTTTAAAGCATTAAATTCAGTTTTATAAACTTCTGTATCTGAATTTGTTAATGTAATTCCATATCCAGCAATTTCAATTGTTGTTGCTTCATCCTTTTTATTATTGTTTTTACTTGCTTCTTTATGAAAGAAAACGAAATATGAAAGAACACCAAGCACTGATACCAAAACAACTAAACTTAATCCAATCAATAAACTTTTCTTTTTCATTCGCTTTTTTCTTTCCCTTCTTTTTCTATTAAATTATAAACTATTATGTCGTTTGATATTTCCAATATTTTTTCAGTATATTTTTTATGATCTTCAATATAATTAACATCTAATGTATCAGTTCCAAATACTTTCATTTCGTTTTTAGAATTATAATAATATACTTTACTAGTTAAGAAATTTCCATTTGGGAACACCACAGTATTTTTATCTTTTATTTCAAAAATATCATGACCTAATGCATATTTGTTATATATACCTAACATATTTCCAACTGTTGGAAGGACATCTATCATTCCCATTGGATAACTTATTTTACCTTTTATGGAATTATCTTTTGTCCAGAATATCAATGGTGTATTTTTAAATAGCTCATTTTCGTAATAATCATAATCAACATATGTTGGATCACTTTCATCTTTTTGTTCTCCAGTTGCAAAATCATAATTTATAAAATTAGCAAATTGTTTTTTTGATAACTGAGCAGCATGATCTCCATAGAAAACAAATAGAGTTTTGTTGTATTCATCATGTTTCTTTACATAATTAATGAATTCCCCTAAACATTTATCAGCATAATGAGCTGATTTAATATAATTACCAAATGTTGTTCCTTCAAGATAATTATAAATGATTTCTTTACCATCTTTATCATATTTTCCAGTGTGATAAGTTACATCAAAACTGTCCTTTAAAGATTCATCATCAAATGGTGTATGATTTGATAGAGTTATCATAGTTCCCATCCAATTATTATAGTCAGAACTATCACTTACCATATCGCTTATTTGTTTGATTAAAGATTCACTTTGATTGAAGAATGATTTATCAGATAAACCTAAACCTACTATCTCATCAACATTATAATATTCTTCTGAATAGAAATCATCGTATCCCATTGACATATGCATTTTACTTCTATTCCACATACTTGCTTTGTTTCCATGCATACTGAATGTATAATATCTTTTTTCAGATAATAATTTTTCTAGTGTTACGTAGTTGCGGTTATAATATGATACAAATACTGTTCCACTTTGTACAGGCATTAAACTTGTATTGAAAGTAAACTCAGTATCAGAAGATGTTCCTACACTTACTTGAGGATAGAAATTATCAAAATACATTGATTCATTAACAAGTTTATTTAAATTTGGTGTTACTTCTACTCCATTGATTTTTAGATTAATCAAAAAGTTCATGATACTTTCCATATGCATAACAATTAAATTATAATCTTTGTATTTATTAGTGTATTCATTTTTACTTTTTGGTCTTGTATTTTCCTTATAATATTCATTAAAATTTTTGGCTGCCTCTTCATATCCAAAAAGACTTGATACTTTACTTTTTACAGTTTGTACTAAATCATTTCCTTGATAAATTATTATTCCAAAACGAGATACAACATATTCTCTATTCCATTGTTTTGAGAAACGAGATATGTCTTTTCCCGATAATGTTGAGATATTTAAAAATAAAAGAATACCGGCAACTATTGCAACACCTACAAATAGTTTAGATCCTACTTCTACCTTCTCGACTTCATCGAAATATTTTTTCTTTTTTAAATGTTTATTAATAAATAGAAATATGATTGGCATTATAAGATAAACAAAATTGACTAATTTTAATTTTTCAAATACAGCATCTGTTACTTCAGCAGTTTGTCCCATCGATGCTAGAAGCGCGAATGATGCAAAGCTATTAAAAAAGGCATAATAAACAGAATTGACAACGTTCAAAATTGTGTAAAAAATCATAAATGACATATATAATCTATATTGCTTTTTAGGTTTAACGAAGTACGCAAGTGAACCTAATAACATGATAGCAGTTATATCAAAAAGGTTGGCTTTTATATCCCATGGATTTCCAATAGTAAAAGCACGTAATAGAAAACAACTTATAAAAGAAAGAACTATATATGATAAAAATAATCTATTATATTTAGCATAATTAATGGCATTATCTTTAAACTTTACAACCATTTTTTTTAAATCTTTTTTATTTAATTTTTTCTTAGTCATAAATTATTACCTTCCTAATATAATAAATTATAGCATATAAAGAAAAATTTTTATACAACTACTTGCAATTAAAAAATTTTTTTGATATATTATTAATGCACTTGCAGGTGTGGTTCAACGGCTAGAATGCGACCTTGCCAAGGTTGAGACGGGAGTTCGATTCTCCTCACTTGCTCCAAATGTTTTAACGAAAGTCCTTAAATAAGGGCTTTTTTCTTGCTTCATTTTACGAAATACTACCATTTATTACTCTCATTTCGCATACTTCGGAGTAATTTTGGAGTAATTTTTCTAACATTTTTATGAGTAATAATAGTCCAATAGCATTAAAAGATTATAGTCTTGCTCCATTTGAAATAAACTTAAAAGTTTTATTGTTCGTAAGTTATTATATTGTATAAATAACAAAAAAAGGAAAAAATTATCAGTATAATTTAATCCTTTTTTATATGTTTTTAAATTCAAGAGTGAATTTTATGTCTAGCCAACACTAGATTTGTAATCCTGTACAAATTCTATTATGAGAACTCCCATACCCTTTAATGGAAATAAGATTATTTGTTTACAAATAATTTTAATTGTAAATTGTAATTTGTAATTAAACTTTTCTAACTGGAAATTGTATTTCTGTTAAATAATCATTCTCATTTTCTTTGTTCCAACAACCATCAATATAACATTCTCTCACATTATCTATTATCTCATATCCATTATCTTCAATGTATTTTAAAATAATATTATAAGAATCTCTTAAATTATTATA
>CAKOJJ010000025.1 GCA_934089275.1 uncultured Bacilli bacterium
TGAAAGTAACATCCCGAAATGAAAAAAATGGGAAGTTAAATAAATATTTTACTTCAAAAAAGATGTAAACAAGGAAGATGTCCTTGAAAATCGGGGGGGGTATTATAAAATAAAAATGTAGAAAAGGTAGGTAGAATATGAAAAAGAAGAGTATGCTTATAGTAGCAATATTACTAATGGCGATAGGTTTTGCAGCGGTATCAACAACATTAGTAATAAATGGAAGTACTAAAGTAAGTGAAAATGAAGAAGATTTCAGTGTAATCTTCACAGCTGCAAGTATAGATGGAAAGGATGTATACAATTCAGTAATAGATGATACAAAGAAAGTAATAACTTTTGAGACAAGTGAATTAAAGACATTAAATCAAACAAGTATCTTAACATATGAAGTAACAAACAACTCAAGTAACTATGATGCAGAAGTTGATGTAACATGTGTACCAAAAGACGGAACAACAGCAAAATACACAAGCATCAAAAATGAGTTAGAAAATGATGCAACAGTAGTAAAAGCAAAAGAAAGCTTAAGTGGAACATTAACAGTAACATTAGATAAAACATCAACAGAAGAAGTAAGTGAAGAATATACATGTAAGTTAGAATTCAATGCAGTAGAAAAAGATACATTAGGTATAGAATTAACTCAATTTGGAAAAGACAGTTGGAGTACAATTGCAGCAAATGTAAAAGCAGGAAACACAAATGAATATAATGTAGGAGATACAAAAGAAGTCGACCTAGGCGATTTAGGAATACATACAGTGCGTATATCAAACATGAGTGAATGTACAAATGGAGAAACAAGCGAAACAGCATGTGGTTTTGTAGTTGAGTTTGTAGATATAATAACAAGACAACCATTCAATAGCACAAATACAAATGTAGGTGGATGGAAAGATTCAGAACTTCGCACATATATAAATGGAACAATATATAGTGCCCTTCCAAATGAATTGCAAAATGTAATAACAACAACAAAAGTAATATCAGGACATGGACCAACAGAAGGAGAAACAAATTTTGAAACTCAAGATAAACTATATTTGTTAAACGCTCAAGAAGTATGGGAAAGTAACAAGGATGATACATCAGTAGGAACATCAAAGCAATTAGATTATTATAAAAATCAAGGAGTAACAGCAAGCAGTTATGCTGGAGCAATAAAACAATATAATGGAAGTAATTTACATTGGTGGCTTCGTTCAGCTCATTCCCGCCGTACCAACAACAGTTTTCTTAAAGTCAACGTCGATGGTGGTGGGAACTACGACATTGCAAGCTCCTATAATGGCGTTTCTCCAGCTTTCCGAATTGCATAATAAATAAGAAGAGTAATCTTCTTTTTTTTATGCTTGTTCATATAATTTAATATGAATAAATTTATGTTACAGTTGTTTTTAATTATTGGTATTTCATTTTCATTGAGTATATGTATACTTTATTTAAATTATTTTGAAATTGGGTATAATTTTTTTGAATATGTTAAACATAGTCTTGTATATATTATATTTATAGTAGTTGGATTTTTTATTTTAATAAAATTAAATTAGGAGGTCAAAATGAAATATTATTATGATATAACTTTAAACTTTAATGAATCGCCTATAAGTTATTATGAATGGGAAAACAGTGATGATATTGAAAGACTTTTAAAAATAAAAGTGTATAAAGTAAGTGATTTAAAAGACTTCATTGGTTATAATGTAAAGATAGATTTAGAAGACGATAAATATGTTCTATGTGATGGAATAAATTCAATTGCAATTGAGGTAATCAATGGTAAAGTTGCATATCTCAGTTATTTAACATATGAAGATGAAATAAATATTTGTAAAATGGTTCGTAAAATGATAGTAACAAATATTTCTTATAAAAAGTTAACTAAAAGAAAAATCATTCATGATCTTAGAGGAACTCTTATTGTTAAAAATTGTTTATTAGCTGCCTTAAAAGAAAATGATGAATACTTATTAAGATATATGTATTTACAAATAACTAACAAAGATTCAAAAGATATAGAGAAGATTAAAAAATTTCTAATTCAAGATATAAATTCCAATTTAAATGACAAATATATCGATTTATATAGAAAAATTATATAGAAAAATATATAATTAAATTAGGTGATAAATATGCATAAATATTTCATTATACTATTAATAATTTTAGTTGTTTTAGTAACTATATTTACTATTATTGTTTATAATGAACTCATAACTTTAAGAAATGCTGTAACTGCTTCTTGGAAGGATTTAACTAAATCTATTGACGAATATATGAAATTATCTGGAAATGACACAAATGAATACAATAAATTAATTGCCGTAGAAGATATTATAGATTATTTTTATAAAGTAGATTCAAATGATCCTAAATTAGAAGATATAAAAGAACAAATTAAATCACAAAAAAGAGTATATAATGATTATGCTTTAGCATTAAACAATAAAACAATGTTATTTCCATTTAATTTAGTTGCATCATTTTTTGGATTTTCTAAATGGCCATATTTTAGAGATTAAAAAACTCAAGATATTATTCTTGAGTTTTTATTTCTTCTTCATCAATTAAAACTGCATGTACAACATGTCTTGTTGTATGAGAGAAGCATGTTGATAAAGTTAATATTTTTGAAGAAGCATCAATGTTAACATTAAAATTATATAAACTTCTTGATTTTAACATATCTATAAAATTCATATATTCATCATCATTTGCAAATTCGGTTTTTAAATAATCTTCCGTAGCTGGTATTTTATAAATTGAGAATATACGCCATTTCATATTTTTAGTAGGAGTATTAAAAGTAATAACTTGATTACTTTCTTTTCTATACCAACTGCTATTTAAAGCATATTTTAAAGTACCAAACATTATACCTTGTTTTATATTATGACCATATATTATAGTATTTTTATCTAAGTTAGTTGGATTATTTCGATAATCCATAAAAATCCATCCCATTGAATTTTTTCTCTTATTAAAATCACGATTTAAATAATATGAATTAGTACTTGCTTGAACAACTGGATAATTAATTTTTGTATTATTAACAATTAAATAACCAACTGTATCATTATTTTTTTTCATAAGTTCTGTAAAAACTTGTTTATAATCAGTATAGTAAGCACTTGAATAGCTTGATCCTGCTTTCTTAGTAGTAGTAGATGTTTCTTCACGATTATCGATATAATCAATATCACGATCATTATCATCTAAATTATTATTGCTACTTGCATTATCAATTATTTTGCTGATATCTATAAGTTCTTTTTCAACCGTTTTATTATCTTTAAACTGAGCATAATAATCAAGCATCAAAGTAACAGCAGCTGTAACCATAATAAATATTATTATTGTAGTAAACATTTTAAAATTAATTTCTTTAAATAAGTTTTTTTTCTTATATGCATCAGAATAATTAAGTTTAAAAGTAATATTATTTTCATCCAAATAATTTTTATTAACTTTCTTTAAATAGTTAACTGAATTAAAAATAGTTTTTAAATCATTGTTTTTTTCTTCAATTTCAATTTTTATATTTTTTTTCTTATTGGATATAATTTCATCCAAGATAGTTGTTAATAATTCATTTGAATATTTCATTATCTTTATTGTTTTAAGTTTATCATTTAAATTCATAAATGTTTTAATATCATCAAAATCATCATTTTCACTTACAATTATATATTTTTTATAATATATATCTGAAAAAGAATTAAGTGAGTTTATTATCATAAAACTTGATTTTTTTTCTATTTGAGATCTTGTTTTTACAACTAAATTTTTATTAACATCTAATCTTTCAATTAAATATTTTGACATACTATAAAGTTCAATTTCTTTAACATAATGATTATCAATTAATTTTAAGAAAATATCCATATTTATATCTTTATCTTCTTTAAATATTATTTTTTTAATATGTTCCCAAGTATTGATAAGCTCTAAAGAAATATTAGCTATATCATTTGATGATATAACAACTGTATTGATATTTTTCTTTAAGATTGTAACATTTAAGAAAGATGAAACAAGTTCTTTATTTTCCAAAATATATGAACAAGAAAATTTAAGTTCTTTTAAGTTAATTACATTTGTATTATTCAAATTCTTTTGTTCAACAGTTCTTTTCATTTTAGAAATAATTATTGAATTAGAACTTAATTTAAAAGAAATATTATAATCCATTTAACATCCTCCTTATTCTATATATAATATTAACATAAAATTTTTTTTAATTCCATATTGAAAACTCATAAAATATTCATTATACTAAAAGTGTAAGTTATTTAAACATAGGTAGGGTGGTTTTATGGAAGCTTTATATGATATTGAAAAAATAGATTTAGAGGAATGTAGCTTAAAGGAAATGCTTACAATAGTTTCTTATTTAGTTGTCAACACTGATTTTAGTAACACTTCACTTATAGATAGATGTGTTTCCATTTGTACTCAGAAATTAGATGATTCTTTACGTCTTAAAGAAGATCTAGTTACTGAGTATTTTTATTTGTTAGATGTTTTAAAGAAAAAGAAGAGAAGTTTAGACAAAAATGATAAAAATAGAAAATATTTAAAAAGACTAGAAGACATTTTTAGAGAAAAGCAAATATATTTAGTCGAAGAAAAAACAGATCAACCATTTGAAGATATTTTAGTTAAGTGGTTAGATGATGAATCTTGTTATATGTATATCAGAACATTGCTTGAAAGAAATATTAAAGCAACTAATACTAAAGTTAATGGAAAACATATTGTATTTTATATACTAGAACAATATATTAAGAACTTTAAAATAATGATAAAAGACAAGAATGGTGATTACATAAACAAAGATTATTTAAGAGAAGTATATTACTTGTTTACTAAGAGTTACTATATACGTTTAAGTAGAGAAGAAAAGAATGAAATTGATCAAATATTAAATGATTTTAAAGAATATATTAAAAATGTTTTAATTAAAGAATATCGTAAAAAAGCTGCATATAAAGAAATTGCAAGTATGAAAAGTTGTGAGTTTTACAAATACATTCCTGAATATAATTACCCAGAATATAATGATGACAAATTAAGTTACGAAGTTACAAGAATAAATGGATTGGTGTCCACAAAATCACCAACTTTAGAAGATGCTTTCCTTTTTAGAAATCGTGCTTATAAAGTAGATGGAAATAAGCTTAATATATATGTTATGGATATTTCTCCATATGTAACTGATAGAAGTATTATGCAAAACTATTTAGAATACCTTGAAAGCGAAAAAGTTCAAATGGATGAATTTGTAGAAAATGATTTTTCTTTTAAACCAGGTCATACTTATCAAACTATTTGTTATGAACTTGAATTTTATCCAAGTGGAGTAGTAAAAGGTTTAACAGTTTCTAAAAAAGATATAAAAATAGGAAAAGAATATAAATCATATGCTGATTTTGATGAAGATGCTGAAGAACTATATGAATTATATAAAAAAGTGTCATTAAAAGATAAAGGAAGTTATGTAAGTTTTGACTTATTTAAAGTTAATGATTATTTTGATGAATTAGTAATTAAAGAATATTCAAAATTTATGACTCAACATAGATTACCATTTTTATATCGTGGATATAAATTAAAAAGTGATAAAGAAGTAAATGATGCTTTAAATGAATATTTAGTATATTTAAGTGGACTTACTAAAAAAGATGCCGTAACTATTACTGATATTATTTGTTCAAGAATAGATAAAACTCATTATTCATTAGTGCCTTTTGATAATGGAGTATATAATACGATTATTACTGATCATAGAAATTACTTATCTTTATTAAATGAAAAAGTTTTACATGATTTATACTTTAATGATCGTTTATTAAATAAAGATAGACTTCAAAGATTAAGAAAACAATATATTGAAGAATTAAAAAAGGTATGTGACGAATTTAATTCGTTAAACGATTATGTTGATGAAGATATGATTCGTATAAATAAGGGAAATATTAGAAGAAAAGTTAATATACCATCATTGACATAGTAAATTCAAAGTGATAACATAATGGTAGAAATCGAAGAAGAAGGACAACATTAAATAATTTTTAATTTTTAGAGAGTTTGTGGTTGGTGAAAACAAATAATTGAGTATTTAATTACTACCTTCTAAGAGAATTAATAAATTCCGGAATAAACCGTTATCATAAAGAAGTTAAATAAAAGAGATGGTACCGTGCTATTTATGCACTCTTGAACATCTCTTTTTTTGTTTATTTTTAGGAGGTTTGGTACAAATGAAACAAAAGATAATTGAGTACTTTAATGGTAAAAACAAATATGTTTCAATAAAAGATTTAATAAAGTATTTAGGTATAACCGAAAAGGATTATCCATTATTAATAGACACCTTATATGAACTTGAGTGTTCAGGTTTTATAATGGGAGATAAAGATTCCACGTATTTACGAGTTCCAAAAGAATTTATTTATAAACAAGGAACTATTTGTATTTCTAAAGAAAACAATCGTTATATTGATATGGGGCGTGGAAATATAGCTATTGTACCATCCAAAGATGCAAAAAAATATAAAGATAAGAGTCATGTTTTTTTTGAATGTAGTCCAGTTAAAAACTTTCCACACCAATTTATTGCTAAAATAGTAAGAGTAGCTACAAAGCCAGTTATTAAAAACACCTATTTAGTAAAAGCAATTGTTGAAAGAGATTATAGTAAGAACTATTTCTTTGTAAAAGTGAATGATCAAAAAGTATATATTCCGACTAATTATATTAATGGAGCAGATGTTGGAGATGAAGTAGATGTTTTAATAAATTATTCAGAAAATGGTTCTATTGCTAAAGTTCAAAAAGTATTAGAAAAAAGAAGAAAAAAACATATTTTTAGTGTTTATGATGATTCTGGTAAATTAAAAGCAAAATCAATAAGTATTGCTGATCTAAAAGTAAATGAAGTTCCAGAAGATGTAAAAGTTGGTGACTTTCTTATATATGAAATAGATAAGCATGGAAACTACCAGTTTTTAGAGAAAATGGATAAAGTCGACAGTGAACTTGAAGTATATGCTGAAGAATTTGGACTTGAAGTTCAATTTAAACCAGAAGTTATAGAAGAAGTTGAATCTTTAAGCAAAACGATATCTGAAGAAGAAATTAAAAAAAGAATAGATTTAAGACATTTAATAACGATAACTATTGATGGTGAGAAATCAAAGGATTTGGATGATGCTGTATCCCTTGAGAAAATCGGGGGGGGTAACTATATACTATATGTATCCATTGCTGATGTGAGTCATTATGTAAAACCAGGAAGTATGTTATTTGATGAAGCTTATAAAAGAGGAACAAGTATTTATCCAGCAAATAAAGTTATTCCAATGTTTCCGTTTCAATTATCAAATGGAATTTGTTCATTGAATGAAGATGAAGATAAACTTGCAAAAACGATCAAGATTGAAATAACCCCTGACGGAAAAATTGTTGATTACTCCATTTTTAAAAGTGTTATACGAAGTAATAAAAAAATGTCATATGGAAAAGTAAATAATCTTTTAAATGGAGCAGATTATGATGATGAATATTTACCATTTTATGAATTACTAAAAGATATGAATGACTTATCCAATATACTTGAATATCGAAGATCAAAAAGAGGATGCATGTCATTTAATGTAGCTGAATATGAATACGAAATAAATGAATTTGGAGAAGTTGAAGATGTTCATGTAAGAGAAAGAGATAAAGCTCAATTAATGATTGAAAACTTTATGGTTTTAGCTAATGAAATAGTAGCTAAATATTTTGAATATTTAGACACTATTGGAGTATATCGTTGTCATAAAGCACCAGATGTAGATAAGTTATACAAATTGAAAAAAAATCTTAATAATATTGGAAAGTTTTATCGAACTTCATCAATAAAAAATCCTAAGTTTTTACAAAATTTAATGCGTGATGCTAATAAAAGTGAATTCATTAAAGAAAATCCATATTTTTCAAAAATTATGTTGAGTTCTATGGAAAAAGCTTATTTTTCTACAATTAATGTTGGACATTTTGGTTTAGCTTTAGATGAATATGCAATGTTTACAAGTCCGATAAGAAGATTTGCTGATTTAATGAATCATTTGATAATTGGTTATTCCTTGGATGGTGAATATGATAAAATAGACGAGTTAGCACATAACTGTGAAAATATGTGTATTCACACAAGTGAAAAAGAATATGAATCAGATAGTTTTGAAAAAAACATTGATTTAATGTTAATGAACAAATATATTGAAAAGTATAAAGATAGTCCTCTTATTGCAACAGTTCTATGTATAGATAAATCAAAAGGGTGTGTTTACGTTAGAACAAACTTAGGAATTTATGGTATAATACCAATTGGTAGAAAAAGTATAAAATCACCAACCGAAGCTATCGTAAATGGTAGTAAAGTAGCTATCGGAGATTCTATAGTTGTAGAATATTGTTCAATACAAGATTATTACACAGAATTGACATTTGATTATCTTGGAAAAGATACTAATGGAATTAGAAAGTTAATAAAAGATAGGAGAGAAAAAAATGATTAATTTTAAAGAAGATGAAGATTTAAGAAAGTTAAATCACTCATGTGCTCATATGATGGCACAAGCAATAAAACATTTATATCCAAAGGCTTTATTTTGGGTTGGACCAGTAGTAGAAGAAGGATTTTACTATGATGTTGATTTAGGAGATAAAGTTATTAATGAAGAGGATATTGAAGCAATTTCTAAAGAAATGAAAAAAATTGCTAAAGACGGAAAAAGAATAGTTAGAAATGAAATAAGTAAAGAAGAAGCTTTAAAAGAGTTTAAAGATGATCCATATAAAATAGATTTAATATCTAGAATGGATGAAGATTCAACAGTTATTTCAACTTATACTCAAGGAGATTTTACTGATTTATGTCGTGGACCTCACGTTGATACAGTTAAAGAATGTAAATATTTCAAACTAACTAAATTCTCAGGTGCTTATTGGAAAGGTGATAGAAACAATAAAATGCTTCAAAGAATTTATGGAGTATGTTTCAGAACTGAAGAAGAACTTAATGCTTATTTAACTGAACTTGAAGAAGCAAAAGAAAGAGATCACAGAAAATTAGGTAAAGATTTAGGTATTTATATGATGGATGATTTAGTTGGAAAAGGTCTTCCAATGTATTTACCAAATGGATATACTGTATGGCATGAATTTGAAGAATATATCAAAGATAAAGAATTGAAACTTGGATATAAACATGTTTTAACTCCACCACTTGGAAATGTTGAACTTTATAAAATTTCTGGACACTGGGCACATTATCAAGATAGTATGTTCCCTAAAATGGAAGTTGAAGGAGAAGAATTTGTTTTAAGACCAATGAACTGTCCTCATCATATGATGATTTATGGAAATGATATTCATTCTTATCGTGATTTACCTTTACGTATTGCTGAAGTAGCAAGAGATGCAAGATATGAATCAAGTGGAAGTTTAAAAGGAATTGAACGTGTTAGAACATTCTGTCAAAACGATTCACATATCTTCTGTACTCCAGACCAAATTGAAAGTGAATTTAGAGGAGTAGTTGATTTAATATTAGATGTTTATAAAGAATTAAATATTAAAAACTATCGTTTTGAACTTTCTTTAAGAGATAAAGAAGATAAAGTAAAATATCATGATGATGATGAAATGTGGGATAAAGCTGAAAATAAATTAAGAGAAGTTTTAAATGATATCGGTATTCCATATGTTGAAAAAGTTGGAGAAGCGGCTTTCTATGGACCAAAACTTGATGTTCAAGTTAAACCTGCTGTTGGTAATGAATATACTTTATCTACATGTCAACTTGATTTCTGTTTACCAGCAAATTTTGATTTAAAATATGTAGATCAAGATGGAAGTAAGAAAACTCCAGTAGTAATTCACCGTGCAATTCTTGGTTCAATTGATAGATTTATTGCATTCTATCTTGAAGAAACTAAAGGAGCTTTACCTCTTTGGGTAAATCCAAATCAAGTAACAATTATTCCAGTTAATAATGAATATCATTTGGATTATGCAAATAGAATTTATAACGAATTAAGAAACGCGAATATTCGTGTAAAACTAGATGATAGAGATGAAAAACTAGGTTATAAAATGAGAGAAAGTCAAATGATGAAAACTCCAATAACATTAGTTTTAGGAAATGATGAAAGAGATAACGAAACAGTTACTTTAAGACTATATGGTAAAGATGATAAAATTACAATGTCTATTGATGAATTTAAAACTTATTTAAAAGAAAACATAGATAAGAAAACATATAGTTTATAACATGAACTACTAACAAAAAGTTAGTAGTTTTTTTATGCTTAGAATAGTAAGTTTTTTTATTAAATATTTAAACTTTCTCGTTATATAAATACTTTATTTACACATAATAAATATGAAATATATGTAATAAAAAGGAAAGTGAAACTATGAAAAATAAAAGTGTACTTATAATAGCAATATTATTAATGGCAATTGGATTTGCAGCAATTTCAACAACATTAATAATAAATGGAAATGCAAAAGTAAGTGAAAATGAAAGTGATTTCTCAGTAATTTTTACGGCTGCAAATTTAGATGGAAATAATGTATATAATTCAGTAATAGATGATACCAAGAAAATAATTAATTTTACAACAAGTGAATTAAAATGGTTACATCAAACAAGTATCTTAACATATGAAGTAACAAATAATTCAAGTAACTATGATGCAGAAGTAAGTGTAACATGTGTACCAAAGGACGGAACAACAGCAAAATACACAAGTATCAAAAATAAACTAGAAAATGATGCAACGAAAGTTTTAGCAAAAAGTTCAGTAAACGGAACATTAACAGTAACATTAGATAAAGTAACAACAGAAAATGTTACAGAAGAATATACGTGTAAGTTGGAATTCAATGCCGTAGAAAGAGATACAATCGGCGTAGAAAATCAATTTCAAAAAGATAGTTGGGCAACAATAGCAGCAAATGTTAAAGCAGGAAATACAAACAAATATAATGTAGGAGATACAAAAAAAGTAGATCTAGGAGATTTAGGAACACATTATGTAAGAATCGCAAATATGAGTGCATGTACAACCGAAACAAGTGAAACAGCATGTGGATTTGTAGTTGAATTTGCTGACATAATAACAACTCAAAAGTTTATTGTTGATTTTACCTCAATAGGAGGTTGGGAAAATTCAAATGCACGTACATATATAAGTGGAACTTTATTTAATTCGTTGCCAACTGATTTACAAAGTGTTATAACTTCAACAAAAGTAATATCAAGTCACGGCAATAACAGTGGAGAAACAAACTTTGAAACACAAGATAAATTATATTTACTATCCAGTGAAGAAATATATGGTGATTTTGCAAGTTCATCTAGTTCTCAATCAGATACATCAGTAGGGACATCAAAGCAATTAGACTATTATAAAAATTTAGGAGTAACAACAAGTAATTATGCAGATGCAATAAAACAATATAATGTAAGTAAAACAAAATGGTGGCTTCGTTCAGTTAGTTTTAGCAAAGATTACAATGGTCTAGTAGTATCAACAAACGGTTCACATAGTTCTTCTTCAGTTCCTTCAACTGGCGGAATATCACCAGCATTCAGAATTGCATAACTAATGTAATTAATTAAAATTTTTGCTGTTAAGTAAATTCAGTAAACATCATTTTTTCAAAGAAAACACAATGAATTCTTTGTGTTTTTTTTGTGTTGTCAAAAAAGATGTACGTTAAATTTAGAGATAACATCCCGATAAAAATAAAATTTGTATGAAAAAGTTAATGT
>CAKOJJ010000026.1 GCA_934089275.1 uncultured Bacilli bacterium
CTTACGTATTTATTATATAACATTTTTTATAAAATTAAAAGACCATTAACAATATTTATTTTGTCAACAGTCTGAAACTACTTTTATTAAATTAAAAGTAGTTTTATTTTGATAAGATAACTTAATTATGTAATTATTATCATATGCGTTAATTTATAAAATATTATCGAAAATATTTTTGAATTTTTTGTTTCTTATGAGCCATTTCTTCATAAAGGTCTTCATTTTCTTTATAAAAAGATTCAAGAATGTCCTCATTTTTCGAACATGTCTCTAAAGTCTTTTTCATTGCTTCTTTACTATCCTCTATTGAAGCAAGTTCCATATTATGCGCAATTTTTAATCTTTCAAAAAGATTTAAATATACATATTCTCCATTACTAACATATACATGCCTCAATTCACTTGGTTGAAAAATTAGAGAATTTGTTGGGTCTAATAAATATGACATACCATCTTTTTCTACTGTAACAATAGTATGATTAGGAAAAAAAGATTTCTTTTCATTTTCTCCCGCAGAAAAAACGTTACATTGCTTAGAAGATATTCCACTTTCTTTAAAAATATCATTTAGTAATGTAGAAACATTTCTACATACTCCCGTTCCCATTATAACTTCAGCTCCCAAAAGAGCATTAATTTCTTCACTAGCTTCACCAAATTGATAATCTTGGTATAAAGATAAATAACCTTGTTTTAACATATAAATATATAAAGCAAATATTTGCACTGGATCATCAAAATCAAACACTTCGCTTAATTTAGTATAATGTTTTACAATTTCATCGTATATTTTTTTCATTTCATTAATTAGAGCTAAATCATCTTTTAAATCAATAATTTTTCCTACGGATGTTCCGATCATACTAAAACCTAGAGACATAAAAATACTTGAAGGTATCGGTGAAAATGTGGCACTTAGTAAAATATTCGCAGCTGCAAGAACAGTTAGAAATTTTGACCCATCTTCATATTTATAATATCCTGAAATTAACTCTAAGTTTTTAGCCATAATCATTCCCTCTTTTTTTGTAAATATGGTAACAAAAAAGCAACTTTATTTCAAGATGCTTTTAATTACTAGTTTCTTTATAAGTCGATGTGAACAATTCGACATCATCAGTTTCTTCATTATTAACTTCATTCATATCAATACTAGGTAGATCTTCTAACGTTGCAAGTCCAAAATAATCTAAAAATTCACTTGTTGTTTGATAAAGATTTGGCCTTCCCGCAAGGTCTGATTTACCAACTTCTTTTAAAAGTCCTTTAGCTACAAGTTTTCTTATTAATTGACCACTTTGTACTCCTCTGATTTCTGATACTTCTGGATTAGTTATCGGTTGATTATAAGCAATTATTGCTAAAGTTTCCAAAGCAGCTTGACTTAGTTTATTTGTTCCTGGATTAACTGCTAAAGATTCATAGTATTTTTTATGTTCTTGTTTAGTCGTTAGTTTAAAGGCATCTCCTAAATAAGAAATTCTAAGTCCACGATCTTTAGCTTCATAGTTTTTTTTCAATTCTTTTAACAAGTTTTTAACTTCATCTTCACTTATTTCCATTATCTCCGATAAAGTTTTTAAGTCACACCCTTCATCACCCATAACAAAAAGTATTCCTTCAAGTATTCCTAGTTGTTCCATTATTTCACTTCATTTCTATTGATATTTCTCCAAAATTGTTATCTTGTTTTATTAATATTTCATTGTTTTTAGCCATTTCTAAAATAGATAAAAATGTTACAACAACATAAGGTTTTGTAAACTCTTCAAATAATTCTTCAAAATGACATTTTCTTTTTTCTTTTAGAATATTTCTTATTTGATGTGTTCTTTCTTTAACACTTAATTCTTTTTTCATTATTTTAGTATTAAGTGGTTTATTAAGCTTTTGTCTTGATAAAAAAAGTTCAAATGCATTAATCAAATCATCTAAATCATTTTCTCCATAGTTTAAAACTTCTTCTTTTTTATACTCACTTAAATCACTTGGAAGTTTAGTATAAAATTCACTTCTTTTATCCTCAAGTTCTTTAAAAGAATCAGTTATACCTTTTATCTTTTCATATTCAAGCAAACGCATTTTTAAGTCTTCTTCAGAATTAAATTCAAATTCACTGTCTTCATCTTCATCATCATCTTTATTTAAAAGAAGTTTACTTTTAAGATGAATAAGTTCAGCAGCCATTACTAAATACTCACTTGAATCATCCATAGATAAATCTTTGTTAGCATTGATAAATTCTAAATATTGACGAGTTATGCTTTCAATATTGATATCATATATATCCATTTTACTACTACGAATTAAATGTAGAAGTAAATCTAGTGGACCTTCAAAATCGTTTATACAAAAGTTGTGAATCATTTACAATCAAATCCTTTTCCCGTCATAGAGTAATAGATTTTTTTCACATTCGTGCTTACTGCATAATAATTATAGTCTTTAACACTTTCAGGTACAGCACCTTTTTCTAAATCAACACTAGTTTTAAAAAGAATACCTTCACTTGTTTCTTCTAAAGTAGCTGATTTTCCTAAGTTATTAGTAAGTGTTTTATAATCACCAAGCACACTTAAATATTCTTCGTCAGTTAATCCGGCTTTTTTTACTACATTTGTATCACTAAAGCTGATTAATTTATCAGAAGAAAAAACATAATCTAATTCTCTATCATCTTTTTTACAAGTAAGATTACCAATACCTGATTCATCTGTTTCAAGTTTATATTCAGGATAATCATCATCTGTCATTAAAACTACTTTACCTAAATAAGTTATATTACTATTAAAATTAACATTTGTTTTAAATTCAAGTTCTTTTTCTTGATAATCATAAGTTCCTGTAAGTTTTACATATGCAATTTTGTTACTATTTTGATTTGATAAAATTTCAAAATAATACTCACTTTCATCCAAATTTATAATATTGTTATAACTTGAAATAGTCATTTTTATCGTATTATTATAAAGTGAAAAATTTTTTAATATAAGGTTCCCAGTTTTCATAGATGTTGTTTTTAACAATGGTTGTTCTTTTTTAGCATCAACATAAGTTTGACTAGTAGTAACATTATTATTTGTTGAACTATTATTTCCATTTAAAAATTTATAAAGAACACTGTTTTCATCATTCATCATACTATTCACCATTGGTAAACCAACAAGAACAATAATAAGTAATATTGCAAGCTCAACAACAATCATTGGTCGTCCTATTTTTTCTTTTCTAAGTTCACCAATAACTACAGGTTCAACATCTTTTGGGTTTGTATAACTAGTTTCTTCTACATTATTTTGATTTTTATCTTGCATATATATTCCCCTCTATCCTCAAGATTAATTATACCAAAAAAAGAAGAAAAGTAAAACTACTTTTCCACTACACCATCTAAACTAAAGCTTTTTGCTTCAGTAATTTTTACATCAACAATTTGACCTACTAAAGATTTATCACAAGTAACATTTACAAGCTTTTGAGTTTCTGTATATCCAAATAACTTGTTTTCATCTTTTTCACTAGTACCCAAAAGTAAAACCTTAACTGTTTGATTTAAATATTTTTGATTATTCATATTTGAATATTTATTAACAATTTCATTTAATCTATGAAGCCTATCCTCTTTAACACTTTTTGGTATTTTATCTTCCATACGAGCAGCTGGTGTTCCTTCTCTTGGAGAATATATAAATGTAAATGCTCCATCATACTTACATTTTTCTACAACATCTAAAGTTTCTTGAAAATCTTCTTCAGTTTCATTTGGAAATCCAACAATTATATCTGTTGTTATAGCAACATCTTTTACACGATTTTTAATTTTTTCATAAAGGCTTAAATATTCTTCTTTAGTATATCTTCTTCCCATAAGTCTTAAAATACTATTTGATCCACTTTGCAAAGGTAAATGAATATAAGGCATAATATTATCATATTTAGCTATAATATCTATCATTTCATCAGTAAAATTCCATGGATGACTTGTAACAAAACGAATACGCTCTATTCCTGTTTTAGCAACACTTTCTAAAAGAGCTGCAAAACTTATTTCATCTTCTCTATCAGTTCCATATGCATTAACATTTTGTCCAAGTAATGTAACTTCTTTATAACCTTTTTCTTTTAAGCAATTTACTTCTCTTAAAATATCTTCGCTTTTTCTACTTCTTTCCTTACCTCTAGTATAAGGAACTATACAATATGTACAAAATTTATCACAACCATACATGATATTAACCCAAGCAACATACTTTGAATCTCTTTTATAAGTTTCTCCGATTTCAAAAACATTTCCTTCATTGCTTTTAACTTCAATATTTAAACCATCACTTAAATTCATTAAATAGTTTGGAAATTCATGAATATTATGTGTACCAAATACTAAATCAATGTATTTGTGTCTATCCATTATTTCTTTTACAACGCTTTCTTCTTGAGCCATACATCCACAAAAAATTATTTTTAAATCTGGTTTTGATTCTTTCAAATGTTTGCATAATCCAAGAAATCCAAAAACTTTGTCATGAGCATTTTCTCTAATTGCACATGTATTTAAAACAATAATATCAGCATCTTCATATTCTGAAACAGGTTCAAATCCTAAGTTTTCTAAAAGAGCACTTATTTCCTCTGAATCATGAACATTCATTTGACAGCCATAAGTTCTAATAAAATATTTTTTACCATTAAATTTGTTGCTAATTATTGGATTATTATAAACAAATTCAACGTTTTCTTTATTTCTAGATTTTTCTTGATTCATATCAGGTATATTCATAAATTTCACTTCCATTTAAAGATTATAACATAACAAAATAAAAATCTCTACATATATTTAAGTAAAGATTTTTATTCAACTAATACATTATTTTTCATAGATATTTATTTGTTTATTAGTATCCATAGTTTCAAGTTTTCTAACGTTAATAGACATTAAACTGAATCCTATAAGTAGAACAAATAAAATTAAAATCACCCCTCGATAATCATATAAAAGTTTTTGCATATCAACACTTCCTTTCGACAATTAAATCATATCAAGAACATTTGTTCGTGTCAATAATAAAAAAAAGAAATAATCATATATTAAACATTTGTTTGACATTTTATAAATTTTTTGATAAAGTTTTAATAGGAGGAATAAAAAATGGCCCAAGAATTAACTAAAAAACAAAATGAAACTTTAACATTTATAAAGAAATATATTGTATCTCACGGATATGCTCCAAGTGTCAGAGAGATATGTGCAGGTATGAACCTTTCTAGTCCTGCTACTGCTCATACTCATTTAAAAGAGCTTGAAAAAAAAGGTTGGATTAGAAAAGAAGAAAACAAATTTAGAACTATCGAACTTCTAGTTGATAATGAATTCGAAAAAAAGGAAGAAGATGTTGTTTCAGTTCCTTTACTTGGTAAAATATCTTGTGGAAATCCAATTGAAGCAATTGAAAATCCAAATGAATTCTTTACCCTACCTGCAAGTTTAATACCAGCAAAAGAATCAATATTTACATTAAAATGTTCTGGAGATTCCATGATAAATGTTGGTATTTATGATAAAGACATCGTAATACTAAAAAAACAAAGCGTTGCTCATAACGGTGATATTGTAGCTGCTATGACTGAAGAAAATGAAGTTACTTTAAAAACGTTTTATAAAGAAAAAGATCATATTAGATTACAACCTGAAAATGATGAACTTGCTCCTATTATTGTTAGTAATTGTACTATATTAGGTATTGCAATCGGTCTTTATAGAAAATTATAAAAAAAAAGAAACTTACGTTTCTTAAAATCCAAGAGTTTTCATCAACTCTTTTTTATTTGCATCATAATCACAATAATGTCCTACAAACTCATTTGGAAATATGACACGATGTTTTTCCTCAACCGAAGCCATCGCGATAAGCATATTATATTCTTTTAAAGCTTCAACGTATTCTAAAAAATACTTATTATTCTCTTTTAAAACATCAATTGAATCTGGATTAAAATTATATCCAAATAAAGGATCCATAGACTCACTAATACCTACTCTCCTAAAAGCTGATTCAAAATCATGTGTTGGTGGAATAATAATTTTGTCACCATCAGTTGCATAATATGAATTTTCCCTTCTATCAATTAATGAAGCATAGAAATTTCTAAGTACTAATCCCGTTATTTGTTTTCTTAGAACATCATCACATTCGAAAGTAGCGTCTGTTAGTATTCTTTTTACTGTTTGAATTAAATTCTTAGGAGCATATATACTTTTTGTATATTCATAACCTGGTACTAAAAAGTTTTCTGAAACAAGACCAACAATCTTTTTTTGTTTTGTTGCTATTTTATATTCAATTGTTGGAACACCAAGATATTTTGATAATTCAACACAAAGAAGTTCATTTAAAATGGCAAGATTATTAGGTCTATTTTTAAAATAACAAGGCTTACCATTTATCATATACCAAGAATCGTGTTGTTTCATATCCTTAACATCAATTCCAATTTTAGCTGCATTATCCTCAGTTGATTCAATTTTATTTTCTTCAAGAACCTCAACACTATCAATCACTCCACGTGAAATCAATGATGTATCAACTATTCTTGAATCATCCTGATATTCAAAATCAGCTTCTGTTAAACTACAATTATAAATTTTTTCCATATTAACCCCTCTAATTGAGGCATATTATAACATAAGATATAAATTTAATCAAATTTGTAAAAAAAAAGGATAGTGTTTCCAAAGTGTGGAGATTTTGGTAGTTTTGCCCTTAAGATCAATAAAAAAGGCAAAAACCTAAAAAATG
>CAKOJJ010000027.1 GCA_934089275.1 uncultured Bacilli bacterium
GATTTATTTATTATTAAATTAACTTAATTATATTGTACTTTTTTAGGTACTAATCCCCAACATATTCTACACTAACTTCAATTTTATATTTTAATCCAAAGAAAAAGTAGATTTCTCTACTTATTTACAATCACAATCATCGCAGTCGCAATCATCGCAATCACAATCACAATCATCGCAATCACAATGTTCACCACAACAACATTCATCATCGAATTCGCCTAAAGAACATAATGCCATAAATAAATGTAAAAATTCTTCATTATCCATTTTCTTTAAAGCATCACATACTTCATTTTTTAATTTAGTTACATTATCTCCTTCAATGATATCTTTAAATAATTCTTCTTTCATAAATACTCCTTTTCTAAAATTATTTTACCCAAAATTTTAAATATTATCAATTATAAAATTGTTTCTTTTGCAATCATTACCTCATTATAAATATTCGGATTAACATCACTTACAGACTTAATAGCAAGTTCTAAAGCCTCACTGTATCTTCCTTCATAAAAATAATCTTCTGCTCTATTTAACGCATTATTTATTCTATTATTGAATCTAAATCTATTGCTATAAACTATTGTTGACTCTGCTAAACTAGCATTCTTAATTGTTTCAGTCGTATTTTTATGTAACTTTAAAACCAAATCTCTAGCCGTATCAACTCTTAAATTAAGAACTCTAATTGAAATAGGCTTCTTATTTAACTCTTCAATCATATTATCTAGAGCATCATTTGCTTCACTTAACTCTACATAATAATCCTTTGGAATAATTGGTAATTTAAAACTTTCCATCTTTTCTTTACTAGACTCTAAAATATTTTTAATTTCATCTAATTGTTCCCTAGCTCTAATTTCATCATCTTTTAAACTACTTAAAAATTTAACAGTTTGTTCAACTTTTTCTTCAGTAACATTAACTCTACCATTAATTAATTCTAACTCTTTATATAATTGAGAATAAGAAAAACTTTTATTTCTAAAATTTTCTATTATAATATCATAATCATTTTGAATATTTTTAATACTTAAATTAAGTTCATCGATAACTTTAACATCTTCTTCACTTAAATCATAACTATATTTAATATCTTCTATTTTAGAAGAGATATTCTTAACAATAGTACTTAATTTCTTATTTTTAATAGCAATCTTCCTAGATAATGAATCATAATTCTTTTTAGCATCTCTTTCTTTATCAAAATCACCATATAAACTATCAAAATAATCCAAAATAGTTTTTAGTTCAATGATTGAATCATTAACATTAAGAACTTTTAATCTATCAAATATATCAGCAAGTTTTTTATCCGCCTCACTTATATTATAATCGATATTTAAATAATCTAGTAAATATCCTTCTTTAGTCATTTTTTCATATACCTTTTTTATGTCTTCAATCTTGGCTGGTATTAATTTTTTACCCATTAATATAATAGAAGATGCTTCATCAATAATAATTCCTATATTACCAATGTTATCAGTAAGTGCTTTAACAATTTTACTTGCTTCACTATAATCATTATTTTCCATTGCAAGCTCAAAAGCATTAAATAATTTATCTATATTTTCAAACTGTAATTCAATTGTATTATTTATTCCTTCATAATCACTAGGACTATTATTGTATTTTAAATAAATATCTCTATAATCTTTTTTTAACTTAGTAACTATTTCTCTATTTTTACTTTCAGATAAAGTTATTTCTTTAATTTCTTCTAATAAAAATTCACTTTTAGATTTTATATAATAAATTTCTAGCTCTAATTTAGATGAGTCACTAACAAACTTCTTATAATCTTTAGCACTTATTAATTCTTCTAAATCATTTAATCTTTTATCTAGAGATGGAATATCTACTTCTTTAATCTGTCTATATCTTTCTTTCCAATTCTCATATTTTATTTCTAAATTTTTATTATTAATTAGTGATCCAACTTTATTTAGTTCTGTAAGAATATTGGCAGATATAATTAAATTTTTATCTAATTCTAAATCAGTAAGGATTTGCTCTAATTTTTTCTTATTATGTTTATTAATAAGCACTAAAACAACAACGACTAAAACAATCGCTATTATTATGTATACTATTCCTAATACTATATAAGTTTTATCTTCCATCTTATATCATCCCAACTATATATTATCATACTTTAAAAAAGAAAAAAACTACCCGCGCGTAGTTTTAATTTAATTTTCTATATTTAATATTTATATTGATAAAAGATATGGATTTGATGAACTTCCATCTCCAGAAGAAATACTAACATTTGAAGATAGATAAAGTGATGGAAAAACATCTGCACTTATATATGTATAAGCCCTGTGAGCAGTTCCTAAGCTAAAAATATAAAATACGCTTTTATTACTAGAATATGATGATGATAATGTCCAATATGTACTTTGTTTGTGTAACCAATTATTATTTTTACATTTGGTATCAGTATAAATCATTGATGAAGCATTTGCTTTTACACCTGTTCTAATATCATTTCTACATTCATTATCTGTTGATGCATATCCATAATCGCTAACATATATAAGTCCAATTTTACCTGTCCATGTTGTTGAGAAACCATTATATACTTTTGTATTTCTTTCTGCGTTATATTGGTCTTTAGTATTTAAATTATATGGAAAACTTCCCGTCCATACATTACCTCCAATATTCCAGTTACATGTGCTAATCATTTGTTGATAATGTAATTTTATAATTTTATTATAATATAAAACTCCTTTTTGTTGAAAAGTTGGGCCAGAAGATGTATAAATAGAATTATACCAGTTTGTTTTATTGGCAGTTAAAATAGTATCTAAATAATCTCCGTTTAATTCTTTCATTAAATCAGCTTCTGTCCAATCATTATATCCATAATTATTGTTTCCAGTTGCATCCCATGAAAATACACCTAATAATTCATTTCTTACTAGTTTTAGTTTTTGACTAGTTACTCCTTTTGAATCAGTTACATTAAAGATTCCTATGATTCTCCATAACTCTCCGGTATTACCAAACTCAACATAATTATTCGGATTACTTCCACTATATCTGATATTGGCATCTTTAGTATCATCCATTAGTAATCCATTATTTTCTTTATCTTCATTATATAATTTTGTTATATAATCTACTCCTGTTTCATTTTCATAGTTTACTACTATTTCTCCTGTAAAACTTTTGCCTTTTTCAATGTCTTGATTAATACCTGTATCGGGAAATTGTAGTTTTAAATTAAAGGTAATTGTTTGATTTGACGTTCCTGCTTTAAATTCCCCGTTTGCTATTTCTAAATAACTTTCAATATTATTTTTTATAAAGATTCCACTGGTATATCCAGTCTCTGTTGTATTTCCTGGGATTGTTTGATTACTTGTTCCTATTAAATTACTTGTGATATTTGCATTTTGATTTGTTCTCTTTAAGTAATAATGTAACTGACCATTACTAAATCCATTTGTATATTTTATTCCTACTTTATATGGCATTGTTAGTCCACTAGTTGTATTTGTTCCCGTTAATGTGAAAGTTTTATCTATTATTATCTTATTACTTGGTTGAATATCTTTTGATACTAACAAACTACTTTTACCATCGGCATAACTTATCGTCATCTTTCCACTTTTTACTTCTACAACTGACGTACTTCCTTTATTATTACTGGCACTAAAAAAAGCATATGTTATTCCCGAAAAGATCACTATAAGCATCACTATTGTTCCTATCATTACATATACTTTTATTTGTTCTTCTTTATTATTCATATAAATCACCATATCCTAGTGAAATTATACCTTTAAATACCCCCCCGTCAAGCAAAAAAAGATTTAATTGTATTTAATTAAACCTTTATCTACTTCCTCTAATGCTCTTCCTAATTCTTTTTTATTATGATATTCATTTATTGGAAGTTGGTAGTGTCCAGTTTCCTTCATTTGGATACTTCTTTTTGCAACGATATGTACTAATTTGTATTTTGAATCAACATAATTTAGTATTTTATCGATTGATGGATATAGCATATTTATCTCTCCTCTACGTTATAAATATACTACATTAAATAATTAAAAAATATATTTTTATGTATAAATATACACTTATTTGACAATTTTAATTATCTGCATTTACAACTATAATCATACACATTACAAATTTCATCTTCCTCTGAACAAGTGAAACATGGTGTACAAGTATGATGATATATGTGATGATTAATAATTCTAGTATGAATTGGTTTTACATGTCTAACCTCATGACATATTTCACGATGACATACTCTTTCACAAGGACATTCATAAATTGGAGCCTGCATAGTATTATCCATCATTTGGTCATTCATCATATAGTCGTCAGCACATCTTTTTTCCTTCATAAAAAATACACTATCCTTTCTAGTGTATTTTATGTATATTTTTATTTTAGGTTATCTTTTACTAAGAAATTTTCCTTTATAATTATCATCAACAACTGGTTCAGCTATTTCTGATTCTTTTCTTACTTTATATATTGCTGTTCCTGCTAGAGTAAAAGCAGCTGTTGATGCTAATACAACGCCAGCCAAAACTTGAGAAATCATACTATTATCACCAGTTTTAGGAACATCAGTAGGTTTTCCCGGTTTAGTTGGAGTTACAGGAGTTGTAGGAGTAGTAGGCTCTGTACCCTTAGTTGGTTCTGTTGGATCAGGTGTTTTCACATATTCTTCATAACATCCTTTATTTTGACATCTATAAATTATTTTATTACCTTCTCTTGTTCCACCATCCCATTTATGACCTGGTGCAGAAATAGTATGAGACACTCTCTTTTCTTGTCCACACTTTTTACAATGAAAGATTTCAGTATAATGTCCATCAGTTGTACAAGATGGAGCTTTTTGATCAGTAACATCATCGGCGGCTCCCCATACATGATCACATTTCTTTTGACTATTATTTTTATTTTCATCATCTATACCATTTGTTGGTTCTGTCGGTACAGTTGTTTCAGCTGGAACACTTGGCTCCGTAGGATTTACAGGATTTGTTGGCTCTGTACCCTTAGTTGGTTCTGTTGGAGTAACAGGATTTGTTGGCTCCGTACCATTTGTTGGTTCTGTTGGAGTAACAGGATTTGTTGGCTTAACAGGTTCAGCAGGTTTAACTGTAGGTGTATCATCTGGAACCAATTCACTTATAGCTTTATCAATATCAACCTTAGAACTCATATCAACATCTTCAGCAAAAGCTCTTGTTTTAGGTAATACAAACATAATTGAAGCAAGTGCTAAAGCATAAATTCTTCTTTTTGTTTCTCTTTTCATTTCATTAATTTTCATTTTAAAACCCTCTTTCTTTGATTACGGTTTATATTATAGCATAAAAGTAGAGAAAACGCAAACATTTTTTTGTTTTATTTTTTCTCATATTAATTTATTTATCAATATAGAAAAAAAGATATTATATTTTATGATTTTTAATATCTTCTAATCCTTCTAATTTTAAATTAATTATTTCTTGTTCTAATTTATTTCGATATCCTTCTAAATCGGTAACATTTTCTACTTTAAATGGAGTACCAAATCTTAAATTTAAATGATTATCTTTAAAAGTATATTTACCAGTAACGGCACATGGAACAATTGTGGCTCCGGTTTTAGCTGCTAGTGATACTGCACCAAATTTAATTGGTAATAACTGAGATAATGCATACTCCTCTTTAGTTATAGTATTATTTTCAAGTAGTTGTTCCAAATATGGATAAATATTTAATGCATTTTCTTTATATTCTTTTAAAGTAATACGATTATCTTCTAATAACTTATTTAATAGATTTAATTCAGATATACATACTTGATTATTCTTTAGTGTTTTAATAAAATCTTTATAACTTAATTCATCTTGGTATAGTTCATATAATTTTTTGTTTATTTCTTCTTTACCAAATACTTGATTTCTTGTTCCTTCAGGAAATAATCCAACAATATATCCATTTTTAAGTAAGTTTATTGCTTCACTTTTAGCAGTTTCATCATGTATTTCTCTATCTACTCTAATGCATCCAACTGTTTTAAAGAACCAACCAAATTTTCCATCTAAATGTTCTTTTTTAGCCATGTAATGGATCATTCTTTTAGTAGATAAAAGGGCCGTATTTTGATCAAATAAATGAAGGTGATTAGAACAAATTATAACTGGTCCTTTTGTCGGAATTACTTCTTTATTAATAATTCTTGGATGATAATATAATTTATATATTGGTTTTAGGATTGTTAAAAATATTTTATACCCTATTTTATGAGGCTCTTTCATCTTTTTTACCATACTTTCTAGAACATTCTTCTTCTAATTTTTTAAAGTTAACTTTACCTATTAAGGTTTTAGGTACACTCTTAATATAATTATAACGATAAGGCATTGAATATTTAGCAATAGATTTTTCACAGAATTTTTTTATATCATCTGTTAACTCAGCACTTTCATTATAATTATCTTTTAAAACGATATTAGCAATAGGAACTTGTTTTTTATAGGGATGAGGTATTCCAACAACCACAACATCTTCTATAGCAGGATGTTCTCTAATTATTTTTTCCATAACTGATGGATAAACATTATAGCCATTAGTAACGATCATTCTTTTTAATCT